>DATCBD010000055.1:0-79789 GCA_036512155.1 Gaiellaceae bacterium | reverse complement strand
TGGGTTGTCGAACCATTTGAATCCCGCGAGCAGGCCGAGCAGGCCGCGGGTCGCCGCGACAGCCGTGACGAGCGAGATCACGGTGCCGATCAGCAGCATCAGCGCGAAGCCCTTGACCGATGCGACGGCAATCAAGAAGAGCACGAGCGCGGTGATCGCCGTGACGACGTTCGCGTCGAGGATCGTGTGGAAGCCCTTGCCGTAGCCGGCGGCGATCGCAGCGCGCACGGACTTGCCGGCGCGCACTTCTTCCTTGATGCGTTCGAAGACGACGACGTTCGCGTCGGCCGCGACGCCGATGGTGAGGATCAGGCCCGCGAAGCCCGGCAGCGTCAGCGTGACGTTGAAGAGCAGGATGGCCGCGTAGTAGAGCGCCGCGTAGATGGCGAGGCCGAAGACCGCGACGAGCCCGAGGAAGCGGTACAGGATCAGCAGGAAGATCGCGACGATGATGAGACCGACGAGCGCGGCATGCCACGCCTGTGTCAGCGAGTCCTTGCCGAGCGTCGCCGAGACGTCCGTCCGCTCGACCTGCTGGAAGTTGTACGGCAGCGCGCCCGTCTGCAGGACGAGCGCGAGGTTCTTCGCGTCGGTGAAGGAGCCGCCGGCGCCGAGGTCGATCTCCGCGTTCGGGCCGGCAATGCCGTCGGGGTTCTGCTTGAAGTCGATGAACGGCGTCGACTGCAGCTGCCCGTCGAGCACGATCGCGAAGTGCTGGACGTAATTCTGGTACGCGGTGCCGCTCGGACTGCCGGCGATCTGCCAGGCGATCTGACCGCGATGCGCTTCCGCCGCGGTGATCTTCCCGAATTCCTTCGCGCCGTGGCTCGTGAACTGGAGGAGCACGACCGGAAGGCCGGTGCTCTGGCTGAAGTCCGCCGTCGTGCCGCTGCGGACGAGATCCGATCCCGTCATCTCCGGGACCGGGCCGGCGCCGGTCTTGCGAGTCGGGTAGTACTTGAGCAGGTAGTAGTACGTCGGCGAGATCGCCGCGTTCGTATTCACACCGAGGCACCCGGTCGTCTCGGCGCAGCTGACCACAGTCGTGTGGTCAGGCACCTTCATCACCTGTGTATTCGCCGGCGCCTTCCCGCCGTACGGGCGCAGGAGTTGCGTCAGAGTGTTCGCCGGCCCTTGCACGAGCGAGTGCTTGACCGTCGTGGTCGTCGTCGGCTTGCCGCCCTTCTTCGCCGCCGGCGTGGTCTTCGTCGTCGTCTTGTTGCGGAAGAGGTAGTACGCCTCCGGTGAGCCCTTCGCCGCTTGCGTCTGCACCTGGGTGAGGAGGTCGTACAGCGACGGCGTGGCGACGGGCGCACCGCTCGAGCTCGTAGACGGACCGGTGAGGTCGGCCTCGAAGTCGAACAGCTGCAGCTGCGCCGTCTTGCCGATGAGCGCCGCCGCCTTCGCAGGGTCGTGCACGCCGGCGAGCTCGACCACAATCTGGTTGCTGCCCTGCCTGCGCACCTCCGGCGAGGAGACACCGAGCTTGTCGATCCGGCTCTGGACGATCTCCTGGGCCGTCACCATCCCGGCGGCGTCGACCTTCACGCCCTTCGGCGGCACGGCCTTGAGGACGACCTCGAGGCCGCCCTGGAGATCGAGGCCGAGAACCGGCTTCTTGTGGATCGGGGAGCCCGGGACAGCGAGCAGGACCGCGCCGACGACGGCGGCCATGATCGCGCCCATCAGGATCAGGTACTTGCGGCGGTCACTCACGCGCGAGAAAACAGGTTAGCCGCCGTTCTCCGCGGCCGGTGGCTCCTCCGCCTCGGGCTCCACGAGCTCCTCCTCGGCCTCGGCCGGCGGGAGGATGCTGGCGATCGCACGGCGGGCCACGCGGACGCTGACCTGAGGCGCGATCTCGACCACGACGCTGTCGTCGTGCAGCTCGGTGACCCGGCCGTAGATCCCGCCCGCGGTCACGACCTCGGCGCCGACGACGAGCTCGGAGAGCATCTGCCGCGCCTGGAGCTGCCGCTTCTTCTGCGGGCGCACGATGACGAAGTAGAGAAAGCCGAACGCGACGACGATCAGGAGGAAGCCGGGGCCGCTCATGGAGTGATTTCCTTTTCCGTTGGCCGGGCGAGCCGAGCGAGCGCGTCCGCGCTCCACGATGCGAAGGCGCCGCGCTCGATCGCCTCGCGAGCGGCGACGACGAGATCGAGCAAGAAGCGGAGATTATGCAGGCTGAGGAGCCGAAGGCCGAGAATCTCCTCCTGGTTGACGAGATGCCGGATGTACGCGCGCGTGAACCTCGTGCACGCCGGGCAGGCGCAGCCGTCGTCGAGCGGCCGCGGGTCGCGCGCGAAGCGGGCATTGCGCATGTTCAGCCGTCCCTCCCAGGTCAGCGCGCTGCCCGTGCGCGCGGTGCGCGTGGGCAGGACGCAGTCGAACATGTCGACGCCGCGCGAGATCACTTCGATCACGCCCTCGGGGTCGCCGATCCCCATGAAGTAACGCGGCTTGGCGGCCGGGAGCTCGGCGGCGGCGGCGGTCGTGGCCGCGAACATGGGCGCGCGCTCTTCCCCAACCGACAACCCTCCGATCGCGTACCCGTCGAAGTCGAGCTCGACGAGCCCCTCGGCCGACCGCGCACGAAGCTCGCGGTCGAGCCCGCCCTGCGTGATCGCGAAGCGCAGCTGACCCGGCGCGCGCGGAAGGTCGCGTTGCCGCTGCGCCCACAGCGTCGTCCGCTGCACGGCACGTTCCAGGTCATCGCGTGGGACGCCGGGCGGCAGGCAGATGTCGAGACACATGGCAACGTCCGAGCCGAGGTCCGTCTGGATGCGCGCGGCGAGCTCGGGGGTGAACCGCTCCGCGCTGCCGTCGTAGACGGAGCGAAACGTGACGCCGTCGTCGTCGGACGCGAGCAGCGTGTCGCGGAGGGAGAAGACCTGGAAGCCGCCGGAGTCGGTGAGGATCGGACCATCCCAGCCCATGAACGCGTGCAGCCCGCCGAGCTCTGCAATGACGTCCTCGCCCGGGCGGAAGTGCAGGTGATACGTGTTCCCGAGCAGGATGCGCGTCCCGAGCGTGCGCAGCTCGTCCGGGTCGAGGGACTTCACCGTCGCCTTCGTGCCCACCGGCATGAACGCAGGTGTCGGCACGTCGCCGTGGGCGGTGTGTAGCACGCCTGCGCGCGCCACGCCGTCGGTCGCTTCGATCGTGAAGCTCACAGGATCAGCATCGCATCGCCGAATGAATAGAAGCGGTAGCGCTCCTGCACGGCGAGCGCGTACAGGCCGCGCGTCTCCTCCACGCCCGCGAACGCCATCACGAGCGCGAGCAGTGTCGAGCGCGGCAGGTGAAAGTTCGTGAGCAGAGCATTCGTGCAACGGAACTCGAAGCCGGGCGTGATGAAGAGCTCCGTGCGCCCCGCCAGCGGCCCGCCGCGCGCAAGCGTCTCGAGCACGCGCACGGTCGTCGTGCCGACAGCGAGCACGCGCGGCGCCGCTTCGATGCGACGCCAGGCCGCCGCCTCCACCGCATAGCGCTCTCCGTGCATGCGGTGTTCCTCGAGCCGTTCCTCGGCGACCGGCCGGAACGTGTCGAGACCGACGTGCAACGTCACGCGCTCCACGTCGAGCGGGCGCAGCAGCTCCGGCGTGAAGTGCAGGCCGGCGGTCGGCGCCGCCGCAGATCCCGGCTCCCGCGCGTACACCGTCTGGTAGCGCTCGGGATCCGCGAGCGGCTCGGTGATGTACGGCGGCAGCGGCGTCTCCCCCGCCGGCTGGCCGGTGAGCCGCAGACGCCAGCGGCCCTCGCCGAGGTGCTCGATCAGCTCGACCGGCCCGTACGTCGCCCCGGGCTTCAGCCGCCGCGTCGGGCGCGCGAGCCCCTCCCACAGATCGCCCTCGAGCCGCTCGACGAGGAGCACCTCCCCACGCGGCGCGTCGATCGGGATGCGCGCCGGAACGACGCGCGTGTCGTTCACGACGACGAGCTCCCCGAGCAGCTCGTCCGGCAGGTCGGAGAAGCGCCGGTGGCGCACGGCGCCGGTCGCCCGCTCATAGACGAGCAGCCGCGACTCGTCGCGGCGCTCGGTCGGATGCTGGGCGATCAGCTCCGGCGGGAGCTCGTAGTCGAGGTCGGAGATATCCATCCGATGCGGACGCTAACGTCGTCCGCAATGGACGAGTCTGCCGTGCAGCGGGCGCTGGAGCGAATCGCGGGAGCGCGCGAGTCGCGCGCGGACCCCGCCATGCTCGACGCGGCGCTCGAGCGCGCACGGGTCCAGGTGGAGTCGCTCACCGCAGCGACGACCGTGCTCCAGACAGGGCTTCCCGGCCAGATCGAGGAGGGCCTGCGGGAGCACTTCCGCCCGAGCGCGCGGCATCTCGCCGAGGTGCGCGGGCTCATGAACCAGATGATCAGGCGCATGGAGCGGCTCGAGACCGACCTGCTCGCCGAACGCAACGCGCGCGTCGACGACCTTGCGCTCCTCGTCGACCTGATCAGCTCCGGCTGGCGGAGTGCGAACGAGCGCCTCGCACGGATCGAAGCGGCCCTCGAGCCCCGCGCCGGCAACAGTGCGGTCGTGTACCGCATCGAACGCCCCGAGCAGCAAGCGGGTTAAAGCGGCAGGATGAGCTCGAACCGCGCACCGAGCCCGGGCTCGCTGCGCAGGTCGATGCGGCCGCCGAGCGCGAACGCCAGCTCACGCGCGATCGCGAGCCCGAGCCCCGTCCCGCCGCCGTCGCGCGACCAGAACGGGCGGAAGATTCGCTCCCGCTCCTCCGGTGAGATCCCCGGCCCGGAGTCGGAGACCACGACGGACACACTGCCGTTCTCCGCGCCGAGCGCGAGCGAGATGCGGCCGCCTTCCGGCGTCCAGCGAAACGCGTTCGAGAGCAGGTTGGAGATGACCTGGAGCACGCGGTCTCCGTCGGTGACGATGACGGGGCCGACTGTGAAGTCACGCCGGTAGTCGATCCCGCGCTGGCGCGCGACCTCGCCGAACGCCGCGTACGCGCGCTCACAGAGCTCACGCATGTCGACCTCTTCCTCGAGAACGGCGAACCGGTGCGCGTTGAGCTTCGCCAGGTCGAGGACGTCGCCGACGAGCCGCTCGAGGCGCATCGCCTCCTCCTCGATCACGGCGAGCGAGGCGCTGTATGCCTCCGGGTCCTCGATGACGCCCTCACGGAGCGCAGAGACGTGACCGCGGATCGCCGTCAGCGGCGTGCGAAGCTCATGCGACACCGACATGAGGAACATGCGGGACAGCTGCTCCGCCTCCCCGAGCTTCGCCGCCATATCGGCGAACCGCGCCGAGAGTTGCGCGATCTCGTCATGTCCACGTGGCTGCGGCACCTCGACGCCGTACTCCCCCGCTGCGATCTCGTCCGCCGCGGCCGACAGCGCCAGCAACGGACGTGCGATGCGACGGGTCAGATACACCCCGATGAGCCCGGCGACGAGGACGCCGCCGCCGAACGCGATCGCAAGGCGTTCGAGGAGACCGAGCCAGCCGCTCCGCAGCTGCGATGCCGGCTTGGCCACGACGAGCGCGCCGAGGACCTGCTTGCCGATCGTCACCGGCTCGGCGACCGCGAGGTACGCCGTGCCGCTGACATGGACGTTGAGAGTCGTGGGCTGGTCGGACGCGAGCTGCGCGCGCGTCAGCGTCCCGACGGGCAGGTGCGGCAGCGGCCCGGCGAAGAGCGAGGCTCCGGGAACGACGGGGACGTAGAAAATCCGGTCGCCGCCGATCGCCTTCCGGAGCGTCGCCACGGGCACTTCCTGCGCGCCGGCCTGGCTCGCGTACAGCGACACGATGCCGATCGACTCGGAGCGCAGTTCGTGGATCGTGCGCGTCCGCGTGTAGCTCTGGAAGAAGCGGATCGAGATGACCGTCGCGACAAGGCCGGCGATGACCACGCCGAGCAGGAAGAACGCCGGAAGCCGGAAGCGCAGGGAGCCGAGCACGGCCCGAGATTACTCCGGGAGTTAGGCGGCCGGAGTCTCGCGCGCCGGGGCCGGGCTCACCTTGTAGCCCACGCCCCACACGGTGACGATCGGCGACGCGTCGCCGAGCTTGCGCCGAAGCTGGCGCACGTGCACGTCGACCGTGCGCGTGTCGCCCGCGAACGTGTATCCCCAGACCCGTTCGAGCAGCTGGTCGCGCGTGAGGACGAGCCCGCGATGGTCGAGCAGCTCCCAGAGGAGGTCGAACTCCTTCGGCGCCAGCTGGATCTCGGTGTCGCCGACCTTGGCCTCGCGGCGGCCGGCATCGATGACGAGGTCGCCGTGCTCGAGGACTGCGCTCTCCCGGTCGACGCCGTGCGCCGTCGAGCGCCGCATGATGGCCCGCACGCGCGCGACGAGCTCGCGCGGGTTGAACGGTTTCGTCATGTAGTCGTCGGCGCCGACCTCGAGGCCGATGATCTTGTCCACGTCCTCGTCGCGCGCTGTCAGCATCAGCACCGGCAGATCGCCGTGCTGCCGGA
Organism: Gaiellaceae bacterium; assembly: GCA_036512155.1. GTDB lineage: Bacteria > Actinomycetota > Thermoleophilia > Gaiellales > Gaiellaceae > Palsa-739. The sequence continues at coordinate 73,340 of DATCBD010000055.1, read as the reverse complement.
TCCGCTTGCAGACCTCGACGCCGTCGATGTCGGGAAGCATGAGGTCGAGGACGACGAGCGCCGGCTTCTCCGACTCGACGAGGCGCAGCGCCTCGTTGCCGCTCGCCGTCGTGCGAACGGTGTATCCCGCGTTCTTCAGGTAGGCGGCGACGAACGACGCGATCGACGCTTCGTCCTCGACGACTAGCACCGTCTGCGGCTTCGTGGCCACGCCGGCTGCCCTACCCGCTCGAGGTGATCTTCAACAGATCGGTCGGCACGGCGGGCAGCGAATGCCAGTCGTTGCCGTTGAGCGAGTAGCGCCCGTCAGGCCCGCTCGAGTCCGGCGATCCCTGGAGCACCACCGTGCCCTGTCCGACCGCGAACACGTCGACGCCCGAGCCGTACACCCAGACCTTGTAGACCCCGCCGGCCGCGCGGAAGCGGAAGTCGCTGCCGACGAAGCTCGTCTTGGTGTCGGAGACCGTCGTGCGCGTGAGCGACGGCGCACCGTTCGTCAGGCTGGCCCCGATGTCATTGGTGTTGTTCGGGTCGTCGATGACGACCTTGTCCACCTGATCGGGCGACCCGGTCGAGACGTGACCGATCGCGGTACCGTTGATGACGAGCGTGACGACGGCGACGCCGCGAGGCGCGGTGCCGTTCTTGACGACGAGGGTGCCGTCGCCCGAGGCGTCGTGCAGCGCAAGCGCGGTCGCGGGGAGCGCGAGCGCGAGTACGGGCAGGCAGAGCATGGCTAGACGCCGCATCACGATCAGAGTATCTCCGTCTGCCGTTTCCGGCCTTTGAGCGGTCCGTAAAGGTTCTGTAACGGGCGCTCAGCTGCCGAAGATGCCTTGAACGGCCGCGAATGCGATCCACGACGCGACGAGCAGCATGCCGCCTGCACGTCCCATGCCACGGCGAGGCGCGAGCAAAACGAGTGCGATCGCCGTCGCCGCGAGGAGCCACACGCCGTCCGCCCGCTCGAGGCCGCTCCCGCCTGCGACCGTCACGAAGAGCGCAGGGATCGCGAGCCCGCCCACGAGATTGATCGTGTTCGAGTTCATGGTCTCGCTGACGAGCGCGGCGCCGCGCCGGGCCAAACCGAGCCGGATTCCCGTGTACGCATTCGGAAGGCTCGTCACGACGGCGAGCACGAGCACGCCAACGAGCACGTTCGGGATGCCGGCCATGTGTCCGAGCTGCAAGCCGGTGTGAACCATTCCGATGCTGCCGAGCACGATGATCGCGAGGGCCGGCGGGATGAGCAGCACCGCGCGCATGTCCACACCCTCCGGATGCCGGCGCGCGCCAAGCTCACGGCGTAGCGCAACCGCGGCGTACGGGATCAGAAGCAGCAGCGCAAGGGTCACCGCAGCCCACGCCGGCAGGACACCGAACACGAGCAGGACGACGACGAGCGTGACGGCGAGCGCGACGCCGCCCTCGAGCGCAAGCGCGTCACGTTGGATTCGCACGTTGCCGCACAGCAACGCACTGACGCCGATCATCGCGCCGATGTTGAAGACGTTCGAGCCGACGACGACGCCGAACCCGGCGCTCTTTGCGCCGGTCGCGAGCGCAGCGATCGCGGTCGCAAGCTCCGGCGCGTCGGCGCCCGCGGCGGTCAGGAGGCCGAGCAGCCCTTCCGGAAGCCCGAGCCGCTCGCCGAGATGGTCGAGCCGCTCGGCGAACACGGCGGCGGCGTACAACGTCGCGGCCAGCGACACCACGAAGAGGACGGCGGCGAGGCCTGTGGACACGCGTGCCTAGTACGTGTAGAAGCCGCGCCCGCTCTTGCGGCCGTAGAGACCGGCGTTCGCCATCGCGACGAGCCGCGGCGGCGCGGCCATGCGCGGCTCGCGCAGCTTGTCGTACAGCGCCTCGCTCGCGTGCACGTGCACGTCGATGCCGACGAGGTCGAGCAGCTCGCACGGTCCCATCGGCCATCCGGCGCCGTGCTTCATCCCGGCGTCGATGTCCTCGGGGCTCACACGCGCCTCGTCGAGCACGCGCACGCAGTCGTTGAGCAGGGGGATGAGCACGCGGTTGACCACGAAGCCCGGCGTGTCGTGGCAGCGAATCGGATGCTTCCCGAGCTTCTCGCCGAGCGCGTATGCAGCGTCGAACGCTGCCTCGGAGCTGAGTTCGGCGCGCACGATCTCGACGAGCGGCATCAGCGGCGCCGGGTTGAAGAAGTGCATCCCGACGACGCGCTCCGGCGACGGCGTCGCGGACGCGATCTCGGTCACCGAGAGCGCGGACGTGTTCGTCGCGAGCACCGTGTCAGGCCGGCAGATGCGCTCGAGCTCGACGAAGAGCTCCTGCTTGGGACCGAGCTCCTCGACGATCGCCTCGATGACAAGGTCGCAGTCCGCGAGGTCGGCGAGCTCGGTCGTCGTCGTGAGCAGCGCGAGGTCGAACGATTCGATCTGCCCCTTCTCCACCTTGCGCGTGAGGAAGTGCCCGATGCGCTCGCGCGCACGCTCGCCGAGATCGGCCGTCACCTCGCGGCCGACCGTGTCGATGCCGGCCTCGACGCAGAGCTGCGCGATGCCCGAGCCCATTGCACCGAGTCCGACGACGCCCACCTTCATGCGCGAGACCCTAATCGCGGACCGAGCACGACGATGACGGCACCCGCGACCGCGAGCAACCCGAGCGCTGCGCTGAGACCGACTCCCCGCGCGACGAAACCGATGGTGGGGCCGTTGAGCAAGCCGCCGGTATAGCCCGCCGTCGCGATCGCAGCGACGCCGGCGCTCTGCGAGATCCCCGGCATCGCGGCGCCGATCCGGAACAAGGCCGGGACGATCGCCGCGCAGCCGACGCCGACGAGCGCGAACCCGATGAGGGCGGGAACGGTCGAACGCGTCAGGATGGCGAGCAGCGTCCCGACGCACGTGACCATCCCGCTGCGCTGGGCGAGCCCACCGAAGCCCCACCGTGCGAGGAGCCGGTCGCCGAAGAGTCGCGCCGCGCCCATGGCGGCGGCGTATGCGACCACGGCGCCGGCCGCGACCGCCGCGCTGGCGCCCACCGGTCCGCTGAGGAACACGGCGCTCCAACTCATCGCCGCCGACTCGACGAAGAAGGCGCAGAACATCAAGACCGCGGGAAGCGCGAGCGGGCCGCGTGGGAGCGCGAGATGCGCCGTCTCGACACCGGCTGCGGTCCCGGGCAGCATCCGCGGTGCCGCGACAAGTGTGATGAGCACGAGGGCGGCGGCGACCGCGGGCAGCTCAGCCTGGAGCCCTACTCCGACTGCCGCCGACACGGCGGTGACGGCGGAGCCGCCGAGGAGCCCGAAGCTCCACGCGGCGTGCAACGGCGAGAGCAGGTGCCGCCCGCTCCGGCGTTCGAGCTCGACGCCGTGGGCGTTGAGCGAAACGTCGGCGACGCCGACTCCCGAGCCCAACCCGCACGCAACGAGCAGCATCGGAGCGAACGACGGGACGAAGGCGGCACCCGCCAGCGCACCTGACGCGAGAATGAGCCCGACGGCGGCCGGCCCGCGGCTTCCCCGCCGGGCGGCCAGCCATCCTGCAAGCGGCAGCGACAACGTCGCCACCGCCGACACGGCGAAGATGACGATGCCGAGGCGGCCGCTGTCGAGCGACAGCTTGTGCTTCAGCGCCGGCAGGCGCGCGACCCAGACGCCGTCGATCGCGCCGAGCACGACGAAGCCGGCGACGAGCGCCCGATGAGCCCGAGTCTCTACAGGCGTTCCACGACGCCCGCGATGGCCTGGCCGAAGCCGATGCACATCGCAGCGATGCCATAGCGGGCGTTGCGGCGCTCGAGCTCCGACACGAGTGTCGCCGTGATCCGTGCGCCGGTAGCCCCGAGCGGATGGCCGAGCGAGATGCCGCCGCCGTTCGGATTGACGTCACCTGCTTCCCAGCGCTCGCCGAGATTCGTGTCGGCGAGGAACTGCAGTACCACGGAGGCGAACGCCTCGTTCACCTCGATGACCTCCATGTCGTCCCACGTGAGGCCGGCCTTCGCGAGCGCGCGGTCGCACGCCTGCGGGTTGCCGTGCAGCATCAGGTGCGGGTCGACGCCGGCGATGCCGAAGCCGAGGAAGCGTGCGCGCGGCTCGAGCCCGAGCTGGGACGCCTTCTCCTCCGAGGCGACGAGCACGGCAGCCGAGCCGTCCACGATCTGGCTCGAGTTCCCGGCCGTCACCTTCCCGTCGGGGACGAATGCCGGCTGGAGCGCAGCCATCGTCTCGACGGTCGTCGAGCGCCGAACCGCTTCGTCGACCGCGAAGCGCGTCCGGACGAGCGTCGTGCCGGAATCCGGCGCGGGAACGTCGAGCTCGATCGGGATGATCTCCTTGTCGAAGCGGCCCTCGTCGATCCCGCGCGCGGCGCGCATGTGCGACTCGTACGAGTACCGGTCGAGCTCCTCGCGCGAGAGGTTCCACTTCGCGGCGATCTCCTCGGCCGAGATGCCCTGCATCACGATGTCGAAGCGCTCGTACACCGCGTCGGACATCGAGCCGCGGTTCGAGCCCATCGGGACGCGCGACATCATCTCCACGCCGCCCGCGACGACGAGGTCGAGCTGACCCGACCACACGGCCGCCGCGGCGTTGAAGTTCGACTGCATGGACGAGCCGCACTGCCGGTCGACGGTCGTGCCGCAGACGGAGACGGGCCAGCCGGCGGCGAGCGCGGTGTTGCGCCCGGTGTTCCAGGCCTGCTCGTCGACCTGGGAGACGCAGCCCCACTGGAGGTCTTCGACCTCGCCCGCGTCCACCCCGTTTCGCTCGACGAGCCCGTTGATCACCTGGGCCGAGACGTCGTCGCCCCGGATGTGCGAGAGCGTCCCGTTCTTCTTGCCGATCGGGCTCCGGACGGCGTCGACGATAAGCGCATCTGTCTTTCTCGCGGCCATGCGTTTACTGTATCTCCCGCGTGCTCCGCAAGAACGCCAAGATCGAGCTCATCAAGCGCGTGCCGCTCTTCCAGCGCTGCTCAGGCCGGGAGCTTGCGGCCGTCGCCGCGCTCGCCGACGAGATCGACCTGCCGGCAGGGCGAAAGCTGACGAGCGAGGGCAAGACTGGCAAGGAGTTCGTCGTCCTCGTCGAAGGCGTCGCCGACGTCACGCGCAAGGGCAAGGCCGTGAACAAGCTCGGACCGGGCGACTTCCTCGGCGAGATCGCCCTCGTCACCGGACGGCCCCGCACCGCGACGGTGACGACGCGGACGCCGGCGCGGCTACTCGTCATCGCGGCGCCCGCGTTCAGGTCGCTTCTGCGCGACATGCCCGCGATGCAGGCGAAGGTCCTCGAGGCCGTCGCCGAGCGCCTACCCGCCGACTGACGGGACGTGCGGTCGCGCCGAGTGCGCGAGCCACGTGAGCGCACCGAGCGCGAGCACGCGCCGCTGCCCTTCGGTGGCGCCGATCCCGAGCTCGCGGAACGTATAGGCGACGTCGCCGCCGATGATGACGAGCCCGTCCGGCGTGTCGACGAGGACGGACTGATGGCCGCGCGTATGGCCCGGCGTCGGCAGAAGCCGGATTCCCGGCAGCACCTCGGCCTCACCGTCGTGCTCGATGTATGTCGCGCCCTCGAAGTGCACCCACTCGTACGGTCCTCGAGGCTGCTCGAGCTCACGCCGCTGAACGTGGATCGGGACGCCCGGAAAGAGCCGGTTCCCGCCGCAATGGTCGAAGTCCAGATGCGTGTTGATGACGCAGACGACGTCGCGCGGCACGTTCTCCGGCATGGGGACGGGCTCCCACTCCTCGTCCAGCTCCGGCGTCGAGTCGATCATCCCCGTATCCACGAGCACGAAGCCGTCCGGGTGCTCGATCGCGTGCACGTACACGGGGAAGCCCTTGACGGTGGCGGCGAGGTGAGGCCGGATCACCTGCGTAGACTCACACGCCGTGGTCGAAGTTCGCTCCCCCTACTCCGGAAAGGTCGTCGGTCAGGCACCCAAGAGCGGCGCCGACGACGCGCGCCGCGCGATCGATGCGGCGGCGCGCGCGCTCGAGAGCCCGCTGCCCGCGCACAAGCGGGCCGAGATCCTCGTCAAGACCGCCGGCCTCATCGGCCGACGCCACGAGGAAGTCGCACGGACGATCTCCGAGGAGGCGGGCAAGCCGATCAAGACGGCGCGCGTCGAAGCCTCCCGCGCGATGTCGACGTACACCTTCGCCGCCGTCGAAGCGCGCAAGCTCGTCGGAGAGATGATCCCGATGGACGCAGCGCAGGCCGGCGAGGGCAAGCTCGCGTTCACGCTCCGCCGCCCCATCGGCGTCGTCGGCGCGATCTCGCCGTTCAACTTTCCGTGCAACCTCGTCGCGCACAAGATCGCGCCCGCGCTCGCCGCGGGTTGCCCCGTCGTGTTGAAGCCTGCGAGCGCCACGCCGCTGTCGGCGCTGCTGCTCGCCGAGCTCGAGCACGAAGCAGGCCTGCCGGAGGGCTGGCTCACAGTGCTCGTCGGCCCCGCCTCCGAGATCGGCGACGTCCTCGTCGAGGACGAACGCGTCCGCATGATCACGTTCACCGGCTCCAGCGAGGTCGGGTGGAAGCTCCAGGAGCGCGCGCCGCGCAAGCGCGTGAAACTCGAGCTCGGGAACTCCACGCCGGTGATCGTCGCCGCGGACGCCGACATCGAGACGGCGGTGGCCAAGCTCGCGGCGAACGCGTTCGCATTCGCAGGCCAGAGCTGCATCTCGGTGCAGCGCATCTACGTCGAGCGTCCCGTGCTCGATGCGTTCCTCGCTGCGTTCGTACCGAAGGTCGAGGCGCTGAATGTCGGCGACCCGGCCGACGACGACACCGACGTCGGGCCGGTGATCGACGCCGACGCGCGCGAGCGCATCCTCTCGTGGATCGCCGAGGCCGACGGCGAAGTCCTCACGGGCGGCGAGCAGGACGGTCTGATCAGGCCGACGGTGATCGCGAACGTCTCCGATCACGCGAAGGTGAGCTGCCAGGAGGTGTTCGGCCCCGTCGTCGTCGTCAACCCGATCGGGTCGGTCGACGAGGGGATCGAGCGCGCCAACGGCACGCGCTACGGGCTCCAGGCCGGCGTCTTCACCGCCTCGATCGACACCGCGCTGCGCGCGGCGGAACGGCTCGACTTCGGCGGCGTCATCGTGAACGAGGCGCCGACGTTCCGCAGCGACCAGATGCCGTACGGCGGCGTGAAGGACTCGGGGAACACCCGAGAAGGACCTGCGTATGCGGTGCGCGAGATGACCGAAGAGCATCTCGTCGTGGTTCAACGCTGACGGGCGGGGTACTTCAACGACGTGATCGGCGTCGGCGTCGCTTTCGTCATCGTGGGAATCGTGTTGGTGTTCCTGATCCCGTGGGCCGGGATCCCGGTCGCGATCGTCGGGCTCGCCCTGTGTCTCCTGTGGCTCGCGGGATTCGGCCGGCGCGGGCAGCCTGTGCACCGCCGCTACTAGTTAGAGTCGCGCCGATGCCGCATCTGCCGGGCTTTCGTCGCGCGAGCGCCGAGGCGGCGCCGTCTGCGCGTGCCGTCCCGCCGGTCGGCCGTCTCCGCCGTGAGCGCCGTGAGCTCCTCCGGTCGCGCGAAGACCGTCTGCGCGACCTCGGCGGGCTGATGCTGGAGATGTTCCGCCGCGACCAGTTCCGCCGCGAGCTGCTGATCGAGCGCTGCGGCGAGCTCGTTGGCCTCGAGGACCGGATCGCGGAGCTCGACACACTGATCGGCGCCGCCGTGTCGCGCGGGCGCGTGCAGCCGGCCGTCCACTGCGAGTGCGACGCTGCCGTGTTCGCGGGAGCACGCTTCTGCGCCCAGTGCGGCCGCCCGCTCGTGGCGCAATGAGCGCGAATCAGGAACCGCAGCACTGCCCGCGCTGCGGGGTCGCCTACGAGCCGCTGCAGGAGTACTGCCTCGAGTGCGGGGAGCGGCTTCCGACGAACCGGGGAACGGTCGGCGCGCTCGCGTCCGCATGGCAGCGGCGCTTCTCCTGGTACCCCGGCGACTGGGTCTGGCCCGCCCTGCTCTTCCTCGTCATCGCCATCGTGGCCACGGCGGTCTCCGCGGCCACGACCTCGAGCTCGGGTACGACCATCGTCGCGACGCAGCCGAACGTGACTGTCGGGACCGGCACCCGCGCGGCCACCGCCCCGAAGCTCACGGTGACGACCGGACCGCTCCCCAAGGCGCCGGGCGCACCCTCCACGCCCTCCGCGACGACGCCCACGCCGCCGGTCGCGGCCGGCCTCGCCGCCTGGCCGCGGAAGGGGACGGCGTACACCGACGTGCTCGAATCCGTGCCCCTCTCGGCCGGTCGCACGGTCGCCGTCGCCCGGGCCCACCAGGCGAAGGCGGCGGGCCTGCCGAGGGCCGGCGTCCTCGTCTCCGCCGAGTACGCGAGCCTCCACCCGGGCTATTACGTCGTCTTCTCCGGGGTCTACTCCACCCCGGCCGAGGCGGTCTCAGCCCTCACAGCGGCCCATGCGCGGGGCTTCTCGGACGCCTATGTGGCCCGCGTCACGCACCCGTAGACCAGGTGTAAAGCCCGCCGGAGCGGGCACGTGACGGGCGTCCGGCGACGGCGCCTGTTTGCTCAGTCGGCAACAAAAGCCGCCACTTTGTAACAGGGGCCGGAGCGTGTAGGATCGAGCGCAGGGGATTGCAGGCAGGACGATTAACCCGCTGTTAACACCGCGTTGGCGGGGACTTCACAGGAGAAGGCGAGACTGGTGATCGAAGAGCGGACCCTCCAGTTGCAACACTGCATGTATCAGTACTCGCGAGCGATTTACCGGTCGATCAAGGATCTCATCGATCCCTACGCCGACCGGGAGTCGCAGATCGAGTCGAGGCGTGCGGTCCTCGAAGCGTGCGAGCAGACGATGGAGCGGTTGGCGCAGGATCCGCTGTATTTTGCGAGGCCGGATCGTGCGCTCTTCCAGGACATTCGCCGCTACTTCCCCATCACCGCGCAGGCGGAAGTCGCGTGGGCCGTGCAGGCCGGCGTGACCGCTGCGTCGACGTTCATTCAGGAGCAGATCGAGTCCGGTGCGCTCGACGGCGGCGTTGCACGCTGCCGCGCAACGACTCGGAAGGGCAAGCCGTGCCAGCGCACGCCGCTTCCCGATCGCGACTATTGCCCCTCACATCAGCATCTCGAAGCACGCGCCGCCGCGTAGATCCGCGAGAAGTGCTGCGCACTTCCCGCGGGTTGAAGGTTCCCGCTTCGCGGGAGCGCTCACGGGCGAAGCCCGCGAGCTCTTACGAGTTTGGGCGGCTGTCTAGTTCTGCGCGCGCGGTGGTGGCTGCGCCATCCCCACGCGCTAGGGCGGCCTCCGCTAACGCTGCGCGTTAGCTCCGGCCCGGAATGGGGTTGGAGCTCGAACCGCTCGAACCCCGCAAGCACCGAGGCCGGAGCGTAAGACAGGCGAAGCCGGCTTACGTGGAGGCGAACTGACGCGGGTGGGGATGCGCGCCAGCGCACCACCACCCGCGCAGAACGAAAGCGCCGCTCAGGTCACATAAGAGGACGCGGGCTCCGCCCGCGTCCGCTCGGCGAAGCACAAACTCCACCGATCGAAGAGCGCCAGCTCTTCGATCGGACGGTTTTCCACAGCGCCTTCCACAGCGTTTGCGCAGTAAGCTCGTTTCACACTGTCGCACGACACTGACAAGCTGATCCGCCAGCTCTCGCTGGTCGCGTTCCTGATGGCGGAGCGGCGACCCATCACCGCGCGCGACGTCAAGTCGAACGTCGAGGGCTATTCGGAGATGTCCGACGAGGCGTTCGCCCGCCGGTTCTACTCCGACCGGGCCGAGTTGCTCGCGCTCGGCGTCCCCCTGCAGTCGCAGCGCGACGAGTTCACCGGCGAGGAGCTGTACACGCTCCGTTCCGAGCAGTACTTCCTGCCGAAGCTCGAGCTCGAGAACGACGAGCTCGCCGCGCTCAACACGGCGCTGTATCTCCTCGAGGGGAAGTTCGCGTACGCGGAGCCGCTCCGGCTCGCGCTGCAGAACCTCGCCCTCGGCCGCCCCGGGTTCGTCGAGTCGCCGTCCGCGACAGCAGGTCGCGTCGAGGTGCTCGACCCCGACTACTCGCCGGAGATGCCGGGGCGGCTCGCAAAACTCGAAGGCGCGATCTCGAAGCAGCGCACCGTCAAGTTCGACTACTGGTCGATCTCGCGCGACGTCGAGTCCGAGCGCACGGTGAACCCGTACGCGCTGCTCCCCGACAACGGCGTCTGGTACGTCGTCGGACAGGACCTCGACCGCGACGACCTGCGCACCTTCCGGGTGTCGCGCATCCGCGGCGAGATCCGGTTCGCGACCCGGCGCGAGCGCGACTTCCGCATCCCGACCGATTTCGACATCGAGCAGTTCCGCGGGCGGCCGCCGTGGCAGATCGGCGACATCGTCGGCGAGGCGCGCATCGAAGTGCCGGGCGACACCGCCTGGTGGGTGCAGCGCGCGTACGGCACGACCGGACGGCTCGAGGACGGCGTCTGGATCACCGAGTACTCGTCCGTCGAGCAGCTCGCGAGCTGGGTCCTCCGCCAGGACGGCCGCGCCGTGCCGCTCGAGCCCGAGGAGCTCCGCCGCGAGGTGGCCTCCTCCCTGCGCCGCGTCCGCGACGGGCACGAAGGCAAGGCCCCCGTCCCGGCCCGCGACGCGCCGCTGCGCGGCGTGGACGGGATCCCCGAGCGTCCCGCCGGCCCGGTCGCGCCGGAGCGCTTCGCCGTCCTCCAGGCACTGCTTGCGTTCCTGCTCGCCGCCTGTGGCGAGAACAAGGAAGCGGCCATCCCGGTCGCCGACCTCCTGGAGCGCTTCCCCTCCATTCCGGCCGATGAGCTGGAGGAGCACCTCTCGCTCCTGAACCTCGTCAACTTCGGCGGCGGGTGCTACACGATTTACGCCGAGCTGCGCGAGGATGCTGTCCACGTGGACAAGGAGCTGTGGGGCGACACGTTCCGCCTCGCGCCGCGCCTGACGCCGCTGGAGGCGCGGGCCATCCGTCTCGCGCTCGAGTACGTCGGGCCGATGATCGCCGTCGACGCGCACACGCCGCTCGAGCGCGTGCGGAAGAAGCTCGAGGAAACGTTCGGCCAGTTCGAGCTGCAGCAGACGCCCGAGCCGCACGTCGGCCCGAGCGAGGAGGATCTCGTCTCGACGCTCGCGCGCGGCATGCGCGAGCACCGCCTCGTCGAGATCGAGTACCAGAAGGAGTCCGACGTCCAGCCGTCGACGCGCGTCATCGAGCCATACAAGTTCGAGCGCGCGCTGCCCTGGTGGTACGTGCACACGTGGGATCGCACGAGCGACGGCGAGCGCTCCTTCCGGCTCGACCGGATGCGCAGCGCGAAGCTCACGAAGGAGAAATTCGACGCGCGCGAGGACTTCGAGCCCGTGCGCCTGCGAAACGCCCGCCGCGCCTTGGTGCTGTACACGCCGGCGATCGCGCGTTACGAGGTGGAGCGCGGCGCGCGGCGGCTCACCGACAAATCTGCGCTACGCGAGATCCCCGTCGGCAGCGACGAGTGGCTCGAGAGCGAGATCCTCTCGAAGCGCGGCGAGGCGATCGTGCTCGAGCCCGCGGATCTGCGCACGCGCATCGCGGAGCGCGCACGGTCGCTGGCGAAGGAGCTCGGCGTCGAGCGACTTCGCGCCCGCGTGTAAGCGGAAAGCGCTCCGCACTATCCCTGAACGACTCCGGTTATTCTCGGGCCATGGGCCACACAGCGACGTGCGATATCGAGGGGCCCCACGTCCATGAAGCTCATCCTCGCGAGCACGAGTACGAGGACGATCACGAACATGGAACTCATGGTCATTCGCATGGCCTCGTAGATCGGTCAATCGTCGAATCCCGGGACGGGGTCAGGACGGTCTCGATAAGCCTTGCCGTCTTGACAACCGCCGCAGCGATCCAAACGCTCATCTTCGTCGCTACCGGAAGTGTGGCCCTCCTCGCCGACCTGATCCACAACTACGGCGACGGCCTTACAGCGATTCCGCTTGGCATCGCGTTCTACCTCCGCTCAGCGCGCGGTGAGCGTTGGGCGGGACTCGGAGTCGTCGCAGCGATCCTGATCAGCGCGCTTGTAGCCCTCTACGAAACCATCCAACGACTCGTGCATCCGCAGCACTTGAGTCACCTCTGGGTGCTCGCAGCTGCGGGTGTCGTCGGATTCATCGGAAACGAGATCGCCGCGAGAGTCCGCCTGCGCGGCGGGAGACGCCTCGACAGTCCCGCCCTGATTGCTGACGGGAACCACGCGCGCATCGACGGGTTCGTCTCGCTTGGCGTCGTCGCCAGCGCGGCAGTCATCGCGCTCGGCGCCCCGATCGCTGATCCGGTGATTGGTCTAGCGATCACCGCCGTGATCCTCAAGATCACCTGGGATTCGTGGCAGACGATCTACAGGGACCACGCGGACAGCCCGGGTAGGTGAGGGACAGCTCTGAGCGAGCGTCCAGTCACGCGGGCAACGTGAGCGTGAACGTCGAGCCCGCGTCGGGACTCGAGCGGACGTCGATCGTTCCCCCGTGCGCCTCGGCGATCGAGCGCGCGATGAAGAGGCCGAGGCCTGTGCCCGGCTTCGAGCCGCCGGGGATGTCGGCGCGTCCGAACTTCTCGAAGATGAGCCGCTGCTGGTCGTACGGAATGCCTGGCCCGTGGTCGGCGACCGAGATCCTGACCTTGCCGTCGACCGGCTGTGCGCGCACGTCGACCTCGTCGCCCGAGAGCGAATATTTGATCGCGTTCTCGATGAGGTTCGCGAGCACCTGGCGCAGACGCTCCCGGTCGCCACGGATCGCCGGCAGCGACTGCGACACGCTCGCCGTCACCCGCACCTCGTCCTGTCCGATCGCAGCCATCGCGACCGCGTCTTCCACGAGCCGGCCGAGGTCGACGTCGGTGAAGCTGTAGCTGAACGTCCCCGCCTCGATCTGCGACGTGTTCAGCACGTCGCCGATGAGATCGGCGAGCCGGTTCGTCTCGTCCGCGATGAGGGCCAGGAACGCCTCACGCTGATCGGGCGCAAGCACCCGCCAGCGCTCCTGGAGCGTGCGCGCAGCGCCGATGACGGCCGCCATCGGGCTGCGCAGCTCATGCGAGACGAGCGACACGAAATCCGCGCGTAGCGCCGACAGGCGGCGCAGCTCCTCGACCGTGTGATGTTCCGCCTCGTAGGCACGAATGTTCTGCACTGCGGTGGCGGCGAGGCGCCCGAGCAGTGACACGAGCTCGACGTCGTCCGGCGTAAACGCGTCCGGCTCCACGCGGGAGAGCGCGATCATCCCGATCGGGAGCGTGCCGGCGAGCAGCGGCGCGACGATCTCGCTGTGCAGACCGAGGTCGGCGAACAGCTTGTCCTCCGGATACTCGGACTGCCCTAGGTCACCCCGGACGATGACGTCGCCGCCGCGCACGCGGTCGAGCACCGACCCCCGTACGGGACCGGAGCTTCCGGGCGGGAAGATCTCCGTGGCGCCGCGGCCGGCCGTGGCGATCGTCTTCGCAGTCTCGTCCTCGATCAGGACGATCGCCGTCCGGTCGAACGGCACGACCGTGCGCAGCTCGCGAATGAACGCTGCGAACGCCGTCTCGATCTCGAGCGACGACCCGAGCGCGCGCGCACACCGGTTCGCGCCTTCGAGGATGTCGCTCCGCCGGCCGAGCTCGTCCCGAAGCCGCTCGGCCTCGGCGGCTCGCGCCGCGAGACCGTCGCGCAACCAGCCGATGACGATGCCCACGAGGGCGCCGACCAGAATGCGGGAGACGACCGTGCGCCAGGCGAGGCCAGGACCGAGCGCGTCGACGACGAGCGTCGCGCCGACCATGACGGTGCCACCGACGAGACCACCGGCCAGACCGAACCGCAGCGCAGCCTCGGCAATCGGCACGAGATAGAGCGCGCGGTACGGCTCACCCGACTGGTAGGAGAAGACCGCGACGAAGCCGATTGTGCTGATGCCGTCGAGGCAGATCGCGAGGATGCGTGCGCGCGACCGACCGGCGCTGCTGAGCTCGACCCACGCAATCGCGCCCGAGAGCGCGGTGGACGCCGCGAAGAACGCGACCACCGCCCATGCCCACGGCCGGTACGACGACGGGAAGTCCGTGAGCGACACATCGACGATCGCGACGACGACGAGGGAACCGCGAAGCAGAACGAACCAGTGGCCGGGGCGCCTAGGCACCGACGTTCTCCGCGGCGATCGCAGCGTTCCGCTGTAGCAGCCGACCATCGTTCCGTGGCACGTACAGGCGCGCGTACCGGGCGCGAAGCTCCGCCGGGTCGGCGGCGAGCCAGTCGGCGAGCGACACGTGAGGCTCCGCGCCCGCAGGAAGCGATGAGCCTGCACGCCGCTTCTCGACGCCGCGGTTCCACGGGCAGACGTCCTGGCAGATGTCACAGCCGTAGACCTGCGACCCGAGCTCGGCGCGATACGCGTCGGGCATCGGCGCCGCCGCCTGCGTCCAGTACGACAGGCATTTCGTCGCGTCGAGCGTGCCCGGCTCGTCGAGCGCGCCGGTCGGGCAGGCGTCGATGCACAGGCGGCACGCGCCGCAGTCGGCGTCGAGCGGCGGCGTCGAATCGAGCTCCACATCGGTGACGAGCGTGCCGAGCACGACCCACGACCCATGGCGCTGCGTGATGAGCAACGTGTTCTTGCCGTAGAAGCCGACGCCGCTTCGTGCCGCGCCCTCTCGGTCGACGTGCTGGTTCGCGTCGACAAGCACGCGATACGCGCCGCCGATCTCACGGCCGAGCGCGTCGAGCTTCTCTCGTAGCTCCGCGTACGCGTCCCACCACGTGTAGCGCGGCAGGCGCCCGTGGCCGGGCTGCCGCTCCGGCTCCGGCGCGTAGTAGCAGAGCGCCGCCGAGACCACGGTACGCGCGCCGGGCAGCAGCAGCTCCGGGTGGCACGACTCCTCCGGCCGCGCCATCGTGAAGCGCATGTCGGCGAAGAGCCCGCGAGCGCGGCGCTCGCGGATGTGCCGCTCGGTCTCCGCGTACGGCTCGGCGGGCGCGGCGCCGACGGCGTCGATCCCGAGCTCGGCTGCCAGCTGCCCGAGATGCTCGGCGGTCACGCCGATAGTGTGCCGCGCGTGCTTGCGGTTCGTATCCACGAGGACGGCGGACCCGAGGTGCTCGTCCTGGAGGAGGCACCCGACCCGTCGCCCGGCCCGGGCGAGGTCCTCATCCGGCTGCGCGCGTCGGCCCTGAACCATCTGGACGTCTGGATCCGCAAGGGCCTGCCCTCGGTGCCGAAGCCGCGCATCCTCGGCGCAGACGGGGCCGGGGTTGTCGAAGCGCTCGGCGACGGCGTGAGCGGCTTCGAACCGGGACAACGGGTGGTGATCAACCCGGGCGTGGAGGCGGCCGACGGCGCCATCCACGTCATCGGCGAGCACGGCGACGGGACGAACGCCGAGCTGGTCACCGTGCCGGCGACAAACATCTATCCCATTCCGGACGGGCTCTCGTTCGAGGACGCGGCCGCCTTTCCGCTCGTGTTCGAGACGGCGTACCGGATGCTGGTCACGCGCGCAGCGCTGCGCGAGGGCGAGTGGGTGCTGCTGTGGGGGATCGGCGGAGGCGTTTCGACCGCCGGGCTCGCGATCGCGCGCGCCTTCGGGGCGAAGACGATCGTCACCTCGTCGAGCGATGCGAAGCTCGAGCGGGCGCGTGAGCTCGGAGCGGACGCAGTCGTGAATCATGCGACGGGCGACGTGAAGGCGGCCGTGCGCGAGGCGACGGGCGGCCGCGGCGCCGACGTCGTCGTCGACAGCGTCGGCGAGGCGACGTGGCGCATTTCGCTCGATGTGGCGGCACGCGATGGCCGCATCGCCGTGTGCGGTGCGACGTCTGGGCCGAACCCGCCCGCGGCGTTGCATCGCGTCTGGTGGAAGCAGCTGACCATCCTCGGCTCGACGATGGGGACGAAGGCGGACTTCGAGGGCGCGTACGACCTCGTCGCGAGCGGCCGCGCGCTTCCCGTGGTGGACGAGGTCGTGCCGTTGGCGGAGATCCGCGCGGCGCACGCGCGACTCGAGGCCGGCGAGCAGCTCGGCAAGATCGTCCTCTCGATCCCGTGACGCTCCAGAATCGGGTGACGCCGCTCGGCGAGCTGATCGCCGTGCCGGAGCGCGGGCTCGTGTACGGCAACCGCGGCTGCCTGCATGACGCGGAGCGCCGCATCCGGCGGTCGTTCCAGGTGAAGCGCTGGATCGCGTGCCGGCTCGAGTTCCGTGGCCGGTACCGGGTAGATCCGATGCCGCCGGGCCGGTACACGGGGTTGTTCTTCCTCGACGAGGCGACCGCGTTCGCCGCGGGTCATCGCCCGTGCGCAGAGTGCCGTCGCGAGGACTACAACCGCTTCATGTCGCTCGTCGGCGAGACGCGGGCGGATGCGATCGACGAACGGCTGCATGCGGAACGGCTCGGCCTACACCGCGAGGGCCCCGTCGACGAGCTTCCCAACGGAGCCTTCGTTCTCATCGACGCCGAACCTTGGCTCGTGCTCGACTCGCAGCTCCTACGCTGGACGCCCGGCGGCTACACGGAGCGACGCGCGCGGCCCGGCGGGAGTGCGACCGTCGTGACGCCAGAGTCAAGCGTCGAGGTGCTGCGCGCGGGGTGGAACGGCATCGTGCCGTTCCTGCACCCCTCTACGACCTAGGTGGAACGACCGTGACGATTCCCATCGGAACGTCCGCGGTCTCGTCGATGTCGTCGCGCTCGGTGAGTTCGACGCGCTCGACGAGCCATTCGCTGCCGTCGACCTCGATCTCTTCGCCCTCGCTGACGAGATAGTCGGTCGTCAGAACGCGCGGCAAATCCTCGCCCGGAAGCAGCACATCCCAGGTGTACTCCGGCACGAGGTCTTCCTACCCGAAGCCGAGGATGAACTTCGCGTCGTCGGACATCTTGTCCGGCGTCCACGGCGGATCGAACGTCAGCTCGAGGTCGACTTCTTCCACCCCTTCGACTTCGCGCGCGGCGCGCTCGATGTCGCCGGCGATGAGCGGCCCGGCCGGGCAGCCCATCGACGTGAGGCTGTAGAGGATCTTCACCTTCGGGCCTTCGACTTCCACCTCGTACAGGAGGCCGAGGTCGACGATGTCCATCCCGAGCTCGGGGTCCTCGACCGTGCGCATGAGCTCGAGCACTTCTTCCTTCGTCGGCATGAGACCAGTGTAGGGGTCAGAACCCCATCAAGCGCACATCCTCGCGCCGCTCGCGCGCGAAGAAGTGGATTCCGTCCACGAAACGCACCCAGTTGCAGCGCGTGCACATGAGCAGCGAGTGCGTCCGCGCGCTGTCCGCGAGGAAGCGCACCCCGTGCAGCAGG
Source organism: Gaiellaceae bacterium (assembly GCA_036512155.1). Lineage (GTDB taxonomy): Bacteria > Actinomycetota > Thermoleophilia > Gaiellales > Gaiellaceae > Palsa-739. Next base: position 56,025 of record DATCBD010000055.1, on the reverse strand, counting down.
TCGCCGTTGGAGACGCCCGTGGCGGCGACGATCATCTCGCCGGGGGCGAGATCCTCCGTCCGGAAGATGCGCGCGTAGTCGTCGATCCCGTGCTCACGCAGCTCGTCGATCTCGCCCCGCGACGTCGGCCAGAACTGCGCCTGCAGCTCGCCGCCCAGGCAACGCAGCGCCGCCGCAGACAGCACCGCCTGCCGCGTGCCGCCGATGCCGATCGCGAGATGGTCGTTCGTCCCGCGGATCGCCGCCGAGATCGCGGCCGTGACATCGCCGTCCTGAATGAGCTTGATGCGCGCGCCCGCGGCTCGGATCTCCTCGATCAGGTCGTGATGGCGCGGACGGTCGAGGATGATCGTCGTCACGTCGTTGACGCGCCGGCCGAACGCCTCCGCGATCGCCTCGATGTTCTCGCCGACCGGACGCAGCAGGTCGATCGCGCCCCGCGCGCGCGGCCCGACGGCCATCTTGCGCATGTACATATCCGGGAGCTCCATCAGCTGTCCCGGCTCGCCCACCGCGATCATCGACATGGCGCCGTTCCCGCCGCGCGCGACGACGCCGCGCCCCTCGAGCGGATCGAGCGCGAGATCGACGTCGATGCCGCCCGAGCCGAGCGTCGCCCCGGGCGCGAGAGCCTCCTCCGTCGAGCCGAGCACGACGCGGCCGCGGATCGGCAGCCGGTCCAGCGACGTGCGCATGCCTGCAGCGGCCGCCTCCTCCGCTCCCTCCTGGTCGGCGCGCCCGAGCCAGCGCGCCGCCATGAGCGCGGCGTGCTCGGTCGCACGAAGGTACGACTGGCACAGGCAGGGCGCGGCCTCCTCGACCTGCCCCTCCATCGCCGCCGGTTCCTCGATCGTGTCGGTCAAAGCGCCTCCACCTGTTCCGCAGCCGACAGTACGCGTTCGATCACGTCCGCCGATGCCTGCTCGGCGCTGACATTCTCGATCACGGGGATCCCCTCGCGTTCCGCGCACTCGACGATGAAGGTCTGGAGGCGCCGGATCTCGCTCAGGTGGTCGAGGTAGCTTGTCAGCGGGCGCTCACTGCCGGCGTTGCGCGAGAAGAAGTGCCGCGCATGCTCGTCCTCGTCCTCGATCGTCAGGACGAACGGGCAGACGAGCGCGCCTTCCATCCGCGTTGGCAGCAGCCCCGGGACGAGGTGGACACCCTCGAAGATGATCGACCATCCCTCCTGGAGCGCGCGCTCGATCGACGCGTTCACGCCGACGAGGACATTGCGCGACTGCTCAAGGAACCCGGCCACGAGCGGATCGTCCGCGTCGGCGACCGCCTTGCCTGCCGAGAAGCTCGAATAGTGGATGGTCGGCATGAACTCGTGCGAGAAGAACGCCCGCAGCGTCTGCCGGATCGAGTCCGTCGAGGTCAGACGCGTAATCCCGAGCTTGTATGCGATCTCCGTGGCGACCGTGGACTTGCCGGTGCCCGTCGCGCCGCCGATGAGGATGACAAGGGGACGATCGTTCACGCGCGCACCCCCTGCGGGACGAGCGCGAGGATCGCGTCGTCGAGGCCGTCCGCGACCACCTCGTTGTCGGCCAGCACGAACGCCGCGCCGCGCGCGAGCGCGTGCTCGGCGACGACGTCGATCGCGGCCGCCTTCAGCTCGACGAGGTAGGTGTCCGCGTCGACGCGCTCCAGCTCCTCCCGCAGGAGGTCTCGTCGCGCGAGGTTGTGCGAGACGTGGACGACATCCGCTTCGAGATGCGCGGTCTCCGCCGGCCCGGCGGTGAAGACGGCGACGCGGCCGCGCAACGGCTCAGTCGGCCGCAGGCGGAGCGCGAAGTCCACGCCGACCCGCAGGACGAGATCGCTGATGAGCACGCGATACGGATTGAGGCCGGAGTCCACGTCGTGCGCGACGAGGATGCGCGCGTCGACGTCGATCGGCGGGATGGCCGCGCCGCTGCCGTCGAAGACGACGATGTCCGGGTCGAGACTCTCCGCGAGCCGTGCACCCTCGAGCACGTTGGACGCGAACGGCGCACCGGCAAGCCCTCCGCCCGCCCGGCGGCAGCCGATGGTCGGCAGGCCGGTGAGCGCGGCCGTCTCGAGATGGTCGGACGCGGCGTGCGTTCCTGCGCGTGAGCGCGCGATCAGTTCGTCCAGGTCCGGCGGCGTCGAAACGAGCTCGGGCTCGGGCGGCCCTCCGCGGCCCATCGCGACGACGACGACGTCGCGGTCGCGCGCAAGCAAGCGCGCGACGTGCGCGGTCACCGCTGTCTTGCCGACGCGCTTGCCCGTGCCGATAACGGCGATTGACGGAACGTCGATGGGATGGAACGCAGGCGGGTCGAAGCGGAAGTCGGCGCCGACGTACGGGATTCCTGCAGCGAGGAACTCCGACGCGAGCGCGAAGCGGCGGCGCGGATCGAGCACCGGCTCGTCGGACAGATCGACCGCGATCTCGGCGCCGCCGGTCCCTTCTTCGATGTGCGGCAGGCCGTAGTCGGGCACGCCGCGCAGCTTCTCCGTCCCGCCGACGAAGCGCACCGCGACGAACTCATACGGCAGCTCGTCCAATGCCGCACGGATCACGTCCGGATAGTGCTCGCCGTCGACGATCGCTATCGCCCTCACGTCCCTGGCCGCCTTTCGCTCCCGCCCGGCGGAGCGGGGCCACGCGTCAACAATTGCTCCGTAGGTGTGGCGGCAGGATCCTGCGCACGCGCCGCTTGGTCGTACGTCATGTACTGCCCTGCGCGGCGCGCGCTTGGCTCCTTTGCCAGCGTCGCCCCAGGAACGTGAGGCGAGCTCATCGCGTCGTCGTCACCTCGCCTTCGATACGCGCGGTGTATTTCTCGTACGTCTTCGTGTCGGTCGAGAACTGGATGATCTTCTCCTGCCCGTGGAACGGGTACCGCCGCCACACGTCCACGTGGGTGCCGTCGACCTCGACGACGTTGTAACAGGGCCGCCCGTGCCCGCGGAGGCGCGACGACGACACGGTGCCGGCGTTGACGATGAAGAGGCCCTCCAGCTGCCAGGCGTAGGGAACGTGCTTGTGCCCACACAGAACGAGATCGACGTCTGCGTGCTGCAGCGTCTCGAGCGCGTCGCCCGCGTCGTTGACGATGTTGCGCTCGCGCCCGGTGCCGGGCACCGGCAGCAGGTGATGGTGGAGAACGAACACGCGCAGGTCGGCGGGCTCGGCGAACTGCTCCGCGATCCAGCGGTAGCGGCCTCGTCCGATCTGCCCGTTGTCGAGGTCGGGCTCGGTCGAGTCGACGGCGACGATCGCGACGCCGTTGAGACGCAACACGGAGTTGCGGTCGCCGAAGAGATCCTCGAAGTGGACGTAGCCGACGTTGCGTGAGTCGTGGTTGCCGGGGATGACGACGATCGACTCGCACTCGATCGTGTCGAGGTACCGCTTCGCGAGCGCGTACTCGTCCTTGAACCCGTGCGTGGTCAGGTCGCCGGAGACGACGACGACGTCGGGGACGAGCTCGTTCACCTCGGCGATGGCGCGTTCGAGCAAGTTCGGGAGGAAGAACTGCGTCCCGCAGTGCAGGTCGGACAGCTGGACGAGCGTGAACACGTTCCCGTTCTTCCCCGTCATGGGCGAAAGTCTACGGCCGTTTCACCGTCCGACCCAATCGGTACCTTGACCTTCAGATGGGGCTCGTTACCCCGGTTTTCCAGGCCTTCCGCGGCTCCGAGCCGCCGCGCTTCGCCAGTCAGGCGGAGCTCGAGTGCGCGAAAGTCCTCGACTACTACGGCGTGCCGTGGGAGTACGAGCCGCGGACCTTCGTCCTCGAGGAGGACGAGAACGGCCGCGTGCTTGAGGCGTTCGCACCCGACTTCTACCTCCCCGACCAGGATCTCTACGTCGAGCTCACGCTCATGAAGCAGTCGCTCGTGACCCGCAAGAACCGGAAGCTGCGCAAGCTCCGCGCCCGCTACCCTGAGGTCAGGGTGAAGCTCTTCTACAAGCGGGATCTGGAACGGCTGGCACAGCACTTCCATCTCGACCTGGCGTCATAGAGCTCGACCCTCGGATCGGAGACGTCTACCTCTCGGCCGAGGAGCTGGCCACGCGGGTGCGCGAGCTCGGCGCCGAGATCGCCCGCGACTACGCCGGTCTCGAGCCGATCCTCGTCGGCTCGCTCAAGGCGAGCCTCGTCTTCCTCGCCGACCTCTCGCGCGCCGTCCCGATCCTGCACGGGCTCGATTTCGTGGAGCTCGCCGGCTACGGAAGCGCCCAGATGGGCGGCCACGAGCAGATCCGCGTCCTCAAGGACCTCGACCTGGACGTCCTCGACCGTGACGTGCTCGTCGTCGAGGACGTCGTCGACACCGGTCTGACGCTCAACTACCTCGTCCGCACCTTCGAGTTGCGCCGGCCGCGCTCGATCAACGCGGTCACGCTGCTCGACCGCCCATACCGGCGCCTCGTGGAGGACATCCCGGTGCGCTACGTCGGCTTCGTCGTGCCCGACGAGCTCTTCGTCGGCTACGGCTTCGATCTCGAGGAACGGTGGCGCCAGCTGCCCGACCTGCGGCTGCTGCGCCCCACGCTGAGCTAGCAACCTAGCCCTTCCTCAGCTACGATTTAGGCATGCCTGAAAGTGTCACGGCTGCCGTCGAGGATTACGTCAAGGCGATCTACACCCTCGAGGCCGGCGAGGGCTCCGTGACGACGACGGCGCTCGCCGAGCGGCTCGACGTCCGCCCCGCCTCGGTCTCCGGAATGCTCTCGAAGCTGACCGCCCTCGGCCTAGTCGAGCACGAGCCGTACCGCGGCGTGCGCCTCACGGAGCACGGCACGCGCGTCGCGCTCGAGGTCGTCCGCCACCACCGCCTGCTCGAGCTCTTCCTCGTGGAGAACCTCGGGATGAGCTGGGACGAGGTGCACGCGGAGGCGGAGGTGCTCGAGCACGTCCTCTCCGAGGAGCTCGAGGAGCTGATCGCCGCCAAGCTCGGCGACCCGGCGTTCGACCCGCACGGCGACCCGATTCCGAGCCGGGAGCTGACCGTGCCAGCGGACGAAAGCCGCAGTCTCTATGCGCTCGAGCCGGGCGAGCAGGGCACGTTCGTGCGCGTCTCGGACTCCGATCCGGCAATGCTCCGCTTCCTCAGCGAGCGCGGGATCGCCCCGGGCGCGGCCCTCGAGGTGGTCGACCGGCAACCGTTCGACGGCCCCCTGTATGTCCGCGTCGCGGACGACGAGCACGTGCTCGGAGCGGTGCTCGCCCGCGCGATGCGGGTCACCGCATGACGCCGCCTCCCGCCGACACCGCAACCGTCGTCCTCGACCGTCCCGGCGGTCTCAGTCCGCTCGAAGCCGTCCTCGCCAAGGGCCGGCTGCGCGCGACGCTCGCCATGCTCGGGCCGGCGTTCGTCGCCGCGATCGCGTACGTCGATCCCGGGAACTTCGCCACCAATGTGCAGGGCGGCGCGAAGTACGGCTACCTGCTGCTCTGGGTCGTCCTCGCCGCGAACCTCATGGCAATGCTGATCCAGTACCTGTCGGCGAAGCTCGGAATCGCCACCGACCGCAACCTGCCGGAGCTGTGCCGCACGCACTATCCGCGCTGGGTCAGCCGCGGCCTGTGGATGCAGGCGGAGGTGATGGCGATGTCGACCGACATCGCCGAATTCCTCGGCGCCGCGCTCGGCCTCAACCTCCTGTTCCACGTTCCGCTGTTCCCGGCCGGCATCATGACCGGCTTCCTCGCGTTCGGAATCCTCGAGCTGCAGCGACACGGCTTCCGCCGCTTCGAGCTCGCGATTACCGGGCTGCTCGGAATCATCTTCCTCGGCTTTCTGTACGAGACGCTGAAAATCGGCCCGTCGGCCAGCGGGTCACTGCGTGGCACATTCATCCCGCACCTCGCCGGCGGCTCGTCGCTCTATCTCGCCGTCGGAATCGTCGGCGCGACCGTGATGCCGCACGCGATCTACCTCCACTCCGCCCTGACGCAGGGCCGCACGCCGGCGCACAACGACGGGGAACGAGCGCGCATCCTCCGGTTCGAGCGGCTGGACGTCATCATCGCTCTCGGCCTCGCCGGGGTCATCAACCTCTCCATGCTGGCGGTGGCGGCGAAGCTCTTCCACACGCCGGCACTGTCCGGGCTGAGCACGATTCCACAAGCGCATGCGGAGCTCGGCCGCCTCGTCGGCGGAACCGCGGCACTCGCGTTCGCGGTCGCGCTGCTCGCCTCGGGCGCGTCCTCGTCGAGCGTCGGCACCTACGCCGGGCAGGTGGTGATGGCCGGCTTCGTGAACCTGCGCATACCACTCATGCTTCGGCGGGCGGTGACGATGATTCCGGCGCTCGTCGTGCTCGCGATCGGCGTCAGCCCGACGAACGCGCTCGTCCTCAGCCAGGTCGTCCTCTCGTTCGGGATCCCGTTCGCCCTGATCCCGCTCGTCCTCCTCACGCGCCGGCGGGACGTCATGGGCGTCCAGGTCAACAGCCGCCTGATGAGCGCGGCGGCGATCGCCATCTCGGCCCTCATCGCCGGGCTGAACGTCTACCTGCTTGCCTCGTACGTCGTCTGAGGGTTACGGCAAGTAGCCGAGAGGATCGACGGGCGTGCCGTTCACGCGCACCTCGAAGTGGACGTGCGGGCCGGTGCAGAAGCCGGTGCAGCCGGAGAGCCCGATCACCTGGCCCTGCGCGACGTTCTCGTTACAGCTCACTTCGATCTTCGATTGATGCCCGTACGCGGTCGCGAGGCCGTTGTGGTGGTCGATGACGACGAGGTTGCCGTAGCCGCTCTCCCAGCCGCAGTAGATGACCGTGCCGGCCGCGGCGGCGTGGATCGGCGTGCCTTCCGGGACGCCAATGTCGATGCCCGGGTGGAAGCCGCCCCAGCGCGGGCCGAACGGGCTCGTGATCGGACCTTGCACGGGCCAGATGAGACCCGCCGCGCTCGGCGTCGCGACCGTCCCACTCGGATTGTCGCCGGGCGCTGCTGTGGCGGCACGGATCTTCGCCTCGATCGCAGCGCTCGCCGCCTGGATCGCATCCGATTCCCGCTGCGCCTCCTCTTCCTGCGCCTTCGTCTCCAGGAGCGCGTGCGACTTGCCCGCCTTCGCGCCCGTGAGCTTGCCCTGGTTCGCGAGCAGCGAGCTGCGTAGGAACGCCTCCTGCTGGACGTACGCGTTGATCTTGTTCGCCTCGTTCTCAACGGTCTGCCGGACCGCAACCGTCTTCTTGCGCGCCGCCGCGACCTGGGTCTTTGCGGTCTGCACCTGTGTCGCGATCGTGTTGTCCGCCTTCGCGAGCAGTCCGAGATAGTTGAGCTCGTCGAGCACGTCCTGGAAGCTCTTCGCCTGCAGGATGAGATCGATCGTTCCGGGCTCCGACTGCTTGTAGATGGACACGAGACGGTTGTCGAGCCGGATGACCGCGAGCGAGTACTCGTGCCGCAGGTCGCTGAAGCGCGACGTCTGCACCTGGTACAGGCGGTTGAGCGTGCTCAGACGTCGCTGGTGCAGCGCGAGGTCGGCGCGCAGCGAGGATAACTTCGAGGAGACGCCGCCGACGCGCGTCTCGAGCGTCTGGATCTGCGACGTCAGGCTGCCGATCTGCGTGTTCAGGGCTGACTCCCGCGTGCGTGCAGCCGCGATCTTCGCCTGCACCGATGCGAGCTTCGCGTCGAGGCTCGCCTTCTGCTGCCCGAGGTTGTCTCCGCCGAAGGCCGGCGCGGCTACGAGAGCGAATCCGAGGATGAGGAGGACACCGAGGCGTCTGGCCATCAAAAGACGGGTTTCGTCAGGACGCCCCGCGTCCCTGCCCGGTCACCGAACTCTACGCTGCTGGTCGGTGCGAATCGTCGTCCGAAGGCCGGACGATCACGGTCTGCTGGATGGACATCCGGACGCGCCGCACGCGCTCATCCCCCTGAGCGAGCCGAGCCGCCAGGCGGCCGTGCAGCGCTTCCTCGGCCCGGTCGAGCTCTGCCAGCCGCTCCCGCGCCGTCGCAGCCGTGGCCGCGTCCTCACTCTGGACGGCCTCGCCGAGGCGCAGGAGCGCCGCCTGGCGCTCGGCCTCGATCACCGCCTGGTCGCCGCGCAGGCGCTGTGCATCCGCCACCGTTCTCGACCGCGCAAGCAGGAGCTCCAGCCTCGGGCCTGCCCAGGAACGAGCGCCGATGACGGCGTCCGAGGGCCGACGGCGCGCAATCTCCAGGAACGCCGCTGTGAACAGCGCCGCGAGCCCGAGCAGGATGAGTCCGCCCGGCCAGCTCCCGCCGGCGAAGAGCGCGACGGCGAGCGCGAACGAGAAGACCGCGAGCCCGAGCAGGAGGAGCGGCGGCGGCACGCCGAACCATCGCGGCTCCGCACGGGCGAGCGAGACGGGAACCGGTCCCGTCTCGTCGGGCGGCAGCGGGACGCGCCGGGTGGGCTGGTCAGCGCGGTCGTGCGACGCGGGCATGACGGGCTTCTGCCCGCGGTTCCAGCGCACGTAACGCCTCGGCCGCACGCCGCCGAAGCGGCCCCACGAGAACGCGGTAGTCGTCGTCGGAAACCTTGCCCGTGCGATGGTCGAACTCGAGCTCTTTCAGCGCTGCGAGCGCCTGGTCGCGCTCCTCGCTGAGCGTGAGCCGACGGCGCTCCAGCTCGCCCGGCTCGTCGAGCACATCGCTCTCCGGCGCCGGCTCGCGCAGGAACGGCCGCGCGACCGCGACCACGACGAGCACCGCGAGGATGCCGCCGAGCACGAGCGCAAGGGTCATACCGGAACTGCGGCGTACCGGTCGGCGAGCTTGCGCTGCTCGACCGCGTCCGGCCACATGGCGACGAGGGAGCCGAACACGAAGACGAAGCCGGCCGCCCACACGAGGTTGACGAGCGGCTTCACGAGCACCTTCAGGTCGAGCGTGCCGTTCTTCGAGATGCCGTCGGCGATGGTGTACACGTCGCCGAGGCTGCGAGGGTCGTGATAGATCGAGACGTCGTTCGACGCCGACTGCTCGACCGGAAACCAGCTCTTGCCCGGGTGCAGCGTCGTCACGTGCGAGCCGCCGCGCGAGACGTCGATGACGGCGCTCGTCTGCTGCGCGTTCTGCAGCTGCCTCGTCTCGAGCGACTCGTACCTGAACGTGTAGCCGGCGGCCTGCATCGTCTGGCCGCGCTGGAGGCTACGCTCGCGAATGGTCTGGTACGCGCTCGAGCCCGCGATGCCGATTGCGAGCAGCACGATCGCGGCGTGGACGATGTAGCCGCCGTAGCGGCGTCGGTTGCGCGCCACGAGACGCGGCAGCGAGCCAGTGGCACGGCGTCCGCGGACGAACTCGAGCACGATCGACGCGGCGACGAACGCGGAGAACGTGTACGCCAGCAGGCCCGGCGTCGAGCTCCCGAAGCCGAGGGCGAGGAGCACGACCCCGGTCACGACCGACACCGCGGCCGGCACCGCGAACGTCTTCCCGAGCGCGCGCAGCGACGCGCGACGCCAGGCGACGAGAGGCCCGATCCCCATCAGCAGAAGGAGCGGGAGACCGAAGCTGTGCAGGAAGAAGTCGTAGTACGGCTTCGAGACCGAGCGCGTCTCGCCGTTCACCGCCTGCGTCAGCAGCGGGTAGACGACGCCCCACAGGATCGTGAGCGCGAGCGCGACGAGCAACAGGTTGTTGTAGAGGAACGTCGCTTCGCGCGAGACGAGCGACTCGAGCTTCGTCTTCGAACGCAGCAGCGGCAGGCGCAGGTAGATGAGCCCGACGGAGAACACGATGACGACCGCCAGGAAGCCGAGGAACCAGCCGCCGAGCGAGCTCTGCGAGAACGAGTGGATCGAGTTGATGACGCCGGAGCGCGTGAGGAACGTCCCGAAGATTGAGAGACAGAACGCGAGCGAGACGAGGGTCACGTTCCAGATCTTCAGCATGCCGCGCTTCTCCTGGATCATCACCGAGTGCAGGAACGCGGTAGCCGCGAGCCACGGCATGAGCGCCGCGTTCTCGACCGGATCCCACGCGTAGTAGCCGCCCCAGCCGATCTCGACGTACGCCCAGTGCGCGCCGAGCAGCTGGCCGACGCCGAGGAACGTCCAGGCCGCGAGCGTCCACCGGCGGGTCGCGACGATCCAGCGTTCGTCCGTGCGCCGCGCCAGCAGCGCGCCCATCGCGAACGCGAACGGAATCGTCAGCCCGACGTAGCCGAGGTACAGCATCGGCGGGTGCGCGAGCATGTACGGGTTCTGCAGGCTCGGGTCCATCCCGGCACCGTCCGCAGGAGCTGCCGCCGTCGCGAACGGGCTCGAGACGAAGCAGAGCATCATGGCGAAGAAGACGGCGATCCCGCCTAGCACGGGGACCGTCCATGCGATCAGCTCGCGCGAGCGGCGATTCAGCAAGACGGCGAGCGACGCATAGCCGGTGAGGACGAGCAGCCAGAGCAGCAGCGAGCCCTCCTGCCCGCCCCAGAACGCCGAGAGCGCGTAGCCAAGCGGAAGCGAGTGACTCGTGTGTTGCGCGACGTAGACGAACGAGAGGTCACGCCGGCCGAGCGCGATCAACAGCACGATCGCGGCGACGAGCGTGGTCACGAACGATGCGACGAGCGCGTTCTGCGCTGAAAGCGCGAGCCGGCGACGCCGCTTCCACGCCGCGAACGAGCCGCCGACGAGCGCGTACACGACGAGCCCGAAGCTGAGGAGGAGTGCGGCGCGACCGAGCAGCGCCAACGCTACGCGTCCAAGGTTGATTGTGGAGTGAGTACGCCTCGAAGCACTGCGGCCTGCCTCTAGGCGTTCGACTTCGCAGGCGTGTACTTCGACGGGCACTTCGTCACGAGCGATCCCGGCTTCGCGACGAACGTTCCGTTCCGGAGCGTGCCTTCGACGACGATCTGCCGGCCCGTCCGGAACAGGTCGGGGACGCTGCCCGAGTAGAGAACGCGCGTGCGTGCAACTGCGGCGCCGTGGTCGTCCTTGAGCAGGAAGCGCATGCCGCCTGCGTGCGCGTTGCCGCCGACGTGTCCGACGACGGTCCCGACGAGGAGAACGTCCTCGCCGACGTGCTGGCCGACGGTGCTCGGACCGATCTCCGGCGTGCCCGCGCCCGCGATCGACGTGTACAGGATGAAGACGGCGAGCACGGCTGCCACGGAGAGCGCGATCACCAGGCGAGCAGGGCTCCGCTTCACGCCCGGGATCGTATCGGGGCGCTAGTGCTGCTCGCCTGCAGTGACGCGCCGGGCCGGCACCCGATAGCCATGATCGTGACAAAGGGAGCCAGGAGCGTCCTCGGTGAGCGCGTCGCAGTAACCCTTGCCGTACGCGGCGCGGAGGAACGCGGCCACGACGTCGAGGTTCCACTCCGAGATGTCGGACGCCTCGCGCCAAAGGTCGACCAGCCGGAGGTCGATGTCCAGCTCCAGAAGGTCGATCCGCGACGGGTGCTTGGCCATGCCGAAAAGGTAGAAACTGCGTCGGACGGAATGGGCGCAATCAAGTTCGGACCGGCACGAATGCCCTCCCGCGAGAGCCCCGAGGCCGCGATCGACGCGCTCCAGGCGCGCGGGTTGACCGCCTGTGAGATCGACTTCGAGGGGAAGTTCTGGATGGACTACGGGTTCGCCGAGCGGCTCGGCGCGCTCGCGCGGGACGCCGGTGTCGCGCTCTCCGTCCATGCGCCGCTCGCGGGCTTCATGGGACACGCGGAACGCGGCAAGAAGCTGAACATGGCGATCGGCATGCTCGACCACTCGGCCGGTATCGCCGCCGCCTGCGGCGCAGAGGTCGTCGTGTTCCATCCCGGCTTCCTGCTCGGCCGCACGCGCGAGGAAGCGCTCCTCTCGATCGTCGAACAGCTGGGCGAGCTGCGCGCGCGGCTGGAGGAGAAGGGGCGCGCCGTGCCGTTCGGCGTCGAGGTGATGGGCCGCGTGCGCGAGATCGGATCGCTCGAGGACGTCGTCTTCATCGCGTCGCAGCTCGGCTGGGTCCGCCCCGTGCTCGACTTCGCGCACATGCACGCGACGAGCGACGGCGGCTTCGTCGGCGTCGACCCGTTCGCCGCCGCGCTCGAAGCGGTCGACGACGTGCTCGAACCGGGTGCACCGTTCCACATCCACTTCAGCGATATCGCCTACGCGAACCGAAACGAGACGAAGCATCTGCCGTACGGCGAAGGGACGTTGCGCGCGGAGCCGCTGCGTGACGCGCTCGCCCGCTTCGAGCGGCCTGCGACAGTGATCAGCGAGTCGCCCGACGTCGAGTCGACTCAGGCCATCCGCGCGGTGCTGCTCGGCGAGAGCTCGGCGAGCCGCGCCTCGTAGCCGATCGCCTCGTCCTCGCGGTCACGCTCGGCATAGAACGCGACGAGCCGGCGGAGGGCCCAGCGCTCGATCGCGCGCATCTGCAGCCGCTCGAGCTCGTCGACGCTTTCGCGCAGCAGATGCTCCGCCTCCTCGTCGCGGCCTTGCGCGGCGCGCACCGCCGCGAGCGAGATCTTGGTGGTGGAGATGGAGACACGGTCCTCTGGGCCGACCGACTCGCGCGCTTCGAGCGCGACGCGCTCCGCTTCCTCGAGCCTGCCGCCGTGGACGTAGACCTCGGCGAGCGAACGCTGCGCCTCGCATAGCCTCGCGCGGTCGTTCAGTCCCTTCATCGTGCGCACCGCGTCCGCGAGCAGCTTCTCCGCGCGCGCGAAGTCGCCGAGCACCATCGCGCAGCGGGCGATCTGCATCGACATGGCCGACTCGGCGGCCGTGTTTCCCACCTCGTGGTAGAGCTCGCGCGCGCCCGTGAAGGCGGCCTCGGCCACGGCCTCGTTGCCGCGCCAGTTTTCCAACGTGCCGCGCGCGAGCAGCGCGTCGGCTCGGCCGACGACGCTGCCGCTCTCCTCTGCGAGCTCGGCGACGCGTTCGACGAGCGGCTCTGCCTCGTCGAGCTCGAGCCGCAGGATGTAGGTCTGGGCGAGACCAATGGTGATCGCCACCTCCTGGTCCTTGCGCTCGGCCGCGCGCGACGCCTCGAGCGCGAGCTTCGCCCAGCGCTCGAACGACTCGCCGTCGCTGAGCCAAGCCGCCACGGTCGTCGCCGCGCGGAATGCCTCGAATCGGATGTCGGGCGGCTCGTCCGCGAGCACCGCGATCGCCTGCTCGGCGAGCTCTCGCGCGGCGATCGCGTCGGCGCGCTGGTTGAGCACCGCTTCGGCCAGCGCGGTCAGCGCCCGGCCTTGGAGCTGGCGCTCGCCGTGCGAGGCCGCCACCGCCGCGACGTCCTCCATCTCTACGATCACCGCCGTCATGTCCCCCAGCCGCCACGCAGCCCGGCCGGCGAAGTAGCGCCGCTCGAGTGTCGGCGCCAGCTCGGCAGCGCGCAAGAGCAGTTTGCGGGCGCTCCGGAATGCCTCACGCGAAAGCGCGCGCCGTCCCGCGTGCGTCAGCGCCGAAGCAGCCTCCTCGCTCAGGTCCGGCGGCGCAGAGCCGTCGAGCTCTGCGAGGAGTCGCGCAGCCTGGTCGAGATGGAACGCGCGGATCTCGACGAGCTCGTCCCCCGCGCGCTCCTTGAGCCAACCGGCGAACGCGCGGTGCAGCTCTGCGCGTGACATTTTCGAGAGACCGGCGTAGGCCACCTCGCGGATGAGCACGTGGCGGAACTTGTACGCCTGCTCGCCGCTGATTGTCGCGCGCGGCTCGCGCACGATCAGGTCGCGCAGGATCAAGCCGTCGAGCGGGTCGCTCACGTCGTCCAGCTCGGGCGAAAGCTGTGCGAGGGCACCCGCCATGAAGATGCGTCCCATCGCGGCCGCGCGCTGGAGCAGCACGCGCTCGGCGCCTGGCAGGCGGTCGATGCGGGCGGCGATCAGTGCCTGCAGCGTGTCCGGAATGCGCTCGGCGCCGTCACGCGGACGCTCCGCAAGCATGCGGATCGTCTCCTCGACGAACAGCGGGTTGCCCTCGCTCTTCGCGAGCACCGCCGCGATGTCGACCGGCAGCTCGAGCTCTGCGGTGAGCGCGGCGACGAGCTCGGCGCTCTCCTCGGGCTGAAGCGGCTCGAGCTCGAGCGTCGTCGACCGCACGCGTCCGCCGCCCCACGCCGGGCGAACGTCGAGCAGCTCCGGCCGCGCAATGCAGAGCAGGAGCAGCGGCTGCTCGCGCACCCAGGCGGCAAGATGCTCGATCAGCTCGAGCAACGGCTCCTCGCCCCAGTGCACGTCCTCGAAGACGAGCACGAGCGGCTGCGCCGCGGCAAGCTGCTCCGCCCACGCGCGTGCCGCCCACGTGATCTCCTGCTGGCTGCGCTCGCCCTCGACCGCTTCGAGCACGCCGACGGCGAGCCCGAGCAGGTCGGCGACGGCTTCGTCCTCGCAGCACTCACGGATCTTCCGCTGCGCCTCGTCGAGCGGGTCGTCGTCGGTGATGCCGGCAGATGACTTCACCATCTCGGCGAGCGGCCAGTACGTGACCCCCTCCCCGTACGGCAGGCACCGGCCGGAGAGCACGTTGGCGCGGTCGAGCCCGGAGACGAACTCGCGCGCGAGGCGACTCTTCCCCACGCCCGGGTCGCCGTAGATGGTGAGAAGCGTCGCGCGCTTGTCTCGAACCGTGCGCGCGAAGGTGTTCTCGAGTAGCTCGAGCTCCGAGTCGCGCCCGACGAGCGGCGCCGCGAGGGAGCGGAGCGGGCGGCCGAGCTCGATCGCGCACACGACGCGGTGCGCCACGACGGGCTGTCCGAAGCCTCGGATGTCGCGAGGCTCCAGCGGCTCGAGCTCCACCCGTCCGCGGACGAGGCTGGCGGTGCCCGGCCCGATGAGGATCTCGCCCGGCTTCGCCTCCTGCTGCAGGCGCGCTGCGAGGTTGACGGGCTCGCCGGTGGCGAAGGTCGAGTCGTGCCCGTCCTCGGAGACGACCTCGCCGGACTCGATTCCGACGCGGGCCTGGAGGTCGAGCTCCCGCACCTTGGCGAGCGTCGCGAGGCCGGCGCGCACGGCGCGCTCGGCGTCGTCCTCGTGCGCGAGCGGAATGCCGAAGGCGGCCATGACCGCGTCGCCGGCGAACTTCTCCACCGTGCCGCCGTGCGTGACGATGCAGTGCGCGACCTCGTCGAAGAAGCGCGTGACTTGGCGCCGCACGACCTCCGGATCGCGGCCGGCGAGCCGCTCGGTCGAGTCGACGAGGTCGACGAAAAGGACGGTGGCGAGCTTGCGCTCCATGCCCTTCATGGTAGTTGGGCGCTACGTGGCTAGGATCGCCGCGGGATGCTCGATCCGAAGATCTTCAAGGCGTACGACGTGCGCGGGCTCTACCCCTCCGAGTTGGACGAGGAAGGCGCGTACGCGATCGGCCGCGCGGTGGTGCAGCAGTTCGAGCCGAAGCGCTTCGCCGTCGGCCGTGACATGCGCCTCTCGAGCCCGGCGATGGCGGCGGCGGCGATCCGCGGCGTGGCCGACGGCGGCGCCGAGGTGCTCGACCTCGGGATGATCGGGACGGAGATGCTCTATTTCGCGGTCGGCGAGCTGGGGCTCGACGGCGGCCTCACCGTCACTGCCTCGCACAACCCGAAGCAGTACACGGGCATGAAGATTGTGCGGCGCGGGGCGCTGCCCGTCGGCGGCGAGTCCGGCCTGCTGGACGTGCGCGACCGAGCCGTCGCCGGGGGCTGGCCCCCCTCGGGTCCCGCAGGGCCGGTGACGGAATACGACATCTGGCCTGCGTACGTCGATCGGGTGATGTCCTTTATCGACCCGTCCGCGTTGCGGCCGCTGAAAGTCGTGATCGACGCCGCGAACGGGATGGCCGGCGCGATGCTCCCGCCCGTGCTCGACCGGCTACCGACCGTCGAGGCGGTGCGCTGCTTCTTCGAGCCGGACGGATCGTTCCCGAACCACGAGCCGAACCCGCTGCTCCCGGAGAACCGCGAGTTCATCGTCGGCAAGACGCTCGACGAGGGCGCCGACCTGGGCGTCGCGTTCGACGGGGACGCCGATCGATGCTTCTTCGTCGACGACACGGGCGAGTTCGTCCCGGGGGACTTCGTCACCGCGCTCTTCGCCGAGCTCGTGCTCGCGAAGGAGCCGGGCGCGAAGATCATCTACGACGTACGCGCGAGCTGGGCGGTGCCGGAGACGATCGAGCGCCTCGGCGGCGTTCCGCTCATGAATCGCGTCGGTCACGCGTTCATCAAGGCGCGCATGCGCAAGGATCACGCCGCGTTCGGCGGCGAGGTCTCGGGCCACTACTACTTCCGCGACTTCTCGCAGGCCGATACGGGGGTCGTCCCGTTCCTGCTCATGCTCGAGCTGATCTCGCGCAGAGGCCAGAAGCTGTCTGAGATCCTCGCGCCGTTCCGGAAGACGTTCTTCATCACCGGCGAGCTGAACACACCGGTCGGGGACGTCGCGCTCAAGCTGCAGGAGATCAAGGAGCGGTACGCGGGCGAGGCGAAGATCTCGCACCTCGACGGCGTCTCCGTCGACGGCCCGGACTGGCACTTCAACGTGCGGCCGTCGAACACGGAACCGCTGCTGCGCCTGAACCTCGAGGCGCGCTCGCAGGAGCTCATGGAGCAGAAGCGCGACGAGGTGCTCTCGTTGATCCGATCGTGACGGACGAGTACGCGTTCACCGCGCGGACGCGTGTCGGCTTCTCCGACACGGATGCGCAGGGGATCGTCTACTACGGGCGCTACAACCCGTATTTCGACCTGGCGCGCGTCGAGTACCTCCGCTCTGTCGGCCTACTGCGGTACGAGAGCGCCGGCGAGTTCGTGATGCGCGCGAACGACGTCGAGTACTTCGCGCCCGCGCGCTTCGACGACGAGCTCGAGATTCACGTGCGCGTCGCGCGACTCGGGCGGACGAGCATCACGTACGAGTTCGCTGCGCACAAGCTCCCCGAGGCGACGTTGATGGTCACCGCGCATCAGACGTTGGTCTACGTCGACCTCGCCAAGCGTGTGGCGCTGCCGATCCCAGACGACTACAAGGCGCGGCTCGGTGTCCGCTGACGCGGACGACGTCCTGCGGCAGACGGTCGCGACGCTCGCCGCGGGCGACGGCTGCACATGGGCGGGGATCTTCTTCGTCGAGGAAGGCGAGCTTGTGCTCGGGCCTCAGGCGGGCGCCGCGGACGACGCGCGGCGCGTGAGCGTCCCCGTGACGTGGAAGGGCGAGCGCGTCGCCGAGCTCGCCGCGGACGGCGACGTCGACCGCGCGCACCTCGAGCAGGTGGCGGCAGAAATCGCCGACCTCTGCCTCGTCGGCTGGGACACCGGCGGCGAGACCTGGGTTCCGTGACGCTTTCGTAGCGGGGCCAGACCCCTGCCTTAGGCCCCCGTGAGCACGAGTCTTGTCCCAAACCGACACGGCCGGGGCCAGGCCCTGTTACGAAAATGTCAGGACGGCGTGACGCCCTAGAGGCGGCTGCTCGGCATGTAGACGGTCGCGCCGCCGTCCACCATGAGCGTCGTTGCATTGACGTAGGCCGCGTCGTCCGAGGCGAGGAAGACCACAGCCTTTGCCACGTCCTCCGGGCGGCAGAGCCTCGGCATCGGATACAGCTTCGCCGCCGCCTCGACGTACCCCGGCGGCGCGTGCAGCTCGGCCCCGGGCGTGCGCACAAGGCCCGGCGCGACAGCGTTGCAGCGGATGCCCCGCGCGCCGTATTGCGATGCCACCGACTTCGTCAAGAGCACGACGCCGGCTTTCGAGGCTCCGTACGCGGCCCGCACGCCGCGCCCGACGAAGCCGTCGACCGACGCCGTGTTGACGATCGCGCCGCCGCCGCGTTCGAGCATGCGCGGGATTGCGTGCTTGCATCCCATGAACTGCCCTTTGAGATTGACGGCGACGAGCCGGTCGAAGATCGCCATGTCGAGCGTGACGATGTCGGTGTCGATCGCGTTCGTCGCTGAATCGGTCGCGTTGTTGTGCAGCACGTCGAGCCCGCCGAACGCCTCCACCGCCGTATCGATCATGCGTATGACGCTCTCCTCATCCGACACGTCGACCTCCGCCACGACGGCGGTCTCGAGCTCGCCTGCCACACGCTCCGCTTCACTCCTATTGAGGTCAGCAACGACGACCGAGGCGCCTTCGAGCGCCATCAGTCGCGCGGTCGCCTCGCCGATGCCGCGGCCGGCACCGGTGACGATCGCAACCTTGCCGTCGAGGCGCCCCATCCCCTAGCTCGGCGTGACGCGATAGGCGTCGAAGACGCCCTCAACGTTGCGGAGCGCCGTCAGCAGCGCTCGTAGCGCCTTCACCTCGCCGACCTCGGCGACGTACCAGTTGCGCGCCATCTGATCCTCGACGGTGCCGCCGTAGGCGACGATGTTCGCGCCGTGCTCGGCGAACGTCCGCGCGACGTCCTCGAGCAGCCGCGGGCGATCCCACGAGTCGAGCGCGATCTGGACGCGGAAGCTCTGCGTCGTGCCGCCCTCCCACTCCACCGCCGTGAACCGCTCCGGGTTGCGCTTGAGTGCGCGCGCGTTGGGACAGTCCTCGCGGTGGATGGTGATCCCGCGGCCGAGTGAGATGTAGCCGACGATCGGGTCGCCGGGCACCGGCGTGCAGCACTTCGCCAGCCGGACGAGGACGTCCTCGACGCCGACGACCTTGATGCCGTAGGTCTCGCTCGCGAGCGCGTCGCGCGCCTTCGGCCGCTTGCGCGGGGTGACCGCCTCTTCCTCGGCGACCTCGTCCGTCTTCAGCCTCTGCAAGACCTTGTTGACGATGCTGCCGGCGGTGAGCTTGCCGGAGCCGAGCGCGACGTAGAATTCCTCGGCCTTCTTGAAGCCGGTCTCGCGGATGACGCCTGCGAGCACCGCCGAGCCGGCGAGCTTGCGATACGGGAGGTTCTGCCCCTTCAGCGCGTGCTCGAGCGTCTCGCGGCCCTTTGCCTCGAGATCCTCCTTCTGCTCGCGCGAGAAGAACTGGCGGATCTTGTTGCGCGCGCGCGAGGACTCGACGAGCGACAGCCAATCGCGTGACGGCCCGCGCCCGCTCTTCGACGTGAGGACCTCCACCCGGTCGCCGTTCACGAGCTTGTAGTGCAGCGGAACGATGCGACCGTTCACCTTCGCGCCGACCGTGCGGTGGCCGACGTCCGTGTGCACCGCATACGCGAAGTCGATCGGCGTCGCGCCCGCGGGCAGCGTCTTCACCTCGCCCTTCGGCGTGAAGACGAACACCTCCTCGTCAAAGAGATCGGTGCGGAACGACTTCACGAACTCGCGCGAGTCCGTCTCGTCGGCGTGGATGTCCATCAGCTGCTCCACCCACTTGAGCCACTCGGCGTCGGCAGTCGTCGCTTTGCCGCGCTTG
This sequence comes from Gaiellaceae bacterium, assembly GCA_036512155.1. Classification (GTDB taxonomy): domain Bacteria; phylum Actinomycetota; class Thermoleophilia; order Gaiellales; family Gaiellaceae; genus Palsa-739. Next base: position 36,784 of record DATCBD010000055.1, on the reverse strand, counting down.
TACGCCCAATGCGCAGCGATCCCGTATTCCGCCGTCTCGTGCATCTCGCGCGTGCGCACCTGGATCTCGAGTGGGCGCCCTTCGGGCCCGATCACCGTCGTGTGCAGCGAGCGATAGCCGTTGAACTTCGGCATCGCGACGTAGTCCTTGAAGCGGCCCGGCATCGGCTTCCACAACGAGTGGATGAGCCCGAGCGCGCCGTAACAGTCGCGCGTCCCCTCCTCCCCGCTGCGCTCGACCGTGACGCGCATCGCAGTGAGGTCGTAGATCTCGTTGAACTCGCGGCCGCGCTTCGCCATCTTGTCGTAGATGGAATAGAAGTGCTTCGCGCGCCCGGAGATCTCCGCCGGAATGTCGACCTTCACGAGCTCACGCTGGAGCACGTCCGCAGCCTCGGCAACGTGCCCTTCGCGATCGGCGCGGCGCTCGGCGACCATCGCCTTGATCTCCTCGAACTTGCGCGGGTGCAGCGTCTGGAACGAGAGATCCTCGAGCTCCCACTTCATCGCGTGGATGCCGAGACGGTGCGCGAGCGGCGCGTACACCTCGAGCGCCTCCTTCGCCTTCTGCACCTGCTTCTGTCGCCCCAGGTACTCGATGGTGCGCAGGTTGTGCAGACGGTCGGCGAGCTTGACGAGGATGACGCGCACGTCGGCCGCCATCGCGACGACCATCTTGCGGTAGTTCTCCGCCTCCGCTTGCTCGCGGCTCTGGAACTGCACGCGCGTCAGCTTCGTGACGCCGTCGACGAGCGCCGCGATCTCCTCGCCGAACTCGTCGCGCACGGTCGACAGCTCGGTGTTCGTGTCCTCGACGACGTCGTGCAGGAGCGCGGCGGCGATCGTCTGCTCGTCGAGACGGAGACCGGCGCAGATCGTTGCCACCCCGACGGGGTGCATGATGAACGGCTCGCCCGAGCGGCGCTGCTGCCCCTCGTGCGCCGCCGCGGCGAACGTGAACGCCCGGACGATCAGCTCGCGATCGAGCTCGCCGCTGTACCCGTCGAGCTCGGCGAGCAGCCCCTCCAGGAGCTCGAAATGCTGCTCTCCTGTCTGCACTGTCACCACGATTTCAGTGTACTCCCGGCCCTTTCAGGCGCACCTCCGAGGGAGGAACGGACGTTGAGAAGTCGAAGTGACGCGCCTCATGCTCCGACTCCGGCGACGTGACGCCCGCAAGGTCGAGAAGCTCGCGGCCGTCCTCGCCGCGCTCGCTCGCTAGCGGGTGCGTCCGTAAGTTCGGTCTTGCTCTGCCGAGCGAAAACCGAGCAGCCCAAGGACGCAGGGAGCGGCCGTAGCCGTAGCTACGGACGCGACCGAGGACGCAGGGATGCGACGCGTTTGCAGCCGGCAGAGCTGACCGCCACTTGCGGACGCACCCGCTCACCGTAGTCTTGCGGGCATGCCGTGGTACTTCGCCGTCGCCGAGCGCGACCACGAGATCCAGGACCCGACGAGGTCGGAGAAGATCCGCGACCTCGGGCGGCTGCTCCGCCTCGGCCCCGACTCGCGCGTCCTCGACGTCGCGTGCGGGAAGGCCGGCCCGGCGCTCGTCCTGGCAGCGGAGTTCGGCTGCAGCATCCTCGGCGTCGAGCGCGCGCCCGAGTTCGTCGCCGCCGGCCGCGAACGCATCGCCGCCGCGCACCTGGCGGGGCGCATCGAGATCGTCGAGGGCGACGCGCGTGCGTACCCGCTCGAGGCCGAGTCATGGGACGCCGCTCTCTGCCTCGGCGCGTCGTTCGTCTACGACGATCTGGACGGGACGCTCGCCGCGCTCGCGCCCGCGGTGCGCTCGGGCGGATTCGTCGCGGTCGGAGAGCCGTACTGGCGCGAGTGGCCGCTGCCGACCGAGGTCGAGGACGAGGGCTGGGTAACGCTCCCCGAGACCGTCGCGCGCTTCGAGGCCGCCGGCCTCGCCCTCGTCGGGCTCATCGCCGCATCGGAGGACGACTGGGACCGGTACGAGTCGTATCACTGGCGCGCGCTCGAGGAATGGCTCGCCGCCAACCCGGACGACCCTGACGCGCCTGGCATTCGCGAGCGTCACGAGCAAGGCCGCGACCACTACCTGCGTTTCCAGCGCCGCCTGCTCGGCTGGGCGATCTTCGTCGGCCGCAAGAGCTAGGCAGCGCGCGCAAGCACAGGCGGGCCTGCGAGGAGCGCGCGGAAGCGCTCCGACTCGAGCACGTGCCGCTTGCCCGGGCCGAGCTCCGCGAAGATCGCCGTCGCCTCTGCATCGCGCGCGGCCTCTGGCTTGCGGTACTCGCCGATGAGCCACTCGCGCAGCTCCTCGATCCGCGGGTCGGCCGCGAAGATCCGCCGCACGACGAGCTGCGGTGAAACGGTCCCGTTCCAGCGGTTCTCCGACAGGCGGAACGCGACGTCCCACCGGCCTTCCTGCCGGTAGACGTCGAGCCGGGAGCCGATCCCGAACGCGATCGCGCTGCCCGCGTCGGCGCCGTCGCGCCGCACGCGGAAGCGCAGGTGCTTGCCATCGCCGACGGTGGCGAGGTCGCCCAGCTCGCACCCGGGCGCGAGCAGCGTCACCTCCGGGTTCCCGAGGCCGAACGGCGCGAGCTGTGCAAGCTCCGTGCACAGGTCGAGCGTCAGCCGCGTCCCGCGCGGGACGATCCCGTCGACGCGCGTGACCGTGCGCAGGTCTTCCTCCTCGAGCAGCCCGGCCGCGTGCGCGGCGAAGCGCTCCGCGAAGGCAGGGATGTTCTCCGGCATGATCGAGAGACCGGCCGCCGCGCGATGTCCTCCCCAGCGCTCCAGCAGGTCCGCGCACGCGCCGAGGCCCGCATGGAGGTCGAACGACGCGATCGAACGGCCCGATCCCTTCCAGTCGCCCTCGCCGCCGGCGATGAGCACGACCGGACGGTTGAAGCGCTCGACGAGCCGCGACGCGACGATGCCGATCACGCCCTCGTGCCAGTCCTCCCCCGCGACGACGTACGCGCGACGGCGCTTGTCCGCCTCGGGCCACTGCTCGACCTGAGCGATCGCCTCGCGCACGATGCGGCCCTCGACGGCCTGCCGCTCGTGGTTCAGCTCCTCGAGCGTGTCCGCGAGGAGCCGCGCCTCTTCGGCGTCGTCCGTCAGCAGAAGATGGAGCGCTGCGCGCGGATGGCCGAGCCGGCCGGCGGCGTTGATGCGCGGCCCGAGCCGGAAGCCGACAGCGCCGGCGTCGATCGCGGCCGGATCGACGCCCGCCACCTTCATCAGTGCCTGCAGGCCAGGCTTCTGCGTGCGCGCGAGCGCGCGCAATCCCGCGATCGCCATCGTGCGGTTCTCATCCACCAGCGGGACGACGTCGGCAATCGTTGCCAACGCGACCAGGTCGAGATGCCGCTTCGGGATCTCCGAGTCGACGCCGAACAGCGCCTGGCCGAGCTTGTAGACGACACCGGTGCCGCACAGCTCGGGGAACGGATAGTCAGACGGCCGCGTCGCGACGATCGGGCAGTCGGGCAACGTCTCGCCGGGCCGGTGGTGGTCGGTGACGATCACCTCGAGGCCGCGTGCGCGCGCGTCGGCCACCTCCTCCACCGCCGTGATGCCGCAGTCGACCGTGAGCACGAGGCCGCAGCCTTCGTCGGCCAGCCGCGCAAGCGTCGCGGCGCTGACGCCGTACCCCTCGTCGAACCGGCTCGGCAGGTGCCAGTCGACGTCGGCGCCGAGCTCGCGCAGGAGATGGACGGCGAGCGCGGTGGCGGAGATGCCGTCGACGTCGTAGTCGCCGTGCACGCAGATCCGGCGGCCGTCGGCGATCGCGGCGCGGATGCGCTCGCAGGCGACGGCCATGTCGCCGAGGAGGAACGGGTCGTGCGGGGGCAGCTCGCCGGCGAGAAACGCCCGCGCAGCTGCGGGGTCGTCGTATCCGCGCCGAGCGAGAACGCCTGCCGTCAGCTCGCTCACCCCGAGTGAGGATGCGAGCTCGGCCTGCACCTCGTGCGACGCCGGACTCAGTGTCCAGCTGCCCTCGTGCATCGAGCAGCCACGCTACGGGCACCGTCGGACGGCATACGGTTGGCCCTGTGAGAGACCTGTTCCTCCTGGACCCCGAGGTGACGTTCCTCAACCACGGCTCCTTCGGGGCCACGCCGCAGGCCGTCTTCGAGCGCTACCAGGCCTGGCAGCGGGAGCTGGAGCGAGAGCCGGTCGACTTCATCGCGCGCCGGCTCGGCCCGCTGCTGGCGGAGGCGAGAGCCGAGCTGGGCGCCTTCGTCGGTGCCCGGGCGGACGACCTGACCTTCGTCCAGAACGCCACCACCGGCGTGAACATGGCCGCGCGCGCGCTCGACCTGCAGCCGGGCGACGAGGTGCTCTCGACGAACCTCGAGTACGGCGCGTGCGTTCTGACGTGGCAACGGATGTGCACCTTCGTCCAGGCAGACTTCGATGAGCTCTTCGAGCACGTGACCGAGCGGACGAAGGCGGTGTTCGTGTCGCACATCACCTCCGAGACCGCGCTCCTCCTCCCGGTCGAGGAGATCGTCGCCCACGCGCGTTCGCTCGGGCTCGCGACGATCGTCGACGGCGCGCACGCGGTTGCGCAGGTCGACCTCGATCTCGACGCGCTCGGCGCCGACTTCTACACGGGCAACTGCCACAAGTGGCTGTGCGCTCCGAAGGGCGCGGGCTTCCTGCACGTGCGGCCCGAGTGGCAGGAGCGCGTCGACGGCGCGATCACGAGCTGGGGCTACGAGGAGCCGGCGACGTTCATCTCCCGCACGGAGCGGCAGGGCACGCGCGACTCGTCCGCGTACCTCAGCGTCCCCGCAGCTATCAAGTTCTTCCGCGAGCACGACGAGCGTGAGCGATGCGTCGCGCTTGCCCGCGAGGCGCGGCGCGATCTGTGCGAGCTGTTCGCCATCGAGCCGATCGCGCCGGAGTCGATGGTGCTGCAGATGGCGAGCGTCCGTCTGCCGGAGCCCGATGTGGATCTCAATCGCCGGCTGTTCGACGAGCACCGCATCGAGATTCCCGTCTCGGACGACGGAGCGCTGCTGCGTCTCTCGATCGCGTCGTACAACGACCGCGCGGACGTCGACCGGCTGCTGGAAGCGTTGGCGTGATCCGCTTCGCGGCACGACCGGTTCTCGTCGTCGCCGCGCTCAAGTCCGCGCTCGACCTCGGCTTCGCGAACCACTACGGCTGGCAGCGCGACGAGCTCTACTACGCCGTCGCGGGGAAGCACCTGCAGGGCGGCTACGTCGAGTTCCCGCCGGTCACGGCGCTGCTCTCCGCGCTCGCGCGGTTCCTCTTCGGATACTCGCTCGTCGGCTTCCGCGTTTTCCCGGTCCTCGCCGGCGCGGCGAGCGTCGTCGTCGCGGCACTCGTCGCGCGCGAGCTCGGCGGCGGACGGCGAGCACAGATCATCGCGGCGATCGCCGTCGGCTTCTCGCCGATCGTCCTGGCGACGAATGGGCTGTTTCAGCCCGTGTCGTTCGACTCGCTCGCGACGCTCGTCGTCCTGTGGCTCGCTCTGCGGCTCGCGCTCGGCCGCGGCTCGTGGACATGGATCGGCGTCGTCGTCGGCATCGGTCTCGAGACGAAGTACACGCTCTCGATCCCGCTCGTTCTCCTCGTCGCGACGTTCGCCGTTTGGCGACGCGATGCGCTGCAGCTCGCCGGCGTCGCCCGCGCGACGGCAATCGCAGTCGTGCTGCTCGTCCCGAATCTCGTGTGGGAGGCACAGCACGACTGGGTGAGCGTCCACTTCTTCGTGCACCCGCCGGGGAGCGCGACAGACGAGTCGCGGCCGCAGTTCATCGTGAACGTTCTGCTGCTCGTCGCGTTCGTCGGCGTCCCCGTCGTCGTCGCGGGCATCGTGCGGCTGCACCGGCTGCGCGTCGCGCGCCCGCTCGCCTGGACGGTCGTCGGGAGCGTTGTCGCGTACTTCGTGCTTGGCGGCAAGTCGTACTACGCCGCTCCGGAGGTGCTGTTCGCGCTCGCTGCGGGCGCCGTCCCGTTCGAGGCGTGGGCGACGCGACGCAGGCTGCGGATCGCAGGCGCGGCGTACGGAGCCGCCTTCCTCGTCGCGCTTCCGATCGCCGTCCCCGTCCTCCCGCTGACGACTGCGAATGCCCACGGCATCATCAAGGACCGAAGCGACTACCAGGACGAGATCGGCTGGCCCCAGCTCGCCGATCTGGTGTCGTTGAATGCGCGAGGCGTCGACGTCGTTCTAGCGAGCAACTACGGCGAGGCCAGTGCGCTCGAGCTGTTCGGCCACGACCTGCCGCCGGTTGCCTCCCCAGACGTCACCTTTCGCTACTGGCGGCCGGCGGTCGCCGGTCAGCGCGCGCTGCTCGTCGGCTTCTCGCCCACCGATGCGACGTTCTGCAGCCGCTATCTCATCGTCGCGCGGATTCTGATGCCGGTCGACAACCAGGAACGCGGAGAGCCGATCGCGCGGTGCGACCTCCGCTCGAGCTTGCCGAGCCTGTGGCCGGCGCTCGTCGCTCGCTTCGGCGAGTGATCAACCGCCTTCGCGCGGGAGCTTCACGCCGAGGAAGCTCAGCACGACGAGCAGCGCGAGTCCGACGACCCACAGCGTGAGCACGAGCCGCGGGCGCTTGGTCTCGCGCAACTGCTGCACCGCGACCTTGCCCCACAGGATGAGCAGGCCCGCGACGGCTGCGAATCCGACCACGATCACAGGCGCGAGATACGCCGCGCGCTGCACCGACCAGCCGAGCGCGAGGGCTGTCAACACGACGAGTGCGAGCACGACGGCAGCAGCTATGGGAATGCGGAGTGAGCGCACAGGGCAAGGGTACGCTTGGACGGTGGAGGCCGAGGCCCACTACAACTCGGGGGACGACTATCTCGTCGAGTTCCTCGGCTACAGCTTCAGCTTCAACGCGGAGGACTTCGAGCAGCGCGTCACGGCAGCCGCCGTCAAGCTCGGCCTCATTCCGGGGAACGAGCTCGACGGCGACGAGACGGCCGACCTGGTCGAGCTCGTGGAGCTCGGTTCCATCGAGGAACCGCGCAGCGCGCTCGGCCGCTATCTCGTTCGCCGCTGGGACGAAGTCTCCCTCGTCGGCGGCGAGTCGCTCCTCGACTGGTTGAAGCGGCTCGTCTTCCGCGGCGCGTGGCTCGACCATCACGTGAAAGAAGGCAAGCTCGAGGTCGGCTGGGATGACGACACCTCCGAGTTCTCGTACCGCGACCCGCACGGCGGGCGCGCGCTGCTCGAGCTGCTGCCGACGCCGAGCTGGCACGAGCTCCAGTACCGGCCGTGACGCCGCGCTTCTACGCGGCGGTGGGGCCCGCGTACCTCGCGGCGCTGCTCGCGGTGGACACGCAAGTGGGCTACGGCGGCCAGCTGGCGCTCGGCGCGCTGACGTGGATCGTCCTCGCGGCTGCACTGCGGCCGCTCGCGCCGCTTGCGCGCGCGCAGGCGCTCGGCGTCGTCGTCTTCGCAACCGTCGGCGAGGTCACGGGATCGCTCATCTGGGGCGTCTACCACTACCGGCTGCACAACCTGCCGTTGTTCATCCCGCCGGCGCACGGCGTCGTCTACCTCAGCGGGCTCGCGCTGACGCGGATCGTGCCGGCGCGCAGGCTCGTCGCGGCCGCCGCGATCGGCTCCGTCGGCTGGGGGCTCGCAGGGCTGACGTTGCTGCCCCGCCTCGACGTCGGCGGTGCGATCGGCGTCCCGCTGCTCTGCGTCTTCCTATGGCGGTCGCGCGCACGCGCGACGTACGCGGCGGTGTTCCTCGTCGTCGGCGCGCTCGAGCTATACGGCACGTCGATCGGCACGTGGCGCTGGGCGCGGACGATCCCCGGTCTCGGGATCGCGGACGGGAACCCGCCGAGCGGCGTCGCGAGCGGCTACGTCTGGTTCGACGTGATGGCGCTCCTCGTCGCGCCGTGGATCGTTGCCGCGGCATCGAGGCGGGCGCCGCTGCGAGGGAGTAGAGTCGCGGCGTGAAGCTTCCGTCGTTGGTAGCGAAGCTCTTCAAACGGCCCTCGCCGGGGACGGAACCTCCACGGCGCGATGAAATTCCCGCCGGCAAGATGGCCGACGCGAACACCATCCAGCGCGGTCGCTAGAACAGCTTCGCGTCGCCGGCCGCTGCGCCCACGTGCGCCCGTCCGAGCTTCGTGATCGTGCGGCCGCGCGGCGTGCGCTGGATGAAGCCGAGCTGGAGCAGATACGGCTCGTACACGTCCTCGATCGTGTCCGGCTCCTCGCCGAGCGAGACCGCAAGCGTGGACAGCCCGACGGGGCCGCCCTCGAACTTGCCGGCGATGGTGCGCAGCAGCTCGCGATCCGTCCGCTCGAGCCCGACCTGGTCGACCTCGAGCAGCTCGAGCGCCTCGGCTGCGATCGCGTTCGTGATCGAGCCTTCGTGCCGCACCTGGGCGACGTCGCGCACGCGCCGGAGGATGCGATTCGCGATGCGCGGCGTTCCGCGCGAGCGGCGCGCAATCTCCTGGGCGGCGTCGGCGGCGATCTCGACGCCGAGAATGCGCGCCGACCGGTGGACGATGGTCGTCAGCTCCGCCGGCTCGTAGTAGTCGAGGCGGAACGTCATGCCGAAGCGGTCGCGCAGCGGCGTCGTCAAGAGCCCTGTGCGCGTCGTCGCGCCGATGAGCGTGAAGTGCGGCAGGTCGAGCGTCAGCGTGCGCGCCGCCGGCCCCTGGCCGACGATGATGTCGAGGCGGAAGTCCTCGAGCGCGGGATAGAGGATCTCCTCGATCGCGCGGTTGAGCCGGTGGATCTCGTCCACGAACAGCACGTCGCGCGGCTCGAGCGCAGTGAGGATGGCCGCCATGTCGCCCTTGCGCTCGAGCGCGGGGCCGGCGACCGTGCGGATGCCGACGCCGAGCTCCTCGCGGACAATGAACGCGAGGCTCGTCTTGCCGAGACCCGGGGGCCCGACGAGGAGGACGTGGTCGAGCGCCTCGCCGCGCGCCTGCGCGGCCGTGAGCGCGATCGCGAGCTGCTCCTTGACCCGCTCCTGCCCGACGAACTCGTCCAGGCGGCGCGGGCGCAGCGTCTGCTCGAGCTCCTGGTCCTCCTCTGCGACGACGGGTGCGAGGAACTGCGTACTCATGCCGCCCTCCGGAGCGCGGCCCGGACCTGCTCTTCGACCGGCAGCGTCTCGTCGACGTCCTGCAGCGCGCGCTCCGCGTCGAGCACCGACCAGCCGAGCTCAACGAGTGCGTCGCGCGCGACGAGGTCACCCGTCGGCGCCATCGCCTCCAGCACGCCGACCTTCTCCTTGAGCTCGAGCACGATGCGCTCGGCCGTCTTCTTGCCGATCCCGGGGATGGCCACGAAGCGGGCGATGTCCTCGCGCACGATGGCGCGCCGGAGCTCGTCGGCCGGGGAGCCGGAGACGATCGCGAGCGCGACCTTGGGTCCGACGCCGTTCACGGTCAAGAGCTGGACGAACAGGTCGCGCTCGGCGCGCTCGGCGAAGCCGTAGAGCTGCAGTGCGTCCTCGCGCACGACCATGTACGTCTCGATCGTCACCTCGTCCACCCCGCTCGCCTTGCGCACGGCCGCAGGCGTGGCGGCAACGAGATAGCCGACGCCACCGACGTCGAGCACGAGACCTTCCGGGGTCGAGGCGACCGGCTTGCCGCGCAGCTGCGCGATCATCCGGCCATCTTCAACAGCCGCGGCGCGAGCGCATGGCAGATCGCGACCGCGAGCGCGTCAGCTGCGTGGTCGGGAGTCGGGAGCGCGTCGAGCCCGAGGATGGCCTTTACCATCCGCTGCACCTGAGACTTCTCGGCACGGCCGTATCCGCACACGGCGTTCTTCACGGCGGACGGCGCGTACTCCGCGCAGGGCAGGCCGGCGTGGGCGGCCGCGACGAGCACGGCGCCGCGCGCCTGTCCGACGGAGAGCGCGGTGCGGGCGTCGACGCCGACGAAGGACTCCTCGAGGACGACCGCATCCGGGGCGTACTCGGCGATGAGACCGGCCACCCCGTCGTAGATCGTCATGAGCCGAACCTCTGGGCGCTCGCGCGGCGACGTGGACCACCAGCCGTGGTGAATGCCCCGGAGGCGCCCGCCGCTTTCGTGGACGATCCCGTACCCGCAAGCAGCCGTCCCTGGATCGATGCCGACGACCTTCACGGGGAGAGGTTAGGCAGCGGGTCGGACGATCCTTCTTTCGGTGTCAGACACCGGAATCGGTGTCTGACACCGCCCGTCATCCTTCGGGGGCCGATGCCCTAGCCCGCCACAGCCTCGAGCACACGCTCGGGAATGTCGAAGTTCGCGAACACGTCCTGGACGTCGTCGTTGTCCTCCAGCTGGTCGATGAGGCGCAGGATCTTCTTCGCCTCGTTCTCGTCCGCGACCTCGACGGTCGTCTTCGGCACCATCGTCAGCTCGGCGGCATCGACGGAGAACCCGGCCGTGTCGACCGCTTCCCGCACCGCCGCCAACTGCTCCGGCGCACAGGTCACCTGGTAGCTGGAACCGTCGAGCTCGACGTCCTCCGCCCCGCCCTCCGCGGCCGCGAGCATCAGCTCGTCCTCGTCGACGCCCGTGGCATCGACCACCACGAGCCCGCGCCGCTCGAACAGCCACGCCACGGCGCCCGAGCCGCCGAGGTTCCCGTCGTTCTTCGCGAAGGTGTGGCGCACGTCGGACGCGGTGCGATTGCGGTTGTCGGTGAGCGCCTCGACGATCACGGCGACGCCGCTCGGGCCGAAGCCCTCGTACACGACCGTCTCGAACGCGCTCGCGTCTGCGTCGGCGCCGGAGCCCTTCGCGATCGCGCGGTCGATGTTGTCCTTCGGCATGGAGTACGACTTGGCCTTCTCGATCGCGTTCTGCAGCGCGAGGTTGCCGGATGGGTCTCCGCCGCCCTCCTTCGCCGCGACGATGATCGCGCGCGACAGCTTCGAGAAGAGCTTGCCCCGCTTGGCGTCGGCGGCGCCCTTCTTGTGCTTGATCGACGACCACTTGCTATGCCCGGACACTCGATGCCTCCCGTACGAGATTCAAGAAGAGCTCGTGGATGCGCGTGTCGTCCGTGAGCTCGGGATGGAACGCGGCGACGAGCACGCGCCCCTGCCGCGCGAGCACCGGATGCCCGTCCACCTCGGCGAGCACCTCGACGTCGGGGCCTGCGTCCTCGATCCACGGCGCACGGATGAAGATCCCGCGCACCGGCTCCCCCAGGCCGACGTCGAGGTCGGCCTCGAAGCTGCGCACCTGGCGGCCGAACGCGTTCCGCTGCACGCGGAAGTCTGCGAGCCCGAGATGGTCCCGGTCGAGGACGATCATCCCGGCGCAAGTTCCGAAGACGGGCGCCTCGAAGCGGCGGAGCGCCTCGTCGAGCCCGTACAGGCGCATGAGCCGCGTGATCGCCGTCGACTCGCCGCCGGGCAGGATCAGGCCGTCCAGGCCCTCCAGCTGCTCGGGGAGCCGTACCTCCACCGGCTCCACGCCGAGGCGCCGGAGCACGGCCGCGTGCTCTCGGAAGTTCCCTTGCACGGCGAGCACACCGATCCGGAGCGGCGCTTCCACCCCGCCATTGTAGGTTCGGTTACTCGGACCGAGACCGGCGCCCTGCGACCCCGAGCAGGACGAGCCAGAAGCCGAGGCACGCGAAGGCGACCGACGGCGACCAGCCGCTGATCGACGGCACCGAGACCTGCAAGCCCAGGCCGCCGATGCTCGTGCTGCTCCCGGTGCTGAAGAGGTAGTGGATGGTCGCGCCGACGAAGCCGATCGTCCCGTACACGGCCCAGCTCGAGCGCTTCGTCATGTACGCGATGAAGACGTAGATGAGCGATACCGCGGCGATGAGCGCCCAGTCGGTATCGCTCGAGTGCCACCAGTCGAGGAGGACGCCGCCGATCAGCGCACCGCCGACGAGATGGAGCCAGAACGCCGACGGCGACCGCGAGACGGCTCCGGCGACGAAGTACGCGAGCCCGACGAACAGCGTGACCACCTTCGTCCACGTGCCGCCGCTCGAGATGAGATCGATGACGAACACCCACTGGACGACGGCCACGATCGACGTGATGAACGGGAACTCGAAGCGGCGACGGTCGTAGATCGCCGTGATGAGCACGAGGAGCTCGAGGGAAAGCCGCCCGAGCGAGAAATCGGAGAGGGACGTCGACGAATGCAGCCATCCGAACCAGCTCCAGGCGATGGCGACGAAAGCGGCCCACGCGATCACCGAGGCGTACGCGAAGAGGCCGGCGGCGACCCAGCGGCCGCGATGCCTGAACCCGTTCGCGATCGTGTACAGGACAACGAGCACGAGCAGCGCCCACGCGGTGAGCGCGCCCTTGCCGTAGTGCCCCGACAGGTAACTGAGCGCCGCGACGGCTGCGCCGAGCACCGTGAGGCCGCCCGTGTAGACGAGGAACGACGACGTCTTCCAGACGGGCTTCTGCACCGGGTGCATCATCCGCCTCGCGGCGGACGGACTACCAGCCGCGCGACTCGAGCAGCTCGCTCGGATCGAGCGATGCCGTCGAGATACCGACCATCGGCTCGCCCAGGCCGGCGGAGACGCGGGCCAGGATCTCTGCGTCCTGGAAGTGCGTCGTCGCCTCGACGATCGCCTTCGCCCTCCGTTCCGGGTCGCCCGACTTGAAGATGCCCGAGCCGACGAACACGCCGTCGGCGCCGAGTTGCATGCACAGGGCCGCGTCGGCCGGCGTCGCGATGCCGCCCGCCGTGAACGTCACGACGGGGAGCTTCCCGTTCTCGGCCACCCAGCGCACGAGCTCGTACGGCGCCTGCAGGTTCTTCGCCTCGGTGTAGAGCTCTTCCTCGGCGAGCGTCTTCAACTTGCGGATGTGCCCGAAGACCGAGCGCATGTGCGTGACCGCGTTGACGATGTCGCCGGTGCCCGCCTCGCCCTTCGTGCGGATCATCGCCGCGCCCTCGGAGATGCGCCGGAGCGCCTCGCCCAGATTGGTCGCGCCGCAGACGAACGGGACGGTGAAGCGCCACTTGTCGACGTGATGCTCGAGGTCGGCGGGCGTCAGCACCTCGGACTCGTCGATGTAGTCGATCTCGAGGGCCTGGAGGATCTGCGCCTCGGCGAAGTGGCCGATGCGGCACTTCGCCATCACGGGGATGCTGACGGACTCCTGGATCTCCCGGATCATCTCCGGGTCGGACATGCGTGCGACGCCGCCGTCGCGGCGGATGTCGGCGGGAACACGCTCGAGTGCCATCACCGCGACCGCTCCTGACGCCTCGGCGATCTTCGCCTGATCGGCGTCGACGACGTCCATGATCACCCCGCCCTTGAGCATCTCGGCGAGGCCGCTCTTGACCCGCATCGTTCCGTATTCGGCCATGCGGAAAAGTCTAGCTAGGAGGCGAGGCAGCCTTCGGCGTCGGAGAGCTCCTGCGTGGTCGGCGACACCGTCCACACGAGCACCGCGCTCCCCTGCGCTTCCATGATGTCGCTCATGTGCGGCCGGAGGTTCGCCGGTGCGTTCCGGCGGAATGCCTTCTCCGTCCCGGCGACGCTCCCCGGGCCTTGCGTGAAGGCGATCGTCAGCACGTTGCCGGTCGACGACTTCGCCTGGATGCCTCCGTTGGCCGCGAACGCGGCGATGAATCCGACCGTGTCCGCGTTGGTCGTGACGCCGGTGAAGCCCTTCTGGGTCAGGCAGGCCTTCGTCCCCGCCGCGGTGTACGGCTTGCTCGATCCGCCGCCGCAGGCGGCCAGGACCAAGACGAGTAGGAGCGCGGCGAGCAGGGGGAATCGGCGCACGGCCCGAGTGTAGGGTCCGGCGGCGATGGAGCCGTGGTCGAAGAAGCTCGCCGGGCGGCTGGACGAGCACGCGCTCGACAGCGCCGCCCTCGTCGGTAACCCCCTGGGCGACCCGGCGCAGCGCCCCCTCTGGGTGTACGAGCCGCCAGGGGCGGAGGGCGCGACACTGCCGGCCGTCTATCTGATCCAGGGCTTCACAGGCCAGGTCGACATGTGGCGGAACCGGTCTGCCTTCCGGCCCACCGTGCTCGAGCTCGTCGACGACCTCCGCGCGCCGGCGCGCGTCGTGTTCGTCGACGCGTGGACGTCGTACGGCGGCTCGCAGTTCCTCGACTCACCCGGCGTCGGGAACTACCACACGTATCTCTGCGAGGACGTCGTCGGCTTCGTCGACGAGCGCTACCCGACGAGCGCGCGGGCGATCGCAGGCAAGTCGAGCGGTGGGTACGGCGCGATGGTGACGGCGATGCTCCGCCCGGACGTCTTCGCCGGTCTCGCGACGCATGCCGGCGACGCGCTCTTCGAGCTTTGCTACCTGCCCGACTTCCGCGATGCCGTGCGAGCCTTGCGCGACCACTACGACGGCTCGTTCGACGCGTTCTGGCAGGACTTCCGCTCGCGGCCCGCATTCTCGAAGGCAACCGATCACGCGCTCATCAACACGTTTGCGATGGCCGAGTGCTACTCGCCCGGGGAGCTGCCGTTCGACCCGGCGACCGGCGAGCTGAAGCCGGACGTGTGGGAACGCTGGCTCGCGTGGGATCCGGTGCGCATGGTCGACGGGCACGCGGACTCGCTGCGCGGGCTGCGCGCCGTCTACATCGACGCGGGGAAGCGGGACGACTTCTATCTCGACCTCGGCGCCGAGGCATTCCGCCGCGCGCTCGAGCGGATCGGCGTCACCGACGTGTTCTTCGAGCTCTTCGAGGCCACGCACAGCGCGATCGAATACCGCTACCCGATCGCGCTGCGGTACCTCGCCGAGCGCCTGCAGTGAACGGCCTCAGCGGCAAGCGTGTCGTCGTCACGGGCGGCACGAGCGGCATCGGCGAGGCGACGTGCCGCCGATTTCGCGACGAGGGCGCGCGCGTCGTCAGCATGGCCGTCGACGACGGAGAGGAGAACATCGTCTGCGACGTCGCCGACGCCGCGCAGGTGGAGCGCGCGTTCGCGCGCGTGGACGAGTTGCTCGGCGGCGTCGACGTGCTCGTCGCGAACGCGGGCATCTCGATCCGCGCGCCGTTCCTCGAGATCCGCGAGGAGGACTGGCGCCGCGTCCTCGACGTCAACCTGACCGGGATCTTCCACTGCGCGCAGCAGGCGGCACGCCGGATGGACGAAGGCGTGATCCTCGTGACTGCATCGACGAACGGCTTGACCGGACACGAGAACTACGCCGACTACAACGCCTCGAAGGCGGGGGTGGTCCTGCTCGCGCGGACGATGGCGCGCGAGCTCGCGCCGCACATCCGCGTGAACGCCGTGTGCCCGGGCTACGTGCTGACGCCGATGCAGCGGGCCGAGTACACCGACGCGATGCTCGCCGCCGTGAACGAGGGGATTCCGCTGAAGCGCCACGCCGAGCCCTCGGAGATCGCCGCGCTCTTCGCGTTCCTCGCGAGCGACGACGCCCGCTACATCACGGGCGCTGCGATCGCGATCGACGGTGGAGAAACGGCCTAAGCCGTCTTCAGCCCGACGGGGCAGGCGACGCCGGTCCCGCCCAGCCCGCAGTAGCCGTTCGGGTTCTTCGCCAGGTATTGCTGGTGGTACGACTCGGCGTAGTAGAACGGCCCCGCCTCGGCGATCTCGGTCGTGATCTCGCCGTAGCCGGCGCGCGTGAGCTCTCGCTGAAACATCTCGCGCGACGCCTCAGCCGCTTCGCGCTGCGCGTCGTTCGTCCAGTAGATCGCGGAGCGGTACTGCGTGCCGCCGTCGTTGCCCTGGCGCATCCCCTGCGTCGGGTCGTGGTTCTCCCAGAAGAGCCGGAGGATCTCCTCGTAGCTCGTCTGCGCCGGATCGAAGACGACGAGAACCGCCTCCGTGTGGCCGGTGCGGCCGGAACAGACCTCTTCGTACGTCGGATTCGGCGTGAATCCGCCCGCGTAGCCGACGGCGGTGGTGTAGACGCCCGGGGCGCGCCAGAAGACGCGCTCGGCACCCCAGAAGCAGCCCATTCCGACGATCGCTTGCTCGAGGCCGTCCGGGAACGGCGGGGCGATCGGCGTGCCGAGCACCTCGTGGCGCTCGGGGATGGGCATCGGGTCGCTGCGGCCGGGGAGCGCCTCCTCCGGCGTGACCATCTGTGCCAGCTTCATGAACGAGAACATGGGCAAAGGGTACGGATTTACATCGATCTACGTTCTGAACGTTTTCTGACGGGTACGGTCGCTGCAAGCCAACAAGGGGGTACTTGTGAGGATGCGCATTATTCGCGTCGCCGTGGCCGCGCTGATCGTGACCGGGCTCGCCGCGGCGAGCGCGACCGCGACGACCAAGAAGCACGCGACGACGAAGTCCAGCAACTTGCTCGTCGGGATCAACGACGAGGCGTTCACGCTGTACGGCGATCCCGCCTCGGCATTCGAGACGCTGCAGTCGCTGCACACGCAGGTCCTGCGCGCGAACCTGTACTGGGGCGGAAACCAGTGGGCGGTCGCGAACACGAAGCCGGCGAACGGAGCCAATCCGGGCGACCCGGCCTACAACTGGTCGCTCTACGACCGGCTCGACATCTACGCGGCAAACTCCGGGATCAAGCTCCTGCTCTCGATCGTCGGCACGCCTTCGTGGGCGAACCACGGCGCCGGCAAGAACCACGCGCCGACGAGCTTCGCCAACCTGCAGTCGTTCGCGCGCGCTGCGGCGCTGCGCTACAGCGGCACGTACGTTCCGCCCGCGGCACAGCAGGATCCCTCACTCGGGGACCCGACCGTCCCGCTCCCCGCGATCAAGATGTGGACCGCCTGGAACGAGCCGAACAACCCGGTCTTCCTCGCGCCGCAGTACAAGAAGGTCGGCGGGAAGTGGATGGTCGAGAGCGCGTACAACTACGCGCGCATCTGCAATGCCGTGTACGCCGGGATCCACACCCAGTCCGGTGAGAAGGTTGCGTGCGGCGTGACCGACCCGAAGGGCAACGACGCGCCGGCCACGAGCCGCGCCTCGGTCGATCCGCTGTCGTTCCTCCTCGCGGCACACAAGTACGGGATGAAGAAGTTCGACGTGTACGCACACAACCCGTACCCGGCCGCAGGGAACGAGTCGCCGACGTTCGTGCCGACCGGCAAGACGCAGCGGCGGACGCAGCTCGGCAACATCTCGCAGCTCCTGGCGGAGATCACCCGGCTGTACGGGCCGAAGCATCTGTGGATCACCGAGTACGGCTACGAGACGAACCCGCCCGACAAGACGATCATGGGCGTGAGCTGGGCGAAGCAGGCGGCCGACCTGAAGCAGGCCTACGCGATCGCGCGGAAGAACCCGCGCATCGACATGCTGCTCTGGTTCCTCGTCCGCGACCAGCCCCAGATCGGCGGCTGGCAGTCGGGCCTGGAAACCGTCACGGGCGTCCACAAGCCGGCGTGGAACGCGTTCCTGAGCGTGCCGCGCGGCTAGTCGTGCACGTAGACGCGGAGAAAGAGGATGCGGATGACCGTGCCCGTTCCGCGCGCGTCGGCGAAGCGCCTCCGGCCGAAGCGGAGCCGGGGTTGAGCCGTATCGCGACCCGACCCACCGCCCAAGGAGTATGCACCGCCTTGACGCCTTCCGGACGTCGGAGTAGCGTCAATTGGCAAGGGGAGGCTGGCAGGTGAAGACACTCGTTCGGATAGGAATCGCTGTCGCGGCGCTCGGGATCGTCGGAGCCGCGGCCGGAGCGGCGCCAAAGCCGACGCTCACGATCGCGATCAGCGGCGCCGGCACCGTCACCTCTCATCCGGCCGGGATCAACTGCCACCCGTCGTGCAAGCTGCACGCGCGCAAGGGCGAGAAGGTCACGCTGACGGCCTCGCCCAATTCGGGGTCGGAGTTCTCCCACTGGAGCGCGCCCTGCGGGACGAACTTCAAGTGCACCGTGAAGATCGCGGGCTCCCGCGTGATGCACGCGTTCTTCAAGGCCAAGCCGAAGCCGCCGGCGCCTTCCCCGCCGCCGCCTCCGCCCGCCAAAGCCGGCCACTACGTCGGCACGTACTCGGACGGGACGACCTTCAACTTCGACGTGCAGGGCACCACCTTCACGAACCTCGCGTTCGACTTCAACGGGGAGTGCTCCGACGGCGACACGCTCGCCGGGCCGCTCACCACCGTGAACGGCTCGTTCGCGATCGGGTCGGACGGATCCGTGTCCGGGCACATCCCGCTGACCTACAGCAATGCGAGCGGCGCGGCCGACTTCGCCGGGAACCTGACGACCACCGGCACCGGAACGGGGACGCTGAAGATCAGCGTCACCTTCACCAGCGGCGACGACGCGACCTGCACGTCGACCGGCACCTGGACCTCGCAAGACCAGTCCTAAGCGCGCTACGGCGTTTCGCGGTTGGCCGATGAGTTCCGTGCGAATCGGAAGACGTAGTGGCTAGGGCGTCAGCGTCCTTACTCGGTCAATTCCACTCCGCGAGGGGGCAAGGTGTTACTCGAGGGCAAGTGTGCGGTCGTCTACGGCGCGGGCGGGGCGATCGGCGCAGCCGTGGCGAAGTCGTTCGCCGCCGAAGGCGCTCACGTCGCGCTGGCGGGACGCAGTCTGGAGCGGCTCGAGCAGGTCATGGCGGAGATCGTCCAGGACGGCGGTCGTGCAGAGGTCGCCCCAGTCGACGCGCATGACGAGCAGGACGTCGCGGACCATCTGCACCGACTCCTCGCCGGGACCGGCCGCCTGGACGTCTCGTTCAATGCCGTGGGTCTCAGCTACGTCATCGGCGAGCCGCTCATCGAAGCGAGAGTCGACGACTTCGCAACCTCGGTGCAGGCAGCGATGCGAACCCACTTCGTGACGGCGACAGCGGCAGGCCGGCAGATGGCGTCGGCCGGACGGTTATGGGCCCGCCTGGATTCGAACCAGGGACCAAGGGATTATGAGCCTGCGTTCGCGCGGGCGTCTTGGGAGAGTCGTGAATAGGCGTCTACACTCGCCAATGCTCGCCAACTCGCCAGCCCACCCGGCGGCCGCGACGCCGATTCGCGGAGCCGCCTGTGCGGTGCTGCGGCGCGTCGACTTCCGTGGCAAAGGCCGACTTCGACCGCTCCTCCGTGTACCGACATCGGGGCGGCGGGTCGTCCGCTATCCGAGCGGGCTTCTGCTTCAGCTCGACCTCAGTGAGCGCCACCAACAAGACCTCTTCTTTGGGCTCTTCGAACGGCGGGAGCTGAGGACACTGCAAGCGGTGATGGAAACGGGTGGGGACATGGTCGACGTAGGTGCGCACATCGGAATGTTCAGCCTGACGGCCGCGCGGGCAGCGGCAGTGGGTAGCCGTGTGCTCGCACTCGAGCCGAACCCTCGCGCGCGAGAGCAGCTCGACGCAAACGTTCTCTTGAACGGCTGCGACAACGTCGTCGTGCTAGAGATGGCCGCGAGCGACGAGTCCGGCCCTCGCTTGCTGACGGTGCCGGCGACACCGGACCCCTCGTGGTCGTCTCTTGAGCAGCGGACATTTGAACCGGGCGGGACTCTGACCGTCGAGACGACGACGATAGACGCCGAGGTCGAGGCGCGCGGGTTACGGCCGTCCTTCGTCAAGATCGACGTCGAGGGCCATGAGCTGCACGTGCTCGCAGGTGCGGAGCGCACCCTCGAATCCCAGCGTCCTCTCGTTTTGTGCGAGGTCAGCGGTGCAACAGCGCTGCCGGCAGCGGCGTTTTTCCACCGCATCGGCTATGCGCCAGTCCGCGTCCTCCAACGATCCGTCGAAGACGGAGTCGGCCCGCTAGCGGGGATCTTCAACGTCTTCTTCGTCCCGAACGACCAGTCCCTCAGCGTCATCCAGCAGGCACGGCGCCGACCGGTCGTGATGGGCCCGCCTGGATTCGAACCAGGGACCAAGGGATTATGAGTCCCCTGCTCTAACCAGCTGAGCTACGGGCCCGACGGGCGCAGATTCTCTTGAGGATCGCATTCTCCCGCCGATCGCACCGCGCCATCCAGCAGAATACGAGCCTGTGAAGGTCTTTCAGCACGAGAAGCAGCTCCGGACCGTCGGCGGGCTGACGGTCACCGACATCACCGAGGACGTGCAGACGGCCGTCCGCGAGAGCGGGATCACCGACGGCATCGCGTGCGTGTACTCCCCGCACACCACCTGCTGCGTCCGTGTGAACGAGCTCGAGGAAGGCTTTCTCGAGGACTTCACCGCGCTGCTGCGGCGACTGGTGCCCAACGACACCTATTACGCGCACGACGACTGGGACCGCCGCACCGAGAACATCTGCCCCGAGGACATGGAGATCGGCAACGGCCACTCCCACTGCATGGCGATGCTGCTCGGCACCGCCGGCGAATCGGTGCCGGTGCGCGAAGGCGAGCTCCAGCTTGGAACGTGGCAGCGTGTGCTCTTCATCGAGCTGGACCGCGAGCGCGACCGGCGCTGGCTCGTCCAGGTCGTCGGCAGCTAGTGGTTACTCGGGAGTGACGTAGGCGGCCGTGAGGCCGCCGTCGACGAGGAACGTCGACGCGTTCACGTAGGACGACTCGTCGCTCGCAAGGAAGAGCGCCGCGTTGACGATCTCGCGCGGCTTCGCCATCCGCCCCATCGGCACGTGCACGAGGCGGCGCTCGGCTGCGCCGGCCGTCTCGCTCCAGATGCGGAGCAGGAGCGGCGTCTCGACGGGGCCCGGGCACAACGCGTTCACGCGCACGCCCTGCCGCGCGAACTGCACGCCGAGCTCGCGGCTCATCGACAGCACCGCGCCCTTCGACGCCGTGTAGGAGATCTGCGACGTCGCCGCGCCGACGAGCGCCACGAACGATGCGACGTTGATCACCGATCCGCCGCCGCGCTCGAGCAGGTACGGAATGCCGTGCTTGCAGCACAGGTAGACGCCGCGGGTATTGACGGCCTGCACGCGCTCCCACGCCTCGAGGTCGGTCTCGAGGATGGAGTCGTCGTCGGCCGGCGAGATGCCCGCGTTGTTGTACAGGATGTCGATGCCGCCGAACTTCTCCTTTGCGGCCGCAAACATCGCGCGCACGGAGTCTTCGTCGGCGACGTTCACCTGCACCGCGAGCCCGCCGACCTCGCCGGCGACGGTCTCGGCTGCCTCGAGGTTCACGTCGGCGACGCACACCTTCGCTCCCTCTTCCGTGAAGAGGTGAGCAGCGTCGGCGCCCATGCCGCCGCCGGCGCCGGTGATCACGCACACTTTTCCGTCGAGCCTGTTCATTCCGTTGAGTAGAACACGTTCTTGACCTCGCTGTAGCCGGCCATCGCCTCCATGCCGAGCTCGCGGCCGAAGCCGCTCTGCTTGAAGCCGCCGAACGGCGTGGAGACACGGACGGACGAGTTCGAGTTGATGGACAGCACACCGGTCTCGAGCGCACGGGCGACGCGGAGCGCACGGGCGCCGTCGCGCGTCCAGATCGAGCCGGAGAGCCCGTACACGGAGGCGTTCGCGATCCGCACTGCCTCCGCCTCGTCGGTGAACGGGATGAGCGCCGCGACCGGCCCGAAGACCTCCTCGCGCGCGACCCGGTCGTCCGGCCGCGCCTCGACGAGCGTCGCGGGGTACCAGTAGCCCTTGCCGCCGGGAACGTCGCCACGGAAGAGCGGCTCGCCCTCGACGAACGACGCGACGGTCTCGCGATGCGCAGCGGAAATGAGCGGCCCCATCTCCGTGTCGTCCAGCTCCGGATCGCCGACGCGCACCCCGTGCGTCGCGGTCACGAGCAACTCCGCGAAGCGGTCGTAGACCGTTTTCTCGACCAGGATGCGCGATCGTGCGCAGCAGTCCTGTCCGGCGTTGTCGAACACCGCATAGGGGGCCGACGCGGCCGCCTTCTCGAGATCGGCGTCCGCGAAGACGACGTTCGCCGACTTGCCGCCGAGCTCGAGCGTCACGCGCTTGATCGTGCCGGCCGCGCCGCGCATGACCTGCTGCCCCACCTCGGTCGACCCGGTGAAGCCGATCTTCGCCACGTCGGGATGCTCGATCAGCCGCTGCCCGACGACGGAGCCCTTGCCGGTGACGACGTTGAGGACGCCCTCCGGGATGCCCGCCTCGAGCGTGAGCTCGGCGAGACGGAGCGCCGAGAGCGGCGTCAGCTCCGCAGGCTTGAGCACCACGGTGTTGCCACATGCGAGAGCCGGCCCGAGCTTCCACGACGAGATGTTGAGCGGGAAGTTCCACGGCACGATCAGGCCGACGACGCCGAGCGGCTCGCGGAAGGTCATGTCGACGCCGCCGGCGACGGGAATCGTCTCGCCGTAGTGCTTGTCCACCGCGCCCGCGTAGAAGTGGAAGACCTGCGCGACCATCCCGATCTCGCCGCGCGCCCCGGCGATCGGCTTGCCGGCGTTGCGGGACTCGATGCGCGAGAGCTCCTCGTGGTGCTCCTCGACGAGCGTCGCGAGCCTGCGCAGCAGGCGGGCGCGGTCGGTGGGCGCGACGGCGCGCCACGCCGGGAACGCGGCCTTCGCGCGCGCAATCACCTCGTCGGTCTGTTCGGCGCTGTGCGCCTCGACCTCGGCGATCGTCTCCTCGGTGGCCGGATTGAGGACCGCGGTCACCGGCCGCGCTCCTCGCGGTACGTTCGCGCCTCGGCGACGAGCGCGTCGAAGAGCCGCGCGTCCTCGCCCGCCTCCGGGTGCCAGAGGACGCCGACCGCGAACCGCATCGACGGATCCTCGACGCCTTCGACGATGCCGTCGTCGGCCCAGGCCACTTCGCGCAGCCCCTCGCCGAGGCGGCCGATGCCCTGGTGATGGTGCGACTTCACCGGTGCGCGCTCGCCCAGCAGCGCGCCGAGCCGCGAGTCGTCCTCGATGCGCACCGGATGCTCGGAGAACGTGCCGAGGACGGCGCGATGTTCCTCGTGGCCGACGACTTCGGGGAGATGCTGGACGATGTCTCCGCCGCGCGCGACGTTGAGCACCTGCGACCCGCGGCAGACCGCGAGCACGGGCATGTCGCGCGCGAGCGCAGCCTCGAGCAGCGCCAGCTCGGCGCGGTCGCGTTCAGCACGCACGCCGTTGGTCGCCGGATGTGCCTCGGCGCCGTACGTCTCCGGGCCGAGGTCGGAGCCGCCGGAGAAGAGCAGCCCGTCGAGCGCGTCGAGCGTCTCCTCAACCCCGTCGACGCTCGGCGGCACGAGCAGCGGCCGCGCTCCCGCCCGCTCGAGCGCCTGCACGTACATGAGGGGGATGAGCGCCGCGTCGAGCTGCCATGCACCCCACGACGCCGGCTCGACGTAGGAGGTGATACCCACTACAGGTCTAACCACGCTCGAACATCCGCTCCCGCTCGTAACCGGTCACCGTCTTGTCGAACAGCTCCTGCTCGGTGCGCGCGTAGTGCAGATAGTGGTCGATCACCTCGTCGCCGAGGAGCTGCCGCGCGACCGTGCTCTGCTCGAGTCTGGCGATCGCCTCCCGCATCGCGTGCGGGAAGCGCTCGGCATCTGAGATGTACGCGTTGCCCTCGAGCGCTGGGCCGAGCTCGAGCTTCTGCTCGATGCCGTACAGGCCTGCCGCGAGCAGGGCCGAGAATGCGAGGTACGGGTTCGCGTCCGCGCCCGGGATGCGCGTCTCGGCGCGCAGCGCCGATCCCTTGCCGACGACGCGGAAGCCGCACGTGCGGTTGTCGTATCCCCATGCGAGCGTCGTCGGCGCCCAGCTTCCCGCCGCAAAACGCTTGTACGAGTTGATCGTCGGCGCGATGAACACAGCGAGGTCGGCGGCGCACGCGATCTGCCCGGCGAGGTAGCTCTTGAACGTCTCCGACTCCCCGGCGAACGCGGCCTTCCCGTCCTGCCACAGCGAGGAGTGGATGTGGCACGAGGAGCCGACCCACTCGTGGTGCGGCTTCGCCATGAACGTCACCGAGCAGTCGTTCTGATAGGCGATCTCCTTGATCCCCGTCTTGTAGACGACGTGGTCGTCCGCGGCCTTCAGCGCGTCCGCGAAGCGGAAGTTGATCTCGTGCTGCCCCGCCCACGCCTCGCCCTTCGACGACTCGACGATCATCCCCGCGGCCTTCATCGACGTGCGCACCTCGCGCAGGAACGGCTCGTCGTAGCTCGAGGCGAGGACGTGGTAGTCGAGCACGTACGGCACCGACGGCGTCAGGTCGTGGTAGTGCTTCGCGTGCGCTTCCTCGTAGCTCTCGCGGAAGAGGAAGAACTCGAGCTCCGACCCGAACATCGGCTCGTAACCGAGCGCGCGCGCCTTCTCCACCTGCGCCTTCAGCACCTGCCGCGGCGACGGCGCGACCGGCGTCCCGTCGTGCCACTCGACGTCGCACTGCACCATCACCGTCGCCTCGTGCCACGGGATCCGCCGCAGCGTCGCCAGGTCGGGAATGAGCCCGAAGTCGCCGTAGCCGCGCTCCCAGCTCGCGATCGCGTACCCCGGCACCGGGTCCATCTCCATCTCCAGCGCGAGCAGGTAGTTGCACCCCTCGCTGCCGTGGCCACCCTCGAGCTCGTGCAGGAAGAACTCCGCGTCGAGGCGCTTGCCCATCAGGCGGCCCTGCATGTCGGTGAACTCGGCGATGACCGTGTCCACCTCGCCCGTCCCGGCGTCCGCCCTCAGCTCCTCCAGGGCGAGCATCGGTGCGACATTACATCGCGCTCAGGCGTGGACGACGACGAGCCCGGCGATCCCGAGCCCGAAGATGATCACCGCGAGAATCGAGTCCCGGCCGAGGCGCGCGTAGGCGCGCTCGTGGCGGAGGATCACCCCGTACAGGTAGATGACCGTGAGCGCAATCCCGAGGATTGCGAGCCAGCTGTTCTGGCGTCCGGAGCCGGGCAGGACGGGCTTGCCCGCGATCAGGTCGGCGAGGAGGAAGAGTACGACCTGGAACGAGTTCCCGCCGAAGATGTCTGCGACTGCGAGCTCGTTGTCGCCGAGGCGCACCGCGGCGATGCCGGAGCTGATCTCCGGCAGCGCGGTCGCGACCGCGAGGACGGTAGCCCCGAAGATGACCCCGTTGATGCCGGCGCGGTTGGCGAGCTGGTTGCCCGCGACCTCGAGGACAACGCCTGCGACGAGCGTGACGACGCAGCCCACGACGAAGAACGTGATGGCCCGTGCCGTCGACGCGGCGATCGGGCTCAGCTTCTCAGCGGGGTGCGCGATCCGGCGGTGCGGGCGCCCCGGGCGGCTTCCGACCATCGCACACTCCCAGCGCGGCTTCTTCCGAGCCACGTTCAGCGCGTAGATGCCCGAGAACCACGCGAGCGTGATGCCGATCGACGCGGGGCTGACCGGTCCGATGCTCGTCGACTCCGGAAGGAGGGCACCCATGAGGACGCCGCTGACGACGAAGATGACGAGCAAGCCCTCGAGCACCGGCACGAGCGAGCCGACGAGGTACGTGAGCGACTGCGTCCTCGACGCCACCCCGTCGCAGATGACGAGCACCATCGTCTGCACGGCGATGCCGCCGATGAGGTTGCCAGCGGCAAGGCCGAGGTGGCCACTCGAGGCGGCCGAGATGGTGATCGCGAGCTCGGGGAGGCTGCCGGCGATCGCGAGCAGAATGACGCCGCCGAGCGCCTCACCGAGGCCGAAGCGCCGGTCGATGACGTCCGTCGTCTTCGAGAGTGCCGTCCCGGCGATCCACGTCGCGATCGCGCCTGCCCCGAAGACGACCACCAAGAGCGGCGTCGACAGGGATCCCACGTCCGGGAGTTTGACAAAGGCGTCGGTCGGACTGACTGCGGTCTCTTAGCAAGTGCTCACCGGAACGTCGTACCGTGCAGGCATGAATCCCTCTCCCCCATTTCAGCTCCGGGGTCGTGGCTTCGGTTACGGCGGCTCGTTCAGCGTCCACGAGCACATGGCCAACTCCCCGCTCGCCTGGGCGACGTTCGCGCTCGTCCTCCTACTCGTCCTAACCGTCGGGGTGCTGCTCGTCGCACGCTTCTCGCGCGGTGGCCGACGTCACGGCAGGCACTTCGGCCCGCCGATGATGCGGATGCGCGGCGGCGGTGGCCGGCCGGACCCGCTCGAGATCCTGCGCATGCGCTTCGCCAGCGGTCAGATGACACGTGACGAGTTCCTGCAGGCGACGAGCGATCTGACGGCGACCGCGACGACCGTCGAGCAGCCGCCGCCTCCAGCTAGCTAGGCCCCGCCGAACAACGGCGCGACGAGCAGCAGCTCCGAACGGGGCGGCTGCTCGCACGCCACCGGCGCGAGCCAGCGTGCGACCTTCAGGCGGGCCTCCCGCGCCATGCAGGAATGCCCCTGTACGGGCGAGCGCACGTGAGCGACCTTCGACGCGGGCAACGTCAGCGGCTGCGGGGGCGGCCAGATCGACGCGGCCGCCGGCGCGGTGAAGACGAGAGCCGCCGCGAGAGGCGCGATCCTGGCGATCCTCACGGCAGGAACTGTACTCTCGCCTTCACAGATGCGCGGGAAAGCGCTCCTTCCAGCGATTCTCTTCGGCCTTGTGGGGATGGTCGTCGCCGGCGTCGTAGTGGGCTTCGCCGCCGGCCACTACACCTCGCGGGTCACGACGGTCACGACCGTCGTCGCTGCTGCCCCTGCATCAGCGACGCAGCCGGCCACGGCGGTCGATCCCACCGTCGCCGCCGGGGCGCACACGTTCGTTCAGTTCGCGTGCGCGCAATGTCACGGCGCGCTCGGCCGCGGCGGCGTCTCGCCCGACGTTCCCGCGCTGACGACCATCGGCCGCGCGCTCACCGTGCAGCAGCTGACGCACATCATCAATCACGGGCTCGGCGAGTCGAAGAACCCGACGAAGCCGTACATGCCGGTCTGGGGCGAGGTCATCTCGGGCACGCAGGTGCACGACCTCGTCGCGTACATCCGTGCCGGGCTTCCGGCGGTGCCTGACACGCAGCCGGTCGTCATCCCGCAGGGACAAGGGCCGGCAGTCGCCGGCGCAGCACTCTACGTCCGCTACGGCTGCATCAACTGCCACGGCCCGAACGGGCTCGGCGGCGTCGCCAACCCCCTGTCTGCCGACAAGAGCATCCCGCCGCTCTCCGGCGGCGGCTTCCGCCACGACTTCCCGACCGACAAGGCCATCGCCGCGGTGATCAGGAGCGGCAGCGTCATCGGCCGCGCGCCGATCGTGAGCATGCCGCACTGGGGAGGCATCATCCCGCCCCAGGACGTGCAGTCTCTGATCGCCTACCTCAAGACGCTGAAGTAGCCGCTGCGCGCCGCGCTAGTGGCCGTTGGACGAGAAGTGCATGTAGTCCTTCGTCGAGCCGTACCACGACCCGCCCCAGCCCCAGCCGACGGCGCGGAACGCCGCGAGCACGGCCGGCGTCACCATTCCTTTGCGGATCGGCGTGCGCTTCATGAACGACACGGCCGTCTTGTCGCGCGTCTGCCCGCAGCCGACGTAGGGGTTCTCCACCGGGTTGACGTCGATCGCCTCGCCATAGGCATGCATCGACCAGCTGCCGGTGCCCGTCCCGCCGCTGCACGGTGACGGAACCGCCTGACGGCACGAGAACGAGTAGGTGACGTCCAGGTCTTTCGGCCACTCGCTCACCGGGCCGTACGCGTCGGTCAGCTTCATGTGGTGGATCGGAAAGTGCATGGCGTACAGCGTCCGGAAGACGCTCGTGAGCGGTCCGACCGAGCTCGCGTTGGTGACGAGCTGCCCCGTGTGTACGTTGCCGTCGAAGCCCCAGTAGTTCAACGTCATGAGCCGCAGGCCGGAGAGCGGGACCGGGCACTTCGAGTACCAGTGCTTGCTCGCGATCAGTTCCTGCTTCGCGGTCGGCGTGAGCGGCTGCGAGGACGCGTGGTAGGCCTGAACCGACAGGGCGGCGAGGACGCCTGCGACGACAAAGCGCATCGGCCTTAGTGTGCCCTGGATTTCGAAACTCAGTCGGGCTGAAGCTCGGCGAGGCGGCGCAGCAGCCCCGCGGCCTCGACGAGCAATGCCTGTTCCTCGGGACTGAGCTCGTCCGCGATCGCCTGTGAGAGCCAGTCCTCTCGTCTGCGTCGCTCGGCCTTGACGAACTCCCTGCCTTCCAGCGTGAGCGCGACGAGCAGCTGCCGGCGGTCGGCTGTGTCCGGGGTGCGGTCGACGAGGCCTTCGCCCTGCAGCTCGGCGACCACCTCGGCCATGGACTGCGGCCGCATGTGCTCCGCCGCCGCGAGACCGCTCGTCGTGTGCGGGCCACCACGGTCGAGGCGGCTCAGCACCGCCAGCTGCGCCTGCGGCCGTGTGTTCTCCGACCGAAGCCGGCGCATGAGCTGTCCCAGCACCGCGCGCAGCTCGGTTGCCGCGCTGATCGCATCGGCGCTCCGCCGCATGCGACCATGATAGGGATGTTCAGGTAGCCTGTCTATTTGGATGGACGCCGGGCCGCGCTACAAGTGGATCGCGCTCTCGAACGTCACGCTGGGGGTGCTGCTCGCGACACTCGATGCGTCCATCGTCCTGATCGCGATGCCGGACATCTTCCGGGGCATCCACCTGAGCCCGCTGCAACCGGGGAACAGCTTCTACCTCCTCTGGATGATCCTCGGGTACCTCGTCGTGACGAGCGTGCTCGTCGTCGGCCTCGGCAGGCTCGGCGATCTGTTCGGGCGCGTGCGGATGTACACGCTCGGCTTCGCGATCTACACCGTCGCGTCGCTCCTGCTCACGATCGACTGGATGCACGGCTCGGCAGGCGCGGACTGGCTGATCGGCTTTCGGCTCGTGCAGGGCGTTGGAGCCGCGTTCCTGATCGCGAACTCGGCGGCGATCCTCACCGATGCTTTCCCAGCGAACCAGCGCGGCCTTGCGCTCGGCCTCAACAACGTCGTCGGGATCAGCGGCCAGTTCATCGGCCTTCTCGTGGGCGGACTGCTCGCGCCTATCGATTGGCGGCTCGTGTTTCTCGTCTCCGTGCCGTTCGGCCTCGTCGGGACGGTGTGGTCGCATCGCAAGCTCAAGGAGATCGGTGTGCGCAACCGGGCGCCGATCGACTGGATCGGGAACGCGACGTTCGCGGTCGGCCTCGTCCTGATCATGATCGGGATCACGTACGGCATCCGCCCGCACGGCTCCAGCCCGATGGGCTGGACGAGCCCCTTCGTGCTCGGCTGCATGGCGGCGGGCGTCCTCCTACTCACGTGGTTTGCGTTCGTCGAGGCGCACATCGCGCACCCGATGTTCAAGCTGCCGCTGTTCCGCATCCGCGCCTTCACGTTCGGCGTGCTCTCGAGCTTCCTGTCCGCGGTCGCGCGCGGCGGGCTCATGTTCATGCTGATCATCTGGCTGCAGGGCATCTGGCTGCCGCAGCACGGATACAGCTTCAGCCGCACGCCGCTGTGGGCGGGGATCTACATGCTCCCGCTCACCGTCGGGTTCCTCGCGGCGGGGCCTGTGTCGGGATTCCTGTCCGACCGTTTCGGTTCGCGCCCGTTCGCGACGAGCGGGATGATCGGCTCGGCGCTCAGCTTCGTCCTGCTCGACATGTTGCCGGTGAACTTCTCGTATCCGGTCTTCGCCGGCGCGCTGCTGTTGATGGGGCTCTCGATGGGCGCGTTCGCGGCGCCGAACCGCGCGGGCGTGATGAACAGCCTGCCGGCCGGCGACCGCGGCGCCGGAGGCGCGATGAACCAGACGTTCCAGAACTCCGCGCAGGTGCTGTCGATCGGGATCTTTTTCACGCTCATGATCGTCGGGCTCGCGGCGACGCTGCCGTCGTCGCTCGCGGCCGGGCTCGAGGCGCACGGCGTGCCGGCTGCCGCCGCGACGCATGCCGCGCATCTACCCCCAGTCTCGGTGCTGTTCGCGGCGTTCCTCGGTTACGACCCCGTACGCTCCCTGATCGGGCCCCACGTGATCTCGCACCTGTCACCGGCAAACGCCGCGGCGATCACGAACCACAGCTTCTTCCCCAACCTCATCGCTGCGCCGTTCCACTCGGGGCTGCACAAGGCGTTCGCGTTTGCGATCGTTGCGTGCGCGCTCGCGGCGGTCATGTCGTGGTCGAGAGGCGCACGCCGCCCCGAGCGGCGCGCCGCAGTCCTGACGGACAGCTCCGAGCCCGACACCATCTAAGGAGGACGCAGTGCGCATTCGCTGGTATGGACAGTCCGCATTCCTGCTCTCGGGCGACCACACGGTGTTCATCGATCCGTTCGGCGAGATGAGCGGTCTGGCCGCGCGAGGCATCGAGTTCAACTACCCGCCGGTCGCGGGCGTGACCGCAGACCTGTTGCTCGTGACCCACGAGCATGGCGACCACAACGTCGTCGAGGCCGTCGGGGGCGACCCGGTGACGATCCGGTCGACCGCGGGCCGGTTCGAGTCGCCGATCGGCGAGGTCGTCGCGATCGCCTCGGAGCACGACGACGCGGCCGGAACGGTGCGCGGGCCGAACACGATCTTTCGCTTCGAGCTCGACAGCGTGCGCTGCTGCCATCTCGGCGACTTCGGGCAGCGGACGCTTCGCCCCGAGCAGCACGAGGCGATCGGCGAAGTCGACGTCTTGTTCATTCCAGTGGGCGGCGGTCCGACGATCGGCGGCGAAGGCGCAGCTGACGTCGTGCGGATGATCGCGCCGCGGGTCGTCGTGCCGATGCACTACCGGACGCCGGCGGTGAACTTCCTCGAACCGCCAGACGAGTTCATCGCAGCGCTCGGCGTGCCGTCGAGAAAGGTTCCGTCGAGCGAGGTCGACGTCGATGCGATCGAGGGAGTCGTGCTGCTCGCGCCGCCGACGGCCGGTTAAGACGAGACGTCGCCTCGTAAGACGAGGTCCGCGCGAGCGGCCGGCTGCTCCCGCTCGACGTACGCGTCTTCCTCAGCCATCCACCGGTCCCAGTCGGCCCGGGCGTGCGCGCCGTCTCGTTGCAGGCCTCGACGAAGGCGTACGTTCCGAGGCGTCTCGACCCAGATGGAAAACGCGAGGAACGGCCGGAAGGCCGCGCGCGACGCGCTCACGCCGTCGAGGACCACGAAGTCACCGGGCTCGATCACGACCTGCGCCTTTGCGGGACCGCCCCAGCTGGTCGGTGTGTACCTGGCGGGCTGCGCGGCTGCGATAGGCCGTAGGACGGTCTCGATCAGGTCGGGCCACCATTCGAGCGGGTTGTCCCAGCTCGCGAAGTCGTCGGTGTGGACGATCGGGGCATCGAGCTCTCGCGCAAGGTGTGCGGCGAGCGTGCTCTTGCCGGCGCCACCCGGTCCGTCGATTGCGACGACCCGCGTCTTCATTCCGGCAGGAGGAGTCGCTGAGCGAATCGCTTCGACGACGCTGGCGCAATCCATCAGAGCAGTCGTAGGAATTCGTCCCGCGAGATGCGGGACGCGTGAATGATTTGGTGCAGCGTGCCCGACGCCAGATCGCGCGCGTGAATCGGCACGACGACCCGATGGCGGTACTCCGGGTGACGGAACACCTGATGGCTTCCCTTCGTGCGATCGAGCTCCCAGCCGCACCGTTGCAACGCGCGGATCGCCTGGCGCGGCGTCACCGCGGGAAGCCGTGGCATCAGCCCTCGACTGTCACTCGCTCGATCTCGATCGGACTCGGTAGCGGATCGCCGTGCGCGTTGAGCGACTCGAGATACAGCTCGATCGCCTCACGAATCATCGTCAAGGCCTCCTCGCGCGTCTCACCCTGGCTCGTGCAGCCCGGTAGGGCCGGCACGCTGACGCTGTATCTGCCGCCCTCTTCCGGCGTCAGGACGACCTCGAACTCACGCGATGTAGCCATCGTTCCCAAGTCTAGGACGAGCATGCATCGTCCCCGCCGCTTGCGCAATTGTCCAAAAAGTGGAGGCGGCGGAGGAAGCCCGAAGATCGGGCTGAGGGCGCCTCTGCGCAGGTTCCTAATCGGAGGTCGTTTTGGCGTCCTCGATTGTGAGTTCGCGGTCTTCTCGCGCGGCTGCGACCGTGGCCTTCTCGATCGCTTCTTGGCGACTGGCGTGGTAGCTCTGGGCGTAGCTGCCATAGTCGACCTGCCAGCCTCCGGCTTCTTCGTGCACGCGGATCGGCCCCGTTTCAGCAGGCGTCGGGGGGACGGGCTCCTCGGAGGCGGCAGCGATCTCGGTCATTTCGGAAGGTCGAGCGCTTCAGCCGGCACAGCGAATACGTCCACCGCAGCGAGTTCTCTTGGAGTGCCATTCTTCAACTGCAGCGACCCCGCATGCGTTGTCTGCGGCAGAAGGAGAAGGTGGCTGTCGACCATCGCGGTGGCGACGTCTGAGAGCTTGCGACCGGTGTGCTGGGAGTGGTCGCGCAGCATCTCGAACGCCTTGTCGGCATCGATCGAGTGGCGGGCCATCAGGATCCCTTTCGCCTGCTCGATCACCGCCCTGCGCCCGAACGCTCCTTGCAGGCTGTGATACTCCGCGAAGCGCTGCAGGGTGATGTCGATCGCGCTCTGCAGCTCCTCCGGCGTGGTGTCGACGATGTAGGCGAAGACGCCGCGTTTGGCCGCCTCGTGGATGTACGCCGGCTCCTCGGCGGCAAGCAACGCGATCACCGGACAGAAGGATTCCCGGACGATCAATTCGATCATATGGAGCGCGTGATCCGTTGACAGGCCGAGACCGACAAGCGCGACATCAGGATGCTCGCGAGCCGTCACCTCCGCGATCGTCTCCACCTCGACCTCGCTCGCGATCACCTCGTGCCCGAGCCCTGTGATGACCTGGGCCACCAACTCGAGGCGATCGCGACGCTCGTTTGCGATCAGGACACGTAAGTGCTGAGTCTCGTCGTCAAGCACCAAGGCTCACGCCCTCGACCGGCGGCCGAGCAGGGCTACGGCGAGCACAACGATCAACACGACGAACAGAAACTTCGAAATGAAGATGCCTCCGCCAACCGCAAGAAGCAGGAGCACAAATACGAGTAGCCAGATCATGCGTCTCTTCGGTCTCCTTCAGCCTGAGTTCATCGCCGACAAGACTAAGCCGTCCGTCGGCTTGCTCCGACCTGCTCTGCTGAGGGCGGACCTTCTTGCGGCTGCCGATGACTGTGGCGACCGCTATTGACTCGCTGCGCCAATTGATGAGGCGCCGCTACAGCCGATCTTAGCACTGGGGACCTGTAGGCCGGACCTGCCGAGGGCCGAGACTGATAGGTATGAGGTCTTGGCCTGAGAGGGCGAGGTGGGCGATCTGGCCCCCATTGCTGGGCTCGGTGGGCCTCGGGCTGGTCGTATACGCCATCTGGGAGTTCTCCGGGGGCGGTGTGAACCACCCGATGCTCGACCAGTGCGTGGTCCTGGTAGTCGCCGCCGCCGCCGCGATGGCCGCCTGGCTTGCCTCGCGTCGCTGTGCACTCGACCCGCGCACGCGTTCGGCGTGGCGGTGTGCGGCATCCGCTGCTCTGGCGAGGCTTGTCGCATGGCGCCAGTACTCGCGAATGATGCCCAAAACTGCGACAGACGCCGCGCTTGCGGGCGGCGTCTGTCGCGCTTTGGTCAGGCGGACTCAGGAGCGGATCCGGCCTTGTGTTACGCCCCGAACTGTTGCGCTCTTGCGCCTGTTACTGGTCGACGTGCCAGGTGACGGCAGACGAGGTCGCGCGGCCTTGCATGTTGTTGCCTGCGCCGCTCTGCATCTGCACGCCGACGGTGAAGTACCGGTCGGTGCCGGCCGGGAGCGCGCCGGTCAGGGTCTGTGCGCCGGCGCCCGCCAATGTCGTCAGCGTCTTGGTGTCGCTGAAGGCGCACGTCGTGGCCGTCCCGCCGCCGTACGAGCAGTGCGACGGAGTCGCGTACGTGTTGCTCGTCCACTCCTGGACGTACACGTCAAGGGCGCCACAGAGGCTGCCTGTGCCGTGGTAGGTCTCGCCGACGGCGTTGCTGTCTGTGCAGGAGCCGCCGGTGAAGATCAGGTCGCTGGAGCTGAGCGAGCCGACGTTCTTGATATCGATCTGGTCGCCGACGTACGAGTCGCCGGGTTTCTTCAATGCGACGCTGTAGGCCGCCGCGCAGGCGCCGTTGATGTTGGTGTCGGTCGCGCCGCCGTTGGTCGAAAGGCAGGCCGTGCCGCCGTTGACCGTGTTGGAGAGCACGATCGTTCCGGTCGCGAACGAGTTCCCGGTGTTCGTTGTCTCCGCTGTGAAGCTGGCGAATGTACCTGAGCCGCCGCCTGCAGCAACGGCCACCAGGCCGACCACTGTTAGAAGCATCAAGCACTGCTTGAGCCGATTCTTGGACATTCTGAGTAACTCCCTGTGAGGCCGATGCGGTCTCGCTGTCGTTCTCGACTTCGCGCGCCGCAGGTCACTCGAAGTCACCACCCACGCTACTCACGTTTGGGCGTCTGTCCATCGGACCGGCACGCTTCCTACCGCTTTCCTACACCGTCCATCCGCCCATCAAGCGGGAGCTACTAGGTTGATGGAGTAGCCACGGGCTGACCGGGCGGCGCCACTGCCCGCGCGCAGCTTGCGAGCACGGGCGCGGCGACGCCCGGCCGTTCACTGGCTTGGGCCAGTGTCCGGGAATGATCCCCGAACGGCACTCATGAGGGCACGTTGACTCGGCCATGGCCGGGCGGAAGAATCAGCCCTACTCAGCAGCGACCAGGGAGGACTCATGTCGTGGAGGATCGCAGGCTCGTACTTTGAGACGTGTTCGTGCGATGTCGTGTGCCCGTGTACTGCGTCGCTGTCGTTGGGAGCGACGCACGACTACTGCCGCGTCGTGCTCGTCTTCGACGTCAAGGACGGCGAGGTCGAGGGTGTCGACGTGAGCGGTCTTACGGTCGCTGCGGTCGCCGACACGCCGAAGGTGATGACCGACGGCAATTGGCGCTTGGGCGTGTTCATCGACGCAAACGCGTCCGACGAGCAGGCGGAGAAGCTCGGCGGCGTGTTCTCGGGGGCGCTCGGCGGCCCGATGGAGGCCCTCGGGCCGCTGGTCGGCGAGAATCTCGGCGTCGAGCGGGCGTCGATCGAGGTGCGCGAGGAGGGGTTGACGCACGCGGTGAAGATCGGCGACTCCGTCGATTTCGAGATCGAAGACGTCGTGCCGTTCGGTGTCGAGAGCGGCCAACCGGCGCGGCTGGTCGGGATCTTCCACCCGGCGGGGCCTGAGCTGACGATCGCCCATGCCACGCGGTCGCGGATCGACGCCTTCGGTATCTCCTACGAGGGGAAGTCTGCCTTCTCGCACGAGTTCGTCTGGGCGGCGTGAGCTCACCGGAGTTGCAGGCCCTCGCCGCGGCGCGCGCGCGATTAGGCCTGGTCGCATTCCTGATCGGCCTCGCTGCGCTCGCCTGGTGGTCGACCATCCGGGCAATGGCGGGCATGGGCGCGAGCCCCGGCACCGACCTCGGTGCGCTCGGCTGGTTCATCGGCGTCTGGGTGGTGATGATGGCCGCGATGATGTTGCCGGCGGTCTCGCCGACCGTCGCCCTCTACGCGCGGATGACGAAGAAGCGCAGCCTCATCCGTCCGATTGCGTTCACGAGCGCCTATCTCGTCGTCTGGGGCGCTGCCGGCATCCTTGCGTACGCGCTGTACGCGCTCGGCCGCCACGTGTTTGGAGGTCAACTCGCCTGGCATGCCGGTGGCCGCTGGTTCGCTGGCGGCGTGCTCACGGTCGCGGCGGCCTATGAGCTGACACCGCTCAAGGACGTCTGCCTGGGCAAGTGTCGGAGCCCGTTCGGGTTTCTCATCGGGACGTGGCGGGACGGCGTGCGCGGCGCATTCGCGATGGGCTGCAAACACGCCGCCTGGTGTCTCGGCTGCTGCTGGGCGCTGATGGCCGCACTGTTCGCGCTCGGTGTGATGAGCATCCTCTGGATGGCCGTCGTCGCCGCCCTGATCACGATTGAGAAGGTGTTGCCGTGGCGCCGCGTCGCAATCTGGTCGACGACCCTGCTCCTCCTCGCCCTCGCCCTCGGCGTTCTTGCCGCGCCCAGTTCGGTCCCCGGCTTCGTCATCCCGGGCGGCGGCATGGCCGGGATGTAGCCCCCGCGTTCGCTCGTGCGCCAGCGTTCGCGGATGACGCTCGAGGTATCGCTACGGTCTTGCGATGATCGATCGGCGCTGAACTGGGAAGTCGGTCGACCGACCACACCGGGAGGTGGCTCATTCGATGACGCAGCACAGGATCGGCACGCAGGAGGAGTGGCAGGCGGAGCGGGACGCGCTGTTGAAGGAGGAGAAGGAGCTCACCCGCCGCGGCGACGAGCTGGCCATGAAGCGGCGCGAGCTGCCCTGGGTGCCGGTCGAGAAGGACTTTCGCTTCGAGACGGAGGGCGGCACGAAGACGCTCGCCGATCTGTTCGACGGTCGCTCCCAGTTGATCGTCTACCACTTCATGTTCGGGCCGCCCTACACGGCAGGTTGCCCGGTCTGTACCTCGATCGCGGACACGCTCGCACCTCAAGTGCCGCACCTGAGGGCGAAGGACACCACGCTGCTGCTCGCCTCCCGCGCGCCGCTCGCGAAGCTGCTCGCCTACAGGGAACGGATGGGCTGGGACATCCCCTGGGTCTCGAGCGGCGGCAGCGATTTCAACCGCGACCTCGGCTTCCAGTACACCGAGGAGGAGCTGAAGCCGTTCCTCGAGGGAGAGGTCCCGGCCACGGTGGAGCAGAACGCGCGCATGTGCGGCACGGATCCGTTGGGCTACGTCACCGAAGGCCCAGGCATGAGCGTGTACGCGCTGGCGGATGCGACCGTCTACCGGACCTACGTCAGCACAGCGCGCGGCCTCGAGCTCGCGATGGCCTACTACGGCCTGCTTGACCGCACGCCGAGCGGTCGTAACGAGAGCGCCACAGAACCGCTCTGGGTGCGGCGCC
The DNA here is from genome assembly GCA_036512155.1 of Gaiellaceae bacterium. Classification (GTDB taxonomy): domain Bacteria; phylum Actinomycetota; class Thermoleophilia; order Gaiellales; family Gaiellaceae; genus Palsa-739. Next base: position 128 of record DATCBD010000055.1, on the reverse strand, counting down.
ACGACGAGTACGAGAAGAGCTAACCACCATCTTCATCGAGGGCTATCCACCGGGCTGGGTCAGTCCGGGAACGCTCGTCGGCAACCCGCTGCCCGAATTCCGAGGGCGAACATAGCTGCATGGCTTGC
>DATCBD010000054.1:0-43874 GCA_036512155.1 Gaiellaceae bacterium | reverse complement strand
GGGCGTGGTGAAGTCGGCCAAGCCGGCCGACCATACGTCCACGCTGAAGTTCGTCGAGCGGGTGTTCGGACTGCCCACGCTGGCGTCGAGGAACCACGGCTTCGATTCGTCCACCCCGACCGGCGCGAACTACGAGGCCGGGGGCGCGCCCGCACCGCCGCGGGACGGGCTCGCGTCGCTCAGCGACCTCTTCGATCTGTTCAGGTTCTAGGAGGGTTTGGCGGGATGGTGCTCGTCGCAGGGATGCGCTGGTCGGATGCGATGCAAGGACGCAGCAGCGCGCCGATCCAGCGCACCATCTGCGACACAGCCACTATTCCGCCAGACCCTCCTAAGCACCGCGCTGACTGAACCACCCGCGGCTTGAGCCGTCGTGGAAGACGACGGTGTTCTCCCCGCTCTCGAGCACGACCTCGAAGTAGCGGCGTAGCACCGGCTCCTCGGTCCACCAGCGGTCGAGCACGCGCCACTCTTCGCGCAGCACGGCGACCGGCTGATGGTTCACCGCGCACGGCGACCCGTCGATGCGTGCCTCGACGCGCGCCGGGCGCGGCGCGTTCAGTCGTCCCGCGGTACGAACAGCGCGCGCGTCTCGGGAATCCGCGACCACGGCGCCACCTCCACGACGGTGCAGACGGAGCCGGAGCCGGTGCTTGCCCGAACCTGACGGAGCCCGTCGCTCAGGCGGCGACGGTCCTCGGCGCCGGCGGCGAGCAGCTCCAGCTGGAGACCGGCGGGCTCGGTCAGCTCGACGAGCTCGAGCCGGAGCTCGACCACCGGTCCCGGCAGCTCGGCGAGCTTCGAAGCCAGGGCGATGCGGATGCGGCCGCCGTCCGCGCTCGGCTCGCGCAGCGTCAGCGTCCGCCGCCAGGAACCGCCTCCGACGATGACAGCTGTGAGCGCGACCTTGCGGACGAAGCGGTCTCGCCGCTCCGGCCGCGCCAGTGTCGTCTCGACGAGCGCGCCGAGCGCGCGGCGCAGCGTCAGCTCGTTGCCGACCGCTTCCGGGAACGCGAGCGACTCGGCGAGCTCAGCCGGCGGGCGGCGACCGCGCACGCGCGCGGCCGCCCCGCCTCTCGCCAGGCTCCAGGCGCGCCGGCCGTCCGGCCCCAGACGTTCGGCGACGGCGCCACCCGGGAGCCCGGCAAGCTGTCCAAGCCTGCGAACTCCGAGCGATTCGAGCTCTTCGTAGCGCTGCCGGTCGAGCGGCAGCAGTGTCAGCGGCAGAGGCGCGAGGAAGCGCCCGACGTCTTCGTCGCGCACGACGAGCACCTGCCCGGGCCGTGCGACCGATGCGGCGGCGAGCGCGGTGAAGCGTCGCGTGGCCGCGCCGATGCGCGCGTCCCACGCGGGCCCGACTGCGGCGAGCGCGCGGCGGAGCGCCGGCTCGAGGCCGCCGTACAGCCGCTCGACCCCACGCGTCTCGAAGTAGGCGACGCCGAGCGCGGCCGGTTCGACCGCGAAACCCGTGTCCTCGAGCGAGCAGACGATCTCCTCCCATGCCTGCTCGGCGGCAGCCGGGTCGGGATCGACGAGCACGAGCCGCGGCGCCGTTGCCAGCGCCTCGCCCAGGCGCATCCGCGGCCGGACGCCCGCCGCCTCGGCTGCCGCCGTCACCGGCCCCAGCAGGGGCTCCCCGCCCGCCTCCGGCGCGAGCGCCGCCGGGCACAGCGCAAGGGAGGGTGACTTGCGCAGCGCGGCCTTGAGCTCGAAGCCGGGGATGGTTAGGCAGGCGATCATGGGAACGTATGTTCTATACGAACATACGTTCCCCTGTCAAGCCGTCCGAAACTCCTAAAGCGCGACCTCGGCCGCCGGCCCAACCGTGCGGATGAAACGGGGCACGACGTCGAGCGCGTTCTCCCGTGCGCACCACTCGATGTCGTCCTCGAGGCCGTGTTTCCGGAGGTTGCGCGCGCTCTGGCTCGCCCCCAGCCCGGCAACCGAATTCGGGAAGCTCGCCGCCAGCCGCGCCGCCGCCGCGGCCGAGTCCGCGTGCTCGCCGCCGAGCGCGGCAACGATGCGGCCGGCGCAGTACGCGTCGTCGAGCGCGAGCTCGCCGAGCACGCCCGCGCACAGCACCGCGACGTCTTCCCCGGTCTCCCGTGCCGCGAACGCAACCGCGGCGAGGTTCAGCAGCGACCCGACGAAGACCTGCTCGAACCGCGCCGCGGCCGCGACGAGGAGCCGCGTGCCGTTCGTCGTCGAGAGGACGAGCGTTTCCGCCGCCGGCTCGCCCGCAAGCTCGCGCGGCGAGTTCCCGAAGTCGAACCCCTCGATGTGCTCCAGCCTTCGCTCTCCGGCGAGCTTCGCCGGGCCTTCGCTCTCGGCGAGCGCTCGCGCGTCTTCGATCTCCGCGCAGCAGAGCACGCGCCGGTACCCGGCCGCGAGCGCCTGCGTCATCGTCGAGGTCGCGCGCAGCACGTCGACGACGATCCCGATCGGCGCGGGCGTCTGCTCGCCCGGAGTGAACGCGACGTGAACCCGCACGCGACTACCCTAATCCGGCATGCCGACGTGCTATCGCCATCCTGATCGCGAGACGGGCCTGTCCTGCTCGGAGTGCGGCCGCCCGATCTGCACCGAGTGCATGACGATGGCGCCGGTCGGCATCCGCTGCCCCGAGCACGCCGGGAACGCTGGTCGGCGGCGGCTGCGGGGGCCGGCTCCGATCGTCCGCGCGCAACGGCAGATGGGATCGACGTTCGCGCCGGTCACGAAGGCGCTGATCGCGATCAACGTCGCGATCTACCTGATCGGCGCCGTTCAGGGAGGAGGGCTCAACAGCCCCGGCGGCTCGATCTACTCGAAGCTCTGGCTCGATGCATACGACGTGCACAACGGCGGCTGGTGGCGGCTCATCACAACGGCGTTCCTGCACGCCAACATCATCCATATCGGCTTCAACATGTTCGCGCTGTGGGTTATCGGCGGCCCGGTCGAGCACTATCTCGGCCGCGTGCGGTATCTCTGCCTCTACTTCGTCGCCGGCCTTGCAGGCTCAGCCGGCGCACTGCTGCAAACGCCTCTCGTCACCGTCGGCGCGTCGGGCGCGATCTTCGGGATCCTCGGCGCGCTCCTCATCCTCGAGTGGCAGGCGACCGGGAAGCTCGGCGGACAGGCGATGACGCTCATCGTCATCAACCTGGCGTTCAGCTTCACGTTCTCCGGCATCTCGTGGGGCGGCCACGTCGGCGGGCTCATCGGCGGCATCCTCGCGACGCTTGCATTCGCACGTTGGGGGCGCGGCCACGCCGCGTATGGACGAATCGGTCTCGGCGGCGCGCTCGGCCTCGCCCTCATCGCAGCCGCAAGCGTTGCGATCGCGATCTGGCACGTGCACGGCCTCGCTTAGCCGCCGGCGGCGACATACTCGGCGCGGTTCGCTTCCTTCAGCACCGCCTGCGCGGCGGCGAGCCGCGCAACGGGAACGCGGTACGGCGAGCAGCTGACGTAGTCGAGCCCGAGCCCGTGGCAGAACTCGACCGACTTCGGGTCGCCGCCGTGCTCGCCGCAGATGCCGAGCTTGATCGTCTCCTTCGCAGCGCGCCCCCGTTCGACCGCGATGCGCATCAGCTCGCCGACGCCGTCCTGGTCGAGCGTCTCGAACGGGTTGTGCTCGATGACGCCGTCCTCGAGATAGAAGGTGAGGAACTTGCCCTCGGCGTCGTCGCGTGACATGCCGAGTGCCGTCTGCGTCAGGTCGTTCGTCCCGAAGGAAAAGAAGTCCGCATACTCGGCGATCTCGCCCGCACGCAGCGCCGCGCGCGGGAGCTCGATCATCGTGCCGCACGTGTACTCGATCTCGGGCGCCTCCTCGGCCATCACCTGCTCCGTCAGCGTGCGCAGCCGGTGCAGCTCCTCGGCGAAGCCGACGAGCGGGTGCATGATCTCGACCAGCGGCTCCGTGCCGGTGCGCTTCTGCACCGCCTTCGCGGCCCGCGCGATCGCGCGTACCTGCATCTCGTAGATCTCCGGCCACTGGATGCCGAGCCGGCAGCCGCGCGTGCCGAGCATCGGGTTCGACTCCGTGAGCGCTTTGATGCGGTTGCGCATGCGCTCGTCGATCGCCTCTTCCAGCGGGGGCAGGAACTCGTGCAGCGGCGGGTCGAGCAGCCGGATGGTCACCGGGAGCCCCGCCATCGCCTCGAAGATCTCCTCGAAGTCGGACTGCTGGAACGGCAGCAGCCGCTCGAGCGCCTCGCGGCGTCCGGGCTCGTCGGCGGCGAGGATCATCTCCTGCACCACCGGCAGCCGGTCGCCGAAGAACATGTGCTCGGTGCGGCAGAGGCCGATTCCCTGCGCGCCGAACTCGCGCGCCTTCGCGGAGTCCACGCCGTTGTCGGCATTCGCACGCACTTTGAGGCGGCGCACGTCGTCCGCCCAGCCGAGCACGGTCTCGAAGTCCTCGTTGATCGCAGGCGGGACGAGCCGCACCTCGCCGATGATCACCCGGCCGGTGCCGCCGTCGATCGTGATCACGTCGCCCTCGTGGAGCGTGTGGCCGCCGAGCGTCACCTCCTTCGTCGCGACGTCGATCTCCAGGCCCTCGCAGCCGGCGACGCAAGGCTTGCCCATCCCGCGCGCGACGACGGCCGCGTGCGAGGTCATGCCGCCGTGCGCGGTCAGCACGCCCTTCGACTGAATGAGGCCGTGGATGTCGTCCGGCGTCGTCTCCCAGCGCACGAGGATCACCGACTCGCCGCCCTTGCCGCGCTCGACCGCCGTGTCGGCGTCCAGCACGATCTTTCCGGAGGCTGCACCCGGCGACGCGTTGAGCCCGCGCGCCGCCACCTCGAACTTTGCTTTCGGATCGAGCATCGGATGCAGCAGCTGGTCGAGCTGGGCCGGATCGATGCGGGAGATCGCCTCATCGCGGCTGATCAACCCCTCTGCCGTCATGTCCACCGCCGCCTTCAGCGCAGCCGCGGCCGTGCGCTTCGCCGAGCGCGTCTGCAGCAGATAGAGGTGGCCTTCCTCGACGGTGAACTCGATGTCCTGCATGTCCCGGTAGTGGTGCTCCAGCCGCGTCATCGTTTCCAGCAGCTGCTCGTACGCGTCCGGCAGCCGCTTCGCCATCTCCTCCACCGGCTGCGGCGTCCGGACCCCGGCCACGACGTCTTCGCCCTGCGCGTTGACGAGGTACTCGCCGTACACGCCCTGCTCGCCCGTGGATGGATTGCGGGTGAAACAGACCCCGGTCGCGCTCGTGTCGCCCTTGTTCCCGAACACCATCTGCACGACGCTCACCGCGGTGCCCATGTCGTCCGGGATCTCGTACGTGCGCCTATACACCTGCGCACGCGGCGAGTTCCACGACTCGAACACCGCCACGATCGCCCGCCGCAACTGTTCGCGCGCGTCCTGCGGGAAGTCACGCCCCGCCTCCGCGACGTACACCTCACGGGCATGTTCGACCGTGTCGTCCGGACTGAACCGGTCGTGCGCGACGCCGTCGACCGTTTCCCCGAACATCTGGATCAGACGGCGATAGCAGTCGCGCGCGAATCCCTCGTTCCCCGTGCTGCGCGCCAACCCGCCCACCGACACGTCGTTCAGGCCGACGTTCAAGATCGAGTCCATCATCCCCGGCATCGACACAGCGGCACCCGAGCGCACCGAGACGAGCAGCGGATCGTCCGGATCGCCGAAACGCTTGGCCGCCTTCTCCTCCAGGCGCGCAATCTGATCTTCGATCTCCTCGTCCAGGCCGGCCGGGAAGCCGCCGTCTCGCATATACGCACGGCAGGCATCGGTCGTGATCGTGAACCCCGCCGGCACCGGCACGCCCAGCTGCGTCATCTCGGCGAGCCCGATCCCCTTGCCGCCGAGAAGCTCCCGGCCGCCTTCAGACGCCTCGTCGAATGCGTATATGTACCGGGTCATGTGCGCAGATAGTGAATCACGGCAGATCGTCGGCATGGGTGGCTTCCCCTCCGTCGAGCTGTGGGAAAACGTCCTCGACCTCGCGCGAGGCCGGCGCGTGCTCGTCGACCGCACGGCAAGCCCGCAATACGGCGAGGCGATCGACCTCCCCGGTGAGCTGACCGACCTCAGCTTCTACCCCTGGCCGCCGGAGAACCTGCGCGAGCTCGCCCTCGGCTCGGACGTCATCCTCGTGTGCGGCGGCAACACGGCGAACATGCTCGCGGTGTGGCGCCTGCACGGCTTCGATCGCATCCTGCGCGAGGCGTGGGAGTCGGGTGTCGTGCTCGCCGGTTGGAGCGCCGGGCTGATCTGCTGGTTCGAGGCCGGCATCACCGACTCGTTCGGACCCCAGCTCGCCGGCATGCGTGACGGGCTCGGCTTCCTGCCGGGCAGCGCGTGCCCGCATTACGACACCGAGGAGGAGCGGCGGCCTGTCTACACCGAGCTCGTCGCGAACGGATTCCCGGCCGGCATCGCGCTCGACGACGCGGCCGCGGCACGCTTCGTCGGCACCGACCTCGTCGAAGTGCTGACGTCGAGCCCGGATGCGCGCGGGTACGCCGTCGGCCCCGGCGGCGAGATGCCGCTGCCTAACCGGGTGGTCGCTCGAGCGTCGCGGTGAAGCGGACGACCGTCCCCTTCGAGCCTATCCAGGCGACGAGCTCCGAGCGGTACTGGGCGCCCGTCGCTAGGCGCCAGTTGTGGGCGTCGAGGCGCCGCGCGCCCGGTTGGAGCCACGCCATCTTCGCCGCCGAGTCCCCGATCTGTACGCCGACGAAGGAGCCCCACTTCGCGCCCGTCGCCGTCGCCGCGCTGAGCACCGTGCACACCGGTCGCAGGAACGTGACCGCGAGCCCGATCCGCTTCCAGATCGCGTGACACGAGCGCATCGACGTTGGCCGCCCGTAGAGCTGGGTCAGACGGCTCAGCCGGTTGGCTCCGCGGATGCGCGCGACCCCGTTCTGCCCGATGACGTACGGCATCGTGTTGGTCGGCGGGAAGATCGCCTTCGTCTTTCCGCAGCCGATCATGATCGCGCCGTTCGCCCGCCGGTCGATGTCGAGCTGCGGCCCGTGGACCGTGAACGAGTCCGTCCCGGTCGCCCGGCTCGGAACGTCGCCGACGGTGGCGTGGCCGTTTGCGATGCACGTGATCTTCTCGCCGGGCCGGAGCGCGCCCGGCAGGAAGAAACGCGTCTGCCCGCCGTGCAGGACGACGCCGGCGAGCGCGACCGCGATCACCGGCGCCTCCGTGCGCGGAACTCCGCCAGCCACGCGATCGCCCGCAGCCCGATCCAGATCGGCGTCAGCACGACGTAGAAGACGATGTCGGCCGCGACGAGGATCGTGCACCAGAGGATCCAGTAGCGCAGCGGGACGCTTCCCTTCTCATTTTTCATCGCGACGCTCCTCCACGACACGGAGGACGCGGTGCGCGGTCTCCTCGATCGAGAGCTCGGAGATGTCGATCACCGGGCATCCGAGCCGCCGGTGCAGCTTCGTCGCCTGCTCGAGCTCGTCGTAGACCTCCGTCAGCTCGGCGTACTGCCGGTTGCGTGCGCCGCCGCCCATCGTCCGCATCCGCGCGCGGCGGATCTCGGCCAGCCGGTTCGGGTCGATCGTCAGCCCGACGATCTTGCGCGCATCGATCTCGAACAGCTCCTTCGGCGGCTCGATCGACTTCACCACCGGCACGTTCGCGGCCTTGTAGCCGAGATAGCCGAGATAGATGGAGAGCGGCGTCTTCGACGTGCGCGAGACACCGACGAGGACGAGGTCGGCGTCATGGAGCCCGCGGCCGACGCCGTCGTCGAAACGGACGGCGAACTCGATCGCCTCCATGCGCTTGAAGTACGCCGAGTTGAGCGGCGGACGCGATCCCGGCGTCATCTTCGCCGTCATGCCCGACACACGGGCGACCGCTTCGATCGGCTGGCCGAGCAGGTCGCAGTAATGGAGCTTTGCGCGCCGGCACAGCGTCCGCATCGCCTCGCGCAGCTCCGGCTTCACGAGCGTGTACACGACGACGGCGGGCCGTCCGCGCATCCTGTTCACGGCGAGCTGGAGGTCGTCCTCGGACTCGACGCGCGGGTGCCTGATCTCGACGAACTCCTGCTCCGGGAACTGCGCCTCGAGCGCCTGCACGAGGCGCGCCGCCGTCTCGCCGGTCGCGTCGGAGACGACGTGCAGCTCGACGGGGATGCCCGGCACCCGCGCAGCCTAGCCCGCTAAGGTCGCACCGATGGCCGACGTCACCATGGACAAGATCGTGTCGCTCTCGCGGCGGCGCGGCTTCGTCTTCCCCTCCTCCGAGATCTACGGCGGGATGGGGTCGACGTACGACTACGGCCACTACGGCGTCCTGACGAAGAACAACATCCGCTCGCTCTGGTTCCAGGCGATGGTCCAGGAGCGGGACGACATCGTGGCGCTCGACTCGGCGATCATCCTCAACCCGCGTGTCTGGGAGGCGTCGGGTCACGTCGGCGGCTTCACCGACCCACTCGTCGACTGCCGTACCTGCAAGCTGCGCTTTCGCGCCGACCAGATCGACCAGGCGAGCTGCGGCCGTAGGCCGTCCAAGCATCCGGGCGAGACGCCCGACTGCGACCTCACCGAGGCGCGCCAGTTCAACCTCATGTTCAAGACGCAGGTCGGTGCGCTCGAGGGCGAGAGCTCGACCGCGTACCTGCGCCCCGAAACGGCGCAGGGCATCTTCGTCAACTTCAAGAACGTGCTCCAGCTCGCCCGGCGCAAGCCGCCGTTCGGCATCGCGCAGGTGGGCAAGTCGTTCCGGAACGAGATCACGCCCGGGAACTTCCTCTTCCGCGTCCGTGAGTTCGAACAGATGGAGATGGAGTTCTTCGTGCCTCCGGCGGACGCCGAGCGCTGGTACCGCTACTGGGTCGACGAGCGCTTCAACTGGTATCTGAAGTACGGCCTGCGCGAGAGCATGCTGCGCAAGCGGGAGCACTCGGCCGAGGAGCGCTCGCACTACTCGAGCGGCACCACCGACATCGAGTACCTCTACCCGATCGGCTGGTCCGAGCTCGAGGGCGTCGCCAACCGCGGCGACTTCGACCTCACGCAGCACACGCAGCACTCGGGGACGAAGCTCGAGTTCGTCGGCGACGACAGCGAGCGCTACACGCCGTACGTGATCGAGCCGGCGGTGAGCATCGAGCGAATCTTCGTCGCGATGCTCGTCGACGCATACGACGAGGAAGTCGTGGCCGAGCGCGACCGCACCGTGCTGCGCCTTCATCCGGCGATCGCTCCGGTGAAAGCGGCCATCCTGCCCCTCATCCCGCGCAATGCGGACATGGTCGAGAAGGCGCGCGGGCTCCACGAAGAGCTGCGGAAGCAGCACATGGTCGAGTACGACGACGGCGGGCAGATCGGGCGCCGCTATCGCCGCCAGGACGAGATCGGCACGCCGTTCGCGTTCACGATCGACGACCAGACGCTCGAGGACGACACCGTAACCGTCCGCGACCGCGACTCGCTCGCGCAGGAGCGGCTGCCGATCGGCGGCGTCCGCGTCTGGCTCGAGGAGGCACTGGACAAACCGTGGCGAACTCCCAAGGCGTGAGACCCGCAGTCGTCATCCTCGCCGTGCTCGCGCTCGCCGGTTGCGGCGGCACGACCACGCAAACCGTCACGCAGACCGTCACCCACGTGCGGACGGTCACCGTCACGACGACCGCAGCGGGAACGACGACCACGACCGCCGCCTCCGCGCCCTGCGCGGCAGGCAGCCTCCAGGGAAGCTTCGACGTCGTGCCCGGCAGTCCAGGCGCCGGCCAGATCTCCTACAAGCTGACGCTGACGAACACGGGGGCGACGCCCTGCTACGTGTCCGGCATCCCGCAGGTGCAGCTCCTCGGCACGACCGGGGGCGCGCTGGCGACGTCGGCTTCAGCGGAGCCTCCGGCGCCGGCAAGCCCGCCGAAGGTCTCGCTCCAGCACGGCGGCTCCGCGGTCGCCGAGGCGCGCTTCTCACCGGACGTGAACGGCACCGGAGACTCGACGACCGGCCAGTGCCAGCCGACTGCGACGGTGCTGCGCGTCACCGCACAGGGCGGCGGCACGCTCGACGCGCCGATTCAGCCGCCGACGCCGGTCTGCGAGCAGGGCTCGCTGCACTTCAGAGTCTTCAGCGCTTCGTAGGGTCGCGTTCCATCAGCCGCTCGCCGGGCGCGCCGAAGGCGAGCTTCGCGTACAGCGCGTGCATGTCACGCGTGTGCAGGATCCACTTCCGGTCGGCGTAAGGGCCGCGCTCGACCATCTCGCGCACGAGCTCCAGGCCGAGCCCCCGGCCGCGATGCTCCGGCAGGACGTACACATCGGCGAGGTACGCGAACGACACGCCGTCGCTCATCGCTCGGCAGTAGCCGATCTGCGCGCCGTCCTTGTACAGGCCGACGACTCGCTGCGACTCGCGCACGAGGCGCTCCACCTCCGTGCGCGGGCGCCCCTTCGCCCAGTACGCCTCGCCGGAGAGATACGCGTGCACTGCGTCGACGTCGACCCGGTCGCGGTCGTCGTCGAGCTCGTACCCGTCGCCGAGGTCGCGCCTCACGCCGAGAGTGTCTTGAGGCGGAAGCCGCCGTGGTACTCGTACGACGCCTGGACGAGACGCAGCGCGTCGCGGGCCGACCGCTCGTTCATTCCGGCGGCACCGGCGTCGGCCAGCGGGCTCGTGAGCAGCGTCTCGATCGACCGGATGCCCGCCGTGCTGAGCGCAATCGCCTCCGACTGTGCCGCGCACGCTGCGCACACGGCACCGCCGGCACGCGGCGAGTAGCCGACGAGCGCCGCGTCGGCCGCGCCGCACTCGGCACAGCTCGTCAGGTGCGGGAGGTAACCCGACAGCCACAGGAGCTTGAGCTGGAACGAGAGCGCGAGCGGATCGAGCGCCGGCCGCTGCGTCGAGTTCGGCGCTTCGTCGAGGAGATCGAGGAAACGCGTCAAGGCGGTGAACGCGCGCGGGTTCGCCTCCTGCTCGCTGAACAGGCGCAGCATCGCCTCCGCCCCGATCAGCCCGACCGAAAGCCGGTAGTAGTCCTCGCGAACGTCACTGTGCGGGTTGACGAGGTGCACGCCGGTGACGGTCTGCAGCTCGCCCGAGCCCTGATGGAGCATCAGCTCGACGTGCGAGAGCGGCTCCAGCCGCGCGCCGAAGCGCGACGTCGTCTTGCGAACGCCCTTCGCCACCGCGCCCACGCGTCCTCGATCGAGCGTGTACAGGTGCAGCACGCGGTCGGCCTCGCCGAAGCGGATCGAGCGGAGCACGACCGCCTCCGTCTTGTACGTGCGACCGGCCATCGTTCGAGTGTACGGATGGGACAGGTCTGCGTAAGCTGGAGGAACGTGCAGAAGCTCGCCTACGCCTTCATCTCCGCAGCGCTCCTCCTCACCTTCGCCGCGGTGGGGCTTGGGGCGTTCAGGCTCCATCACGCCGCGGCGACCGAACGCCAGACCATTCGCACCCAGGAGCTCCAGACCGCGGTGCTCGAAGGGAAGCGAAGCGACGTCGTTGCCGCCTTCCGCAACGTGGCCGCCCACGACGCCGGCGAGGGGCGGCGGCTTGATACTGCGTACGTCGCCTATCTCGCGACGCCGCGACATGCCGCGACGTTCAACCGGCAGATCGAAACCGAGCTCTCGCGGCAGGCGGGCGAGATCCGCCGGATCAATCCTTCGGCGCGCTTCGCTCTCATCATCGCGGCGATAGGCGCAGGCCTCCTCGTCGTGCTGCTCATCTGGCTGTTCGAGCTCGAGCGCCGCTCCGGGCGCATCGACCGGGACAACGCCGTGCGTTCCGAGGAGCTGATCCGGCTGCGCGACGAGTTCGTCGCAGTCGTCTCGCACGAGCTGCGCACGCCGCTGACGTCGATCATCGGCTACGTCGAGTTGATCGCCGACGGCGACGCCGGAGGATTGACCTCCGAGCAGGCCGCGTATCTCGCAGTGGTCCAGCGCAGCACGAACCGCCTCGTCGACCTCGTCGGCGATCTCCTGCTCGTGGCGGAGGCCGAGCGCGGCCCACTCGCGCTCGAGCTCGTGGAGGTCGACGGCGACGCGCTCGCCGCCAACGCAGTCGAGTCGGCGCGGCCGGCCGCAGACGCGCGCGGCATCATCGTCCGGCTCGAGCACGGCGACCCGGTCACGGTCGAGGGAGATCCCACGCGGCTCGCGCAGATGCTCGACAACCTCATTTCGAACGCGATCAAGTTCACGCCGCAGGGCGGTCGCGTCACCGTCCGCGCCGGGCGCCACGAGAGCGACGCCGTGTTCGAGATCACCGACACGGGCGACGGCATCGCCGACGGCGATCGCGAGCGGCTGTTCGACCCGTTCTTCCGCAGTCACGAGGCGAACGTGCGCGCGGTTCCCGGAACGGGGCTCGGCCTGACGATCACGAAGGCGATCGTCGATGCGCACCGCGGTACGATCGACGTCCAGAGCACACGCGACGGCACGACGTTCCGTGTCTCGCTCCCGGTCGGGGAACGCGCGGCCGCCCTTGTTCGTTGAAGCAGGTGTGGCTCGAATTCAGATGTACTCAACGACCTGGTGCGGGTACTGCGTGCGGGCGAAGACGCTTCTCGACGCCCGCGGGCTCCCGTATGAGGAGATCCTTCTCGACGACGATCCCGCGTTCCGCCAGAAGCTGCACGAGCTCACGGGCGGCTGGACGGTCCCGCAGATCTTGATCGACGGCCGGCCGATCGGCGGCTACACCGAGCTGTGGCGTCTCGACCGTGACGGCCGGCTCGCCGAGCTGCTCGCCGCCTGACACGTCGGGCAGAACCATGTGCCGCGCCCGCCGGCGCGGGTCTTGACGATGAGCGTCCCGCAGCGGTCGCACGGCTCGCCGTCGCGGCCGTACGCGCGGAACTCGTCCTGCATCCGGCCGCCGGCGTAGGCGCCGTCGCCGAGATCGGCGCCTTGACGGCGGATGCCCAGGCGGAGTGCCTTGCGGATCCCGTCGCGCAGCGCCGCGATCTCCTCGGAGTCGAGCTCGCCGGCCGGGCGAAGCGGGTTGAGTCGCGCGTGCCAGAGCGCCTCGTCCGCGTAGATGTTCCCGAGGCCGGCGACGGTGCGCTGGTCGAGGACGGCGGCCTTCAGCGGCGCCCGCCTGCCGGCAAGGCGCGCAGCGAGGAATGCGTTCGTAAAGCCGCGACCGAGCGGCTCGGGGCCGTTCTTGATCTCCAGGAGACGCTCCGCCTCGTCCTCCTCGGCGAGCAGCCACGTTCCGAAGCGCCGCGTGTCACGGTAGGCGACGCGGCTGCCGTCCTCGAGCTCAAGCACGGCGCGCTCGTGGCTCGCCGGCGCGTAGCGAAAGCCGCCCGTCATGCGCAGGTGCACGAGGAGCACGTGCCCGCTCTCGAGCCGAACGACGATGTATTTGCCGCGCCGGTCGACCGCGACGATGCGATCGCCGGTCAGGACGCCTGCGACGAGCTGCGGGTCTTCCGGCCGGGTCAGACGCGTGTCGTCGATGCGCGCCGATGCGATCCGCTTCCCCTCGACGACGGCGGCGAGGCGCCCGCGCTCGGTCTCGACCTCGGGGAGCTCAGGCAATGGTCTCGAGCACGATCGGAACGGTGGCCGGCGGCTCGTCGCCGAGCAGGTATGCGCCGTGCACTGTGTCGGCCGCCTCCGCGGCCGTCGCCTCGTCGGCGGCGTGGATCTCGGCGAGCGGCTCTCCCTCCTCCACTTCGTCGCCGCGCTTCTTGCGGCAGACGACACCGACGGCGTGGTCGACCGGATCGTCCTTCGTCCGTCGTCCCGCGCCGAGATGCAGCGCGGCGAGGCCGATCGGCAACGCGGCGACGCGCTGTACGTGGCCGTCGCGGGAGGCGAAGACCTCGCGAATGAACGGCGCCTTCGGCAGCGTCGCCTCGTCCGGATCGCCGCCCTGAGCCCGCACCCACCGCTCGTACGCAGCGACTGCCGATCCGTCGGCGACCGACTGCTCGGCCAGTCGGCGCCCCTCCGCCTCGTCGACACCGAGGTCGGAGAGTGCGAGGAGGTGCGCGCACGACGCGAGCACGAGCTCGGTCAGGTCCGCGGGGCCTTCTCCCCGGATCGTCGCGAGCGCTTCCCGGACCTCGAGCGCGTTGCCCACCGTTTGTCCGAGCGGCTGGCTCATGTCCGTCAGCTCGCAGACGACGTCGCGGCCCGCTTCCCGCCCGAGCGCGATCATGGCCTCGGCGAGCACGCGCGCGTCGGCGACCGACTTCATGAATGCGCCGTCGCCGACTTTCACGTCGAGCACGATCGCGTCCGCGCCGGAGGCGATCTTCTTCGACATGATGCTGGACGCGATCAGCGGCACGCTGTCGACGGTCGCCGTTACGTCGCGGAGCCCGTACAGCTTCTTGTCCGCGGGCACGAGGTTCGCGGTCTGCCCGACGACCGCGATGCCGATGTCGCGGACCTGCGCGATGAACTCATCAGTGGACAGCTCGACGCGAAAGCCCGGTATCGCCTCGAGCTTGTCGAGGGTGCCGCCTGTGTGACCGAGCCCGCGGCCGCTCATCTTCCCGAACGGGACGCCGCACGCGGCGACGATCGGACCGACGGCGAGCGTTGCCTTGTCCCCCACGCCGCCCGTCGAGTGCTTGTCGACGACACGTCGGCCGAGCGCCTCGCCGATACGGATCTGCTCCCCGCTGCGCACCATCGCGTCCGTGAGCGCGAACGTCTCGCGGCTCGACATCCCGCGGAAGTACACGGCCATGCAGAACGCGGCGAGCTGGTAGTCGGGGACGTCGCCGAGGATGAGCTCGTCGATCTCGCCCTGGGTGAGCTCGCCGCCGTCGCGCTTGCGCTCGATGACCTCCGGGATGCTCATTTCCTGGCCACGAAGATGGCCGGAGCCTTCGTGACGCGAATCGGCGCGTCGAGCGCTGGAAGAGGACGTGTGCCCCAGAGATTGGCCGATGCCTCGACGTACGCGATCACCTCGTCCGGCTCGAAGATCGCGTATCCGTCGGCGTCGCGTCGCTCTACCTCGGCGAAGTGCCGGAGCAGGCTCTCCTCGCCGTTCTCGGCGCTGAACGTGCTTTCCCCACGCACACCGATCAGCGCCTTGAGCTCCTGGCTGTGTCGCTTCGAGTTCGTGACTGCGACGAGCCGGCCGCTGGGACGAAGGACTCGGGCGATCTCCGCAAGGCCGCGATCGAGGTCGGCGACGTGATAGAGCATCCACGCCGCGACGACGCAGTCGAACGTCTCGTCCTCGAACGGAAGCTCCTGAACGTCGCCGAGGCGAGCGTCGATGCCACGAGCGCGCGTCAGCTCGACCATGCGCTCCGACTGGTCCAGCGCGATGACCTCCGCGCCCGTTTCTCGTGCGATCCACTCCGCGGTCTCGCCGCGGCCGCAGCCGACCTCGAGGACGCGCAACGGTGCGACCTCCGCGACGGCTTCCCGGCTCATCGAGATCGCGTTCGGGCCGGTGGAGCGGCCCCATGCGCCTGCGCGGACCGCGAAGCGCGATTCATCGGCGTATTCGTCCCGGACACACTCCGGGTCGTTCAACGGGCTCAAGGCTGCAGGATCGGCTGGCCCGGGATGCCGCGCGACGGGGCGTTGCCCTTCAGCCACGCGTTCACCGTCGCGCCGACATCGGCGAACTCGCCTTCGTGAACGCGCCCGGACGCGTTGCGGCCGGCGACGTACGCAAGCAGCATCGCGTGCTCGCGCGAGTGATCCGTCGACGGCGTGGTCGGATCGCAACCGTGGTCGGAGGTGACGATGAGCAAGTCGCCGGGGCGCAGCGCCTCGAGCAGGTCGGGCAGGCGGCGGTCGAAGTCCTGGAGGCAGCGGTGGAAGTTCACCGGGTCGTTCCGATGCCCCCACAACATGTCGGTCTCGACGAGATTGACGAAGACGAAGCCCTCGTCCAGCTCCTGCAGGAGTTTCTCCGTGACCTGGATGCCGTCGATGTTCGACTTCGTCGGGTTCGACTCGTCGATGTCCTGGTTGGCGAAGATGTCACCGATCTTGCCGACGCCGTGCACCTTCATACCGGACTCGCGCACGAGCGTCAGATAGTTCGGCTTGCGCGGGACGAGCGAGAAGTCGTGCCGGTTCGGCGTGCGTGTGTAGTTGCCCGGCTCGCCGATGAACGGCCGCGCGATGACGCGGCCGACCGCGTCCTTGCCGGTGAGGATCTCGCGCGCGTCCCGGCAGGCCTGGTACAGCTCCTCCAGCGGGACGGTCTCCTCGTGCGCCGCGACCTGGAAGACGGAGTCCGCCGACGTGTACACGATCCACTTGCCCGTCTTCTGATGCTCCTCGCCGAGCTCCTGGATGATCTCCGTCCCGGATGCTGCCTTGTTCCCGATCACACCGCGACCCGTCTTGTGCATGAACGGGTCGATGACGTCGTGCGGGAACCCGTGCGGATACGTCGGGAAGGCCTGGGCGGTGACGATGCCCATCATCTCCCAGTGCCCCGTGGTCGTGTCCTTGCCCTTCGAGCGCTCGACCAGCCGACCGGCGACCGCAGGCGCGCCGGGTTGCGGCGGGCAGCCTTCCAGCGGCTCGACGTTGCCGAGCCCGAGGGCCTCCATGTTCGGCAGATCGAGGCCTCCGACAGCCTTGGCGACGTTCCCGAGCGTGTCCGAGCCCTCGTCCCCGTAGGTCGCGGCGTCGGGAAGTGCTCCCGCACCGACGGCATCGAGGACGATCACGCACGCTCGTGGCATGGGGCTATTCTAGGTTTGCCATGCACACCGCCCTCGGCCTAGTGGGATTCGTCGTCTTCATCGCCTCCGTGATCGGCGTGGCTGCGGGCATCACGTGGCTCGTCGTTCGCCTCGCGCCGCCCAAGAAGCCGGACGCGACCCCGAAGACCTAGGGCTTAGGCAGGCGCGAGCGGGAGGACGTCCTCGAGCGGCGTGAACTCGAGGTCGTGCGCCTCGGCCACCGCCTCGTAGACGATCTTCCCTTCGACCACGTTCACGCCGCGTGCGAGCGAGCGGTCGCGAGCGACGGCGCGGGCGAGCCCATTGTCCGCGATCTCCTCGACGTACGGGAGCGTCGCGTTCGTCAGCGCCTTCGTCGACGTGATCGGCACGCCGCCCGGCATGTTCGCCACGCAGTAGTGGAGGATGCCGTCGACCGTGTACACCGGATCGGTGTGCGTCGTTGGATGTGACGTCTCGAAGCAGCCGCCCTGGTCGATCGCGACGTCGACGATCACCGCACCCGGCTTCATCTCCTTCAGCATGGCGCGTGTGACGAGCTTCGGAGCGCGAGCGCCGGGAATGAGAACGGCGCCGATCACGACGTCCGCGTCCGCGATCGACGACTCGATCTGCAGCGTCGACGACATGACGAGGCTCACGCGGCCGGAGAGGATCTCGTCCAGGTGCCGCATGCGGTCGATCGACCGCTCGAGGATCGTCACCTGTGCGCCGAGCCCGAGCGCGATGATCGCGGAGTTGTAGCCCACGATCCCGCCGCCGAGCACGAGCACGCGTCCGGGCGCGACGCCGGGCACGCCTCCGAGCAGGACGCCGCGGCCGCCAAGCGGCTTCTCGAGGAAATGCGCCCCCGCCTGGGCGGCGAGACGTCCGGCGATCTCGCTCATCGGCGCGAGCAGCGGCAGCCGGCGGTCGTCGGTCTCGACGGTCTCGTACGCGACGGCCACGATCCCGCTGTCGGCGAGTGCATGCGTGAGCGGCGCGTCGGCGGCGATGTGCAGATACGTGAAGAGGACGAGCCCCTCGCGCAGGCGCCGGTACTCGGCCGCGATCGGCTCCTTCACCTTTAACAGCAGCTCGGCGCGATTCCAGACGTCGTCGACCGACACGATCTCCGCGCCCGCGCGCTCGTAGTCCGAATCCGGGAACGAGCTGCCGTCGCCGGCGGTCGTCTCGATCAGGACGTCGTGTCCCTTGAGCACGAGCTCGCGCGCGCCCGCCGGCGTCAGCGCGACCCGGTACTCATCGGTCTTGATCTCTCTGGCGACGCCGATCCGCACGGCGCGTGACAATACCGCCTGTGCACCTCCTCGTCGCTGTCATCCTCGCCGTTGCGCCCGGAATCAGGACTCCGAGCAAGAACATCGACTGCTACGCCGCGCACGGCGCCTTGCGCTGCCAGATCGCGCAAGCCGCCTACGCGACGCAGCTCAAGCGCCGGTGCCAGGCGCGAGCCTCACTCGACTGGCACGGTTTCGAGCTCTCCCCGACCGAACGAGGAACGCCGAGGTGCTCCGGCGGCATCATCCTCGGCCCGCCGCGGTACCAGATTCTCGCCTACGGCAGCACATGGCACACGGGCGCGATCACGTGCACGTCACGCCGCACCGGCCTCACGTGCACGGCCGGCGCGCACGGGCTCTTCATCTCCCGTGCGTCGTGGCGCGGCTGGTGAGGTAGAGCAGCAGGCCGGCGAGCGTCTTCGCGTCCTCGAGCTCGGGGATGAGGGCAACGACGTCGGCCGCCCGGTAACGAACGATCTCGAGCTCCTCGTCAGGCTCGGGCGCGGACTCGCCACGCTCGACGCCTTCCGCGAGAAAGACGTGCATGTATTCACGCGAGAAGCCGGGCGTCGTCCAGAAGGCGCCGAGGTCGCTCCACTCGCCACCGGTGAGGCCGCACTCCTCGTGCAGCTCACGCTTCGCCGTGACGAGCGGCTCCTCCCCGGGCTCGCACGTTCCGGCGGGGATCTCCAGCAGGCGTCCCCGGGTCGCCTCGCGCACCTGGCGGACGAACGCCATCTCACCCTCGGTGTCGACGGCCACGATCGCGACCGCGCCCGGGTGCTCAACGATCTCGCGCTCGTGCTCGCCCCAGCGCTCGACGGTGACCGCGAGGAGCTTTCCCTGCCACACGATCTCGGACGAGTCAGGCTGCACGAGCGGTCTCGACGAGCGCGAGCGTGACGTCGACCATCCCCTCGAGGTCGGCGACGGAAATCCGCTCGTTCGGCGTGTGGATGTCGGTCATGCCGTTCGCGAGGTTGACGCAGCGCAGCCCACGCTCGTTGAACGAGTTCGCGTCGGCGGCGCCGCCCGAGAGCGCGTAGCTCACCGTGTGCCCGCAACGCTCGAGTGCGTCCGCTGCGAGGCGCACGACGTCGTCGCTCTTCGCGAAGCGATAGCCGCGATACGTCTTCTTCAAGGCCGTGGAGACCTCGCATTCGGTCGCCGTGGCCGCAAACGTGAACGCGTCCAGCATCTCCTGCACGATGTCGTTCAGCTTCCGCTCGTCATGACAGCGCGCTTCCGCGAGGAACGTGCACCACTCGGGAACGATGTTCCCGGCCGTCCCGCCGGAGATGACGCCGACATTGGCCGTCGTCTCGTCGTCGACGCGGCCGAGTCGTAGATCGGCGATCGCCTTCGCCGCCGCCTGGATCGCGGAGCGGCCTTCCTCGGGGAACATCCCCGAGTGCGAGGCGCGGCCGTGGAAGGTGACCTCGATGCCCTGCGCCCACGGAGCGCCGAGGATGATCTCCCCGATCGGGGCTGCCTGGTCGTAGACGTAGCCGAGCTGTGCGTGCAGCCGCGTGTGGTCGAACGCGGCGGCGCCGAGCAGGCCGATCTCCTCCTGCATCGTGAACAGCAGCTCAATGCCGCCGTGCGGGCGGCCCTCGGCGAGCACGCGCCGCGCGCCCTCGAGCATCGTGACGACCGCAGACTTGTTGTCGGCGCCGAGGATCGTCCCACCCGCGTTGCGAATGACGCCGTCCTCGCTGAGGACGGGCTCGAGCCTGCCGTCGGGCGGCACCGTGTCGAGGTGCGCGCAGAAGAAAAGCGGCTTTCCCTCTGCCGTCGGCTCGATCCGCGCGTAGACGTTCCCGAAGTCGTCCTCGTCGGAGTCGAGACCGAGGTCGCGCAGGTAGCGCGTGACGACGTCGGCGACCGCGCGCTCTTCGCCGGGCGGGCTCGCGATCGCAGCGAGCTCGAGGAAAAGGTCGACGACCTCCGTCAAGCGGCGACGCGCTGGGTCTGACGCGAACGCGCGCGGGAGAGCGCGGCGCCGACGAAGCCGCGGAAGAGCGGCGCCGGTCGCGTGGGCCGCGACTTGAACTCGGGATGGAACTGGCTCGCAACGAACCACGGATGGCCGGGCAGCTCGACGATCTCCACGAGGCGTCCGCCGTCGAACGTGCCGCTGACGACAAGCCCCGCGTCGGTGAGCTGCTCGCGGTAGTGGTTGTTGACCTCGTACCGGTGACGGTGGCGTTCGAAGATGACCGCGTCGCCGTACAGCTCGCGGGCCTGCGTTCCCTCTGCCACCTCGACCGCCTGCGCGCCGAGGCGCATCGTCCCGCCGAGGTCCTCGATGCCCTTCTGCTCCGGCAGCAGGTCGATGACCGGGAACGGCGTCTCCGGGTCCATCTCCGTCGAGTTGGCGCCGTCGAGGCCGACGACGTGCCGCGCGAACTCGGAGACGGCGACGTGCATGCCGAGACAGATGCCGAGATACGGGATGCCGCGCTCGCGAGCAACCTGGCACGCGAGGATCTTTCCCTCCCAGCCGCGCGAGCCGAAGCCGCCGGGGACGAGCACGCCGTCGACACCGTCGAGCATCTCCGCGGTCTCGTCGTACGACATGTTCTCGGCGTCGAGCCATTGCACGTGCACGCGGCACCCGTTGTGCAGGCCGGCGTGCTTGAGGGCCTCGTGCACCGAGAGGTACGCGTCGTGGAGCTTCACGTACTTGCCGACGAGCGCGATCTCCACGAGCTCGTGCTGCTCGTCGATGCGCCGTGTGAGCTCGTCCCACTCGCCGAGATCGGCCTCCGGAACCTCGAGGTTCAGCTTGTCGCACACGAGCCCGTCGAACCCCTCCTCCTTCAGCACGGAGGGAACGAGATAGACGTCGCGGACGTCGGGACATGCGATCACCGCGCCGGGATCGACGTCGGCGAAGAGAGCGATCTTGTCGCGGATATCCCGCGACAATTCCTCGTGCGAGCGGCAGACGATGACGTCGGGATGGATACCGATGCGGCGCAGCTCGTTCACCGAGTGCTGAGTCGGCTTCGTCTTCAGCTCGCCGGCCGCCTCGATGAACGGGACGAGCGTGACGTGGACGTAGACGACGTTCTCCTGGCCGACCTCACGCCGGAACTGGCGGATCGCCTCGAGGAACGGCAGCGACTCGATGTCGCCGACCGTGCCGCCGATCTCGGAGATGACGACGTCGGTCGGCGCCGCCTCGGCTGCGCGGCGGATGCGCGCCTTGATCTCGTTCGTGATGTGCGGGATGACCTGCACGGTCGCGCCGAGGAAGTCGCCCTTCCGCTCTTTGCGGAGGACGGCGTCCCAGATCGCGCCCGCGCTGTGGCTCGCGTTGCGGAGGAAGTTCTCGTCCACGAACCGCTCGTAATGGCCGATGTCGAGGTCGGTCTCGGCGCCGTCCTCGGTGACGTAGACCTCGCCGTGCTGGAACGGGCTCATCGTCCCGGGGTCGACGTTCAGGTACGGATCGAACTTCTGGAGCTGGACGCGCAGGCCTCTGGCTTTGAGCAGCCGGCCGAGCGAGGCGGCGACGATTCCCTTCCCGAGCGCGGAGACAACTCCCCCGGTGACAAAGACGTACTTCGGGGCCCGTGCGCTCACGGGATTTGAGGGTAGCAGTAGTGGAGGTCAGCGCTCCGCCGCGGTCTGGACGAGGTCGTACAGCCGCGTGAGCGCCTCCTTCGGGAGCGTGCCGCGGAAGATGTTCCACCAGGCGAATTCGACGGTGAGGGCAGCCTCTGTGCGGCGAGCATCGACTGGACGGAGGGCGAGCTCTGCGACCAGGTGCTCGCTGAGGAGCTCGAAGGCGAACAGACGCCGCGGTTCGACGGCACGGACGAGGAGCACGGCCGGTGTCTCCGGCTTCCGGAGATAGCTCGGCCCCTGCACCTTCCACCGCGCGCCTGCCGCGAGCCCGCGCCGGTCTGGCTCGACGCCCGAGATGCCCGGCCACCAGTCGGACAGGTGGTACGGCTCGGCGACGAACGCCCAGACGTCCTCGACCGGGGCGAGCAGGACGCGCTCAGCTGCGTACCGTGGCAAGGAACTCCTGCCCGCCGAGCATCCGCTCGAGCTCCACCTTGCGCTCGTCCTCGCCCAGCTGCTCGATCCGCGTGTGCGTCGGGTCGCCCGGGATCTTCTCCACCCGGAAGTGCCGGTCGGCGACGGCCGCGATCTGCGGCAGGTGGGTGATGGTTATGACCTGCGCCCGCTCCGCGAGCCGCCGGAGCACCCGGCCGACTGCATTGGCCGTCTCCCCGCCGATGCCGGCGTCGATCTCGTCGAACACGAGCGTCTCGCCGCCCGCGACCGCCGCGATCGCGAGCGCGATGCGCGACAGCTCGCCGCCCGAGGCGGTGTCGGCGACGGGGCCGAACGGCATTCCGGCGTTCGGGCGGATGAGGAAGACCGCCTCGTCCGCGCCCGTCGCCCCTATCTCCCGCTCGCGCATCTCGCAGACGAACTCGCCCTCGCCCATGCCGACGTCGTGCAGCTCGACCGCAACGGCGTCCGCGAACGCCGGCGACGCCGCGTTCCGCTCCGCGCGCAGCTCGATGGCGAGATCGTGGACGCGTGTGTCCGCAGCCTCGAGCGCTGCCGCGGCCGCCGCGGCCGGATCGACGCCTCCGTCGAGCGCCGCCAGCTCCTCGCGCGCCTCCGCCGCGCGCTGCATGAGCGTCTCGTACGTGGCGACGCGGAACCGACGCTTCGCCTCGGCGATCCGGTCGAGCCCGGCCTCGAGCTCCTCCAGCCGGCCCGGCTCGGCCTCGAGCGAGGCGAGGAACGAGCTCAGCTCGGAGGCGGTCTCGCGCAGGCGGAGCTCGACGTCGCGCAGGTCGTCGCCGGCGCGCTGGAGCTCGGGCGCGAGCCGTTCGAGCGGCGCGACCGCCCGCTCGGCGAGCGCGACGAGCCCTGCTGCTCCTTCGCCCTCGTCGGGCGTGAGCGCGTTGACGGCCGCGGACGCGGCCGCCGCGAGCTCGGCCACGTGCCGCAGGCGCTCGCGGTCGCCGCGCAGCTGCTCTTCATCCCCGTCTTCCATCCCCTCCGTGTCCTCGGCGAGCGCGCGCAGCTCCGCGATCCGGGCTTCGACGACAGCAGCGTTCGCGGTCAGCTCCTCGTGGCGGCGCCGGGCCGCCTGCAGCTCGCGCCATGCCGTTCGCATCGGCTCGCGGTCGACCCCTGCAAAGCGGTCGAGCAGCTCGAGCTGGTACGACGGGCGCGCCAGGCGGCGCTGCTCGAACTGCCCGGACATCGCGATCACGCGCTCGACGGCGGCGGCGACGTCCTCGCGCGCTGCCGCACGGCCCCAGGCATACGCGCGGGTCCGTCCGTCCGCGAAGACGCGGCGCGCAACGACGAGCGCGTCGTCGTCCTCGGGTTGCAGCTCCGCCAGCTCGTCCAGCTCGGCCGGAATGTCCAGCTCCGCCTCGACGTATGCCTCGTCCGCGGCCGGCCCGACGAACGAGTCGTCCGCCTTCGTCCCGAGCAGCAGGCCGACCGCCTGCGCGAGGATCGTCTTCCCCGCTCCTGTCTCCCCGGTGATCGCGTTCAGGCCCGGCGCAAGCTCGAGCTCGGCCGTGCGGATGAGGACGAGATTGTCGATGCGCAGGCGACGGAGCATGGGATCGAGTGTAGAGAGGGCCCCCGACGCCCTCCATTGGCCGTTTAGGCGAACGTCTCGCGGTAGCGGCCGAAGAAGGTCGTCTCCGGCAGCGTCGCGAGGAGGCTGCGCTGGGCGCCCAGCGCGATCACGATCTCGTCTCCGGACTCCATCTGTGCCACCTGACGGCCATCAACGAGCACGCAGACGCTGACGTCGGCGGCCGCATTCCGGACCGTCAACGGCGAGCCGCGCGGGACCACGAGCGGCCGCGCGTGCAGCGAATGCGGGGCGATGAACGTGATCGCCATCGCGTCGACTCCCCGGACGAGGACCGGGCCGCCGTTGGAGAGGTTGTACGCGGTCGAGCCCGACGGCGTGGAGCAGATCATCCCGTCGCAGGGAATCGTCCCGAGGTCCTCGCCGCCGACGGAATACGTCAGCTCGATCATGCGACCAAGCGTCGCACTCGTCGTCACGACGTCGTTCACTGCAACGTATTGTTCGCCGTCGAGCTTCACGTCGAGCGTCGGCAGCTCGAGGACGCGGTAGTCGCCGGCGAAGACGCGTGTGAGGTCGCGCTCCAGCGCCTCCGGCGTGATCGAGGCGAGGAAGCCGACGCGGCCGAAGTTGACGCCGATCACCGGCACGTCGGTGCCGAGCAGGCGCGCGAGCGTGCGCAGGATCGTTCCGTCGCCGCCGACCGCCACGGTCACATCGGCGTCCGTGGGCTCGTCGACGAGCGTCACGCCGGCCTCCGCGGCGACCCTGCGCACGCGCTCGACCGCCGGGCCGACGTCGATGCGGCCGTGCGCGACGACGGCGACCGTCTCAGGCTTGGACGGCTGCGGCAATTCGCTCGTCGAGGTCATCGGGAAGCGTCGGGGGGTTCGCCTGCGCGAGGTGGAGGAACAGCTCCCGGTTGCCCTTCGGGCCGGGGAGCCCGGAGTCTACGACCGCGATCGTACGCGCATTCCAGCCGAGCGCGGCTTCCGCCACCTCGCGGACGACCCGCGTGCGGACTGCATCGTCGCGCACGACGCCGCCCTTGCCCACGTCGGCGCGGCCGGCCTCGAACTGCGGCTTGACCAGCACGACGGCCCGCCAGCCGGGCGCTGCGAGGCGCAGCACGGGTGGCAGGGCCACGCGGACGGAGATGAAGGAGACGTCGCAGACGACGAGCTGCGGCGCGAACGGCACCTCGGTCAAAGCCCGTGCGTTCGTCCGTTCGAGCACCGTGACGCGCTCGTCGTCGCGCAGCCGCTGGTGGAGCTGGCCGTAGCCGACGTCCAGCGCGATCACGCGCGCCGCTCCGCGCTGCAGGAGCACGTCGGTGAAGCCGCCCGTCGACGCGCCGACGTCGAGGCAGTCGAGGCCGGCCGGATCGATGCCGAAGGCGTCGAGCGCGTGCGCGAGCTTCTCCCCTCCGCGCGAGACGAACGGCGGCCGGGCCTTCAGCTCGAGATCGGCGTCCTCGTCCACCTGTTCGCCCGGCTTGTCATGACCGGTGACGAGGCCGGCAAGGACGAAAGCCTGCGCCTGGGTCCGGGACTCGGCCAGGCCGCGCTCCACGAGCAGGACGTCGACGCGCTTTCTCATGGTCTGAGGGTAGACCTAGGTCGTACATGGACGGCTACTTCTCGGACGACAGCGCCATTCGCCGGATCGGGCGAGAGTCCGTCCTCATGCTCGGCGGGCCCCGCGCCCTGCTCATGCAGGCGGCGCATCCGCTCGTCGCCGCGGGAATCGTCGACCACTCGCGGTACGGCGAGGAACCGTGGCGCCGCCTGGCGCGCACGATGGCGGCGCTCTACACGATCGTGTTCGGGACGCAAGCCGAGGGCGATCGCATGGGTGGGATCACGCGGAACGCACACCGGAGCGTGCGCGGTTTCCGAGACGCGCGTGCCTACTCCGCGGCCGATCCCGACCTGATGCTGTGGGTGCACTCGACACTCGTCGATACCGGGCTCGCGCTGTACGAGCTCTACGTCCGGCGTCTCGATCCGGCGGAGGCTGACGAGTTCTACGAGCAGATGCAGGTGGTCGCGCATGTCTTCGGCGTTCCGGACGACGTGCACCCTCCCACGCTCGCCGCGTTTCGCTCGTACCAGCACGACCTCATCGACAGCGGGACGGTTCGCGTCGGCGACGACGCCCGCGCGGTCGCCGCGACGGTGCTCTCGCCGCCCGTGCCGTTGCCGTTCCGTCCTGCGCTGCGCCTGCTCGCCGCACAGACGGCCGGGCTCCTGCCGGCGGAGCTGCGCGCGCAGTACGGCATTCGGCGCCCGCTCCCAGGGGCGGCCGGATCGATGCGCAGGCTCATCCCGCTGCTGCCGGCGCAGCTGCGCCGAACGGAGCGCTTGCCGCTTCGTGTCCTCACCGCCTTCGCCGGCCTGTGAAGCGCGAACGGCGTGCGACGTTCGACCGGGCGGCGGAGCTGTACGAGCGCGCGCGGCCGGGATACCCCGACGAGCTCATCGACGACGCCGTTGCGCTCGCCGAGTTGCGACCACGCTCGCGCGTCCTCGAGATCGGGTGCGGCACCGGAAAGGCGACGCTCCCGCTTGCGGAGCGCGGGCTTCGGCGCCGAGATGGAGGCGAGCGGCCTCTTCCGCGTCGTCGCCGAGCGCCGGTACGAATGGGAGATGGAGTACACCGCCGACGCGTACGTCGACGTGCTCGGGACGTACTCGGACCACCTCATGCAGGAGGAGCAGGCGCGCGAGCGGCTCTTCGACCTCATCCGCGCGCGGATCGGCGACCGCACCGCGCGCAAGTCGTACCTGGCGACGCTCGACGTCGCGGTGCGGACCTAGGGAGCGATCCCCCAGGTTCCGGCCCAGTGCTCGCCGGGCTCGAGGAGGATGACATCTTCCCCGGTCTGGAACGCGTCACGGCGGCACGTCATCGGCTCGACGCCGATGCAGCGGCGCGCGACGTCCGGCCGCTCGTCGCCGGTGTAGAGCTGCACCCACTTCCAGTTCTCGTCCGCCCACACGGTGACGTCGCCGATCTGGATCTCGCCCGCGAACGGATGGGCTTCGTCGTGCTTCTCCCCTGGGCCGAAGACCTCGTCGGCATGCCGCGCGATGTACGGGTGATGCCCGACGCCGAACGGGAGCGCGCGGTCGCCGACGTTCTCGGCCGACGTGCGCACGGTCAGCCCGTCCGCGCCTAGCCGGTACTCGACGCTCAACCGCAGCGAGAACGGATAGCCGGGCTGCGGGTGGAGGACGTGCTCGACCTCGACGAGGTCTTCCGCGCGCGCGACCGGCCGCCAGTTCGCCCAGCGGACGAGCCCGTGCATCGCCTGCGGCGGCTCATTCAGCGGCACCTGGTAGGTCTCGCCGTCGAACTCGTACCGTCCGCCGTCGAGGCGGTTCGGCCACGGCGCCAGCACCTGTCCGCGCGCCGACTTGCACATCTGGTCGACCGGATAGCCGTCGAGGACTCCGTCCCACTCGCGGATCCCGCCGCCGACCTCGACGACGACCACGCGCTGCGCGCCGTGCCGCAGCTCGAACTGGTCGCCCGACGGCAGCGTCACGCGGTACGAACGGCGAGGCCGTCGACGATCTCGCGCAGCACGCTCGTGTCGGCGTCCACCTCGCCGAGCCGGGCGCGCGCGTTGTCGGCCGCTTCGTCCGCGAGTCGACGCGCGCCCTCGGCGCCGTGCAGCGCGACGTAGCCGTCGCCGTCGAGAATGTCGTCGACGATCTGGAAAAGCAGGCCGAGCTCGTCCGCGAACGAGCGCCACGGCGCCTGCCGGTCCTCCGGAAGCTCCGCGGCCCACAACGCCATTGCCACCGACGCGAAGAAGAGGCATCCGGTCTTCAGGCGGTGGACGACGGCGAGATCGGCGTCGGGGACCATCGTGTCGAGGTACTGGCCGCCGATCATCCCGAGCGTCGACTGCGAGAGCTCGCGCGCGGCGTCCGCGGACGGATACCGGCACGCGAGCCTGAACGCCTCGGTGAGCAGCGCGTCGCCGGCGAGGACCGCGGTCCCCTCGCCATAGACCGCCCACACGCTCGGCTTCCCGCGCCGCTCGTCGTCGTCGTCGAGCGCAGGCAGGTCGTCGTGGATCAACGAGAAGTTGTGCACGAGCTCGATCGCGAGCGCCGCCGGCATCACCTGCTCGACCGGCGCGCCGAGCGCCTCGCCGACCGCGAGCGAGATCACGGGCCGGACGCGCTTGCCGCCCATCGCGACGAGGCCGTAGTGCGCCGACTCGGCCTGTCCGTGCAGCTCGGGCCACAACTTCAGCCGGTCGAGCTCGTCCTCGACGAGCGCACGCAGCTCGTCAGGACTGTGCGGCATCGCTCTCCGCCTCGCGCTTCGCGCGCTCCAGCTCCTCCTCGACCGCCTTCGCCAGCTCGGACAGCTCGCTGAGGATCTCGAGCGCCCGCTCCGGCGACGCGTTCTCGTCGCTCCCGAGCCGGTCGAGCTCGTCGCGCGCGGCCTCGAGCCGCGCCAGCAGCTCTTCCGCCTGGTTGAGGGATTCGTCCGTCATGCCGCCTTCTCTCTCACGATCCTGCCAAGAATGCCGTTCACGAGTCTCCCAGCATCGTCGGATGCGTACCGCTTCGTGAGGGTGATCGCCTCGTCGAGCACGACCTCGTCGGGGACTTCGCCCGCGTCCAGCTCCTCGAGCGCGACGCGCAAGACGTTCCGCTCGACCGCGCCGAGCCGGTCCGCCGTCCACTCGTCCGACGCCGCCGTGATGCGCGCGTCGAGCTCCGGCGCGTGCGCAGCCACGGCCTCGGTCACCTGACGTGTGTACTCGTCCACCTCCCCCTCGTACAGGGAGCCGAGCGGCGTGCCGGTGACGTCCCACTGATAGAGCAGGAAGACGGCGGCGCGGCGAGCCTCGCGACGGGAGGTCACTCGAGCTCCTCCACGGCCACGTCAACGGCGTCCACGGTGAAGTCGCACATCCGCCCGAGCGCGTCCGCGACCTCCCGCTGCACGTCCCGCGCTACCTCCGGCAGCACCTTGCCGTACTGCACCGCCAGCTCGAGATCCACGCGCACATGCCCCTCATCGACGACGATCCCGATCTTCCGCCGCGGCCGCCGCACGCGCGCGCCGTCAACGCCTTCGACGGCGCGGGCGACGATCTGCGTCAGCGCGCCCTCGGTCACCTTCACCCCGGGAGCGAGCGTCTTCACGCGATCACCGTCGCAAGGTGCACTTCGTCGAGGAACGACGTCGAGTACTCGCCGCTCTGGAACTCCTCGCTGCCGAGAATCTCGTGCAGGACGTCGCGCGTGGTCGGCACACCCTCGATCTCGAGCTCCTCGAGCGCCCGCCGCGCCCGTGCGATCGCGAGCTCGCGGGTGTTGTCGCGGACGATGACCTTCGCGATCAGCGAGTCGTAATACGGCGGGATCGCCGAGCCCTCCTCGATGAAAGTGTCGACCCGCACGCCCGGGCCGAGCGGCGGCCGGAAGCGCGTGAGCGTGCCGGGCGACGGGCGGAAGTCGTGCCGCGGATCCTCGGCGTTGATGCGCATCTCGATCGCGTGTCCCGCGCGCGACACGCGGCCGCCATGCTCGAGCGCCTCGCCGGCGGCGATCCGGACCTGCTGTCGGACGATGTCGAGCGATGTGACGAGCTCCGTCACCGGGTGCTCGACCTGGAGCCGCGCGTTCAGCTCGATGAACGAGAACGCGCCGTCAGGCCCGACAAGAAACTCGAACGTCCCCGCGTTGCGGTAGCCGATGTGGCGGCACGCGCGCTCGGCGGCAGCCTCCATCTCCTCGCGCAGCTCCGGGTCGAGCGCGGGCGACGGCGACTCCTCGATCAGCTTCTGATGACGCCGCTGGATCGAGCACTCGCGCTCGCCGCACGTGAGCACGGTGCCGTGGTTGTCGCAGAGGACTTGGATCTCGACGTGACGCGCGGGCGTGATCGCCTTCTCGACGTACAGCGTCCCGTCGCCGAACGCAGCGTGCGCCTCGGAGGCCGCGCGCTGGAAGGCGTCGTGCAGCTCGTCCGGCTCGGTCACGAGCCGCATGCCCTTCCCGCCGCCGCCGGCCGCGGCCTTGAGCAACACGGGATAGCCGAGCTGGTCGGCGGCCGCGCGCGCTTCTTCCGGGCCGGTCGCCCCCTCGGTGCCTGGAACGAGCGGCACGCCCGCTGCCCGCATCTCCTGCTTCGCGAGCGCCTTGTCGCTCATCCGTGCCATCACGTCCGCCGGCGGGCCGACGAAGACGAGGTCGTTGTCCTCGCACATGCGGACGAACTCATCGTTCTCCGCGAGGAAGCCGTACCCGGGATGGATGGCCTCGCAGCCGGTCGTCATCGCCGCGGCGATGACGGCCTGGATGTTGAGGTAGCTCTCTGCCGCGGACGGCGGGCCGATGCGGACGGAGCGGTCGGCGAGGCGCACGTGCATCGCGTCCTCGTCGGCGGTCGAGTACACCGCCACGGCCTCGACGCCGAGCTCGTGCAGCGCGCGAATGACGCGCACGGCGATCTCGCCACGGTTTGCTACGAGGACTCGGGTGAACACGCGGGAGAGTTTATGGTCCGGTCGTGGAAGCCCCGCTCGAACAGACGGAGTACGGCCTCGTGTGCAAGGGCGACGGCTGGTTCGTCGTCAATGCGAAAGAGGCGCGCTGGCGGGACAAGCCGGGGCGCGGACGCTCGCCAAACCTCAGCGGAGACATCCTCTTCGACCAGCTCGGAGTCGGCATCACGATCCTCGGGCCCGGACGAGCCGATGTCGATGTACCACTGGGAGGCCGACCAGGAGGACTTCCTCGTTCTCTCGGGGACGGCGACACTCGTGATCGAGGGCGAGGAGCGGCCGTTGCAGCAGTGGGACTTCGTGCATTGCCCTCCCGGCGTCGCGCACGCCATCATCGGCGGGCCGTGTGTCGTGCTCAGCGTCGGCTCGCGCGAGCGGCACACGATGATCGACGAGACCGGAGAGCGTGTCGGGACGCCGGGGGAGAGCGGCTACGTCACGGATCCGGTCGCCGCGAAGCACGGCGCCTCGCCGGAACGGGACACGGAGAGCGCCGAGGAGGCGTACGCGCGCTTCCCGGCCGTCGAGTTCGCGCGCTACGGCGGCTGGCTCGATTAGACGGCGTCGACGGGCCGGCCGGCGAGCGGCTCGAGCTCGAAGAGCACCTGCCCGAACTCGACCGGCTGCGCGTTCTCGACGCCGATCGCGCGCACGACGCCCTCGAGGTCGGCCTTCACCTCGTTCATGAGCTTCATCGCCTCGAGGATGCAGAGCGTCTGTCCGGGCGCGACCACGTCGCCGATCTCGACGAACGGCGGTGAGCCCGGCTGCGCGGCGCGGTAGAAGGTGCCGACCATCGGCGACTCGACTCGGTGGTAGCCGTTCGACGGGCGCGCTGTCGGCGCTGAAGGAACGTCCGGCAACGCGAGCGGAGCATCCGAAGTCGGTGCGGGCTCGGGAGTGGAGCGCACCGACACGCGCATGCCCTCCTCTTCGATCGTGATCTCCCCGATGCCGGTCTCCTGCACGATGCGGACGACCTCGCGGATGCGCTCGGCGCGCGCCTTGTCCACGGAGGCAAGCTCGTCGGTCTCGCCGCTCGCGCGGCCGCGGATCCCGAGCAGCAGCCGCTCGGCGTCCTCGCCGAACAGGCCGAGCAGCAGGAGCTCCTCCTCGCTCGCGGCCATTCCCTCTGCGTTCTCGCGCACCTCGCTCAGGCCAGGGGCGACGTCCTCTTCGCTGTCGGGGTCGTTCGTGAGCTCGACCGCGCGCACGAGCGCCGGGTCGATCGGGCCGGGTGGGACGCCGAAGCGGCCGGAGACGAGCGCGCGGAGCTCGTCGACGATGGTGAGGTAGCGGCTTGCGGCGAGCACATTCAGAAGAGCCTGCGAGGCGAGCACGCCGCCGATCGGCGCCGCCAGTGGAGGCCAGCCGACCTCTGCGCGGATGCGGTCGAGCTCCTCGAGCACTTCTTCGAGCCGGTCGCCGGCACCCTGCGCGCGCAACGTCGCGTCGAGACCTGCGACGAGCCCGGCGGGAACGTCGTGCTGCGCGGCGCGGACGGCGACGCGCGGCGCGAGCGGCGCCACCGGCTCGTCGCCGATGTGCTCGTCGACGAGGTCAGATGCCTCCCACAGGCGGGCGACGTCGATGCCCGGGTCGAGCCCCATGCCGGCGAGTGCCTCCGCGAGTGCCTCCCCGGAGACGCGGTGCAGCGACAGGGCGAGCGGATAGATCGCGCACGCGATCAGCTGCGCACCGGCCTCCGCCGCCTTGAGCGTCGCGGCCAGCGCGCTGCCGCCGGCGCCCTGGACGTAGATGCCGACGGGCAGGCCGCTCGCTTCCGCGAGCGCGTGCACGAGGTCCTCCGCCTTGTGCGGCTGGAGCGAGCCGGTCGGGTCGTGCAGCAGCACGCGCACCGCGCCGAGCTCCGGCAGCGCCTTCGCGCGCTCGATGAGGATGTCGATCTCGCCGGTCGGGCCGGGGCTGTAGACGAGCCCGGCCTCGAAGTCGCGGTCCGCTCCCGCGATCGCCTCGGCCGCCTCGCGGAGGTTGGAGACGTCGTTGAGCGGGTCGTGCAGCCGGAAGACGTCGATGCCGTTCTCGGCGGCAGAGGCGACGAACCGGCGGGCGAAGTCGGCATCGACTGGGCGCGAGCCGACAAGGAACCGGCCGCGCAGCGCGAGCCCGAGCGGCGTCTTCACGCGCGCCTTCAGCGCGCGGATGCGCTCCCAGGGGCTTTCGATCCCGCGTTTGACGGCCGCGTCGAAGCAGCCGCCGCCCGAGACCTCGAGGTACGCGAAGCCGGCCTTATCGAGGATCTCGGCCAGCCGGAGCTGGTCGGCGACGGGCATCCGGCCGGCGAGCGGCTCCTGTCCGAGCAGGCGAATGGTGGTGTCGGCGAGGGTCGGCACGTGGGAGACCTTACCGCGGGTTCACATCTAGCTTCGACAATCGAATCGTGCTTGCGGTTGCACCGCCCCCGCGAGTCGCGCTGGTTCCGAACGCGATCGCGTTCCGCGACCCGCGCCACGGGGTGATAGGCACCGGCTGGCAAAGCTGCAGCAGTGGCAGCTTCGGCTGCCGGGCGCAAGGCACCATCTCTCTGACCACCGACGGCGGCAAGACGTGGAAGGTCGCGCTGAGGACACCGCGACCGGTCGTCTCCGTCGGCTGGTATGAGGGCACGCTCAGCGCGCGCTTCGACGACGGCGAGAACCTTCAGAGCGCGACCGGCGGCAGGACGTGGGCCCCCACGACCGGCGGACCGCCGATGTTCTCGACTTGCCCGCAAGGAATGGCGCAGCAGCCGAGCAATCCGCCGTACTCGAACTGGTCGTTGTGTACGACCGAGGCAGGCACGGGAGACCAGGGCAAGTCCGTCTACCGGTTCACCGCGCGCGGCTGGAAGCGCGTCGCGTACACGCCCTTCGCCCCGCCGACGGGCAACGCGTACGGCGGCATCGGCGTGTACGGCTACCCCCAGGGACTCGCGATGGCGAGCGAAGGGTTCGGGCTCATCTGGGAGTCGCGCGGCACGCTCTATGTCACGCGCGACGGCGGCTCGCACTGGGTCGGGCTGCCGAAGGTCGCGCAGCCGGAGGTCGACTTCGGCATGTCGGCGTACGCACTCCCGCACGGCATCGGGTTCGTCGTGCTCGCGACCGGTGGCACGGAAAGCGCCGTCTCCTCGAGACAACGGACGCCGGCCGCAGCTGGCACGTCGTCCACGTCTGGCCCTAGCGCTTCAGGAGCGACTGCCGCGCGCGGTCGGCCCAGCCCCAGAAGAGGCCGAAGACGAGCCAGACGCCTCCCCAGACGATGAAGAAGACGAGGAAGAACGTCCCGCCGTGCAGGACAAAGGTGCAGATGAGCGCCAGGGCGACATAGCCCGCCACGACGAGCGAGCGCCAGATCATGCTCAGAAGTCTACGCCCGGCTGATGTAGCGGCGTTCGTGCGGATCGACCTTGAGCCGGTCGCCGACGTTCACGAACAGCGGCACCTGCACGACGGCGCCGGTCTCGAGCGTCGCCGGCTTCGTCACGTTGGAGACGGTGTCGCCCTTCACGCCGGGCTCGGTCTCGACGACCGCGAGCTCGACCGACATGGGCAGCTGCACGGTCGACGGCTTCCCGTCCACGACGAGCACCTGCACGGTCGCGTTCGGCTGCATGAACGGGAGCGCGTCCTCGAGATCGGCGTGCGGCACCGAGAACTGCTCGAAGCTCTCGCTGTCCATGAAGTGGACGTCGCCACCGTCGTCGTACAGGTACTGCACATTCTTCGTCTCCGTGTGCACCCGCGAGAACTTCTCGCCGGCGCGGAACGTGCGGTCGACCACGGCACCGGAGTCGAGCGCCTTCAGCTTCGTGCGCACGAACGCGCCGCCCTTGCCCGGTTTCACGTGCTGGAACTCGACGATGCGCCACGGCGCGCCGTCCAGCTCGATGTGCATGCCGTTCTTGAATTGGTTCGTGTTGACCGTGTCTGCCACGGCGCCGGATGGTAGCTACGCCTATCCGACTTCGACGAGATCCTTCCGGAACGCGGTCAGGTTCTCGATGCCGCGATCGGTGACGACGACGTCGTCCTCGATTCGGATGCCGAACCGGCCGCCGACGTAGACCCCCGGCTCAACGGTGACGACGTTCCCGGGCGCGAGCACGTCGGTCGACTCGGTCGACAGACGCGGATCCTCGTGCACGTCCAGGCCGAGGCCGTGACCAAGGCCGTGGCCCATCGCGCCCTTGAAGTCGCTTGCGTCAATCACATTGCGGGCCAATGCGTCCGCTTCCACGCCCGAGATGCCGGCGCGGATGCCGCCCAGCGCCGCATCCTGGGCAAGTTGCACGACTTCGTACGCTTCGCGCAGCTCCGGGTCGAGCGGACCGGTCGCGAACGTGCGCGTGTAGTCGGACGTGTACCCGCCGATCGAGCAGCCTGCGTCGACAACGACGAGCTCGTGCTTCCCGACTTTCCGGTCACCGGCGCGACCGTGCGGCTGCGAGCCCGTCGGCCCTGAGCCGACGATGAACTCGGGCCAGACCGCCTCGGCGCCTTCCTCGTGGAAGATCTGGACAAGATCCCAGGCGACGTCGCGCTCGCGACGGCCGATGAACGGGATGTCGAGCAGCCGCTCGAATGCCCGGTCCGTGATCTTGCACGCGCGCCGCAGCACGTCGAGCTCGCGCTCGTCCTTCACCGCGCGCAGCGCCTCGACGACACCGCTCCGTGGCACGAGGTCGATGCCGCCCGCAGCCAGCGTCTGATACTGCGCGTACGGCAGGACTGTCTCGAAACCGAGTGTCCCCGAGAGCGTCTCAGCAAGCTCGGCGACGAGCGACCGCTTCGTCTGCACGGCCTCCACGCCCTCGACCGCGCGCGCTGCGTCGATGTAGCGAAAATCGGTGAAGAGCCGCACGCGATCGCGCTCCACGAGCAGCGCCGCGTTCGAGCTGTCGAAGCCGCAGAGGTATCCGATGTTCACGAGATTGGTGACGAGCAGCGGCTCGTCGAGCAGCTCCCGCAGACGGTCGATCCTGTTCACGCGTGCTCCTTTAGATACTGCATCGCCATCTTGTAGCCATCAGGGCCGTGCCCGGCAAAGCGGGTCGCGACCACGTCGGAGATGACCGACTTGCGCCGCCACTCCTCGCGCTCGTCGACGTTGGAGAGGTGCACTTCGACGACGGGGATCGTCAGCGGCTCGAGCGCATCGTGGATCGACCACGCGTAGTGCGTCCATGCGGCCGGGTTCACCACCATCCCGTCCGTGTTGTCGTATGCGTCGTGGCACCACTTGATGAACTCCGCCTCGCTGTTCGTCTGCCGGCACTGCACCGTCAGCTCCATCTCCCGCGCCCACTTGTAGATCCGGCTCTCCAGCTCGGCGATCGACAACCCGCCGTACACGTCCGGGTCGCGACGGCCGAGCATGTTCAGGTTGACCCCGTTGAGCACGATGAT
Source organism: Gaiellaceae bacterium (assembly GCA_036512155.1). Taxonomy (GTDB): domain Bacteria; phylum Actinomycetota; class Thermoleophilia; order Gaiellales; family Gaiellaceae; genus Palsa-739. The sequence continues at coordinate 8,401 of DATCBD010000054.1, read as the reverse complement.
CCTCACGCGATCAACCTATCCAGTTCGCGCCGGACGTCCGCGGCCGGAACGTCCACGTCCCACTGGGGGCCGTCGTCGCCAAGGAGGACGAGTCGCAGGGCGCCCTTCTTGTCGCGCAGGAGCGCCTCCCAGGCCCGCTCGCGATCGACCTTGACGGGAGTAGGCCGGAGGATCTCCTCCACCTGGCCGATGTCCCGTCCGGACAGGCGGAGCGCTGCGAGCAGCCCGAGCGCCACCGCACGGCCGTGCGTCACGCCTTCGTAGCCGGCCGCCGTCTCGAGCGCGTGCGCGAAGGTGTGGCCGAGGTTGAGCATCTTCCGCTCGCCCTGGTCGAGCGGGTCGCGCAGGCAGACGGCGGCCTTGAAGGCCGCGCACCGGCGCACGAGCTCGTCGTCGGGCAGCTCCCAGAGCGGCTCGCCGACGAGGAGGCCGGTCTTCACGACCTCGCTCATGCCCTCGCGCCGCTGTGCGTCGGGGAGCGTCTCGAGCAGCGCCGGGTCGATCACTGTGCATGCCGGCCAGTGGAACGCGCCGACGAGGTTCTTCCCCTGCGGCAGGTCGATGCCCGTCTTGCCGCCGATGGCGGCATCCACCTGCGCGATGAGGCTCGTCGCCACGGGCACCCAGGCGATGCCGCGCAAATATGCAGCCGCTGCATATCCGGCCGCGTCGGTGGTGCAGCCTCCGCCGAGCGCGACGATCGTCCCGCGCCGGTCGAGCCGGAGCTCCTGCCACAGCCGGTCGATCGTGAGGAGCGTCTTCGCCTCCTCCCCCGACGGCAGCTCGTGCGTCTCGGCCAGGCGCGACCCAAGCGCGAGTTGCGCGTCCATGCCGTGGATTCCGGCGACGGTCGCGTCGGAGACGAGCGCCACCGGGCCGTCGCCGGGGACGAGCGAGCCGAGCCTCTGGAGGGCGCCGCGCTCGACGTGGACGCCGGCCGCGGTGAGGACCACGTCGTGCTCGTCACGAGCGACGATGTCGGCGACCTCCGCGTAGAGCGGCCGGCGCTCCTCGTACAGGCGCCGGAATTCGGCCTCGTCCTGCGCAAGCGGACGGTCGGATCCCTTCACGCGTTCCCAGCACGTCTCGACGTCGATATCGAGCCAGACCGTCAGGGTGTCCGCCAACGCTTCGCGAACCTTCGCTGACGTGACGGCACCGCCACCGAGCGCGAGGACGATCGCTTCTTCCTCCTGTGCGCGGAACGCCGTCTCGCCGTCGTCACGGAAGATCTCCGGGATCGGCTTCCCTGCTGCCTGCTCGACGAGCTCGTCGGAATCGACGACCGGAAAGCCCACGGCTCGGGCAGCTGTCGTCTTGCCGGCTCCCATGAAGCCGACGAGCGCGATCTTCTTCAGCGGATCCGCTCCATGTACGCCTTCCACGCGGCGACGAAGTCGCCGAGCGCGTCGCCGCCGAACTTCTCGCGCGCTGCCCTCGCCAGCTCCCACGCAACTGCCGCCTCCGCGACGACGGCGAGCGCCTCGACGGCGGAGACGTCGCTGCGCTCGACGAGCGCATTCGCCGCCTCGCCCGTCTCTAGGTCGACGGAGGCGAGCGGCTTCATCAGCGTCGGCAGCGGCTTCATCCCCGCACGGACGACGATCTCCTCGCCGTTCGACATGCCGCCCTCGATGCCGCCGGCGCGGTTGGACGTGCGCCGCCGGTCGGTTCCGATCTCGTCGTGCGCCTCGGACCCGCGCAGCTCCGCGAGCGCGAAGCCGTCGCCGATCTCGACGCCCTTCACCGCCTGGATCCCCATCAACGCGGCCGCGAGGCGCGCATCGAGCCGGTCATCCTTGCGCGCATAGGAGCCGAGCCCGGGCGGGACGCCGGTCGCGCGCACCTCGACGATGCCGCCGAGCGTGTCCTGATCCTTACGCGCGGCGTCGATCGCCGCCTCGTCGACGTCGGCCGAGCCACGCACCTCGATCCCGATCTCCTTCAGCAGCGCTTTCGCAACGGCGCCGGCGGCGACATGCACGGCCGTATGTCGCGCCGACGCGCGCTCGAGCGCGTCGCGCACGTCCGAGAGGCCGTACTTCTGCACGCCGGCAAGGTCGGCGTGGCCCGGACGGGGAAGCGTGACTTCCTTCGTGCCCTTGCCCTCCGGCTCGCCCTCGGGCGGCCACGACGCCATCCCCCAGGTCCAGTTCTTGTGGTCGCGGTTTCGGACGACGAGTGCGAGCGGCGTCCCGAGCGTGCGGCCCTGCCGGAGGCCGGCGAGCACCTCGACCTCGTCCGTCTCGATCTGCTGCCGGGGCGAGCGGCCGTAGCCCTGCTGGCGGCGGCGCAGGTCCACGTCGATCGCCTCCTTGTCGAGGATGAGGCCGGCCGGCAGGCCGGACAGGATCGCGACGAGCGCGGGGCCGTGCGACTCCCCTGCCGATGCCAGTTCGAGATTCACTCGGGCAAGCCTAGAGCCCGGCGCATGACGGCAACCGGGGCCGGAACGCCCGTCCAGAGCCTGAACGAGGCAGCGCCCTGGGCCGCGAGCACCTCGTAGCCGTCGAGTACGAGCGCGCCCGCGGCCGCCGCGGCCTCTGCCGTCGCGGTGCGCGGATACGGAAGGTCGACGAGCGTCTGTCCCGGACCGAGCTCGGCAAGCACCGCGTCGCGCTCCGGTGTCGCGTGGATCACGAGATCGGCGTCGCGCACGTCGGGAGGCCATTGGCCCTTACGGGAGAAGACGCGCGCCTGGGGAAGCGCATGCTTGAACGCAGCCGCCGCGCCGCCGTCGCCGATGATCGCCGGCCGCTGGAACTCGAGCCCGTCGAGAATCGCCGCGTCGGTGGAGAAGCCCTCCATCCCGACGAGCGTGTTCACCGAGGGAAGCTCCGAGTCGATCAGCTTTGCGACTGCGGCCTTGTGCGGGGTCGTCGCGTTCGCGCCGGCAAAGCCGAGCGCCGCGAGGCCGCGAACGGCGTCCCCCAGATGCTCTGGGGGGACATCGATCGCCACGTAGGCCCAGTCGAGCCCACGCGCGGCGAACGCAGCGTTCTGCATCCGCGGCGAGAGCGAATGCTCGACCGGGTGGCCGAGCAGCGCGACAAATCTAGTAGCCGTAGAGATGCTCGTGATTGACGAAGTCGTTGTAGTTGGACGTGAAGTAGTGGTGGCGGTGATCGGGCTTGCGCACGAAGTACAGGTAGTCGACGTGTGCAGGATGCGCGGCCGCCTCGATAGAGGGTAATCCCGGGTTCGCGATGGGCGTGGGCGGCAGGCCGAGGAACTTGCGCGAGTTGTACGGGTTGTTGCTGTCGAGGTCGGACTGCAGCAGCGGCTTCGTCCCCGGCACGTTCAGGCCGTAGCGGATAGTCGAGTCCATCCCGAGCGGCATGTGTGCGTGCAGCCGGTTGTAGATGACGGCGGCGACGAGCTTGCGCTCGCTCGGGACGACGGCCTCGCGCTCGACGATCGATGCGATCTTCAGCACGTCGTACGGCGTCAGGTTCTTCGAGCGCGCGTACGAGAGGTCGACCTTCGCCCACTCGACGTGGAATGCCTGCAGCTGCGCGTTGACGAGCTGCCTTGACGTCGTGTTCTTCAGGAAGTCGTACAGCGCCGGAAACAGGAATCCTTCCAAGGGCAGCTTCGCGGCGCCGAAGCCGGCTACGTGTTCCGGCCCCGACGCCTTCAAGTACGTGCGCGCCGAGATCTTCGGATGCACGTGACGCTCGTTGAAGGCGATCTTCGCCACCGCCTGGACGCGCTCCGCCATCTGCGCGCGCGTGAAGCCCTCCGGGAAGACGATCTTGAACGGCTTCGGCGGCGGCGGCGTTGTGGCGACCGGCTGTTTCGCCCCGCCGCAGCCGGCAGCGACCAGCACCGCCCCCAGCGCTAGCGCCGCGCTGAGCCGGACCACTCGAGATAGCTGGAGAGGAGATGCGCCGCCGCGCGCGCGTCTTCCGGGGTCGCGGAGGAGCTCTGCTCCGCCAGATCGGTCGTGAAGCGCTCGTCGAAGAGCACGACGGGGACGTCGACGGCCGCGCGCAGCGCCTTGGCGAACCGCTCGGCGGCGCGTGCCTGCTCCCCACGCTCGCCGCGCAAGGTCAACGGATGGCCGACGACCACCTCCTGCACTTCCTGCTCGTGGGCGAGCCGCACGACCTCGGCGAGACCGGCCTCGCCGCCCGCGCGCTCGACCACGCCCAGCGGGCGCGCGACCACGCCGGTGGGGTCGGACACCGCGACACCCGTGCGCGCGGAGCCGAAGTCGAGCGCCATGACCTTCATACGAGCGCCTTCTTCGCCGCGGCGAACGCCTTCGGGATCTCTTCGGGGACGTTCCCGCCGGCCTGCGCCATCGTCGGCTTCCCGCCGCCGCGTCCGCCCACGATTTGCCCCATCTCGTTCGCGAGCACGGCCGCGTCGACGCCGACGCTCTCGGCCACGTTGACGACGATGTGCACCCGGCCGTCGGTGATGGACGCGACGACGGCGCCGTCGGCCTTCTCCTGCTGGCGGATGCGGTCGGAGAGGTCGCGCAGCGGCCCCGGCTGCAGATCGGACGCCTGCGCGAAGACGACGCCGTCCACGCGCTCGGTGATCTCGTACTGCACCGCCGCTTCCTGCTTCGGCTGCTTCGACTCGCGGCGCGCGCGCTCGAGCTCGCCGCGCAGCGCCTCCGCCTCGCGCGCCTGCTCGTGCAGGAGCGCGAACGCCTCCCCTGCCGTCACGGCCTCGATGCGGCGCGCGCCTGCGCCGACGGAGCTCTCGTTGAGGATGACGAACGGCCCGATCTCCGCCGTCGAGCGCACGTGCGTGCCGCCGCAGAGCTCCACCGACCAGCTGTCGATGTCGACGACGCGGACGACCTCGCCGTACTTCTCGCCGAAGAGCATCATCGCGCCGAGCTTGCGCGCCTCCGCGATCGGCGTCTCGTAGATCCGCACCGGGAGGTTCGCGAACACGCGCTCGTTCACCCGGCGCTCGACCTCGACGCGCTCCTCGGAGCTGAGCGCCTGCGGGTGCGTGAAGTCGAAGCGGAGCTTGTCCGGCCGCACCGCCGAGCCCGCCTGCTTCACGTGGTCGCCCAGCACCTCGCGCAGGCACTCGTGCAGAACGTGGGTCGCCGTGTGGTTCGCCATCGTCGGGAAGCGCACGTTCCACGGAACGACGGCCGTGACGCGGTCTCCCTCGCCGAAGCCTTCGCCTCGGAACACGATCTCCTGGTCCCCGTCCAAGCGGATGAGCTCGACGACCTCTGCGACCGCGCCATCGTCCTTCGCGATCGTCCCTAGGTCCGACACCTGCCCACCGCCGGCGGGATAGAACGGCGACCGCTCGAGCTTCGCCTGGAAGAGCCCGTCGCCGAGGTCGGCGTACGCGACGATCGCCGTCGGCACCTCGGTGCGCTCGTAGCCGACGAACTCGGTGCGCGCCGCGCCCGGGAAGCGGACGTCGACCTGAACGCCGCTCGTCCGGCGCGAGATCTCGCGGTGCTCCTCGAACAGCCGCGTGTACTCCTCGTCGTTCACCCCGAGGCCGCGCTCGCGCGCGAGCTCCTGCGTCAGCTCGATCGGGAAGCCGTACGTCGCCTGCAGCGTGAACGCGTCGTCGCCGGTGATCTCGCCGCGTGCCGCCGCCTCCTCGAACACCTTCATCCCGCGCTCAAGCGTCTCGCCGAAGCGCTCCTCCTCGGCAGTGAGCACTTGCTGGATCTCGCGGCGATGCTCACCCAGCTCGGGATAGGCCTCCCCCATCTGCTCGATGACGGCGTCGGCGAGGCCGGCGAGGAACGGCGGCTGCATGCCGATGCGCTGCCCGTGCTGCGCGGCGCGCCGGATGACGCGCCGGAGCACGTAGCCGCGGCCTTCGTTCGACGGCGTCACGCCGTCGGAGACGAGGAACGTCATGCCGCGGCCGTGGTCGGCGAGCACGCGGTGCGCCTTCGTCGCGTCGACCGAATCGCCGTACGCGACGCCCGACTTCTCTGCGACCCACTGCATAATCCGCTGGTAGCCGTCGGTGTCGTATACGGACGGCACCCCCTGCACGATCCGAGCCATCCGCTCGAGGCCCATGCCGGTGTCGACGTTCTGCGCCGGCAGATCGGTAAGCGTCCCATCCGGGTGCAGCTCGTACGCCATGAAGACGAGGTTCCAGAACTCGAGGAAGCGCTCGCAGCGCGTGCATCCGGGCTTGCAGTCAGGCTCGCCGCAACCGGCCTCCTCGCCGAAGTCGTAGAAGATCTCCGAGTCCGGCCCGCACGGCCCCGGCCCGCCGACCGACCAGAAGTTCTCGGACGACGGCAGCGGCACGATGCGCTCGGGCGGCACGCCGATCGCCTCCCACAGGCGGATCGCCTCCTCGTCGGGGCCGAGCTTCAACTCCGGGTCGCCGGCGTGCACACTGACCCAGATTCGGTCCCAGTCGAGCTTCAAGTGCTCCTGGACGAACTCGGTCGCGTACGCGATCGCGCCCTCCTTGAAGTACTGCCCGAACGAGAAGTTCCCGAGCATCTCGAAGAACGTCAAGTGGTACGTGTCGAGGCCGACCTCGTCGATGTCCGGCGTGCGGAAGACCTTCTGCACCGTCGTGGTCAGCGGCGCGGGCGGCTGCTCGCGGCCGAGGAAGAATGGCATCTGCGGCTGCATGCCCGCGGTGGTGAGCAGCGTCGACCGATCGTCGGCGCGTGGCACGAGCGATGCCGACGGACGGCGCATGTGGCCCTTCTCCTCGAAGAAGAAGAGGAATCCCTCGCGGATTTCCGCAGACGTGCGCATCCAGGTCATTCTAGGTTGGGGTCCTCCGGACGCCGCCGTATGCTCGCCCGGTGCGACCCCGCCGGAAGTACCGCCTCCGTCGGCTCACCCCCGTCGTGCTGCTCGTCCTCGCGGCGGTCATGGCCGGTGCGTGGGTCGGCGCGCGGCGCCCGGCCGCGACCGTGAACGCCGCTGCATCCGGCCCGCTCGTCATCGACGCGCCGGTCGTCCACATCGTGCATGTGGTGCCGCTCGCGCCGGAACACCTCCTGAACGGCGACGACGTCGTCCAGCACGCGTTCTCGCCGCCCCTGTCGGCGGCTGCGGCGATCGTCGTCGACGCGGGCACCGGCCGCGTGCTCTGGCAGCTCCAGCCGCATGAGCGCCGCAAGGTCGCCTCGCTGACGAAGATCATGACCGCGCTGCTCGCGCTGAAGAAGCTCGCGCCGAACGACATCGTCACCGTCGACAAGTCCGTGCCGCGCGTCCCGCTCGTCCGCGAAGGCCTACGCGCGGGCGAGCGCGTCAAGGCGTGGAAGCTCTTCTACTCGATGCTCCTCTACTCCGGGAACGACGACGCGCTTGCGCTCGCGATCGCGGCGGGCGGCGACAAATGGACGTTCGTGCGCGACATGAACGACGAGGCGCACCGCCTCGGCCTACGCGATACGCACTTCATCTCGCCGAGCGGGGTCGTCGATCGCGACAACTACTCGAGCGCGTGGGACATGGCGGCGCTGACACGCGTCGCGCTCCGGAACGAGCGCTTCGACAAGATCGTGCGCACAAAGATCATTCACGTGCCGTGGAGCGCACCGACGTATTCGAAGGTCTACGTCAACAACAACCTCATGCTGCGCTCCTATCCCGGCGCCGATGGCGTCAAGACCGGGTACACGCACAAGTCGGGGCCGTGCCTTGTCGTCTCGGCGACGCGCCATGGTCGTACGGTGATCGCGGTGCTGCTCGACGACCCGAACATGTACGTCGACGGGACGCGGCTGCTCGATTTCGGCTTCCGTTCCGAGTAGAACTCCCACATGATCGTGTGCTCGTCCTGTGGCGCCGAGCTCCGTGAGGGCGCGCGCTTCTGCGACAGCTGCGGCGCGACGCAGGCCACGCCCGCCGAGGCGCACGAGCAGCGCAAGACCGTCACGGTCGTCTTCTGCGACGTGACCGGATCGACCGCGCTCGGAGAGCGGCTCGACGCCGAGAGCTTCCGCCGCGTGATGGCGCGCTACTTCGACGAGGCCCGGCGCGTCATCGAGCGGCACGGCGGAACGGTCGAGAAGTTCATCGGCGATGCCGTGATGGCCGTCTTCGGCGTCCCCGTCGTGCACGAGGACGATGCGATCCGCGCCGTGCGTGCCGCCGCCGAGCTGCGGAGCGCAATCGAGGTCCTGAACGCCGAGCTCAACCGCGACTACGACACGACACTCGAGCTCCGGATCGGGATCAACACGGGCGAGGTCGTGACCGGTACGGAGGAGCGGCTCGCCACGGGCGACGCCGTCAACGTCGCAGCGCGCTTGCAGCAGGCCGCCGCGCCGGGAGAGATCCTGCTCGGCCAGGAGACGTGCGCGCTCGCGCGCGACGCAGTGGTCGTCGAGGAGCTCGCCCCTATCGAGCTGAAGGGAAAGCAGGCGCCCATCGTCGCCTACCGGCTCGAGGCGTTGACGCCAGACGCACCGGGC
>DATCBD010000053.1:0-7242 GCA_036512155.1 Gaiellaceae bacterium | reverse complement strand
CGGCAGCGGCGCTTCGACCGCTGCGCTCGCACGCCGCGCGGCGGAGCACGGGGTGCGTGCGCTCGCGAACGCGGAAGGAGGAGGCGTCCTATACGCGCACGCCGCAGCCGACCCGGCGAAGCTCGAGCAGCTCGTGCGCGCGAGCCTCGACCGGCTCGGCGTCTGCAACCGGCTCAACCTCGCCCTCGCCGACACGGCAGAGCTCGGGGACGCGATCGCCGCCGTCTGCGCCGAGCTCGGGATCGCCGTCGAGGACGCGCTGCCGCCGGAACGCGAATGGGCGTCGGAGCCCGGGCGCGTGAAGACCATCACGCTCCGCAGGGTGAGCGGCGTAGACGAGGCACTCCGAGCCGCGAACGAGGAGGCGTCCGGCCTCGCCGCCGCGATCGTGACCGAGGACGGCGACGCAGCCGAGCGCTTCCTCGACGGCTATCGCGGCACGGCTGCGTTCTGGAACGCGCCAACGCGCTTCGCCGACGGCTTCGAGCTCCTCGGCACGCCGGAGACGGGGATCAGCGTCGACCGCTTTCCCGGCCCGCGCGGGCCGGTGACGTACCGCGACCTCTGCCTGCGCCAGTACCGCGTCGTCGGCGACGGCACTCAGCACCGGTGACCGTCGTCGTCAAGCTCGGCTCGTCGCTCGTCACCGACGGCGCGGGCCGCATCCGTCGCTCCGTTCTCGCAGCACGCGCGGCCGACGTAGCCGAGATCTCCGAGCCGGTGTGCATCGTCTCGTCCGGCGCGATCGCTCTCGGCCTTCCGCTGCTCGGCATGGCGCAGCGACCGCGCTCGACGCCGCAGCTCCAGGCGGCGTCAGCGGCCGGTCAGGTGCGACTGCAGCTCGCATGGGAGGCCGCGTTCCGCAAGCACGGACTGCGCGTCGCGCAGATCCTTCTCTCAGCCGGCGACCTCGCCGAGCGCGCGACATACCTGAACGTTCGCAATGCGCTCAACGCGCTCCTGAAGCTCGGTGCAGTCCCGGTCGTGAACGAGAACGACGCGACGGCGACCGACGAGATCACGTTCGGCGACAACGACGCGCTCGCCGCACAGGTGGCGGTCTTGCTCGGCGCACGGCTGCTTGTGCTGCTCACGGAGGTGGACGGCGTCTACAGCGCGAGCGCGGAGCTGCTCACGAGCGGCGACGCCGTCGACGACGCTTCACTCGGCCCGGGCAGCGCGCTCGGCCGCGGCGGCATGGCGAGCAAGGTGACCGCAGCGCGCCTCGCAGCAGCAGCAGGCATCCCCACGGTGATCGCATCGGGGCGCGGCCCAGGCGTCGTGCGCGCGATCGCGGAGGGCGAAGCGCGCGGAACTGCATTCGCGGCCGCGTCGCGGCAGGCGAGCGCGTTCAAGCTGTGGCTGCGGCATGCGAAGCCGACGGCCGGGAAGCTCGTGCTGGACGACGGAGCCCGCGACGCGATCCTCACGGGCGGCCGCAGCCTCCTCGCCGTCGGCGTGGTCGCGTGCGAAGGCGAGTTCGACGAGGGCGACGCGGTCGAGCTCATCTCAACCGACGGAACCGCGCTCGGCAAGGGCATTGCCGGCGCGGGCGCCGCGGAGCTGCGCGGCCGGCCACGCGGCGTCGAGGCCGTGCACCGCGACCGGCTGGTCCTCTACTAGACGGACAGCGCCCAGCGGAGCACGGACACGCCGAGCTTGCCGGTAAGCGTCGCCGTGAAGACGTAGCGGCCGGGCCGGGCAACGGTGATCACGATCTTTCGCGCGCCGGCGCGAACGTCGAGGCGCTGCACGGCGAACCGCTTCGCCGACCGTTCCTCGACGACCTTCAACGTGCCGCCTTCGTGCGCTGTGAACGAGAGCGTGATGCGACGGCCGGCGGCAACCCTGGTGATGATCGGCGGCTTCCTTCCCTGAAGTAGCGGATAGAACCTCGCCCTGACGGTCTTCGCCGCGGTCATCGTCACGACGCAGGTCCCCTTTCGGCCCGAGCAGGCTTCGCTCCAGCCTGCGAAGACCGAGCCCTTGGCGGCCAACGCTGAGAGCGTCACGAGCGACCCGCGCGGATAGTCATGGGAGCACGCCTTCGCCCTGCCGGTGCCCGCGCAGTCAAGACCCGCTGCAGTCACCGTGCCTGCGCCGGAGACGGTGAGCGAGAGCCGTTCGTTCGTCGCCGAGGCGCTGGCGAAGGTGGCGGTGACGGTCTTCGTCGTCGTCATCGAGATCGTGCAAGTGGCCGTCGTTCCCGAGCACGCGCCGCTCCAGCCGGTGAACGTCGCCCCGAAGGAGGGACTCGCCGTGATCGTCACGCTCGCGCTCGCCGGCTGTGGACCAGTGCAGGTCGATCCGCCGCTCGCAGTGCACCTAAGGCCGGCGCCCGAGATCGACCCATCTCCGATCACCTGCGCGCTGAGCTGATACGTCGTGCTGCCACCCGCGAAGGTCGCCCCAACGGTCTTCGAACTGTTCATCGTCAGGGTGCACGTCGTCGACGTGAAGGATAAACAGTCGCCGGTCCAGCCTAAGAAGTCACCCGCCGTGCCGGATGCGGGCACAGCAGTGAGCGTGAGCGAGGTGCCTGCGGTGACGTTGGCGTTGCATTCGCTGCCGCCGGCAGAGGTGCAGTAGATGGAGGCAGCTCCCGCCGTGCTCGTGACCGCGCCGTCTCCATGGACCGTGACGCTCAGCGAGTCTGTCGCCACGGGCGGCGGCGTCCCGCCGGTGAAGGTGGCGGTCACCGAAACCGCGGACGTCCCGATGAATGCGGTGCAGTTCGGGCCGGACGAGGTCGAGCACCCCGACCAGAACACGCTGGCGCCGGTGCTCGGGGTGGCGGTGAGCGCGACGCTCGTGTTCGGGAGCTCCGAGCCCGTGCACGTCTGGAGCCCCGGCCCGCAGGTGATGCCACCACCCGACACCGTGCCGTTCCCAGTGACGGTCACTGTGAGCTGCACGAGCGCGGCGAACGTCGCCGTCACCGAGCGGACGTCGTCCATCTGGACGGCGCACGTCAGCTGCGCGCCCGTGCAGTCGCCGCTCCAACCGGTGAGGCCGTAGCCGTCCGCCGGCGTCGCCGTCAGCGTCACGCTCGCGTTCGGGGGCTCTTGAGCGTCGCACGTCGAGCCTTGGCCGCACGAGATGCCACCGCCGTTGACGCTCCCGTTGCCACTCACCTGCACAGTGAGCGTCTGCGACGCGTTCGCGACGAAGCTGGCGCCGACGTAGGTGTTTGCAGTGACGTAGGCAGCGCAGCTCGGCCCGGTGCCTGCGCACGACCCGTCCCACCGGGAGAAGAACCAGTTCGGGTCGGGCTGCGGGGCGACCGTCAGCGTCGAGCCCTGGACAACGGTCAGGCTGCACTCCGTCGCGGGCGCGGCACCCTTCGCACAGTCGATTGGATTGGCCGTCGAACCATTGGCGACAGTGCCGTTCCCGGCGAGCGATACCCCGTACGTCGCCGTTTGCACAGTTGGAGCAGTGCTCGCGAAGACGGCCGTGACCGTCTCGTTGCCGGTCACGCTCGCCGGGCAGGTCACCGCCGCGGCGCACGGGGCTCCGCTGTCCTCCCAGCCTTGGAACGTCCAGCCGGCGCTCGGCGTCTCCGTCAGGGTGACCGGGGTCGGATCTGCAGCGTACGCCGCATAGCAGGTGAGGCTTCCGACGCCGCAGTTGATCCCGGTCCCCGTGACCTTGCCCTTGCCGATCACCTCGATCGTCAGCGTCGGCGGCGCCGCTGCACGCGCAACGCTTCCGCCGGCGACGAGCGCGATCGCCGCAGCCAGCAGGAATACACGCATGATCCGACCCACCTTGGGGACATCATCACCGATCCGAGGGGTCGAAAACGCCGCAGCTACGCGCCGAGCGTCTGGATGATCGCCTCCGCGATGACCCGCATCGGCCTGCCGGACGTCTGGCTGGCACGCCGGAGCCGCGCAAATGCGTCCTGCTCGGTCAGCCCCTGGTTCTGCATGAGGAGGCCCTTCGCGCGCTCGATCGCCTTGCGGGCGGCGAGCGCCTCGGCAAGCGAGTCGACCTGCTCGCGCACGGCCGAGAGCTGATCGAAGCGTGCCCGTGCAGTCGCGATCGCGGGCAGGAGATCCTCCTCGCGGAACGGCTTCGCCAGATAGCCATAGACGCCCGCCTCGGCCGCCCGCCGCACGAGGCTCTTCTCCGTGAAAGCGCTCACGATCACGATCGGCATCGGCCGCCCGTCGAGAATGCGGCGCGCCGCTTCGATCCCGTCGAGACGCGGCATCTTCACGTCGAGGACGGCGAGATCCGGCTCCGCCGAGTCGGCCAGCTCGACCGCCTCGACGCCGTCGCGCGCCTCCGCGCACACCTCGAGCCCCGCGCTCTCGAGCATCCCCTTCAGGTCGAGGCGAATGAGCGTCTCGTCCTCGGCGATCAACACCCTCACGGCTGCACCACACGGACGTCGAGCGAGCCGTCTTCTGCGCGCTCGATGCGCACGGGCCACGCGTGGCCGCTCGACGACGGGAGATCCACGTCGATGCGCTTGGGCTGCTCCGTGCCCACCCGCCGGCGCGCGGCGAGCAGCTCCGAGTGCCGCGCGGCGGCGGCGTACAGCGCGGGCGCGACGTCTCCCTCGCGGAACGGCTTCAGGAGGTATCCGAAGACGCCCGCCGCGACAGCCTTGTCGACCGTGGCGCGATCGCGGAACGCGGTCAGCATGACGATCGGGAGCGGCCGCTCCGCGTAGATGCGCCGCGCGGCCTCGATCCCGTCGAGGTTCGGCATGCGGACGTCGAGCAGCGCGGCGTCCGGCTGCGTCGACCGCGCCAGCTCCACCGCCTCGAGACCATCGCGCGCCTCGGCACAGACCGTGAAACCGTGCCGCTCGAGGATCGCGCGCAGGTCGAGACGGATCAGCGTCTCGTCTTCTGCAATGAGGATCTTCATACACGCCTCCTTCGGTCGAAAGACTCACGAAGGCAGCGTCGCCTCGAACGCCTATGACGCTAGCAGATCGCGCGGCGGATGCCACGCACGGCCTGCGCGATGCGCTGTTCGTTCTCCACGAGCGCGAAGCGGACGTAGCCCTCGCCGTCCGCGCCGAAGCCGCTGCCCGGGCTGACGGCGACGTGCGCTTCGCGCAGCAGCCGAAGTGCGAACTCCTGCGACGGCTCGCCGGTCGGGATCGGCGCCCACACGAACATCGTCGCGCGCGGCCGCTCGACCTCCCAGCCGACACGGGCGAGGCCGTCGCACAGCGCATTCCTGCGTCCCTCGTAGACCGCCGCCGCCTCGGCCGGCTGGTCCCGCGCCTCGCGGAGCGCAACCGTGGCGGCGATCTGCAGCGGCTGGAAGCTGCCGTAGTCGAGATACGACTTCAACCGTGCGAGCGCGCCGACGACGTCGGCGCGGCCGAGCACGAACGCGATGCGCCAGCCCGCGAGCGAGAAGCCCTTCGTGAGCGAGTACAGCTCGACGGCGACCTCGCGCGCGCCCTCCGCCTCGAAGATCGACGGCGGCCGGTAACCGTCGAAGGCGAGGTCGGCGTACGCGAAGTCGTGCACGAGCACGAGCTCGTGCTCGCGGGCGAAGTCGACGAGGCGTTGCATCTCCGCCAGTTCGACGCACGCCGTCGTCGGGTTGTGCGGGAACGACGCGAGCAGCACGCGCGGCCGCGGCTCGGCGGCCTCCCATGCCTCCTGGACGCCGGCGACATAATCGAGCGCGGGCACACGGTGGACGGTCGCGCCCGCGAATCCGGGCGCAAACAGGTGGATCGGATAGCTCGGGCTCGGCACGAGCGCGGCGTCGCCCGGCCCGAGCAGCACCCAGAGCAGGTGCACGAGCCCTTCCTTCGACCCCAGCGCCATCGTCGCCTCGGTCTCGGGGTCGAGCTCGACCCCGTAGCGGTCGCGGTAGAGCTCGCAGATCGCGGCGCGCAGGTTCGGCAGCCCGCGACTCGAGGAGTAGCGGTGGTTCCGCGGGATGAGCGCGGCCTCGCGCAGCTTCTCGACCGCGATCTCGGGCGGCGGCACGTCAGGATTGCCGAAGCCGAGGTCGATGACGTCCTCGCCGGCGCGGCGCAGCTCGAGCTTGAGCCGCTCGACCTCGGCGAAGGCGTACGGCGGGAGCGCGTCGACGCGGCGGAACTGGGTCACGCTGCAGATCGTCGCACCGCGCGCAGCGACGCGCGGAGCGCAACCACCTCGCCGATCACGACGAGAGCGGGGGTCGGTAGTCCCTCCGCCTCGCGGGCGATCGCGCCGAGGGGCGCGGTGACGACGCGTTCGTCGGGCGTCGTGCCGGCGGAGACGACGGCGGCGGGCGTGCCGGCGGTGCGTCCCTGCTCGATGAGCCGCTCGGCGAGCCGCTCCAGGCCGGCGAGGCCCATGAACGCGACGAGCGTCCCGGGCGTGTGCGCGAGCGCTTCCGCGTCAAGGCCCTCGACGTCGTGCGCGGCGAACGCCGTCACGGCCGAGGCGACGCCGCGGTGCGTGACGGGAATGCCGGCGGAGCCGGGAACGGATGCGAGCGACGAGACGCCGGGGATTACCTCGAAGGGCACGCCGGCGTCGGCGAGCGCGAGCGCCTCCTCGCCGCCGCGGCCGAAGAGGAACGGGTCTCCGCCCTTGAGCCGGACGACGTCGTCCCCGCGGCGGCCGAGCGCGACGAGCAGCTCGTTCACCTCGTCCTGGTCGAGGCGGTCGCGCTCGATGCGCAATGCGTCGGCCGGAGCCTCGTCGACGAGCTCGCGCGCGACAAGCCGGTCGTAGACGATGACGTCGCACGCGCGCACGCGCTCGAGCCCCTTCACCGTGATCAGCCCGGGGTCCCCCGGGCCGGCGCCGACGAGCCAGACGGTCATCCGAGCGCCTTCGCGACGGCATTGCGGAAGAAGTCGCGCCGCTCGTCGTACGAATCAAACGTCTTCTTCACCCACGGGCGCACGCGGCGCAGCTCGCGCGCGAGCTGCTCGTGCTCGAAGCCGATCTGCGCGGCGAAGCGGTCGCGCAGCCATTGCGCGAGCGCCGGCGACGCGCCGCCGGTCGACACCGCGAGCGTGATGTCACCGCGCCGGTGCAGCGCGGGCAGGATGAACGTGCACAGCTCCGGAACGTCCTCGACGTTGCAGAAGATCTGACGTCCGCTCGCATCCGCGAAGACGCGCTCGCCCTGCTCGACGTCGACGACTACGACGAGCCAGACGTCGTCGAGCAATTCCGGCTCGTAGCGGTCAACGGCGACGACCTCCGCGCCGCCCGCTTCCAGCGCACGAACCTTGCCTTCCGAGCGTCCGACGACGAG
>DATCBD010000052.1:0-26652 GCA_036512155.1 Gaiellaceae bacterium | reverse complement strand
CCGGGTAGTGGCCGGGCACGTGCACGGTGGCCTCTCCGCCGCGCAGTCCGACCGCGACCGACCAGCCCCGGTAGCCCTCGCCGACGTCGTGTCGCAAGACTGCGACGGACACCGATTCCGTGTCTCCGATCGGGTAGCGCTCGTCCACTCGGCTCCAGCGTATCCGTGTTGCAACACCTAACAAGGGAGGGCCGAAGGCGTCTACAAGCCTAGGGCTATACTGCCCGGCTTCTATGGCAAACGACACGATCAGTGACCCGCGGCTCGAAGAAGGCGTCTGGACGACCGGTCCCGACGGCGAGCTGATTCCCGACTACGAGTCGACGTTCCCGACCATCAACGAGGGCGAAGTCGTGAACGGCACCGTCGTCCGTGTTGACAAGGACGAGGTGCTCGTCGATATCGGTTACAAGTCGGAAGGCGTCATCCCGGTCAGCGAGCTCTCCATCCGCCGGTCGGTGAATCCGGCCGACGAGGTGTCGGTCGGCGACGAGATCGCCGCGCTCGTGATGACGAAGGAGGACGCCGAAGGGCGCCTGATCCTGTCGAAGAAGCGTGCGCGCTTCGAGATCGCCTGGAAGGCGATCGAGGCAGCGTACGAACAGGGCCAGCCGGTCAACGGCCGCGTCATCGAGGTCGTCAAGGGCGGCCTCATCCTCGATCTCGGCGTGCGCGGGTTCCTGCCCGCCTCGCTCGTCGACATCCGCCGCGTGCAGGATCTCGACGAGTATCTCGGGCAAGAGCTTCGCTGCAAGGTGATCGAGCTCAACCGTTCTCGCAACAACGTCGTGCTCTCGCGCCGCGCCGTCCTCGAGGACGAGCGCAAGGACATGCGGCAGGCGATCCTCGACCGGCTCAACCCGGGCGACGTCGTCGAAGGGACGATCTCGAACATCGTCGACTTCGGCGCGTTCGTCGACCTCGAGGGGATGGACGGCCTCATCCACATCTCCGAGCTGTCGTGGAGCCACGTCAACCATCCGTCCGAAGTGCTTGAGATCGGCCAGAAGGTCGAGGTCAAGGTGCTCGACATCGACCGCGACCGCCAGCGAATCTCACTCGGGCTCAAGCAGACGCAGACCGATCCGTGGCAGCAGGTGCTCGAGAGCTACCAGGAGGGCGATGTCGTCGAGGGCAAGGTGACGAAGGTGGTCACGTTCGGCGCGTTCGTCGAGATCCTCCCGGGCGTCGAGGGCCTCGTGCACATCTCTGAGCTCGCGCAGCACCACGTCGAGAATCCGCGCGAGGTCGTGTCGCAGGGCGACACCGTAAAGGTCCGCATTCTGGAAGTCGACGCGGAACGGCGGCGGTTGTCGCTGTCGCTGAAGCGCGTCGAGGACGGCATGCCCCTCCAGCCGAAGCCCGGCGAAGAGGCCGCTCCGCCGGCGATCGATCTCTCCGAGGACGTCTTCACGGACGAGGCGGCTGCGGTCGAGGCGCCGGAAGAGCCGGCTGCCGTCGAGGCGGCGGAAGAGACGCCTGTCCCCGAGGCATCGGCAGAGCCGGTCGAGGCCGACTCGGAAGCCGAGCCCTCCGCCGAATAGTGGCTCGGCGGCCGCTCGCGGTCGCGATCACCGGCGGCATCGCGGCAGGGAAGAGCGAGGCGCTCGAGGCGTTCTCGCGCCACGGCGCCGCCACACTGTCTGCCGACGAGATCGTGCACGACCTGCTCGCGGACGACGCGGAGGTTCGGGCCGCGATCCGAGAGCGCTGGGGCGACGCTGCGGTCGACAACCGCGGCCGGATCGGCGAGATCGTATTCCGCGACCGCGCCGAGCTCGACTGGCTCGAGCAACTGCTCCATCCGAAGACGCGGGCGGCGGCTGACGCCTGGCTCGCGTCCGTCGACGCACCGCTCGCGGTGGTCGAGGTGCCGTTGCTGTACGAGACCGGGGGCGAGAGCCGGTTCGACGCTGTGGTGGTCGTCACCGCCCCGCCCGAGGTGCGGGAGGAGCGGCGAACGGGGCTTGCCGAGCGTGAGGCGCGGCTCCTGCCTGACGACGAGAAGGTTCGACGCGCGGACTACGCGTTCGTGAACGACGGATCGCTCGAGGATCTCGACGCGTTCGTCGGGAAGGTCTTCGAGGCACTGTGCGTGCGCTGAGACGGCTCACGCTCGCGGGCGCCGTCGTCGCTGCCGCCATCGGCGCGTTTCTCTACCTCCAGCGAACGGAACCGCCGTGGTGGGCGCGCCTGTGGTTCCCACTGCGGTATGCGTCGATCGTCCGCGGCCACGCCGCGAACTACCGTCTCAATCCCGCGCTGCTCGCGGCTGTGATCGAGGAGGAGAGCAAGTTCAACGCCGACGCGCGCTCTTCCACCGGCGCGCTCGGCCTCATGCAGCTCCAGCCGACGACCGCCAAAGGGATCGCCATCCGCACGGGCGGCTCGCGCTTCGTCGTCTCCGATCTCTACAAGCCGGAGATCAACGTTCGCTACGGCGCCTGGTACCTCAGGCACCTGCTCGACAAGTACCACGGCGACGAGCGCACCGCGCTGGCGGCGTACAACGCGGGGCAGGAGAACGTCGACCGCTGGCTCGCGAAACGCGAGCCGGTGCAGTTTCCGGAGACGCGCGCGTACGTCTCGCGAGTCGAGCGCCTGAAGGGCATCTACCGCCGCACGTACCCGGGCCAGCTGGGTTTGAAGGGGTAGCCGTCGTTACCCTGTGTCTCCGATGGCCGAGCTGAAAACCTCCGTCGATTATCGCCCGACCGGCGACCAGCCGCGGGCGATCGGCGAGCTTTCGGCCGGGCTTCGTGCAGGCGAGCGGTTCCAGACGCTCGTCGGCGCGACCGGGACGGGCAAGACCGCGACGATGGCCTGGACGATCGAGGAGGTCGGGAGGCCGGCGCTCGTCATCGCCCACAACAAGACCCTGGCGGCGCAGCTCTGCAACGAGTTCCGGGAGTTCTTCCCGGCGAACTCGGTGGACTACTTCGTGTCCTACTACGACTACTACCAGCCCGAGGCATACGTCCCTCAGGCCGACCTGTACATCGAGAAGGACTCGTCGAGGAACGACGACATCGACCGGCTGCGCCATTCCGCCACGTCGAACCTCCTCTCCCGCCGCGACGTCGTCATCGTCGCCTCGGTGTCGTGCATCTATGGCCTCGGCTCGCCCGAGGAGTACAAGGAGCGAGTCGTCTTCGTGAACGTCGGCGAGGAGCAGGACCGCGATCTCATGTTGCGGAAGCTCATCGACATCCAGTACGTCCGCAACGACACGCTGCTTGGTCGCGGGAAGTTCCGCGTGAAGGGGGACGTGGTCGAGATCCAGCCGGCGTACTCGGAGACCGCGTACCGCGTCTCCTTCTTCGGCGACGAGGTGGAGCAGATCACGCACTTCGATCCGCTGACGGGCGAGGTGCTCTCGCGCTACGACACGATCACCATCTTTCCGGCGACGCAGTACGTCACGTCGAAGCCGACGATCGAGCGCGCGCTCGGCGAGATCCGGCACGAGCTCGAGCAGCAGGTCAGCGCATTCGAAGCGGAAGGGAAGATGCTCGAGGCGCACCGGATTCGCCAGCGCACCGAGTACGACCTCGAGATGATGAAGGAGCTCGGGTTCTGCAACGGGATCGAGAACTATTCGCGCATCCTCGACGGACGGCCGCCCGGGTCTGCGCCGCACACGCTGCTCGACTATTTCCCGTCCGACTTCGTCGTGTTCATCGACGAGTCCCACCAGACCGTCCCACAGGTCGGCGGGATGTACGAGGGCGACCGGTCGCGGAAGCAGACGCTGGTCGACTTCGGCTTCCGCCTCCCGTCCGCGCTCGACAACCGTCCACTCCGGTTCGACGAGTTCCTGGCCAAGGTTCCTCAGATCGTGTTCGTGTCCGCGACCCCGGGGCCATACGAGCAGCGTCACTCGACGAAGGTCGCGGAGCAGCTGATCCGGCCGACGGGCGTCGTGGATCCCGACGTCGAGCTCCGTCCGACGCGCAACCAGATCGACGATCTCCTCGGCGAGATCCGCCAGCGCGAGGCGGTGGGGGAGAGAACGCTCGTCACGACCCTCACCAAGAAGATGGCCGAGGACCTGACCGACTACTTGCTCGAATCGGGCGTGAAGGCCCGCTACCTCCATTCGGAGATCGACACGCTCGAGCGCATCCAGATCGTGCGCGAGCTGCGGCTGGGCGAGTACGACGTGCTCGTCGGCGTCAACCTCCTGCGCGAAGGGCTCGACCTCCCGGAGGTGTCGCTCGTCGCGATCCTCGACGCGGACAAGGAAGGATTCCTCCGCGGTCGGACGTCCCTGATCCAGACGATCGGGCGCGCCGCGCGCAACATCCACGGCAAGGTCCTCATGTACGCCGATAAGCAGACAGAGGCGATCAAGGAGTCGATCGACGAGACGAACAGGCGGCGCTCGATCCAGCTCGCGTACAACGAGGAGCACGGGATCACACCCACGACGATCACGAAGGGCGTCTCCGATATCGCCGAGTTCCTCTCGCTCGATTCGCCGCACGTTCCGAGGGGGCGCCGGCGCGGCGCGAAGAAGATCGAGGGCCTGGACCGCAGCGAGCTCGAGAAACTCGTGGTCACACTCGAGGAGGAGATGCTCGTCGCAGCCGAGGAGCTCAGGTTCGAGTACGCCGCCAAGCTGCGCGACGAGATCAAGGATCTCCGGCGCGAGCTGCTGGCGGTCGAGGCGACAGCGTGATTCTCGGAGCCGTCACGGTCGGCACCGTCGTCGGAGTCCTCATCTCGGCGTTCGTCACCGGCGGCCTCGCGCGTCTGGCTGTCCCGGGCCCGGACCCGATGCCCATCTGGCTGACGATCCTCGTCGGCCTCGGCGGCTCGCTCGGCGGCGGCGGCATCGCGTACGCGGCGGGCTCCCGCAACCCGTACGTCATCAGCACGGTCGGGTTCGCGGTCGCGATCGCGCTCGTCGTGGCGTACCGGCGGTTCGTGCAGCGGCGGCCGGCCATCGGCCGCGACGCGTACCGCTTCCCCGAGCGCGGCATCGGCGTCGACACCTATCGAGAGCGGCTCAATCGCGTGGGCATCGACCCCGATCGCATCGGAGCTGCGGTGCCGCCGCTCGCAGCGGCCAAGCAACAGCCGTCCGCGACCCCCGCCGCCGCCACCGCCGGCGAGACGCCGACGGAGAACCCGGCCCACTTCATCCGCCTGCTCGACGAACTGCACGACGCGGGCGTGCTCGACGACGACGAATACAACGCCGCGCGGACGCGGCTGCTCGAGAGTCTGCGAAGCTAGGAGGACCGTGGTTCTTTGGTACATCATCGCGCTCGTCGTCGAAGCCCTGATCGTCGGTGGGCTCGCGCGGCTCGCGCTTCCGGGCCCGGACCCGATGAGCATCCCGATGACGATCGCTCTCGGTATCGCCGGGACGTTCCTCGGCGGGATCGTCGCCTATCTGTTCCTCGGCCACGCAGGCGGCCTGATCTTCGCCCTCCTCGGCTCGACGCTGCTGCTCTACCTGCATCGCCGCTTCGTCCAGCACCGGCCGATCACCGGGCCGGGCGCGAAGCGCCCGCCGTCCTAAAGGCCTAGCCTCCGAAGGAGCGCCGCGCCATCACAGCCCAGTCGTCTCCGCGCCAGATGTGCGTCTCGACCGTGAGCTTGCCGGCCTCGATCTCGTAGACCTGCAGGCCGCGTGCCTCGCCGAGCCGTTGCGGTCGCGGTTGGCCGAGACCGGGGGCGATCGAGATGACGACCGCGCGAGCGTCGTCGCTGACGACCTCGAACTCATGGCGCTCGCTCACCGCGGCCTGGTGGATGTGGCCGGCGACGATCAGGTCGGCGCCGGCGGCGACGAGCTCGTGCAGCACGTGGTCCCGCCGCGCGAGCGGGCGCTTGCGGGCTGCGCGCCACGGCGCTCCGATCATGTGGTGGTGGAAGACGACGACGCGATACGCGCCGGGCGCCGCCTGTCCCAGCCGTGTCGCCGCGCCGTGTAGCTGCGCATCGCGGAGCCCGCCGCTCTGGTGGCGGTACGGCCGCGCCGAGTTGAGCCCGACGATGTGAAGCGACGGCGACGCGTACGTCGGCTCCGTCGTCTCCCAGGCCCGCTCGAACTCGCGCCAGGGCGCCGTGAACCGGGCCGGGAAGGTGTAGGGGAGGTCGTGGTTTCCGGGGACGGCGACCACCGGCGCGCCGAGCGACTGCAGCAGCCTGCGGGCCTGTTCGTGCTCGCCGCGGCGCCCCCGATTCGTGAGGTCGCCGGACGCGACGACCGCGTCGGGCCGCAGCTCTCCGGCGAGCCGGACGAGCGCCGCCTCGACCTGCGGGTCCTCCCGCCTGCCCACGTGGAGGTCGGAAACATGCAGGATGCGTGCGGCCACGGGCGAATGAGCGTAATCCAGACAGGTGCCAGACACCAATCCGGTGTCCGACACCTGCGAGCATTACCATTCCGGTATGAGCGACGAGTCGGCCGAAGTCTTCGATGACCTCTACCTCGGCTTGCGGGCCGGCGGTGCGCTCCGCAAACAGCGGCGCGGCGAACCACTGACCACCGAGGAGCAGGAGGCGCTCGGCCGCTGGCAGCGCCTCTCCACGTTGCGCAAGGCAATCGCCATCGGCGGCTTCGCCGTCGGGACCTTCGGGCTCGGCTTCACCCTCGGCGGCCTCGTGTTCGGCCGCTGGCGCAAGCCGGCGTAGCGCGCAGACGGCGAGGGGTTTGCGGCCTCGCGGCGAATCACGCAAACCCATGCCCGCAGGTGAGCCTGAGCGGATCTACGTCGACGCGCGCCGGCACGGCGTCGTGCTGGTCCGACCGCTCGGCCGCGCACTCGTGATCGCGCTGCTCGGAGCCGTCGCTTTCCTCGGGGGCTGGCCGGTGTCCGCCGCCGGCGCGGCGCTGCTCTGCCTCGCGGCCGTGGGCGCCGTCGTCGCCGTCTGGCGCTTCGACCGCACGCGCGTCGTCCTGACCGGGGACAAGCTTTTTGTCGTCCACGGCACCCTGCGTCGCCGCGCCGCCGCTGTCCGCCTGGAGAAGATCCAGACCGTCGAAGTGGAGCAGTCCCTCCTCGGTCGCCTGCTCGGCTACGGCACGCTCGTCGCCGGCGACCTCGAGATCAGCTGCGTCGCGAGACCTGGCGACTTGCAGGGCTTTCTCAGCAAGTCTTTATCCGGGGCCTGATTTAGCCGAATACCCTGGAAGAGTGCTTCGCCTGGAGCGTCATCGGCTTGGTCCGCGGATCTTCGTCTGCGGGCTGCGCGTGCACGAGTTCGCGCTCGGCTTTGCCGTGCTCGCCGCCGCCCTGCTCATCGGCGGCCTCACCGAGGCGTGGGACCTGAGCCGGGCGACGATGGGGGCGACCGCAGCCGGGTCGTGGCTCGTGATCAAAGACTGG
Source organism: Gaiellaceae bacterium (assembly GCA_036512155.1). GTDB lineage: Bacteria > Actinomycetota > Thermoleophilia > Gaiellales > Gaiellaceae > Palsa-739. The sequence goes on along the minus strand of DATCBD010000052.1, from coordinate 19,309 downwards.
CGCGACCTGTTCCCGTCGACGCGGAACACCGCCTCGTGGAGCTTGCTGCCGCACCGCGTTCCGAAGGACTAGGAGCCCCCTTCCGAACACACGTTCGGTGCAGTACAATGGCCATTCCATGGCTGCCGATGAGTTGGTCGTCCACGGCGCCCGCGAGCACAACCTCAAGGACATCACCGTCCGCCTGCCGCGGAACCGCCTGATCTGCATCACCGGGCTCTCCGGGTCCGGCAAGTCGAGCCTTGCCTTCGACACGATCTACGCCGAGGGCCAGCGCCGCTACGTGGAGTCGCTCTCCGCCTACGCGCGCCAGTTCCTCCAGATGATGGAGAAGCCGGACGTCGACCACATCGACGGCCTGAGCCCGGCGATCTCGATCGACCAGAAGACGACGTCGCGCAACCCGCGCTCGACGGTGGGCACCGTCACCGAGATCTACGACTATCTCCGCCTTCTGTACGCGCGGGTCGGGCGGCCGCATTGCCCCATCTGCGGCAAGCCGATCGCCGGCCAGTCCATCGATTCGATCGTCGAGCAAGTCCTGCAGCTCGAGGAGGGAACGCGCTTCACGGTCAACGCGCCGGTCGTGCGCGACCGCAAGGGCGAGTACAAGGACGTCTTCGAGGAGCTGCTGCGCGAGGGCTTCACCCGCGTGAAGGTGGACGGCGAGCAGTACCTGCTCGAGGACGGCGTTCCGCCGCTCGACAAGAAGTTCAAGCACACGATCGAGGTCGTCGTCGACCGCCTCGTGATGAAGAGCGAAGGCGAGCTGCGCTTGCGGCTCACGCAGTCGATCGAGACGGCTGCCGGCCTCGCCGAGGGCATCGTTCTCATCGACCCGCTGGATGGCGGCGAGCCGATGCTCTTCTCGGAGAACTTCGCGTGCCCCGATCACGGCGTCTCGCTGGCGGAGCTGCAGCCGCGCGTCTTCTCGTTCAACGCGCCGCACGGCGCCTGTCCGCGCTGCACCGGGCTCGGCTCGCAGCAGGAGATCGACCCCGATCTGCTCGTGCCGGATCCGTCGCTCTCGCTCGACGACGGCGCGCTCGTCCCCTGGTCGGTCGGAGGGTCGTCGGGCTTCTACGAAGCGGTGATCCAGGCGATCGCCGACCGCTACGAGGTCGACACGTCGAAGCCGTGGTCGGAGCTCACCGAGGAGCAGCAGAACCGGTTCCTCTACGGCACCGATGGCGAGCGGGTGTACGTCCAGTACCGCAACCGCATGGGCCGGCGCCGCCAGTACATGCTGGCCTTCGACGGCATCGTCTCCAGTCTTCAGCGCCGGTACAAGGAGACGGACTCCTCGCAACAGCGCGAGCGGATCGAGGAGTACATGTCGCTGCGGCCCTGCCCTGTGTGCAAGGGCGCGCGGCTGAAGCCGGAGGTGCTCGCGGTCACGGTTGGTGCGCGCTCGATCCACGACTTCACCCAGCTGTCCGTATCGGCGTCGCTCCACTTCCTCGACGAGCTCGGCCTCACCGAGACGGAGCAGCTCATCGGCCATCGCATCGTCAAGGAGATCCGCGAGCGGCTGACGTTCCTCGACGACGTCGGCGTCGGCTACCTCACGCTCGACCGCGCGGCCGCCACCCTGTCGGGCGGCGAGGCGCAGCGGTTGCGGCTGGCGACGCAGATCGGCTCACAGCTCGTCGGCGTCCTGTACATCCTCGACGAACCGTCGATCGGCCTTCACCAGCGCGACAACGCGCGCCTGATCGGCACGCTCGAACGGCTGCGCGACATCGGGAACACGGTCGTGGTCGTCGAGCACGACGAGGAGATGATGCGACGCGCCGACTGGCTCGTGGACATGGGGCCGGGAGCCGGCCTGCACGGCGGCGAGGTCGTGGCGGAGGGCCCGGCGGCGAAGGTGGCTCGCAATCGGCGCTCGACGACGGGGCAGTTCCTCGCGCACACGCGGGCGATCGCGATCCCGGAGCGGCGCAACGAGGACCGCGGCAGCTTCGTCGTGCGCGGCGCCTCGCAGCACAACCTCAAGAACATCGACGTCGAGTTCCCGCTCGGAAAGTTCGTCTGCATCACCGGCGTCTCCGGCTCGGGGAAGTCGACGCTCGTGAACGAGATCGTCTACAAGTCGCTCGCCAACCGGCTCAACCGGGCGCGCGTCAAGCCGGGCGCGCACACGGGAGTGGAGGGCATCGACGCCTTCGACAAGGTGATCGAGATCGACCAGCGGCCGATCGGGCGAACTCCGCGCTCGAACCCGGCGACGTACACGGACCTGTTCACGCACATCCGCGAGCTGTACTCCCTCACGCCCGAGGCGAAGGTGCGCGGCTACAAGCCGGGCCGCTTCTCGTTCAACGTGCGCGGCGGACGGTGCGAGACGTGCAAGGGCGACGGCCAGATCAAGATCGAGATGCATTTCCTGCCCGACGTCTACGTGTCGTGCGAGACGTGCAAGGGCGCGCGGTACAACCGCGAGACGCTCGAGGTGCGCTTCAAGAACAAGTCGATCTCCGACATTCTCGACATGTCGGTCGAGGAGGCGCTGGAGTTCTTCGCCAAGATCCCGAAGATCCGGCGGCGGCTGCAGACGCTGCACGACGTCGGGCTCGACTACATCAAGCTCGGCCAGCCGGCGACGACGCTGTCGGGCGGTGAGGCGCAGCGCGTCAAGCTCGCCGCCGAGCTGTCCAAGGTCGCCACCGGAAAGACGCTGTACATCCTCGACGAGCCGACGACGGGCCTCCATTTCGCGGACATCGAGAAGCTGCTCGAGACGCTGCAGCGACTCGTCGACGCAGGCAACACGATGATCGTCATCGAGCACAACCTCGACGTGATCAAGCAGTCCGACTGGATCGTCGACCTCGGCCCCGAAGGTGGCGAGGCGGGCGGCGAGATCGTCGCCGTCGGCACGCCGGAGGAGGTCGCCGAGGTCGAAGGCAGCTTCACCGGCCAGTTCCTTCGGCACGTGCTGCCGGCGACTGCCGTCGCGGCCTAGAGCACGGCTTGCGTCTGCGTGACGCGGGCGACGAGTTTGCCGGCGTCGTCGTAGAGCTCCGTGTCGACGACGATCGTGCGCCTGCCTGTGTGCAGCGGCCGTGAGATCGCGTGGACCGCGCCTTGGCGAACAGGCCCGAAGAAGTTCGTCGTCGACTCGATCGTCGCCGTCCCGCCAGAGCCTTCCGGCAGGTTGAGGAACGCGCAGAAGCCGCCGACATTGTCGGCGAGCCCCATCAGCGCACCGCCGTGCATGACACCGCCGGTGGTGCAAAGCGCCTCGCTCCACACCAGTCGCGCGCGGACCTCCCGCGGTTCGGCCGCCACCATCTCGATGCCGAGGAACGCCGTGAAGGGAGCCGCGGCGGCGACCTGCGCGGTCAGCTCGGGATCGGCAGGCTCCACGTGGAGGAGGCTACTCTGCCGCGCATGAGCACCGAAGCCGCTCCGACGTCGGCGATCGAGCGCACGTGGTGGCTTCGCGCCCCGGCCGTGCTGGTCGCGCCGCGCGCCGTGTTCGTCTCGCTCCGCGACGAATCGGCCGAGGCGACGGAGGAGCGGCAAGAGCCGATCACGGCCATCATCGGGCTCGCCGGCATCGCCGGCGTGCTCGGCACGCCCGTTGCGCGGCAACTGCTCAACGACGCGTCGATGTCAACGTCGCTCGTTCCCGTCTGGGCGTTCCTCGGCGGCGTCTTCTACGCGCTCGCGTTCTACTGGATCGGCGGCGCGCTCCTGTTCGGCGCGTCGCGGCGGCTCGGCAGCGCAGGGTCGTGGCGCCGTTCGCGCCAGGTGATCGGGCTCGCGGCGGCTCCGCTTGCGCTCTCGCTGCTGACGCTCTGGCCTGTCCGGATCGCCGTCTACGGCGAGGATCTGTTTCGCACGGGCGGGAACGACTACGGGCGGGGAGATGCGATCTTCGGCGGCATCTACTACGCCGCGCTCGCGTGGAGCGTCTGCCTCCTCGTCGTCGGCGTTCGCGCGGTCCACGGCTGGACGCTCGGCCGGGCTCTCGCCGCGGTCGCGATCGCGGCCGTCGTTCCCGCGCTCATCGTCGCCGCGTCCGTGGTCTGACCGCGTCGAACGCGGCCAGCTCCTCGTCCGGCATCGCGTACGTGTGCTGCTGCTCCGGGAAGGCCCCGCTCCGGACCTCCTCCGCGTAGCGGCCGAGCGCCTCGGTGATCACGGCCCCGAGGTCCGCGTAGCGCTTCACGAAGCGAGGAGCGTTCCCCTCGTAGAAGCCGAGCATGTCGTGCCAGACGAGCACCTGGCCGTCGGTGTCTCCACCCGCTCCGATGCCGATCGTCGGCACGCTCAGTGCCTGCGTGACTGCGCGCGCGACCTGCGACGGGACGGCCTCGAGCACGACCGCGAAACAGCCGGCCTCCTCGAGCGCCAGGGCCGCGTCGACGAGCTGCTGCGCACGCTCGGCGGTCCGTCCCTGCGCCTTGAACCCGCCGAGGACCGTAGCGGTCTGCGGGGTCAAGCCGACGTGCCCCATCACCGGGACGCCCGCGGCCGCGATCGCGCGCGCGCGAGAGACCGACGTGCCGCCGCGCTCGAGCTTCACGGCATCGGCGCCGCCCTCCTTCACCAGCCGCACGGCGTTCGTCACCGCCTGCTCGTCCGAGACCTCGTACGAGCCGAACGGCATGTCGGCGACGACGAGCGGCCGTCGCGCGCCGCGTGTCACCCACTGCGTCATGAAGACGATCTCGTCGAGCGAGACGGCCACGGTCGACTCGCGCCCGTGCACGACCATCCCCGACGAATCGCCGACGAGGATCAGATCGATGCCCGCCGCATCGGCGAGCCGGGCGCTCGGCGCGTCGTACGCGGTGACCATGACGACCTTCTCGCCGCGCTTCTTCATCTCGCGCAGCTCGGGCAGCGGCAGCTTGCCGGCCGTCCACGATGCGTAGCGCTGGGGCTTCGGCTTGTCGCTCATGCGAGCGCTCCTTTCACGAGCACGTTGTCGATGAGTCGGATCGAGCCCACCCGGACGGCTGCGGCGAGGAGCGTCACACCGTCGAGATCGAGCAGCTCGACATAGTCGGGATCGAGGCCGTTCAGCTCCGCCCGCGCCGCGGCGACGGGATCGGCGCTCGCAGCCGCCTTCGTGAGCGCTCGGGGAAGTCCGAGCGCTCGCTCGCGCTCGGCCGGGCTGAGCAGCGCATTGCGGGAGGAGAGCGCGAGCCCGTCCTCGTCTCGCACCGTCGCGAGCACGCGCACGTCCACGCCGAGGTTCAGATCGCGGACGAGCCGGCGGACGACGATCGCCTGCTGCGCGTCCTTCTGGCCGAAGTACGCACGGGTGGGGCGGACGATGTTGAACAGCTTGAGGCAGACGGTCGCGACGCCGCGAAAGTGCCCCGGCCGCGCGCCGCCTTCTGCGCCGGTCTCCTCGGCGTCCACCCACGTCGCGAAGCTGGTCGGATACATCTCCTCGACGGTGGGTGCGAACAGGACGTCGACGTCTGCCTGCTCGGCCAGCTCCAGGTCGCACGCCTCGTCCCGTGGATAGCGCGCGAGGTCGCTCTGTTCGCCGAACTGCGCAGGATTGACGAACAGCGACGCGACGACGACGTCGTTCTCGACGCGCGCGGCGTCGAAGAGCGAGACGTGGCCGGCGTGCAAAGCGCCCATCGTCGGCACGAGCCCGACCTCGCCGTGGAGCCGAAGCTCGGAGATGTTGCGCACGACTTTCACGTCGCGAGCGCCGCTGTCGCGCCGGCGAGCGTCTCGTAGAGATGGTCGAGCTCCGGACGCTCCGATCTGATCGCAGCGCGGTGCGCTTCGACCGTCGACCAGTCGCCGCGTGCGATCGGGCCTGTCAGCTCGAAGCCGTTCTCGATCGTGCGGCGCATGAGCGGCTCGAGCGCCTCGGCCGGCGCGCCTGCGCTCTCGAAGAGCAGCGACGCCGCACGGTGCAACGTGACGAGATAGTTGGAGGCGAACACCGCACCCGCGTGGTAGAGCGTGCGCGCTCCTTCTGCGAGCGCAAACGGCCGAAGGCCGAGCGTCTCTGCGAGCCAGAAGCCCGCATCCCGGGCGTCCGTGGCCTCGGCAGTGACCGCCGCCCACGCTCCGTCGAGCTGCTCCGGTCCGCGCGCGCGCGTGAACGTCTGCAGCGGGTGCATTCCGAAGCGGCGCTCGTGCGGGGCGAGCGCCGTGAGCGGCGTCGCGCCGCTGACGTGCGCAAGCCACGGGCCGACGGGGATCGTTGCGGCCACCTCCGCGATGGCGCCGTCCGGCACGCACAACAGCACGAGCTCCGGATCGGCGGACGCGAGATCGAGGCCACGCTCGCGCAGGCGGCCTGTGACGGCCGCGCCGACGCGGCCTGAGCCGATGATGTCGATTCGTGTGAACACTTCGTAGCTCCAGCTCCGTAGTGGATGCCGGGCACCTCCAAGTGTACCCTGAGGACCGTGCCGATCTACGAGTACGTCTGCATGGAGTGCGAGTCGCATTTCGAGGAGCTCGTCCGGGGCGATGAACAGGTCACCTGCCCGGACTGCACCGCGACGAACGTCTCGAAGCAGTTCTCCACCTTCGCCGTCCACGGGGCCGTGAAGCAGCCCTCGTTCGGCGGCGGCGGCGGAGGCGGCTGCTGCGGCGGCTCCTGCGGCTGCGGCCACTAGTGGCGGATCAACTGACGCGCGCCGAGCGCGCACAGCTCGAGGCGGAGCTGGCCGAGCTCGAGGGTCCGCGCCGCCAGGCGGCGATCACCGCGATCGCCACCGCGCGCGAGCATGGCGACCTGTCCGAGAACTTCGAGTACCACGCGGCGAAGAACGAGCAAGGCTTGCTGGAGGCGCGCATCACGAAGCTGCGCGCGCGGCTGCACGACGCGGTCGAGGTGGACGAGTCGACGGTTGCGGCCGGCGGCGTCGTCACGGTCGGCTCCCACGTCGACCTCACGCGCGAGGACGGCGAGGACATGAGCGTCGTCATCTCCAGCGTCGGTGGCGTTTCGCCCGACTCGCCCGTCGGCCGGGCTCTCCTCGGCCACTCGGAGGGCGACGACGTGGTCGTCGAGGCCCCGCGTGGGTCGTGGCGCGCACGGATCGTCAGCGTCCGGGCTGACTCGTAGACTCACTGTCCGTGAGCGCAGTTCCGGTCGAGCGCACCGACGACCTCGCGGCCTTTGCCGAATCGGTCGCCGGTTGCACGCGTTGCCGTCTCTCGCAGGGACGAACGCAGGTGGTGTTCGGCTCCGGCAACCCGCACGCCGAGCTGATGTTCGTCGGCGAAGCGCCGGGCTTCCACGAGGACAAGCAGGGGCTCCCGTTCGTCGGCCAGGCGGGCAAGCTGCTCGACAAGCTGCTCGCCGGGATTGGATTGCAGCGAGCCGACGTCTTCGTGGCGAACGTCCTGAAGTGCCGCCCTCCCGGGAACCGTGACCCGCAGCCGGACGAGATCGAGGCGTGCGAGAGCCATCTCTTCCGGCAGATCGAGCTGATCGAGCCGACCATCGTCGCGACGCTCGGCAACTTCGCGACGAAGCTCCTCTCAGGCCGGCCGCTCGGGATCACGCGCGTGCACGGGCAGGAGCAGTCGACGACGCTCGGCGGTCGCGAAGTCATGCTCTACCCGCTCTACCACCCGGCCGCGGCGCTGTACACGCCCGCGATGCTGAAGGTGCTCGAGTCGGACTTCGCGCGGATCCCGGAGCTGCTCGGCCGTGCGCTCGAGCCGATCGAGCCGGAGCTCGCGCTCGTCCAAGAGCCGGTCCCGCCCGCCCAGCAGCTCGGCCTCTTCTAGTCCGTACTCTTCGCTCCGTGGCCGACACGGTGACGAGCTCCCCCGAGGAGACGGAGGCGCTGGCGGCCGCGCTGGCGGCACGACTCGAGCAAGGCGACGTCGTCACCGTCGCCGGCGAGCTCGGCACCGGCAAGACGACGTTCGTGCGCGGCGCTTGCTCGGCGCTTGGCGTGCGCGAGCGGGTCACGAGCCCGACCTACACGATCGGGCACCGCTATCACGGCGCGGACGGAGAGGTTTCGCACCTCGACCTGTACCGGTTCGCGGGCGTGTCGGCGGCGGAGTGGGGCGACCTCGAGCCCTACTTCGACGACGCGATCGCGTTCGTCGAATGGCCGGAGGCCGGAGAGGGCGTCCTCCCGGAGCCGCGCTACCGGGTGCGCTTGCGGCATGCTGGGGACGCGCAGAGGGTGGTTTCGATCGACGAATGCTGATGCTGGCTTTCGACACGGCGACGGAGGTGGCGACGAGTGCGCTCGTCGACGACGGCGAGGTGCTCGCGGAGCGCTCTTCGCGCGCGCGCACGCTGCTCGAGGACGTGGACGCGCTGCTGCGCCAGGGCGGCGCCAATGCGCGCGACCTCGATGCGCTCGCCGTCGGCATTGGGCCGGGGAGCTTCACCGGCGTCCGCATCGGCCTCGCCACCGCGCGCGGGCTTGCGCTCGCACTCGAGCTCCCCGGTGCCGGAGTCTCGACGCTGGCCGCGCTCGCCGCGGGCGCGCCCGGAGCGATCCCGGTGGTGGATGCGCGCCGGCGCGAGGTGTTCGCGCTCATCGACGGCGAGCCGTCCGTGCTCGCGCCCTCCGATCTGACGTTCGAGCCCGGCTGGGTGTGCGTCGGCGACGGCGCGCGGCGCTACCGCGAGCTCTTCGAGGCGGGCGGCGCCATCGTCCCGCCCGACGACGACGAGCGGCACCTCCCGCGCGCGCGGTTCCACGCAGCGCTCGCCGGAGCGCTCGGTCCCGTCGACGAGATCGAGCCGTTGTACCTGCGCGTTCCGGATGCCGTGCGGAGCGTCCAATGACGACCCTCGAGCTCCGGCGCCTCGGAATCGGAGATCTCTTCGCCATCGAGGAGATCGAGCGCCGCTCGTACCGGACGCCGTGGTCGCGCTCGATGTTCGCGGGGGAGCTCGCGAAGCCGAGCTCGATCTGCATCGGCGCCTTCACCGCGGACGGCGACGAGGACGGCGAGCGGACGCTGCACGGCTACCTGATCGTGTCGCGCTACGTCGACGCCTGGCACGTCATGAACGTCGCCGTCGATCCCGACCATCGCGGGCACGGCATCGCGACGCTTTTGCTCGAGCGGCTGTTCGAGCTGACCGCCGACGACGCACGGCGCGGCTACACGCTCGAGGTGCGCGTCACCAACACGGTGGCGATCGCGCTGTACGAACGGCTCGGCTTCGAAGCACGGGGCGTCCGGCGCGGCTACTACACAGACAACCGCGAGGACGCCTTGATCATGTGGAAAGACCCGGTCGCCCGCGAGCGGGCGTGATCCTGGGGATCGAGACGAGCTGCGACGAGACCGCCGCAGCGCTCGTCACCGCCGACGGCCACATTCGCGCCAACGTCGTCTCCTCGCAGGCGGATCTGCACGCGCAATACGGCGGCGTCGTCCCCGAGGTCGCCTCGCGGAGGCATCTGGAGCTCGTCGGCCCCGTCGTGCGCGAGGCGCTGGGCGAGGCGGGTGCCACGCTCGACGACGTCGACAAGGTCGCCGTCACGCAAGGCCCCGGCCTCGTCGGTGCGCTGCTCGTCGGGTTGGCGGCGGCCAAAGCGATCGCCTGGTCGCGGCGTCTGCCGCTCGCGCCGGTCGACCATCTCCGCGGTCACGTCGCCTCGCTCTACCTCGAGCCCGACCCGGTCGAACCACCCTTCCTCTGCCTGCTCGCGAGCGGCGGCCACACGTTGCTGCTCGACGTGCGCGGGTACGACGACGAGCACGTGCTCGGGACGACGCTCGATGACGCCGCGGGGGAAGCGTTCGACAAGGGCGCGCGCCTGCTCGGCCTGGGCTATCCGGGCGGCCGCGAGGTCGACCGGCTCGCGCGCGACGGCGACCCCGCCGCGTATGACTTTCCGGTCGCGCAGGTTCCCGGGCTCGACTTCTCCTTCTCCGGCCTGAAAACGGCGTTGCTGTACGCGACCCGTGAGCTGAGCGCGGACGAGCTTGACGCGCGCCGCGCCGACCTCGCCGCGTCGTATCAGCGCGCCATCATCCGCGCACTCGTCGGCCGCGTGCGCGAGGCTGCGGCGCAGCTTGGCTCTTCGCGCATCGCCGTCGTCGGCGGCGTCGCGGCGAACTCGGAGCTGCGCGCTGCGCTCCCGGATGCGGCGCTCGCTCCGCTCGCGCTCTGCACCGACAATGCGGCGATGATCGCGTCCGCCGGACGCTTCGCCGCCACGCTCGCGTATCCCGGCTACCTCGGCCTCGATGCGTACGCCTCACGCTGAGGCGCGGTATGCCGCGCTCTTCGCCGTCGTCGCTGTAGCGGCAACGGCCGCGATCCTTGCAACCGGAGGCAAGAGCGCAGAGCCGCCGTCCGTCGCTTCCGCATCGGCTGAGTCGTGGCAGGGCCTCGTAGGCTCGCGTCCGCGTGTCGAGATCGGCCAGCGCGTCATCGTCGTGCTGAGGACGCCGTCGCTCGGGCAGCGCGTTGCCGCCGCCGGCGGCGCGGTCGACATCGAGCAGGAGCAGGCATGGACGAAAGTCGTGCGGTCGGCGCAGAGGCTGCTCGTCTCGCGCCTCGCGCTGCAGGGCGTCATCGTGCACCCGGCGCAGAGCTTCGCCCGCGTGCTCGACGGCTTCTCGGCGGCCATGCCTCCGAGTGTGATCCCACTCGTCGAACGCGACCCGGACGTCGCCGGCGTCTATCCCGTGCGCGTCGCGTACCCGGCGACGATCGCTGCGCGTTCGCTGACGGCGGACGCCGCCGACTCGGGCAACGCGCTCGCGTCGGCCGGCGTCGACGGTCGCGGCGTCACCGTCGCGATCCTCGACACAGGCATCGACTCGAGCAGGCCGCTGCTGAGCGGGCGCGTCCTTCCGGGGATCGACATCGTCGGAGGCGGCGCCGGAGCGCGGGCGGCCGCGAGCCCGGCTGATCCTTCCCGTCTCGAGCAGCACGGCACGGAGATGGCGGGCATCGTCGCTCGCGTCGCTCCTGGAGCGTCCGTGCTGCCGATCCGCGTGGCCGGCTGGCAGTCGGACGCGGCCGGGGGCTGGGCCGTCTATGCGCGCAGCGATCAGATCATCGCCGGGCTCGACCGGGCCGTCGATCCCAACGGCGACGGCGACGCGCACGATGCTGCACGGATCGCGCTCGTCGCGCTCTCCGAGCCCTTTGCCGGTTTTGCCGACGGGCCCGAAGCGCTCGCCGTCGCGGGCGCGCGCGACCTCGACCTGCTCGTCGTCGCGCCGGCGGGCAACGACGGGTCGACCGCCGCCGCCTACGGCGACGTCTCCGCTCCCGGGGGCGCTCCGGACGCACTCACGGTCGGCGCGCTCGACACTCGCCCGGGTGAGGCCGACGTGCACGTGACCGTGCGCTCCGGCCTGCGAACCCTCGTCGACGCGACGATGCCGCTCGCGGGCGACGCATCGCCGCCGCGCATCCTCGACCTTCAAGTCGTTCGGCCGCTGAAGGAGCTCTTCTCGCCCGGCGGCGGCAGCATCGTCGCGGGTCGCGCGGCGCTTCTCGCGGTCGGCTCCTCGCCGGGGCCTGCCGCCGAGCGTGCGGCCGAGGCCGGCGCCTCGGCGGTGCTGCTCTACGGCGGGAGCGTGACGCTTCCGGCGGGCGGTCTCGGCAACGGCGTCGGCGTGCCCGTCATCTCACTCCCGCAGCAGGCCGCGGATGCCGTGCTCGAACGGCTCGCCGCCGGCGCGGGCATGACCGTCACGCTCGGCGCGGGACGCTGGGTTGCGAACGCCGGCGATGAGCATGTCGCGCCGTTCTCCTCGACCGGGCTCGCGTTCGACGGCAGCGTCAAGCCCGATCTCGTCGCACCCGGCGTGAGCATCGAGACCGTCGGCACCGACCGAGCCGTCAGCGTCAGCGGCTCGAGCGCTGCGGCCGCGGTCGCCGCCGGAGCGGCGGCGCTCCTGGCGCAAGCGCGGCCCGCGCTCGGCGCCGATGCGCTCGCGGGATTGCTCGTCGGGACCGCCCGGCCGCTCGAGCAAGACCCGGTTGCCGCACAGGGCTCCGGCGAGCTGGACGTCGCCGCCGCCGCGGCCGGCGAGGTCGCCGCCTCGCCCGCGACGCTCGCGCTCGGGACGACGAGCGCGCCGGGCCGCGAGGTCCGTGCTGCATTCACGCTCACGAACTTTTCCTCGCGCAAGCTGACGGTCGCGCTCGGGATCCGGACGCAGCATGAGGGCGCCGCCACCCTCGACTTCACGCTGCAGCCGTCGCACGTCGTCATCCGCCCCGGCCGCAGCGCGCTTGTGCACATCGACGCGCTGACGGCGTCGCGCGCCGTCGGGAACGCAACCGCCGACGGAGCCGTCTTCGGGACCATCGCCGGCGGCGGGACGGTGCGCATCCCCTGGGCCATCGCCTTCGACGCGCGGCGCGTCGACCTGATCGGGACGGCATCCCTCTCGTCGACGACGTTCTCGGCCTCCGACATCAGTCCCGCGCTGCTCAGGGTCCAGGCCGGCCGGGTGATCGCGGCCGGCGGTCGCATCGAGATCCGGCCGCTCGCGCGCCTCGACGTCGTCCTCCGCCGGGCCGACGGCGTGAACGTTGGCCTGCTTGCGCGCATCCGCGACGTGCTGCCGGGCCGGTACACGTTCGGGCTCACCGGCCGCGGCTCCGGCGGCGCGCCGCTTCCGCCCGGGCGCTACGTCGTGACCGTCCTCGCCTATCCGGCCGACGGCGGGCCACCGAGTTGGCGTCACCTCGGATTTGCCCTCCGATGAGCGGTCATATACTCGGATCCGAGGTCCTCCGGAACATTCGGACAAGGAGCAGACCGTGACAGCAGTCGAGGCCGGGGCCACCCACCTCCGCGAGAACCCATTTGAGATCGCCCGCAACCAGCTTCGCCGGGTCGCGGAAGCGTTCGACATCGACCCGAACCTCGTCGCCGTGCTCGGCGCGTGCAAAAAGGCGGTCGAGGTCTCCGTCCCCGTCTCGATGGACGACGGCCACACCGAAGTCTTCAAGGGCTATCGTGTCACGCACAACGTCGCGCGTGGCCCGTCCAAGGGCGGCATCCGCTACCACCCCGACGTCACGCTCGACGAGGTCAAGTCGCTCGCGATGTGGATGACGTGGAAGTGCGCGCTGATGGGCATTCCCTTCGGCGGCGCGAAGGGCGGCGTCGTGTGCGATCCGAAGCGCCTCTCGCGCTCCGAGCTCGAACGGCTTACACGTCGCTACACGAGCGAGATCATCAACGAGATCGGCCCGGAGAAGGACATCCCGGCGCCGGACGTCGGCACGGACGGTTCGGTGATGGCGTGGATCTTCGACACGTACTCGATGAACAAGGGTCACTCGGTGCTCGGCGTCGTCACCGGCAAGCCGCTGACGATCGGCGGGTCGCTCGGCCGCGAAGAGGCGACAGCGCGCGGCGGGCTGTACTGCATCCGCGACGCGGTCGCGAAGCGCGACCAGGCGCTTGCCGGAATGCGCGTCGCCGTTCAGGGCTTCGGCAACGTCGGCAGCTTCCTCGCGAAGTTCCTGCACGAGGAAGGAGCGATCGTCGTCGCCATCTCCGACTCGACCGTCGCGCTGCACAACCCGAAGGGCATCGACGTGCCGGCCGCGTTCGCACACAAACGCGAGAACCACACGCTCGCCGGCTTGCGCGATGCGGAGCAGATCACGAACGAGGAGCTTCTCCTGCTGGACGTCGACGTGCTCGCGCCGTGCGCCCTCGAGCAGGTGATCACGGAGCGCAACGCGGACCAGGTGAAGGCGTCGATCATCTGCGAGGGTGCGAACGGCCCCGTCACCCCGTCTGCAGATGCGATCCTCGAGGACAAGGGTGTCCTCATCCTTCCCGACGTGCTCGCGAACGCGGGCGGCGTCGTCGTCTCCTACTTCGAGTGGGTTCAGGGCCTCCAGGAGTACTTCTGGAAGGAAGTTGAGGTGAACGCGAAGCTGAACGACATCGTCAGCCGCGCGTTCGACGAGACCTGGGAGACCGCGCACAAGCGCGACATGCCGATGCGCGTCGCGGCGTACGGCCTCGCCGTCCAGCGCGTCGCCGAAGCGACCGTCACGCGCGGGATCTACCCATAGCCGAGGTCGTCGTCTACCACGCCGCGGGCTGCCATCTGTGCGAGAAGGCCCGCGGCGTCGTTGCGGAGCTCCATCAGGAGCTCGGCTTCGACCTGCGCGAGATCGACATCACCGGCGATCCCGCCCTCGAGACCGAATACCGGGAATGGCTGCCAGTGGTCGAGATCGACGGCCGTCGGCGCTTCACGTACCACGTGCTGCCGGACGCGTTCCGGCGGGCGGTTGCACAAGCAGGCCGGTAGTCCGGCCTGGTACAACACCTTCCGCTGTTACAAGCTTCGTCCGAGGAGGTGGCGTGGCGGATCGCCTGACGGTAGGCGTCGCCGCTCGCCTGTCGCGGTACCTCCAGGTACTGACGCAGGCGCGGAAGATGGGCAAGGTGCGGATCTCCTCGCAGGAGATCGCGGAGTACACGAACATCAACGCGACGCAGATCCGCCGCGACCTGTCCGCGTTCGGGAAGTTCGGCAAGCGCGGAGTCGGCTACAACATCGACTCGCTGCTCGGCGAGATCCGCAAGATCCTCCGCACCCAGGGGCAGCACAACATCGCGCTGATCGGCGCGGGCCGCCTGGGCCAGGCGATCGCGAGCTCGCCGATCTTCGCCGAGCACGGCATCAACATCGCCGCCGTCTTCGACACCGACCCGGAGAAGCTCGGCCGGCCGATCGGCCACGTGACCGTCAGCGAGTACGGTCGGCTGCGCGAAAGCGTCCGCGACAAAAACATCATCGTGGGCGTGCTCGCCGTTCCCGCAGCGGGCGCGCAGCGGGCAGCCGACGACCTCGTCGCGTCGGGCGTGAAGATCATCTTCAACTACTCGGAAGCGCTGCTCGAGACGCCGGCGGACGTGACAGTGCACACGTCCAATCCGGCGGTGGAGCTCCTCTACGCGCTGTACTTCCACCTGACCTGAAGATCCTCATCTGGCACGGGTACCTCCTGGGAGGTACGGGCTCGAATGTGTACACGCGGGCGCTCGCGCGCGAGTGGAGTAACGCCGGGCACGACGTCACGATCGTGTGCCAGGAGCGGCACCCGAAGCGCTACGACGTCGGCGGCGCGCGCATCGTCGTGCCCGACCTGCCCGACGGCCTGCTGCCCGTGTTCGTGCTCGACCGGTACGAGGGCCTCGAGGCGCGGCTGCTGCAGGACTTCACGGTCCAGGAGCGCGACCGCTATGTCGAGGCGAACGCGGCCGCCTTACGGGAGCTTCTTCCCGCCGACCTGATCTTCGCCAATCACGTGCTCCTGGGCGGAGCAGTCGCTGCCGCTGTGGGCGGACGCTATGCGGTGAAGGCGCACGGCTCCGAGCTCGAGTACTCGATGCGAGGACGACCGGAGCTGGCGCGCTGGGGAGCGGAGGCGCTCGCTAGCGCGGAAGCGGTCTTCGTCGGCTCGGCGCACATCCGCGCCGTGCTCGAGGACGTCGTCGGCCACGTCGACCGCGTGTACGAGGTTCCGCCGGGCGTCGACGTGGACGAGTTCACGCCCGAGGACCGGCTGCGCGCGTTTGCCGGCCTGATCGCGGAGTCCGAGCTCGATCCGCAGGACGGCGACGAGCGCCATCCCGATCCCGGCAACGCGGCGCGCTTCGAGCACGCGTTCGCGCGCGACGAGCCCACGGTCGTCTACGTCGGCAAGCTGATCGAGAACAAGGGCGTGCAGGTGCTCTTCGAGGCGTTGCGCGGCCTCGACGTCCGCGCCGTCGTCGTCGGCTTCGGCGACTACCGCGCGACGCTCGAGTCGATCGCGCCACCGGGAACGATCTTCACCGGCGCGCTCGAGCACCGCCATCTCGTCCACCTGCTCCCGCTCTGCGATGTCGCCGTCGTGCCGTCGATCTTCCCGGAGGCGTTCGGCATGGTCGCGGCCGAGGCGGCAGCCGCGGGAGTGCCGCCCGTCGTCGCCGCCCACTCCGGCCTCGCTGAGATCGCGGCCGGCGTCGGGGCGGACTATCCGCCCGAGCTGTCGCACCTGACGTCCTTCCCGACCGGCGACGCCGACGTTCTCCGCGAGCGTCTGCGCGAGCTCTTCGCGCTCCCGGACGCGGAGCGGAGGGCGGTCGGAGCCGCCGCCCGCCGGGCGGTCGAGCGCAAGTGGAGCTGGACCGCGATCGCCGAGCAACTCCTAGAGCCGTTCGCCGCTTAGGCGTCGCTTGCGATGCCGACCATAAGAGGTCGGCCCGGCTTTGCCGGGGCGACCGACTAACCTTTTTGTAGTGGGCGACGAGCAGAAGGTCGGGTACGAGGAGCTCCTCGCGACCTCCAGGGCCGCATTCGAGGCTGTTCCCGACTTCACGGTCGCGGTCGAGGAGGAGTTCGCGCTGCTCGATCCGGCCACGCTCGACCTCGTCAACCGCTTCGAGGACGTCCGGGACGGCGCGCAGGGCACCGACCTCGAGCCGCACCTCGTCGGAGAGCTGATCGCCTCCGAGGTCGAGGTGCGCACGGGCCGCTGTGACACGTTCGCCGATGCTGCGGAGAAGATCGGCGAGCGGCGCGTCCAGCTGCGCGGCCTCGTCGAGTCCCTCGGCATCGGGCTCTCGTCCACCGGGACGCATCCGTGGAGCCCGTGGCAGGAGCAGCGCATCATCGACACGCCGCACTACCGCCGCAACGACGAGCTCCTCCGCTACGTCGTGTGGCGCAACAACACCTTCGGCCTCCACGTCCACGTCGGCATCAACGGGCCCGATCGCGCCGTGCAGGTGGCCAGCGCCCTGCGCAACTACCTGCCCGAGCTGCTCGCGCTCTCGTCGAGCTCGCCGTTCGTCGAAGGCGTGTTCACGCACCTGCACTCCGCGCGCACGGAGATCTTCACGCGCATGTTCCCGCGCTGCGGCATCCCGGACGCCTTCGCCGACTGGGAGGAGTGGGAGTCGTACATCCGATTCCTGTACGCGACCGGCTCGGTCACCGAGCACACGCAGATCTGGTGGAGCGTGCGTCCGCACCTCGCGTTCCCGACGGTCGAGATCCGGATCTGCGACGCGCAGCCCGAGCTCGGCGAAGCCCGCTCGCTCTCGGCGCTCTGTTATTCGCTCGCCGCGCGCATCGCGCGCGCGCTCGACGAAGGCGAGCCGCTCCCGTCCTGGCCGAACAGACTGCTGGAGGAGAACCTCTGGCGCGCAATTCGCTGGGGCCTCTCCGGCGAGCTGATCGACCTGGAGCGGGGGGAGCCCGTCCCGGCGCGTGCGCGGCTCGAGCAGCTGCTCGACTGGGTGCGGCCCGTGGCGGACGAGCTCGGAGCGACGCTGTGGCTCGCGATCCCCGAGCGCAACGCCGCCGAGCGCCAGATCGCGCGGCACGCCGAAGGCGCGACGATGGAGCAGATCTTCGCCGAGCAGGTCGCCGCCGGCGAGCGCATCGCCGGTTGACCGTCGCCGCCGCGCTCATCGCCGCCGACCTCGCGCTGCAGCGTGGCGTCGCCCGGTGGCACGGAGTGGGCGCGCCGCCGGCGGCGGTCGTCCAGCCCGCGGTAACGGAGCAGCGCATCGAGCTCCGCATGGCGCGCGACCCGAGGCTCGCACGCGGCGTGCTCGTGCAGCTGCCGCGCAAGCTCGCGCGAGACGTCGCCGACGATGTCGCCGCGCGCCGCGACCTCCTGGCCCTCGCGCCGCACAAGCCCGGCCCGCCGATCCGCCTCGGGCCGGCGCTCCCGGTTGCCCGCCTCCGGAGCCTCTATGCCGACGCCCAGCTCCGCAGCGGCGTCGCCTGGCAGGTCCTGGCCGCGGTCAACTTCGTCGAGTCCGACTTCGGCCGCCTGCGCGAGTCCAGCGTCGACGGGGCGCAGGGCCCGATGCAGTTCATGCCCGCCACGTGGGCGAGCTACGGGCGGGGCGACGTCCACGACCCGCAAGCGGCCATCTTGGCGGCCGCGCGGTTCCTCCGGGCCGCCGGGGCGCCCGCCGCGGAGCGGGCCGCGCTCCTGCGCTACAACCCCTCGAGCCTGTACGTGGACGCTGTCGAGCGCTACGCGGGGAGGATCCGGCGGGACCCGGCGGCCCTGCTCGTTTTCTACGCCCGCCGCCCGCTCGTGAGATAGGATCCCGCCCGCGCCGGGAGTCCCCGGCGCTGATTTTGCGCCTGAAAAGGAGATCTCTCTCACGATGAGCTGGTTCATGCATCACGCAGTGCTGTTCGCGCTCCTGTGCGCAGGCGCCGCGGTCCTCTACGGCCTCTATCTCACGAGCTGGCTGCTGGGCCGTCCCGCGGGCAACGAGCGCATGCAGGAGATCGCGCGCGCCATCCAGGAAGGCGCGGGCGCGTATCTGCGCCGCCAGTACACGACGATCGCGATCGTCGCAATTGCCCCCTTCCTGCTGCTCGGCTTCTACCACTCCCTCGGGTGGGGGACTGCGATCGGCTTCCTGATCGGCGCGATCTTCTCGGCCGCGGCCGGGTTCATCGGGATGAACGTCGCGGTCCGCTCCAACGTGCGGACGGCCGAGGCTGCACGCTCGGGCCTGCCGGCCGCGCTCAACGTCGCGTTCCGCGCGGGCTCGGTGACCGGGCTCCTCGTCGTCGGCCTCGGCCTGCTCGGCGTCGCCGGCTACTACTGGATCCTCGTCCGCGTGTTCAACCATTCCTCGGCGTCCGCGGTCCACGATCTCGTCGGGCTCGCGTTCGGCGGCTCGCTCATCTCCGTGTTCGCACGACTCGGCGGCGGCATCTACACGAAGGCCGCGGATGTCGGGGCCGACCTCGTCGGCAAGATCGAGGCGGGCATTCCGGAGGACGACCCGCGCAACCCGGCGGTCATCGCCGACAACGTCGGCGACAACGTCGGCGACTGCGCCGGCATGGCGGCCGACCTGTTCGAGACGTACGCGGTGACGGCCGTCGCAGTGATGCTCCTCGGAATCACCGGGGCGGCATCGCACGCGGGCAAGAACCTGTTTCTCTATCCGCTCGCGATCGGCGGCGTGTCCATCAT
Source organism: Gaiellaceae bacterium (assembly GCA_036512155.1). GTDB lineage: Bacteria > Actinomycetota > Thermoleophilia > Gaiellales > Gaiellaceae > Palsa-739. The sequence continues at coordinate 378 of DATCBD010000052.1, read as the reverse complement.
CGCCTCGATCATCGGCGTGCAGTTCGCACGCGTGCGCCACGGCGGCAACGTCATGAACGCGCTGTACCGCGCCGTGCTCGTCGCGACGGTGATCTCCGCGGCGATCTTCATCCCGGTGACGAAGGCGTTCAGTACGAGCGGGAGCTTCTCGTTCGGCCACCTGTACGGGTCGGCGTTGATCGGCCTCGCCATCACCGCCCTGCTCGTCGGCATCACCGAGTACTACACCGGCACGCGCTGGAATCCCGTGAAGAAGATCTCGGCGGCGTCGCAGACCGGTCACGCGACGAACATCATCGAGGGGCTCGCCGTCGGCATGCAGGCGACCGCCCTCCCGGTCATCGTCATCGCGGTCGGCATCCTGCTCGCCAACCATTT
>DATCBD010000051.1:0-7880 GCA_036512155.1 Gaiellaceae bacterium | reverse complement strand
ATGCCTTCGCCGCGTACGCCATCGCGCGTGACGATCCCCTGGCGCTCGAGCAAAAGCTCTGCAAGTGCGCGCGGATCGCGCTCGCCCGCGAACAACGGAGCGGCGCGCGACCAGCGTCCCTGAGTTGCCGTAAACGCCGCGGCGCGTGACCGTGAGAACCGTCTTCCGTGACGCTTCTGTGACGGTACCTGGTACCGGGACGTGGCTCGAAGGGGCTGCCAGGCATCGTTCGTCACCTCGCCGGACCAGACGAGATCCCAGAGGGCGGGCAGAAGCTCGTCGCTGCCGAAGTCGCTCCAGAAGAGCGCGCCGCCGGCCAGGGCGGCGCGGATCGCGTCGTGCTCCGGCTCTCCCGGCGCGGGCGCCGCGGACGGCTGCCCGAGCAGACCCGCGTCGTCGCGGAAGAACACCGCGACGCGGTCGAGCCCGGCGCCGGCCCACACGAGCTCGCCGGACGCGCACAGCTGGTCGAGCTGCTCCGGCCTGTAATCGGGCACGCGGCGCGGCAGTACCTCCGACTCCCACAGCGACACCGGCAGCGGCAGCGCCTGCAGCGGGATGAGCGCCTCGCGCAACGACGCGCGCCGGTCGATGCCGTGCCAGTTCGGCAGGAAGCGCCCGAGCGCGGCCTGCTCCGTCGGCTCCACCTCGCGGCGCAACGCGGCCAAAGAGGCACGCCGGAGGCGGCGCAGCACCTCGGGATCGCACCACTCGCGCTCCGTCCCGCCGGGACGCAGCTCGCCGCGCACAAGTTGCTCCTCGCGCTCGAGCGCGCGCAGCTCCTCTTCGACATCGCTGCCGAAGGCGGCGTTCGCCTGCGCGGTCGTGAACGGCCCACGCCCGCGCGCATACCGGCGCACGAGCTGCGGCAGCGAGTCCGGGCCACCCTCGAGGAACACCTCCGGCAGGCCCGACGGCGGCATGATCCCGAGTGCGTCGCGGTAGCGCCCGGCATCCTCGGCCGCCGCCAACGCATCGCGGAACCGGTAGGCACGCCGCTCGCGCACGAGCGTCTCGGCGAATCCCGGATCGAACTCCATCTGATGACCGCGCAGACGGAGCAGGTCGTGCAGCTCGTCGGCGTTGCGCGGCTTCGACCGCAGCGACGCCTCCACCTCTGCGAGTGCGTCCACGTCGATGAGCTCCCGCAGCTCCTCCTGCCCGAGCAGCTCGCGCAGCAGGTCGCGGTCGAGCGACAATGCCTGCGCGCGGCGCTCCGCGGGCGGCGTGTCGTCCTCGTACATGTAAGTCGCGATGTAGTCGAAGAGAAGCGACGACGCGAACGGCGACGCGCTCGACGTCTCGACATCGACGAGATCGATCTCGCGCGTCTGCAGCCCGTGCAACAGCTTCTTCAGCGCGGGCAGGTCGAAGACGTCCTGCAGGCACTCGCGATACGTCTCGAGCACGATCGGGAAGCTCGCGTACTTGCGCGCGACCTGGAGCAGGTTCTGCGCCTTCAGCCGCTGCTGCCACAGCGGCGACCGCTCGCCCGGCCGGCGCCGCGGGATCAGCAGCGCTCGCGCCGCGTTCTCGCGAAAGCGTGCGCCGAACAGCGCGGTCTGCCCCACCTCGGCGAGGATGAGCTCGTCGAGATCCTCCGGCGAGAGGATCAATTGGTCGGTCGCCGGCGGCGCGTCCGACTCGGGGAGATGGAACGCGATGCCGTCGTCGGACCAGATCGACTGCACGTCGACGCCGAGCGACTCGCGCAGCCGCGCCGCGACCGCCATCGCCCATGGCGCGTGGACGCGGCCGCCGAACGGCGTGAGGATGCAAATGCGCCAGTCGCCGATCTCGTCGCGGAAGCGCTCGACGACAACGGTTCGGTCGGACGGAACGACGCCGGTCGCGCGCTCCTGCTCGCGTAGATACTCGATGAGGTTCCACGCAGCACGGTCGTCGAGCCCCTCGACCTTCGGCTCGTGCTGCGCGAGCAGTTCGCGCGAGAACTTGCCGATCGCCGCGCCGAGCTCGTACGGCCGCCCCACGCCTTCGCCCTTCCAGAACGGCACCGCGCCGGGCACGCCGGGCGCTGGCGACACGAGCACGCGGTCGCGCGTGATCTCTTCGATGCGCCACGACGACGCGCCGAGCACGATGACTTGGCCTTCGCGCGCTTCGTACACCATCTCCTCGTCCAGCTCGCCGACGCGCCCGCCTCCATTCACGATGAAGACGCCGAAGAGGCCACGGTCGGGGATCGTCCCCGCATTGGTAACTGCGAGGCGGCGCGCGCCCTCACGCCCGCGGATCACGCCTGCGGTGCGGTCCCACACGATGCGCGGCCGCAGCTCGGCGAACTCGTCCGACGGATAGCGGCCCGCGAGCATGTCGAGCACGTTCTCGAGCTGCGCGCGCGAAAGGTCGGCGAACGGATACGCGCCGCGCACGAGCGTGTGCAGCTCGGCCACCTCGATCTCCTCGTCGGCGCAGATCGCCACGATCTGCTGCGCGAGCACGTCGAGCGGATTGCGGGGGATCTGCGTCTCCTCGATCGCGCCCGCGAGCATGCGCTGGAGGACGACCGCGGACTCGAGCAGGTCGGCGCGGAACTTCGGGAAGATGCGGCCTTTCGATACCGCGTCGAGCGTGTGTCCGGCGCGGCCGATGCGCTGCAGCCCGCGCGCGACCGACTTCGGCGACTCCACCTGGATGACGAGGTCGACGGCGCCCATATCGATGCCGAGCTCGAGCGACGACGTGGCGACGAGGCACGGAATGCGTCCCGCCTTCAGGTCCTCCTCGATGAGGACGCGCTGCTCGCGCGCGAGCGAGCCGTGATGCGCGCGCGCGACTTCTTCTTCTGCGAGCTCGTTCAGGCGTAGCGCGAGCCGCTCGGCGAGCCGACGGTTGTTCACGAAGACGATCGTCGAGCGGTGCGCGCGCACGAGCTCGAGCATCGCCGGATAGATGGACGGCCAGATCGAGTGCTGCTCCGTCGGCTCGCGCATGTCCTCGAGCGGAACGACGACCTCGAGGTCGAGCTGCTTCGCGACGCCGGCGTCGACGAGCTCGATCGCGCGGCCGCCTGCGACGAAGCGGCCGATCTCTTCCAGCGGACGCTGCGTCGCGGACAGCCCGACACGCTGGAAGCCCCCGGCCAGCCGTTCGAGCCGCTCGAGCGAGAGGGCCAGGTGCGCGCCGCGCTTCGTCCCTGCGACGGCGTGCACCTCGTCCACGATCACCGTCTCGACCGTGCGCAGCAGCTCGCGCGCCTGCGACGTGAGCAGGAGGAAGAGCGACTCCGGCGTGGTGATGAGGATGTCGGGCGCGTCGCGGAGCATCGCCTGGCGCTCCTTCTGCGGCGTGTCGCCCATGCGCACCGCGATCTTCAGCTGCGAGCGCAGTCCTGCGAGCGGTCCGCGCAGGTTGCGCTCGACGTCGTAGTTGAGCGCCTTCAGCGGCGATACGTAGAGCACGCGCAGCCCGGCGCCCGGCGTCGGCGTCAACTTGTCGATCGCGTACAGGAACGCGGCGAGCGTCTTGCCGGAGCCCGTCGGCGCCTGGATGAGCGTGTGCTTGCCGGACGCGATCGCAGGCCAACCCTTCTCCTGCGCAGGTGTCGGCGCGGAGAACTCGCGCTCGAACCAGGCCCGCGTCTCCGGGCTGAAAACGTCCAGAGAAGCCATACGAGCAGAGTAGGTCATAGGATCACCGCATGGCCGCGCCCGACCGGCTCTGGTTCACCGAGAACGACGAGGCCAACAGGCTCCTGGCGGAGGATCCGTTCGCGCTCCTCGTCGGGTTCGCGCTCGACCAGCAGATCACCGTGCAGCAGGCCTTCCAGGGCCCCCTGCGGATCAAGGAACGCGTCGGAACGCTCGATCCGCAGAAGCTCGCGACGACCGACCTCGAGCCGGCGTTCCGCGAGAAGCCGGCCGTCCACCGCTTTCCCGGAACGATGGCCGCACGCGTGCACGATCTCGCTGCGTTCGTCTCGGAGGAGTACGGCGGCGACGCGTCCCGCCTGTGGCGCGACGCGAAGGACGGCGCCGACCTGAAGAAGCGACTCGCGGCGCTGCCCGGCTTCGGCGACATGAAGGTGCGGAGCATGACGGCCGTGCTTGCGAAGCGGTTCGGCGTCGACGTCGCAAAAGAGGTCGCACCGGATCATCCAACCCTGGGCGACGTCGACTCGGCGCAGGCGCTCACCGACTACCAGGCCGCCAAGCGCGAGTACAAGCGATCGAAGTCCGCACACTGACCGACGGCGGCCAGCCGGCCGTCGACACCGCGAACGCATTGGCCGAGTTCGTCGCTGCGGCGCAGCACACGCTCGACATCGCGGTGTATGACCTCAATCTGCCGGACGACCTCGTGGCGATCGTCGGCGGCGCGCTTCGCGACGCCAACACGCGCGGCGTCGCACTGCGGCTCGCGTACAACGTCGACCATTCGAAGAACATTCCGGTGCCGCCGCCGTCGCGCACCGATCCCGACCTGATGGCGTCGCTGCCGTTCCCGACCGCCGCCATCCCGGGCATCCCGGACCTCATGCACCACAAGTACATCGTCCGCGACGCGGCATCGGTGTGGACGGGATCGACGAACTGGACCGGCGACTCATGGACGCGCGAGGAGAACGTCATCGTCACGGTCGACTCGCCCGAGCTCGCGACGCGCTATACCGCGGACTTCGAGCAGCTCTGGACGCGCCGCGACGTCCAGCACAGCGGCAAGGTCGACACGTCCCCGCTCTCGGTGTCTGACACCACGATCCGGCCGTGGTTCTGCCCCGGCCGCGGCGAGCAGCTCGCGCATCGCATCGCGAAAGCGATCGGCACCGCGACGCGGCGCGTTCGCATCGCGTCGCCCGTCCTCTCGTCGGCGCCGATTCTCGCCACGCTCGCGCAGGTCGTGACGGACGGAAAGCTCGACGTCGCCGGCGTCGTCGACCGGACGCAGGTGCTCGAGGTCATCCAGCAGTGGCACGAGAACGGAAACGCGTCGTGGAAGGAGCCGCTCCTGCGGACGGTGCTCACGCACGCGCCGTTCTCCGGCAAGATCTCGACGCCGTACGGGCCGGGCACGGTGCACGACTACATGCACGCGAAGGTGACGGTCGCCGACGACGTCGTCTTCGTCGGCAGCTTCAACCTCTCGCACTCCGGCGAGCTCAACGCCGAGAACGTCCTCGAGATCGCCGATGCCGCACTCGCCGAGCGGCTGGCCGCGTTCATCGACGAAGTGCGTGCGAAGTACCCGCCCGTGCAACTCTCATGAGGCACACACTCGTTCGCCGCAGGTTCGTCGTCGCGGCCATCTCGCTCGTCGGGATGCTGGTCACGTTCGGGGTCGTGGTCGCGACAGACTCGAGCGTGCTCACCGGGGCGATCGTGTTCGCCCCGTGGGTGATGCTCATCGGCGTCGACAGCGGCGCAGCGGCCGGCATCGTCACCGGCGGCTTTGCGGGCGCCCTCTGGATCGCGGCCGCATCGGCCGACTCGACGCACCCGACCGCAGCGCAGACGATCGTCCGCGTCGGCATCCTCTGCGTGCTCGGTTTCGGCTCCGGCGTCGTCGGCAACCAGCTCCGGACGAGCGAGCGCGCGCGGGCGACAACGGTCGCGCGCCAGCGCGCGTTGATCGACGCGACCATCGACGGGATCTGCCTCACCGACGTGGACGGCAACATCCTCATCGTCAACGAGCCCCTCGTCCGGATGGCGATCGACCTCGGAATGCCGACCGAGGGAACCGTCGCCGAGCGCCTGCTCGCCGTGGCCGACAAGCTCGCGGACCCGGATCGCTACCGCCAGCGCATGCTGGAGATCGCAGAGTCGCCGGGGCAGGCGACCACCGACGAGTTCGAGCTCCAGGGCACGGGGCGCGTCTTCCGCGGCTACACGTCGCCCGTCAGCGACCGCCGCAACCGTCCCGTCGGCCGCATCTGGACGCTGCGCGAGGTGACCGCGGACAAGGAGCTCGAGCGCATGCGCGATGCGTTCGTCGCCACCGTGTCGCACGAGCTGCGGACGCCGCTCACCTCCATCTCGGGCTTCCTCGAGATGCTCCGGGACGAGGAGCACCGGATCGGCGACACCGGGCGCACGTATCTCGATGTCATCCGTCGCAGCGCCGAGCGCCTGCATCACCTCGTCGAGGATCTCCTGTTCGTCGCACAGATCGAGGCCCGGCGCGTTGACCTCCAGCACGACCCGATCGATCTCGCGGTCGTCGCCGAGCGCGCGGTCGAGGCCGTGCGTCCGTGGGCGAGTGAGAAACACGTCCGCGTCGACCTCAAAACCGACAACGTGCCCACCATCCTCGGAGACGAGCGGCGACTCGGCCAGGTGCTCGACAACCTGCTCTCGAACGCGGTGAAGTTCAGCCGCGACGGGGGCGTCGTAGACGTCGTGGTCGGGAACGACAACGGAGCTGCGCGAATCGTCGTCACCGACAGCGGGATCGGCATCGCCGCCGACGAGCAGGGGCACGTCTTCTCGCGCTTCTACCGCGCGCGTACCGCGAACGATCTCGCCGTTCCCGGCACCGGGCTCGGTCTCGCGATCACGCGCACGCTCGTCGACCAGCACGGCGGCACGATCGACCTGACGAGCAGCGAGGGCGAAGGGACGTCCGTCACCGTCCGGCTGCCGGCCGCATGACGCGGGCCGTCGTCGTTGGCGCAGTCGTCCTCCTGCTCGGCGGTGGGTCGGCGCAGGCGCTGCGGCTGCCGGGCGCGCCCGCGTGCCCGATCTTCCCGGCAGGGAACGCGTGGAACGAGCGCGTCGACGCGCTGCCGGTGGCGGCGAACTCGGCGCAGATGATCGCGTCCATCGGGCTCGACACCGGGCTCCATCCCGACTTCGGCTCCGGCCTCTACGACGGCCAACCGATCGGCATCCCCTTCGACGTCGTGTCCAAGTCGACGCCGCGCTCGCACGTGAGCTTCGGCTACTCGGACGCGTCCGACCACGTTGCCTATCCGATCCCGAAGACGGTGCACATCGAAGGCGGACGCGCGTCGACGGGCGACCGGCACGCGATCCTCGTCGACAAGTCGGCCTGCCGCCTGTACGAGCTGTTCGCGCTCTACCCCACGTCGAGCGGCGGCTGGAAGGCGGGCTCCGGCGCGACCTGGAATCTCCAGTCGAATCATCTGCGCCCCGCAGGCTGGACGTCGGCCGACGCGGCAGGGCTGCCGATCTTCCCCGGCCTCGCGCGCTACGACGAGGTCGCGCGCGGCGTCATCGATCACGCGCTCCGGTTCACCGCCGCGCGTACGAGGCGCGCGTTCATCTATCCCGCCCGCCACTACGCGTCGTCGTCAGACGATCCCTCGCTGCCGCCCATGGGCCTGCGCGTCCGGCTGAAGGCCAGCGTCGACATCTCGGGCTTCCCACGCCAGGCCCGCATCGTGCTCCAGGCCTTGAAGACGTACGGGATGATCCTCGCGGACAACGGATCCAACTGGTACATCAGCGGCGCGCCGGACCCGCACTGGTCGAACGACGCGCTGCACACGATCGACCGCATCACGGGCAGCGACTTCGAGGTCGTCGATACGACCTCGCTCCGCCCGTAGAACGGTTCTTACGCCGCATTTACACAGGAATGCGCAGAATCCCGCCGTGGGTCGGGCAACGATGACAATGGCGGCCGCTTTCGTGGCTGTCGTGGGGGTGGCGCGGAATCCGGCGGCGACGGTGCACGTAACCGTCGGTGGCGGCCACTGCGTCCTCTCGCAGAACACGGTTCCGGTCGGGCCGGTCACGTTCGTCGTCTCGAACCGTGGCTCCAGCTCTGACGACTTCGTCGTGGACGGTTCGCGCACGCGGCTTCTGCGCCCCGGCCGAACCGCGACGCTGAAGGTCGACTTCGCGAAGGCCGGAAGCTACGGCTACCGGTGCACCGTGGCCAAGCGTGGCGGCCGG
>DATCBD010000050.1:0-10794 GCA_036512155.1 Gaiellaceae bacterium | reverse complement strand
CCTCGAGGAGACGCGCAGCGCCGAGTCCAGTCTCGACCTGCCGGGGCTCGGGCTCGCGAGCGCCGGCCTGCTCGGCATCGTCTGGGGCCTCGTGCGCGGGAACGCGCACGGCTGGACGAGCGTCGGCATCGTCAGCCCGATTGTCGTGGGCGCGTTGCTCGTCGTCGCGTTCGTGGCGTGGGAGCTGCGCACGCCGTCGCCGATGCTGCCGATGCACTTCTTCCGCGACCGCACGTTCGCGCTGACGAACGTCGCGTCACTGCTCATGTCCTTCGGGATGTTCGGTTCGATCTTCCTGCTCGCGCAGTTCTTCCAGACGGTGCAGGGAATGTCGCCGCTGCAGTCCGGCCTGCGCATCTTGCCGTGGACGGCGATGCCGATCTTCATCGCGCCGATCGCCGGCGCGTTCCTCGATCGGCTCGGCGGAGGCCAGCGCGTCATGACGGTCGGCCTCGCACTCCAGTCCGCGGGCCTCATCTGGATCGCCGCGGTGACGACGACGACGACGCCGTACTCGCACCTCGTGCTGCCGTTCATCCTCTCCGGGGCCGGCATGGCGCTCTTCTTCACCCCGGTCGCGAACGTCGTCCTCGGTTCCGTACGGCCCGAGCACGAGGGCAAGGCATCGGGCGCGAACAACGCGATCCGCGAGCTCGGCGGCGTCTTCGGCGTCGCGGTGCTGGCCTCGGTGTTCGCGCACATGGGCGGCTACCGCAGCGCGACGACGTTCGTGCACGGGACGACCACGGCGGTCTACGTCGGCGGCGCCGTCGTGGCGCTCGGCGCGGTCGCGGCAGGCTTCGCCGGGCGCCGGAAGGCCAAGGTGGAGGCGGTCGAGGAGCCGGAGGCGCTTCTTCAGGCGGCCTAGCCGGGGGCGTCGTGACAATGGGTCGGTGCGTTTGCTCGTCCTCGGCGCCGGCCCGCCGCAGCTCGGAGTCCTTGCCGCCGCCAGGCGGCGGGGGCTCACCGTCATCGCGGCCGACCGCGACCCCTCCGCGCCCGGCTTCCGCTACGCCGACCGGCGCGCGATCGTCTCCATCGAGGACGAGCCCGCGATCGACCGGCTGGCGCGGGCCGAGCAGGTGGACGGGCTCATCGCGGCGGGCACCGACCATGCCGTCGGGATCGCCGCGCGCGTCGCGCAGCGCCTCGGCATCCCGCACCCGCTCCAACCGGAGGCGGCGGCGCTCTCCGTCTCGAAGCTCCGGCAGCGCGAGCGACTCGCAGCCGCCGGCTTCGCACAGCCGCGCTCGATCGCCTGCCGCACGCCGGCCGAGGCGGCCTCCGCCGCGGGTGAGCTCGGCTTCCCGCTCGTCGTCGAGGCTCCGAACAGCCTCGGGGAGCGTGCGGTCCGACTGGCTGGGACGGCGGACGATCTCGCAGCCGCCACTGCCGGAGCGCTCGCCGAGTCGCGCGGCGACTACTGCCTCGTCGAGGAGCTGCCCGGCCTGCGCGCGGTGACCGTGACCGCGTTCGTGCTCGACGGCCGCCTCGTACCGCTCACGATCACCGACCCCGTGCCGGCGCCGCAGCCTGCGTTCGGCGTTCCGCTCGCGCACCTCTGGCCTGCGGACCTGGCGCCGGACGAGGCCGAGGCGGTGTCAGCCACCGCCGCCGCCGCCGCGGCTGCGCTCGGGATCGAGCACGGCCCGGTGACGGCGCAGCTCCTGCTCGGCCCGGCGGGGCCGCTCGTCGCCAAGGTGTCGGCGCGCCTCGGCGGGGGGCACGACGCGGAGCTCTGCCGCGCCGCCCTCGGCATCGACGAGAGCGCGCTCGCCGTTGCGGCCGCGCTCGGCGAGCCCGTGCTCGAGCACGAGCTCGAGCCGACAGCGGTCGCCGGCGGAGCGTGCGTCCATTTCCTCGTCGCGCCGCGCGGCGTTCTCACGGCCGTGGACGGCGTGGAGTCCGCCTTCACCGTGGCGGGCGTGCGCTCGATCCGCGTGTACCGCAAGCCGGGCCACGAGTTCGGAGAGCTGCTCCGGGCATCCGACCGCGCCGGCGCCGTCCTCGCCACCGGGCGCACGCGCGAGGACGCCGAGGCCGCGGCGGTCGAGTCCGCCCGCCGGATCCGGTTCGTCACCGTGCCGGCCGAGGCGGTCGCGTGAGGCGCCTCTGGCGCGTCGGCGCGACACTCGTCGTCACCGGCCTCTGTACCGCGTACATCCTCTGGAAGATCGACGTCGGGAGGACATGGCACGTGCTCACGCACGCACGCGTCGCCTGGTTCGTCGCAGCGCTCGCGATCATGGTCGTGTCCGTCTGGCCGATGGCGTGGCGCTGGCAGCGGCTGCTCGCAGCGCGCGGCGTGCACGAGGCGCTGCCGCGGCTCGTGCGCACGTACTTCGTCGGGTATGCAGCCGGCCAGGTACTGCCGACTGCCCTGGGCGGCGACGCGTCGCGCATCTACGAGACCGCGCGCCGGCACGAAGGCGCCGGCGGGGCCGCCGCCGGGACGGTGCTGCTCGAACGGGCGCTCGGCGGCGCGGCCACGCTCACGCTCGCCGTCGCCGGGTTCGCTCTCGCGGTCGGGCGCTACAGCGTGGGCGGTTACCTCTGGGTCGAGCTCGCCTTCGTCGTCGCGACGGTCGCGCTCGGCGTGCTGCTCTTCTCGACGCGCATGCACGCGCCGCTTCGCCGTGTGCGCCCGCTCCTGCGCAGGTTGCGTGTCGAGCGCCCGCTCCGCGAGGTCTACATCGCTCTGCACTCCTTTCGCAACGACGTGCGGCTTCTGACGTCCATGTTTGCGCTCACGCTCGTCGTGCAGGCGGTTCGCGTGCTCGCCATCTGGTGCTCGGGCAAGGCGGTCGGGGTCGAGCTCTCGCCGCGCCCGTACTACGTCATGGGCCCGCTGCTCTTCCTCGTCGCGCTCGTTCCCTTCACCGTGAACGGGCTCGCCGTGCGCGAGTCGTTCTTCGTCTCGTTCCTCGGTGCGCTCGGCATCGCGGCCGATCCCGCGTTCGCCACCGGGTTCCTCTTCTTCGTGGTCACGATCGCGCTCGCGCTTCCGGGGGCCGCGATCGTCACGGTGGAGACGCTGCGCGCGCGATGAACGACGCCGCCGTGGTGGTGGTGACGTACAACGCGTTGCCGTGGGTCGAGCGCGCGCTCGAGAGCGTGCGCGGCACGCAGACGGTCGTCGTCGACCACGGTTCGACCGACGGCACCGTCTCCTCAGTCCGCGAGCGCTTCCCGGAGGTCGCTGTCGTCGACGAGGAGAACCGCGGGCTCGCCTTCGGCTGGAACACGGGCATCGCGCGCACGTCGGGCCGCTACGTCCTCCTACTCAACGCCGACGCCTGGCTGCATGACGGGGCGCTCGACGCGCTGGTCGCGTTCGCCGACGCGCATCCCGAAGCGGCGGTCGTCGGCCCGCGCCTGTGCAACCCGGACGGCTCGCTCCAGCGCTCGGTGCGCGGGTTCCCGACGTTGTGGCGGCTCGCAACCGAGTATCTGTTCCTGCGCAAGCTGGCGCCGCGCACGCGGCTCCTGAACGCGTTCTACGCGGGCGGCTTCGACCACGACGAGGTGCGAGAGGCGGACTTCCTCATGGGCGCGGTGCTGCTCGTGCGACGCGAGGCGATCGAGCAGGTCGGCCCCGCCGACGACGGGTTCTTCCTCTTCAGCGAGGAGACGGACTGGAGCTACCGCTTTCGCGCCGCCGGCTGGAAGGTGCTGTTCTTTCCCGGCGCCGAGGCCACGCACGTGCTCGGCGGCTCGCACGGCGGCCGGATGTTCGCGGAGAACGTGAAGAGCCAGCTGCGGTTCCTCGAGAAGCACCACGGCAAGGCGTACGCGCGGCGGGCGCGCTGGATCCTCCTCCTCGGTCTCCTGCTGCGTCGAAGGCTCGACGTGATCCGCGCGCTGTGATCCTCTGGCTCCGACTCGCGGCTGCGACTGCCGTCCTGCTTCTGCCCGGCGTAGTCGTCGCGCGTGCGCTCAGCCGCCGCACGGTGTCGGCGACGTTCGCGTGGTCGGTGGCGCTCGTCGCCGGCGCGCTTGCGCTCACCTTCGTCGTGCACGGCTCGCTCTGGCTCACGCTCGGCCTCGACCTCGGCGCGGGAGCGGCCGCGGTGCCGTTCGCATTCCGGCGCAGTCCCCGCGAGGAGCGTCTGCCAGGCGGCGGCGCAGTCGTGCTCGCCGGCGTCGTGCTCGGTGCGCTCCTGTGGGGGATCGAAGGCGTCGTCCGCGGTGACGCGCTCTTCCACCTCGGGCGCATCCGCAAGCTGGACGACTTCGGCGCGCTCTCGCTGCGCGCGGTGGACGAGTTCAAGGACGGCGGCCTCCATCCGGGCTACGCGTTCCCGCTCTGGCACGGCTGGCTCGCGCTGGTGTCCGAGATCGCGCACGTCGACCCGACGTCGGTCGTCCTGCACGAGTCGAGCATTCTCGCGCCGCTCGCGCTTCTGCTCGCGTACGAGGTCGGCCGCACGGTCTTCCGGTCGGCCTGGCTCGGCGTCGCGACGATGCTTGCGCAGGTCGCGCTCATCGCGTTCGCTCCAGGAAACGGCGGTTCCTACACGTCGCTCGAGCTACCGGGCACCGTCGCACGCCAGCTGCTGGTCCCTGCCGCGCTGACGCTCTTCTTCCTGTTCGTCCGCGCGCCGTCGCGGCCGCTCGCGCTCACGCTCGCCGCGGCGGGGATGGATCTCGCGTTCGTCCACCCGACCTACGCGCTCTTCCTCGCCATCCCGCTCGCCGGCTTCGCGCTCGCGCGTGCGCTGCTGGCCCGAGCCGATGTGCGCGCGAACGCAATGGCGCTCGCCGCGTACGGCGTGCCCGTGCTGCTCGTCTTTGCGTGGCTCGAGCCGATCGTGGCCGAGACGCTCTCGCACAACCCGAGCGCGACGGAGAAGGCGAGCCAGCTTCGGCACTACGCGAACGACCTCGTCATTCACTCGCAGAAGAGCTTCCACCTCGCTCCGGGGATGATTGCCCGCAGCGGCTCGATCGCGCTTGCCGCTCTCGTGCTGGTCCCGCTCGCGGGGCTCGCAGCGCGGCGGCGCTGGGCCGCGTTGGTGCTCGGTGGGACGGTGATCGTGCTCGTGCTCGAGCTGTGGTCGTTCGTGTTCCCGCACTTCTCCGACCTCGTCTCGTTGTCGCAGTCGCGCCGCGCGGCCGGCTTCGTCCCGTTCGCGTTCGCGCTCGCCGGTGGGGCGTCGATTGCGACGCGCTTCTTGCGGTGGGCCGTCCTCCCCACCGCGCTCGCGGCGGGCATCGTGCTCCAGGTCGAGTTCCCCGGCGACTTCGGCGCCCGCTTCCACTCCGGGCCGGCGGTCGCCGCCTGGATCGCGCTCTTCGGCGGCCTCGCCGCGCTCGCGGTCGGTGCGCTCAGGCGCGGCGCGCTCGAACGGCCGGGGCCGGTCGCCGCCGCCGCGGTCGCGCTCTTCGTGCTCCCGGTTGTCGTGCACGGCTTCGCGCACTGGCACGTCGCGGTATCGACGGACGCGGACGCACTTTCACCGGGGCTCGTGCAGTACCTCCGCCACGACGTGCCGCGTGGCGCGGTCGTCTTCGCCGACCTGGAGACGAGCTACCGCATCTCTGCTTACGCGCCCGTGTACGTCTGCAACGCGCCGCCCTCCCACGTCGCCGACACGAAGGCGAACGATCCGGACGCGCGCCGCGCCGCATGGCTCGAGTTTCTCCGGACGGGCAGCCTCGCCATTCCGAGGCAGTACCACGCAGGCTGGATCGTGCTTCGCCGGCGCGAGCCCGTCGCTCGCGTCGAGGCGCAGGGCGCGACCCCGGTCTACCGCGATGCGACCTTCATCTTGCTCAAGCCCTGATCGTTCGCGACGTCGAACGCGAGCGACGACGTGCCGGTGTTCCCGCGTGTGTCCGACGCCTGGACCTCGATGGCGTAGTGGCCGTCGGGCAGGGCGAGGCCGTGTGTGAGCCAGAACACGAAGCGTCCGGCCCGGCCCGGCAGGTTCTGCCGCGTCCCGGGCGCGTAGACGGAGTTGAAGTCGCTCTTCGGATGAAAGATGGACGAGTCGACGGCGACTGTCCAGGGGACGACGGCGACGCCGTTCTGCACGAGGCGCCAGCGGATGAGCGCCGGCGTCCACATCGCGTTCTGCCACGGCGGCGGCGGCGTGATCGGCGGTGGGTCGTACGCCTCGACCGTCGCCTGGACGGCGCCGTCCGCCTCCTGGACCTCGATGGGGCCTACGGTGGGCGTGGTCGTGTCGGAGAACGGCGTGAGCGCGCCCGGCCGGAGCGGATTGACGTACGTCGTGCCGTCGAACTCCGCGAAATGCACGTGGCCGAAGCCTGGGCGGACGAAGCCGATCTGGTCGCCGGTCTGCACGTACGAGTGCTCGGGAACGGTCGCCTGGACGTGCCAGTAGGAGAACTCGTGGCCGTCCGGCTGCCGGACGGCGATCGCGTCGGAGTAGCGGAAGACGGTTCCCGGTGCCACGGCATAGATGGCCGTCCCGTCCGGGACCGAGATGTCCACCCCGAAGTGGAAGGAGCCGAATAGGCGCGGATCGTCGAAGGCGCCGCGGATCGCGTGCTGCTGGTTGAATGGTTTCACGGGCCAGCCGTAGGCATGCCCGAGCGCGGGCGCACTCAGCCCCGCGACGCCTGCCGCAAGAAACGCCACTACCCTGACCACGGCCCGCGGCGGACCGTAGCATCCTGACGGTGAAACTCCTACTTGTGACGCTGTACTTCCCGCCGGCGGGCGGTGGCGGCGTCCAACGTCCGTTGAAGTTTGCGAGCCACCTTCCGGCGCTCGGGATCGAGACTCACGTGCTGGCCCCCGACGACCCGAAGTGGCTGTACGAGGATGCCGAGCTGCCGCTGCCGACGCAGGCGTGGGTGCACCGAGCCCGCTACGTCGGGCCCCGCGGGCGCAGGCTCGCGGATGAGCTGCACGGGCGTTCGGGCGTCGACCTGGCGGTTCGTCGCGCGTCGACGGTCGGCCGCCGGCTGCTCGTGCCGGACGAGAACGTGACCTGGAACGCGACCGCGATCCCGAAAGCGATCTCGATCGCGCGCAGCGAGGGGATCGACGTGGTGCTGACGACGTCGCCGCCGGGCTCCGTCCACCTCGTCGGCGCCGCCGTGCAAAAGGCGACCGGCGCGAAATGGGTGGCCGATCTCCGGGACTCGCTCCTCGCGCATCCGCACCGCCGGTCGGACACGCTCGCCGCGCGCGTGAAGGAGCAGGCGACGCGCGGCGTCGCCTCGCTCGTCGCACGCCGGGCGGACGCGATCGTCGCGGCCGCGGATGCGATCGCCGACGAGGCCCGTTCGCTCAACCCACGAGGGCGCGTCGTGACGATCGAGAACGGCTGCGACTTCGACGACTTCGCGGGGCTCGAGTACGAGCGGTCCGACGTCTTCCGCCTTACGCACACAGGCTCGTTCTTCGGCAAGCGCGACCCGAAGCCGTTCCTGCGCGCGCTCGCCGATTCCGGGCTCGAGGACGTGAACGTGCGCTTCGTCGGCGACTTCCGGCCCGGCGACCGGGAGTTCATGACCGAGCTCGGGCTCGCCGACCGCGTTGCGCTGATCGACCACGTGCCGCGGCGGCGCTCGCTCGAGCTCCAGCGCGAGAGCGAGGCGCTGCTCCTGCTCATCCCCGAGGCCGGCGGCCGAGGACGCGGAGTGCTCTCCGGCAAGGTGTTCGAGTACATCGCCGCCGAGCGGCCGATTCTCGCGATCGTGCCGCCGGACGGTGCGGCCGCACGGCTCATCCGCGACACCGGCGTCGGCGTCGTCGTGGCGCCCGAAGACGTGGACGGCATCCGCGAGGCGCTCGTCGACCTGCACGCGCGGTGGCGCGACGGCGGCCTCGACGGGGTGCCGCTGGCGCCCGAGTGGCGCGAGCAACTGTCGCGCGGCCGGCGTGTCGAGCAGCTGGCCGACCTGCTGCGGAGCCTCGCGTGACCGCCGCCGCCGTGGCGCTTCCGCGTGTTGTGAGCCGTACGCGGGTGACGGATGTTCTCTTCTTCGCGACATTCTTCTGCGTCACCTTCGAGAAGGTGCACTGGAGCATCGCCGGAAACGTCGAGATCTCCGACATCCTGACGATTCTCTTCCTCGCCGCCTTTGCGCTTCAGAGCCGAGGACGGATGCCGCGCACGGCGGGAGTCGTCGTCGGTTTCTTCGTAGCCTTCGAGCTCGTCTACTTGCTCGGCTTCTTCAATCTCGAGACGAAGCAGGCGTTCGACCAGTACGTGAAGGGGATGGTGAAGTACGCCATCCACTGGGTGTTCCTCATTTGCGCAGTCACGTATCTCGTGCGCCGCGGCCAGCACTTCTATTGGCGGACGATCGCGTGGTTCACCGCGGGCATGCTGGCGAACGCGGTCTACGGGGTGCTGCAGCTGCTCGCGGCCCGCGCCGGCCACAACCTCGACCATTTCGTGCTCTCGCCGCTCACCGGCGGCGCGAGCTCGATCAACATCTACGGCTCAGTAAATGGTGCATCGGTGTTCCGACCGAACGCGCTCACCGGCGATCCGAACCACCTCGGGATCATGCTCGACGTCCCGCTGCTCGCGCTCACGCCCGTCTACCTGCGGCTCGAGCGCGGGCACCGGCTGCGCTGGCCGCTGGGGCTGACTCTCGGCTTCCTGCTGCTCGTGCTCATCGCGACGCTGTCGCGCAGCGGCGCGCTCGGCCTGCTCGTCGGCCTGCTCATTCTCGCCATTCCGTACCGGCGATTCGTGTGGTCACGCGCACTGCTCGTCCCGCTCGCTGCGGTCGCGCTCGTGCTTGGCTATGTCGTTGACACGCGGCGGCATTTCTTCTCCGTCGTCATCGCGTCGCGCCTGCAGACCGGCGGAAGTTCGACGTCCGCGCACTTCGCCGTCTACAGCTTCATTCCGCACGTGCTGCACTCGAACCCGCTGCTCGGGCTCGGGCTGAACACGTTCTCGGTGTACTACGAGTTCGTCACCGGCCAGACGAACTGGGGGCCGCACTCGTACTGGGTCGCGCTGATCGTGGAGACCGGGCTAGTCGGTGCGTTGCTCTTCATCGTCTTCCTTCGCTACGTGTTCGTGCGGCTGCGCGCGGCGCGCGCACTCGGCCGCGTGCGTGCCGACCGTCGTGTGCTGCCGCTCGCATGGGGCTTCACCGCGGCGCTCTCCGGGACGATGGCGGCGAACTTCTTCTATCTAACGATGCAGTTCTATTACTTCTATGCACTGATCGCGCTCGCGCTCGCACTGCCCGTCGTGTTCGCGCGGCGCACCACAGACGCGCCCGCTCAGAGCGGCTGATTCGTGAACACGCACGAGCCGATGAGGAACGACGCGCGCATCGGCAGCGGCAACAGGGCCCGAAGACGATTCCACCTGCGGATGTCGCGGAAGCTTTCCGTCGCGGCGTCGTAGACGTAGTGATGGCGGTACGGGAGCAGCGCGCGCAGGAGGCGGCGGTTCTTCTGCAGCGCTCGTAGCGAGCTCGAGAGGCGCGCGCTGAGCGAGCGCTTGTCGACGAGAAGGTTCGGGTGAAACGCGATGTAGAGGGTCGGCCACTCCGACGTCAGGGCCGAGCGGATCGCGGGGACGAGCTCGTACTCGGCGCCCTCGATATCCACCTTCAGGAAATCGGCGGTATCCAACTCGGCGCGTGAGAGGAGCGTGGAGAAGCTCAGCTGCTCGATCTCCCACCGCGAGCCGGCGTCCCCGGGTCGGGCGACGCTCGAGTTCGAGTCGCCGCCGCTGCCGGGTGAGGTGAGCACAGCTCTGCCGTCGCGCGGTCCGATGGCGGCCGGCACCGCGAGCGTCTTCGCCGCCGTCTCCGGGTTAAGGTCGAGGTTCTCGGTGAGCGCGGCGAACGCCAGCGGATCCGGCTCGACGCACACGACCCGCGAAACGCTGGGCGCTGCGAGGAGCACAGTGGGGCCGATCCATGCTCCGAGGTCGACGTACCGCGTGCTCGGCCGCAGCCATCGGGAGAAGACCGCCACCGTGTCGGGCTCCCAGGCATCGGTCTCGTAGAAATCCCAGAAGGTGCGGTCCTCGGCGCGGTCGGTCACGTCGAAGGTGACGCCTGCCTTGGCGATTGCGCGGGGCGGACGCACCGGCTCCGCCGCTACGGAGTCGCAGGCACCGAGGTCGATGGCGCCTCATGCGGAGACCGGTGCGCTAACAGGCTGCCAATGAGGACGGGCGCCGTCACGATCGAAAGAAGGACGAGCGAGGCGACGGTCCGGTTCGTCGGGTTGACCGCCGGATCGGTCGAGATCGGGAGGCTCGGCGAGACGTAGGCCCAGTTCTCCCAGGCCCACCCGACGAAGCCGAGCCCGAAAGCGACGAGAAAGAAGACGGCGATCCGCCGGTCGCCCTGACCGAGGCACAGGAGCGCTGCCGCGAGCGCGATCGGCGTGGCCGCCAGCCACAGCTGATACTCGAACAACAGCCGGAAGACGAGGTGGAACGCGGCAGGCGCCTGGCCGATGTTGTGGAACGTCGCGTGGATGAACCCTCCCGGAGGCGTGTCGGACTGCAAGTGGCGGGACGTCCACCAGATCCGCCACGGGATGGCCGGCAGATACGCGAGTGCCGCCACCCCGACGACCGCCGCCCACGTGCGGCGGCTGCGGATCCCCGACGCGACGAGGCCTGCGACGAGCAGGCAGACGGCGAGCAGCTGGCCCTCGCGCTTCGTCAGGAGCGTCGCCGACAGCGTCAGTCCGTAGACGGCGAGGAGCCAACTCTCGCGGGTGACGATCCAGGCGACCAGCGAGCACGCGGAGAGCGCGAAGAAGATGTCGAGCGGCCAGTCCGCCGTCCGTTCGAGCAGACGGTTGTCGAGCTCCGGGACGGTCAC
>DATCBD010000049.1:0-32279 GCA_036512155.1 Gaiellaceae bacterium | reverse complement strand
CTGCCGCGAGCGCCCCGAACCTGTTCTCGTCGACGACGGTGCCGCTCGAGAGATCTGCCGCGTGCTGCAGCAGCTGCGCGCTCGTCGGGTCGGCCTCGTAGAACGGGTCGGCGCGGCCGTGGTGGTAGATGTGCTCGCCGGACGCCCACACGTGCACGAACACCGGCTTCAGTGTGTGGCCGATGCCGAGCCCGAATAGCTCCATGTCCCGCGACGCCTCCCCGTCGGTGAAGACGACGAGGAGCCGGTGCCTGACCGAGTCGGAGAAGAAGTGCGAGCTGACCACGGGGACGAGCGCCTGGAAGTTCGTGGCGCGGTCGCGGTGGTATTGCTGCGTCGGCGGCGGCTCGTTGATGCCCACGGACTGCACGAGCGTGCGGTCGAAGAGCTCCGGATCGGTCGTCGGCATGAGGTCGGGCAGGACGCGGTCGGTCATCGTCGCGATGCCTACCGGCACGTCTCCGAGCGCCTGCTGCAGGCGGCGCGCGAGCCGCTTCGCACGCTGAAGCCGCGTCGGCGCATGCGGCCCCGCCGCGGCCTCCATCGATTCTGAGGTGTCGAAGACGAAGAACGTCTGCGCGTCGCCGCGCTCGCGCACCTGCTGCTGGCGGACGACGACCGGCTGCGCAGCGGCGACCGCGACGAGCGCAGGCAGGAGGAAGAGCGCACCCGCGACCTGCGCGAACGTGCGGCGGCCCGGCCTGCGCAGCTTCAGCGCGGCGCGGATCCGCTCCGACCGGCGCTCCGTCACGAGGAGCGCCGCGAGCGGTACGGCGGCGGCGAGCGCAAACAGCGCGTCGACCGGCGTGAGGAACGACACACCGAAGATCGCGAGCATCAGTAGCCGTTTCCGACGAGCGTTGCACCGTGGCCGCGGCCGAAGCCGAAGCCCGCGTGCGCATCCTTGCCGATCGGCCCCTTGCCCGGCCGCGTGACCCGCAGCACGAGCTCGAGGTTCTGCTTCGCGGCGGTGTCACCCGGGTCGAGATCGATCGCCTGCTGGAAGTACTCGGTGGACTGCTTGAGGACCTGGATCTGCGCTGTCTGACTGCCGGCCGAGATCGGCGTCGTGATCACGAGCACGCCGAGGAGGTTGGCCGCACTCGACCGCTCCCCGGCGGTCCTCGCCGAGCTCATGAGGTCGAGCAGCTGGCCTTGCGCCTGCGCCCGCAGTTTCGGCAGATCCTGCTGCGACTGCGGATTCGCACCGATGTGCGTGTACCAGAACGACTGCAGCGCGCGGCGCCACGCGATGGTGTCGTTCGTGCCGAGCACCGCGCCGGCCGGATCGCCGGGGATGATCGTCGCCGGCTTCCACAGGTCGCCGTGGTCGGGCAGCGCGCGGAATTTCATGTCGTCCCGGTGCACGGACGCCTGCCACGCGCGCGTGTCGAGCGCGAAGAGCACGAGCAGCGTCGCGACGCAGGCGAGCACGAGCGCGGCGATCCCGAGCCAATGTCGGCGGATGTGCGTCATGCGGGCTCCACGACGAGGCGCGTGTTCCAGCGCTCGTTGCCGGCGAGCAGCAGCACGAGGATAACGCCGAGGCCGAGCAGCGCCCACGGGGCGGCGGCGGTCACCGGCTGCACGTGCTTGTGAGCGCCGTGCCGGAACGCGGACGGATCGACGAACGAGTTGGCGCCGAACAGCGCGGCGAAGTAACTCTTGTTCGACGACTCGGCGAAGAGCGGCACGATGCGGACGGGGACGTGCTCGCGATGCAGGTGCAGCGCCTCGGCGTCCAGCTGCGGCTGGTCGGCGACCGAGTCGTCGAGGTCGCTGACGATGAGGAGCGCGCCGTGCTTGACGTGCGCGCGCTTGAGCGCGGTGTCACCGGCGATGAGCCCGGCCGAGATGCGCGTGCCGCCGCTGAACTGATCCCACGGCGACTGCGCGAACACCGGCGTTCCGCCGTAGAAGCGGATAGGGACGAAGAACGGGATGAACTGCAGCAGCGCGCCCGGCGGCGAGTTCGGCGGCAGCAGCTCGTACGCCGTGTCGGAGAACATGACGAGGCAGATCGACTGGTTCGCGTTGACGATCCCGCGTAACGTCGCCGCGACGCGCTCGTACACCGGCCCGGAGATGCTCGCCGACATGTCGAGCACGACGCAGCCCGTCGTCGCGCCTGACGGGAGCACCGCGGCGCGGCCGGTGCCGGCCGAGCGGGCGAGGAGGACGATGCCGGCGAGCGTCGCAGCCAGTGCGGCGGCGAGGACGACGCGTCCTGCCGACGTGCGGAGCATCGGCGCCCGCAGCTCGTGCAGGTCGGCGAGCTCGACCGGCTCTCGGCGATCGATGGTCGGGAGCTTCACGCGCCGCGCCCTTTCTCGCGCGCCTGCTCGGTGAACGCCTCCACTTCCTCGTCCTCGGGGACGCGCGGCGACCATGCGAGCTCGTGCGCGGCCTGCGAGAGCTCGTCGACGGCGGGGACGACGCCGAGCTCGCTCGCGACGCGCTCGAACGCCTTGCGCTGCAGCGTCTCGTCTCCATGCGCGTGCGCCCACGCGAGCAGCGCGAGCGCGCGCTCGAGCGTCGACCCTTCGAGCGACGCGGCGCTCGCGACATGCGGCCGCAGCACGCGATACCAGCGGGCGAGCGCCCCGAGAGCAACGGCCACCGCAAGCCCGGCGAGCCCAAGCGCGAGCCAGAAGAGGAGCGAGGGGGAGACGCGGAACGTCGGCGCAGCGATCGGCGCGAGCCGGTACTGCCAGTCGTACTTGCGGGTGTTCAGGAGCGCCGTCGAGACCGCCGGGCTGACCTGCGAGAGCACCTTCACCGACGGCCACGTCGCGTTGATCCCGAACTCGTGCTTGCCGTTCGCGCGCAGGTAGTCGATGTGCGCGGCGGGGAAGCGGAACACGTGGTACGTCTCGCTCGGCGGCGCGACCGGCACGCACCTGGTGGTGAGACAGCGGAGCTGCCACGTCCACGTGAGCTGCTCGAAGCGGCCGACCTGCAGGCGCAGCACCGTCGGCGCTCCCACCATCGCATACGGCGCGAAGCCGACCCGCACACGCAGCCGGGTCGGATCGACCCAGCGCGTGTCGGCGACGACCGCGAGCTTCGCGGAGAGCGTGTCCCCGAAGAGATGGACGGTGGGCGCGATGTTCGCGTACGCCTTCAGCGGTTCCCCTTCACCGATCACGGAGCCGGAGGAGTGGAACGGCATCCCCGGGTGCACCTGGAAGGCCGGCGGAAGGACCTTGCCCGGTCCGTTCGCCGCCGTCGCGCCACCGGCGAGGACGAGCGCTGCTCCGAACCCCGCGAGCACGGCCTTCATACGATCGCTCCGCGCCACATCTGCCGCAGGTCGGCCCAGCGCAGGAACGACGAGAGCAGGTCGACGTACTCGTGCGAGCGCGCCTCGACCGGTTCGATCCCGAGCGAGCGGAAGTCGCGCACGAGGCTCGCCCAGCGCGACTCGTGCTCCTCGCGCAGGCGCGCCGCCTCGCGCTCGGTCACGTAGACGGGGACGACCCTGCCGGTGCCCGGCTGCGCGTACGGGATCGTGATCCCGCCGACGTCGGGGAACGTGCGCTCCCACACCGGGTCCTGGATGACGACGGGGACGATCTCCCACTGATGCTCGAGCGCGCGCTGCCAGGCGTCGAGGTCGGGCGGAACGGCGAAGTCGGAGAGGACGAACACGAACGCCTGCGTCGGCAGGTCGCGGCGGTGCTCGCCGAGGAAGAAGAGCCCGCGCGCGACGGTGTCGACCGGCGCGCCGAAGGGCCGGTCGAACGTTCCCGTCTCGGCGACGCGCTCGCTGCGCGGAGGGCGCCAGTACGGATCGCCGAGCGCGTAGTCGAGGTAGCCGGTGAGGCTGCGGGCCGCGTGCGCGCTCGTGCCGATCAGGTCGAGCGCGGCGAGGATCGCGCGGGGCTTGTCCAGGGTGCGGAACGTCGACGCGCCGATCCCCATCGACGGCCGCCGGTCGACCAGGACGACAACGCGCGGAGCCTCGTCGGCGAAACGCTCGCGGACGATGAACTCGTCGTCGCCGCGTGCGGCCGACAGCTTCGCGGACGCGGCCCAGTCCATCCACCCGACGTCATCCCCGGGGCGATACTCGCGCGTGCTTGCTACGTCGGAGCCGATGCCGCGGCGGACGCTGCGCACGCCGCCGAAGGCGAGGCCGATCACGCGTCGCCGCGGGATGAGCGGAAAGACGGCTGCGGTCACGCCGAGACGGCCGCCGGCACGTCGAGGTCGATGTCGAAGCCCGGCTTCGGGGCAACCTCGATGCAGCGCCGGCGAACGTCCGCGCTCGCCGCCTCCAAGCCGTGATCCCGGATCTCGGCGAGGAAGCTCGGACGGAACAGGAGCCTGTGCATGAGCACGGGCACGAAGAGGCGCTCGACGTCGTCCGGCGTCACATACCGGCGCGAATGCAACACCGCCCACGCGCGCGCCGCGCGGTTGAGCGCGAGCGTCCCGCGCACGGAGCTGCCGATCGCAACGACCTCGATCTCGCGCGTCGCGCGGACGAGGTCGACGATCCAGCGCGCGACCGCCTCGTGCAGGAACACGTGGCCGACCGCCGCGCGAAGCGTCGCGATCTCCTCGAGGTCGACGACGGGCGCGAGCCTGCCGAGCGGATGGCCGCCGAGCTGCTCGTCCACGATCTGCCCCTCGTCCTCCGCGTCGGGGTAGCCGAGTGCAGTTTTGACGAAGAAGCGGTCGAGCTGCGCCTCCGGCAGCGGGAACGTCCCCTCGTACTCGATCGGGTTCTGCGTCGCCATGACGAGGAAGGGATCGCCGAGCGGTCGCGTCTCGCCGTCCACGGTCACCTGCTGCTCGGCCATCGCCTCGAGCAGCGCCGACTGCGTCTTCGGCATCGCGCGGTTGATCTCGTCCACGAGGACGACGTTCGCGAACACCGGCCCCGGCCGGAACTCGAAGTCGCGCTCGCGCTGGTTGAAGATCGAGAGGCCGGTGACGTCGGTCGGCTGGAGATCCGGCGTGCACTGGATGCGCGACGCCTGGGCGCCGCTGATCGATCCGGCGATCGCGCGCGCGAGCACCGTTTTCGCCGTGCCGGGAACGTCCTCCAGGAGGGCGTGCCCACTGCACATGAGCGCGGCCACGACGAGCTTGATCTGCTCTCGCTTGCCGTGCACCACCGTCTCGATGTTGTCCAGCAGGCGTTCGGCGATCTCGTTCGCCACAGCCAGATCGTCAGCAGCCAAGGAAAAACCTCCCGTCGGAAGCCTACTCTGGGTACTTAGACGGATTCCGGCGGGATTTGTTCTACGGCGCCGAGACGACGGCCGCGGGGCAGTGCCAGTACACGAGGCCGGTGAAGAGCCCGGCGTCGGCGCAGCCGTTTCGGGAGAGGTCGGGCGCACCCTCGAGCTTGCCCGAGCTGCAAGCCTCAACCTGCTCCCCGCTCGTCTGGGTCTGGACGACGGTGCACGACCCTGTCAGTCCAGCGGCCTGGAGGACGCGGCCGTCCTTCGCCGCCACCATGCCGGCGGCGAGAAGGGCTCCGATGACGACGATCCTCTTGACCATGCGGCTAGCTCCCTGCCGCAGGTCGGGTTCAGCCGCATGATCGGCCTCGCCGGTCGGACGCTCTATCCCTCGGTCGAGTCGTTCCAGACGGTCTGGAACGTCCCGAAGCGGAGCTCCTGCTCGGAGTAGAAGCGCGTGTCGTCGACCCGCCGCATGTACTCGTCGCGGTGCGTGGCGGCGAAGGCGTTGTACGCCTCGGCGCTCTCCCAGCGGTCGACGACGAGGTAGCGGCCTGGGGTCTCGACGTCGCGGAGCAGCTCCGTGCCGATGAATCCAGGCCCCTGCCCGAAGAACTGCGCCCACTCGCCCTCGGGGCCGTACGCGCGCTCGAACCCCTCCGGCTCGCGCACCTCGTAGCTGAAGACGAGAGCGATCACGGCCCGATTGTGCCGTTATGGTCCCCCGCGTGAGCGCAGAGGCGATCGTGGAGGAGGGCGAGGACCGGACCGCGTACGCGGGCGTCCTCCGCTTCTACGAGCTCGCGAAGCACCAGGAATGGCAGGTGCGCGACGTGCCCTGGGACGCGCTCCCGCCGGTGCCCGAGGGCAAGGGCTCCCCGGAGCGGCTGGCGCGGCGGCGCGACGTGTGGCGCTCGGTCGTCATGCAGCAGCTGCAGGCGGACGTCATCGCCTGCGAGATGGCGGCGCAGCTCCTGAATGCCGCTCCCGATCCCGAGGCGCGCCTCTACTACTCGACGATGGTGCAGGACGAGTCGCGCCACACCGAGGCGTGGCTCAAGCTCATCGGGCAGGTGGGCGGGGAGGGCGAACGCGACCCGCATCTCGACAAGCTTGGCCACATGTTCCTCGAGGCGGACACGCTCGAGGAGAAGGTCTTCCTCATGCAGGTGTTCTTCGAGCGGCTGATCATTCCGCGCTTCCGGCTGATCGCGCGCTCGTCGCGGGGGACGATCCTCGAGGACATCTGCAACCGGCTCGCGGTCGACGACGGGATCCACCACGGGTCTGGCATGGCGTACGAGCGGATCCTGCTCGCACGCGCGCCCAGTGGGATCAAGCAGCAGCTGGTCGACGGCGCCAACCGCATGCTGCCGGAGTTCGCGGCGCATGCACTCTGGCGGCCGAAGGCGCGCGAGATGATCGGGCACCTGATGGAGGCGCGCGACCGCGAGCGCCTGAAGATGGAGCTGAATCACGGCGTCCGGCTGGCGGCGAGCCTCGGGCTCGACGTCTCCGACGTTGTGGTTTCCTTCTAGGCCGACATCTTCGTTAACGAGACTGCGCCAGCCGGTGTGCAGCGGTCGGCGACGATTCCGGCGTCTGTCTTGTGCACACGCGCGCACACGCGCCGGTTGAGGACGCGCGGTTGCTGCGGGACGACGCGGAAAGTCTCGGTGATGTAGACGGCGCAACCGTTTCCGCGCGCGGCCGTGCGGAACGAGAACGTGCGGACGGTGTCGACGCCGAACGACGAAAGGGTGTACCCGGCGGGGCGGCAGCGGTCGTCGAACGCGGCGAGCATGCAGGAGGCGCCGGCCGTGCCGCCGCGGCGGAGCGATCCGGGGCCGACGGAGCGGGCCTGGCACTGCGTGACCGCGGCGACTGCGAGAAGCGCGAGCACGGACCCCATACGTTCCCGGATACAGGATTCGTCACACGGCCTGTAACGCCCGCCCGGCTCGCGACATAGACGGGGTGAGATGCAGCGGTTCGAGCAGATCCACGCGGAGCACCACGATGCCGTGCGGGCGTATGTCCGGCGGCGGGCCGCAGAGGACGTCGTCGACGACATCGTCTCGGAGACGTTCCTCGTCTGCTGGCGGAAGCTCGACCGGGTGCCGGACGAGGCTCTCCCATGGCTCTATGCGGTGGCGCGGAAGACGCTCGCGAACCACCGTCGGAAGCTCGCCCGCCAGGCGCCGCTGCGAGCGGCGATCGCGGGTGAGCCGGAGCCGGTCGGGGACGGGGTGCTCGCCCAGGCGTTCGGCGCATTGAGCGAACGCGACCGAGAGGTGCTGCGGCTGGTGGCGTGGGAGGGACTGTCGCTACGCGACGCCTCCGTCGTCCTCGACTGCTCCGCGGTCGCATGCCGTGTCCGGTACCACCGAGCGAAGGCGCGGCTCGCGTCGCGCCTCGCAGCTGCTGCGTCCTTTCGACCCGAGCCGGAAGGAGTGACCCGATGAGCACCAACGACGTCATCGCCCGTCTCGCGGCGGCGAATCCGATTCCTATCGACGCGCCCCTGCACCTGCCTGAGCCGGCGCGCCTGCCGAGGCGGCGCGTCGCGGTAGCAATCGCCCTTGCGGCTGCCGTGGCCGTTCCGGCCGTTGCGTTCGCGGGCCGACTGGGCGACCTGCTCGGCATCACCAACGAGGGCGCGACCGTGTCGACGACCGACGTGCTCCCGGGCTACCCAGCCCTCGATCAGGCGATGCAGCAGCTGAACGTCGGCGCGACCATGCAGTACCTGGGGACGCTGAACGGGGTTGCGTTCTACGCGACGCGCAACGCCGCCGGCGATTTTTGCATTGCGATCGACCGCGTCAACGAGCAATACGATAAGGGCTTCGGTTGCCTCGCGAACGCCGACAACTTCCCGTCAGGCGCCGTGAAGGCACTGACCTTCCCGCCCGCGGCGATGCTCGATGGCGTGGCGGCGGACGGCGTCGCCACAGTCGAGGCGCTCGACTCGAACGGCAACGTTCTCGCGTCGACACCGGTCGTGAACAACCTCTTCGTCTCCGGCGATCAGCTCCCGGATGGGTCGGTGGCGTACATCGAGACGCTCGACGCGAACGGCAACGTCCTGTCGAAGCAGCCGACGCCGCCGGGGCCGCCGTCAGGTTCGTAGTCGCAACATCCCCGTAACAGGGCCTGGCCCCGGTCGTGTCCGTGTTGGTCGAAAGCCTGCTCACGCGAAGAGGCAGGGGCCAGGCCCCGTCACGAAACGGTCACGGCTCCGTCACGACTGAGGCCTCAACGAAGGCCGCCGCGCTCGAAGTGGGCGCGGAAGAAGTTCTCGGAGCCGGCGGTCGCCATCGCTGACGACGCCGAGATCTCCAGCGCGAGGGCGGCCGCCGCGACGATCTGCGCGAAGCGGTAGACCTTGCCGGCGCCGGCGCAGTCCATGAGCGCGAGCCACTCCCGTGTCGTCGGCAGCGTGGTGCCGCCGCCGATCGTCCCGACCTCGAGGCCCGGGAAGCGGATCGAGACGTGCAAGCCGCCCTCGACGCGCCGGGCGGTGCCGTGCGCCATCGAGCTCGTGCCGACCATGCCCAGGTCTTGCCCCGTCGCCGCGAACACGGCGGCGATCGCCGACGCGGGCGTGAACGCGACCGACTGCATCCCCGACGCGATCGCGCCGTTCGTTCCCGCCCATGTGAGCTCGGCGAGATCCTCGGCGGTCGTGCGCAGCACGCGGCGGATGGCCTCGTCGGTCAGCGTCGCCTCGGCGAGCACGGTCTTGCCGTGGCCGGACTGGAAGTACTCGTACGACGGTTTCTTGTCGCCGCCCATGTTCGCCTCGAGCATCGAGCGCTCGATCGCGACCGGGGACTGCGGCATCACGAACGCCATGTTCAGCGCGTAGGCGTTGCGCGTCATCATGTTCGCGCCGACCGCGTCGCCGGTGGTGAAGCGCCAGAGCACGTGGCACATCGGCCCGACCACGTGCGTCTTCACCTCGCGGAGCACGGCGAACTTCGACAGCTCGGGGATGTCGGCGGTGCGAAGCCACTCGCGCATCTCGTCGACCCGCTCCTCGATCCAGTGCGCGAGCGTCAGCGCATCGCCGGCGTCGCGGCAGACGAAGCAGGATGCGCGCGTAATCCGGTCGGCGATCACGTGCGTGCGGAAGCCGCCCGACTCCTCCACCGCTCGCGCGCCCCGCTGAAGTGACGCGGTCAGGCTCCCCTCGGTGTGTGCGAGCGGGACGACGACGTCCTCGAGCTCGCGCCCGGTCTCGACCACCTCGCCGTCGGCGGAGAGCTCGTACTGCGCGAGCGCGATCGTCAGCTGCGCGACCGAGACCGGGATCTCGACGGTGCCGGTCACGGACTCGGCAGCCTTCGCGTACGCGCTGAGATCGACCGTGCCGTCGAGGCCCAATGCCTTGCGGCGCGCCTCGATCGACGCGGCATCGTTCTTCCGCGGAAGTCGCATCGAGCGCAGGCTAGTAGAGACGGAGGCGCCGAGTGAATCGGCGCCTCCTCTATGGTCGGCATCGCAAGCGATGCCTTAGGCTCGCGTCGTGGCCGCAGTGCTCATCGACGGGAAAGCCCTCGCCGCCCGGGTGCGCGAGGAAGTCGCCGCCTCGGTGGCCCAGCTCGACCACGTCGGCGTCGCGACCGTCCTCGTCGGCGACGACCCGGCCTCGCACATCTACATCAACCTGAAGCAGAAGGCGGCCGAGGCGGCCGGGATCGAGGCGCGCGACCACCGGATCCCCGCCGGCACGAGCGAGGAGGACGTCCTCGCCCTCATCGGCGAGCTGAACGCGGACGACGCGGTCGATGGCCTGCTCGTCCAGCTGCCGCTCCCGGGCCACATCGACGAGGCGACGGTAATCGAGGCGATCGATCCGGCCAAGGACATCGACGGGATCCACCCGACGAACGCGGGCCGGCTCTATCTCGGCCGGCCGACGCTCGTCCCCGGCACGCCGCTTGGCGTCATGCGCATGCTCGAGGAGTACGAGATTCAGCTTCAAGGTGCACACGCCGTCGTCATCGGCCGTTCGAGCATCGTCGGGAAGCCGATGGCGCAGCTGCTCCTCGCGGCGAACGCGACCGTAACGATGTGTCACTCGCGTACGCGCGGCCTCGCGCACCACACCCTCGACGCCGACGTCCTCGTCGCCGCCGTCGGGCAGCCGCACATCGTCACCGCCGACATGGTGAAGCTGGGCGCGACGGTCATCGACGTCGGCCTCACCCGCACCGACGAGGGCCTCTTCGGCGATGTCGATCCGGCCGTCGCGGAGCGGGCCGCATTCATCACGCCGGTGCCCGGCGGAGTCGGCCCGATGACGATCGCGATGGTCCTCCAGAACACGGTCACGGCCGCGCGGGCCAGGCGGGCAAAAGACCTTGCAAATCCCGCTCACTGAGCTAAGATCGGCGCCGCATTACGTCGGTCGGCGGCTCGTGCCGTCGGTTGTTTGCTGTTAGGAGGAACAGTTGGCTGAGGGCACCGTCAAATGGTTCTCGAACGAGAAGGGCTACGGCTTCATCGAGCGCGAAGGCGGCGATGACGTCTTTGTCCACTTCTCGGCGATCGCTGCGGACGGCTACAAGTCGCTGACCGAAGGCCAGCGCGTGTCGTTCGAGGTTGTGCAAGGCCCCAAGGGCGCGCAGGCCGCGAACGTCCAGGCGATCTAAGGAACCTGTCGGACTCAGATGTGAGAGGGCCCCGACAGGGGCCCTCTTCGTTTCTGGAAGGATCAAGCCATGACCGAGATCTCGCGCGAATTACTCCTCCACGTCGCCCACCTGGCGCGTCTCGAGCTGCGCGAGGACGAGCTCGTCCGGCTCGAAGGACAGCTGAACGACATCCTCGCGGCCGTCTCCAAGGTCGCCGAGCTCGACCTCTCCGACGTGCCGCCGACGTCGCACCCGCTCGACGTCGTGAACGTCTGGGGCGAGGACGAGCCGCGCCCCGGCCTGTCGGTGGAGGACGCGCTCGCGAATGCCCCCGAACGCGGCGGCGACTTCTTCAAGGTGCCGCCCGGCGGGGGCGCCGCGTGATCGACACGCTGCGGCTGACGGCGGAAGGGGCGAAGGATCTCCTCAACCGCAAGGAGGTCTCGGGCGACGAGCTCTTCGCCGTCTATCTCGCGGCGATCGGCGAGCGTGACCCGGAGCTTCACTGCTACCTGCACGTGTGCGAGGACCCGGGCGGCGCGGGCATCCCGATCGCGCTCAAGGACGTGATCGGCACCCGGGGCATTCCGACCACCGCCGGCTCGAAGATCCTTCAGGGCTACGTCCCCGTCTACGACGCCACCGTCGCGACGCGCTGCAAGGAGCACGGGCTGCGCGTCCTCGGGAAGACGAACACGGACGAGTTCGCGATGGGCTCCTCCACCGAGAACTCCGCATACGGGCCGACGCACAACCCGTGGGACCCGACGCGCGTGCCGGGCGGCTCCGGCGGCGGCTCGGCGGCCGCGGTCTCGGCCGGCCTGGCGCCGTGGGCGCTCGGCTCGGATACGGGCGGCTCGATCAAGCAGCCCTCGGCGCTGTGCGGGAACGTCGGGCTGCGCCCCACCTACGGCACGGTCTCGCGCTACGGCATCGTCGCGTTCGCGTCCAGCCTCGACCAGGTCGGCCCCGTGGCGAAGACGGTGCGCGACTGCGCGTTCCTCTACTCCGTCATCGCGGGTCGTGATCCGTGCGACTCGACGACGGTCGAGTCACCGGAGGTCGTGCTCCCCACGGGCGACGATCTGAAGGGACTGCGCGTCGGCGTTCCGCGCGAGCTGAACGAGCACGAGGCGATCGAGCCGGGCGTGCGCAAGGCGGTCGAGCATGCGATCGAGCTCTGCCGGCAGCTCGGCGCTGAGGTGGGGGAGTGCTCGCTGCCGCGCTCGGTCGACTTTGGGCTGCCGTGCTACTACCTCATCGCTCCGGCGGAAGCGTCCTCGAATCTCGCGCGCTACGACGGCGTGCGCTACGGCTACCGGTCATCGAATTCGGCCGACCGTCTCGACATGTACAAGCACACGCGCGACGAGGGCTTCGGCGACGAGCCGAAGCGGCGCATCCTCGTCGGCACGTATGCGCTCTCGGCCGGCTACTACGACGCGTACTACGGTCAGGCGCAGAAGGTGCGGACGGTGATCGCACGCGAGCACGCGCAGGCGTTCGAGAACTTCGACGTGCTCGTCACGCCGACGTCGCCGACGATTGCGTTCGAGCTCGGCGGACGCACGGCGGATCCGCTCGCGATGTACGCCTCCGACCTGCTGACCATCCCGTCGTGCATGGCCGGCTTGCCGGGGCTGAACGTCCCGTGCGGGCTGTCGGAGGGACTGCCGGTCGGCCTGCAGCTGATCGGGCCGCAGTTCGCCGAGAACACGCTCTTTCGCGTCGGGCACGCGCTCGAGCAGGCGATCGGCTTCGACTTCGTCCCGGAGCGTCTCCGGTGAGCGCGATGCGGTTCGAGGACCCGGCGGCCGACTTCGTGCCGGCCGTCGAGCGCGTGTTCGGCGTGAAGCCGCGCGTTCTCGACGGGTCGCGGGCCGTCCTCGTCGGCGACCTGAAGCTGACGCTCGAGGCAGGCGAGCGTGAGCTGTGGCTCGTGCGCGTGCTCCCGCCCGCGCTCGAGGACTGGGTGACGATGGTCGAGGTGCGCGACGACATCGAGGACGCCGTGCGCGAGGCGAAAGAGCTCGCCGACCGTGGCTGAGTGGGAGACCGTCATCGGCCTCGAGGTGCACGCGCACCTGAAGACGCGCACGAAGATGTTCTGCCGCTGCGCACTCGAGTACGGCGCGCACGAGAACTCGGACACGTGCCCGGTGTGTCTCGCGCATCCCGGCGCGCTGCCGGTGGCGAACCGCCGCGCCATCGAGTTCACCATCAAGCTCGGGCTCGCACTCGGGTGCGAGATCGCCGACCGCGCGATCTTTGCGCGCAAAAACTACTTCTACCCCGACCTGCCGAAGGGCTACCAGATCAGCCAGTACGAGGCGCCGCTGTGCGGGCGTGGCCGTCTCGTCATTCCCGTCGACCGCGGCGAAGAAGTCGTTGGCATCGTGCGCGCGCACCTGGAGGAGGACGCGGCGAAGACCGTGCATGCGGGTGGCGCAACCGGTCGCTCGGTCGGCGCGACCGCGTCGCTCGTCGACTTCAACCGCGGCGGCACGCCGCTGCTCGAGATCGTCACCGAGCCCGACCTCCGGTCTGCCGACGAGGCGCTGCGTTTCCTGCGCCTGTTGCGGCAGACGATCGTCGAGCTCGGCATCTCCGACGCCGAGATGGAGAAGGGGACGCTGCGCGCCGACGTGAACGTCTCCGTCCGCGAGCGCGGGGAGGAGGGCTACCGGTCGCGCTGGGAGATCAAGAACATGAACTCGTTCACGTTCATCGGCCGCGCGATCGAGGCAGCGGTGCGGCAGCAGGTCGCGGCGCACGAGGCGGGCGAAGAGGTCGTGCAGTCGACGTATGACTACGAGGCCGACACCGACGTCCTCACCGTTCACCGCTCGAAGGAGGAGGCGGACGACTACCGCTACTTCCCGGAGCCAGACCTCGTGCCGATCGAGCCGCCGGCGGAGCTCGTGGAGCGGCTGCGGGGCGAGCTGCCGGAGGCGCCGGGCACGCGGATCCGGAGGCTCGAGCCCCTCGTCGGGTTCGCGCTCGCGCTCGAGCTCGTGTCCACCGGCAACGAGCGCAAGGCGGAGCTGCTCGCGGCCGCGGGCGTCGAGTGGCGCGCGGCCGCGAATGTCGCGATGAACCGCGGCGAGTTCCTTCCGGAGAACGCGCCCGCGCTTGCGGCGATCCTGCAGGCGAATGTCACACGCGAGGCGCTCGACCAGGCGTTCGTGGCGGCGGCCGAGAGCGCGATCGCAGTGGACGACTACCTGGCACAGGCCGCAGTCGGCGACGAGTCCGAGCTCGTGCCGGTCATCGACGCCGTTCTCGCCGCCAATCCGGAGCAGGTGGAGACCTACCGCGGCGGCAAGGAGGGTGTGCTCGGCTTCTTCGTCGGCCAGGTGATGCGCGAGACCGGCGGCAAGGCCGATCCCAAGGTCGTCAACCGGCTAGTCCGGGAACGACTGGCTCCGTAGGCTCGAGCTCGGAGAGGCTGGGCGCGTCACGGATCGACGGAGAGAGCGATCCGAAGACGGCGAGCGCGAGCAGCAGCAGCGTGAAAACCGCCACCGTCGTGCGCGCCGAGAACGCGCCCAGAAGGATCCCGGCCGTGAGCGGCCCGAGCGGCGCGCCGCAGAGCGCGATCGTTCGCGCGACGCTGTTGACCCGGCCGGTCAGGCGGTCGGGCGTGACCGCGACGCGATAGCCGATCACGACCGCGTTCAGGGTCGGGAAGAAGAGCTGCATCGGCAGGACGCAGGCGAGGAGCACGTAGATGCTCGGGTCGATGACGAATCCGGCGATTCCGATCTGCAGCCAGAGCGCGACGAGGACGATCGCGTGCATCGAGAGCAGCTTCTGGATGCGCGGCGACAGTGCAGCGCCGAGGAGAGAGGTCGCTCCGAGGCCGGCGATGAGCCCGCCGATCGCGGTGCTCGAGAAGCCGTCGTGGCGCGCTACGACGATGAAGATGAGCACCATCCCCTCGAAGGCGAGGTTCACCCAGGTGAACATGAGCGCGCACGTGCGCAGGAACGGACGCTGCCAGAGATAGCGGAATCCTTCCGCGAGCTGCGAGCGCATCGGCGTCTCGTCGACCTCGCGCTGCTCCTGGAACGGCGTGCGGATGGCGAGCAACGTGCCGAGCGAGAACACGGGCGAGAGCGCGCCGGCGAGGAACGGGAATGCCCGGCCGATGCCGAAGAGCGCACCACCGAGCGGCGGTGCGACGATCGTCACCGTCGAGAAGCGGGCCTGCTCGGCAGCAGCCGCGGTCGGCAGCTGCTCGCGGGCGACGACGGAACGGAGTGCGCCGATCTCCGACAGGTTGAAGAAGACGTACATCGAACCCTCGAGGAACGCGACTCCGGCGATCTGCGCGAAGCTCAGCGCATGCAGTGCGGCCGCGATCGCGATGCTCCCGACCGCGCACGCACGCACGACGTCGGAGGTCAGCATCATCGCCCTGCGCGGCAGTCGGTCGACGGCGAGCCCGGCGACGAAGCCGAAGAGCGCCCATGGCACGATGCGCGCGAAGCCCACGACGCCGGCCTTCGCCGGCGAGTGGGTGATGGCGAGGACGAGAAGCGGGTACGCGATCGCCGTCGACTCGGAGCCGATCGTCGAGAGAACCTGTCCCGACTGCAGGAGAAGGAAGTCCCGGTTCTTGCGAAGCGGGACCGGAGTCACGCCGCGCGGAAGACCTTGAAGTCGCCGCTGACGGTCTTGCCGCGCACGACGAGCGTCGGGCCGCCGCCACCGATGTTGCCGATGTCGCTGCCGAGCGCCACCTCGGAGCTGAGGTCGCCCGACACGGAGCCGGCGTCGACGTCGAGGTTCGTTCCAGCCGTCACGCCCACCTCGATGTCGCCCGAGACGGACTGCACGGTGACGCGGCCCTCGCGCTTCGAGTCGATGCGCACGTCGCCGGAGACGGACTTGGCGGTGACGTCGCCGCCGACCGAGGTTGAGGTGACGTCGCCTGAGACGGTCTGTGCGCGAAGATCGCCGCCGACCGAGCGGAGGCGGACGTCGCCGCTCACCGTCTTCACGTCGGCGTTGCCTTCCACTTCGCCCTCGACCGAGAGGTCGCCGGACGCGGTCTTCGCCTCGAGCGCGGCGAAGCGGCCGCGCAGCGCCATGTCGGCCGCTGCGGTCGACAGCTCCGCCCGGCTCGAGTGCGGTACGCGGGCGCGAATGCGCACCGGCGCGCCGACGATGTTGATGTCGCCGATCGAGATCGTGATCCCGCGCCCGAACTTGCTGCGCAGCTCGACGACGAGACGGTTGCCGACGAGCTCGACCGTCGTCTGCTCGACGAGCTTCTCGTTGCCGGTGACCT
This sequence comes from Gaiellaceae bacterium, assembly GCA_036512155.1. Taxonomy (GTDB): domain Bacteria; phylum Actinomycetota; class Thermoleophilia; order Gaiellales; family Gaiellaceae; genus Palsa-739. Next base: position 16,146 of record DATCBD010000049.1, on the reverse strand, counting down.
CGACGGTCGATTCGTCGCCGTCGACGGTCTCGACCTCGATGTCGCCGGTCGGGACCTTCACCTCGAGCTCGACGGGACCGGGGGTGTGGAAGGTGTGCAGCGCCATCTCAGACAGCCGCTTTCCGCACTGCCGACTTGGGGTTGCCGGACGGGTCCTCGTAGATCCAGTGGATCCGGACGCTCGTGGGAGGGCTGAGGATGATCATGTCGACTCCTTTCAGCTCCGGCCGTAGCCGGTGAGGCGACGGCGGTTGCCGCCGGACGGGGTGCGGGGTTCGAGGGTGCGCACGAGCACCTGGACGAGCCAGGTGTTCACGGACATGCCGTGGAGGGCGGCGGCGGCGTCGAGCCGGGTCTTGAGGCTCTCCGGGAGCCGCAGCGTGATGCGGGCCGTGAATGCTTCGTCGGCGGGCTCCGCCGGCGCGGCTTCTTCGTCGGGGATGTAGACGAGCTCCGGGTCGCTGCCCGCGAACCGGACTTCGACCCGGCCGCTGTCGAGCTGCGAGTTCAGCTCGAGGGCGGCCTCGCCAAGCGCCTCGAGGAGGCGCCGGCCGACCGCGGACTCGAGTGCGACGGAGAGGAGCTCGGCCGCGCGGGCGGTGGACTCGTCCCCGACCGCTGCGATGCGGGCGAGGTCTTCTCGAAGTGCCTGGACGTAGCCGTCGATCTGCATGACGGCACTATGACATCACATTGATGTCTTTGTCAAGTCACGACGATGTCAGATCAGCCCGCACATCCTCGCGGTGTTCGGCCAGGGCCAGAAACCCCTGCTGTGGAGCGCTTTCTCCGCCACCCAGATCTGTTCCAGCGGCGTCCAGTGATCGGCCGTTCCCTTCGTCCGGTAGAGCCAGCCGCCGTAGCGCTCCTGGAAGGTGATGTTCATCTGGAGGCCGCCCCAGTACGGGCCGCCGACGTCGTTCCAGGCGCCCTCGTAGTGGTGGATGCACATCCACTCGCGCATGTGGGGCGGGCGCTGGGCGCGTTGGTGCGCCGTGAGGGCTCGCCGCTGCCACGTGCGCACGGTGCCCTCGAGGTCCGAGACGGACATCGAGGCGAGCGTCCGGCCGGCGGTATTCGAGAGCGGTGAGCCCGTCAGCCGCTGCCAGTACCACGTCTGCTGCTCGTAGCGTTGGAGCTCGCCATCGAGGTAGTGGAGCGCCGCCGCCCGGCTGGTGCGCTTGGCCGCCTTGCCCTTCGCCTGGGCTCCAAGGGCCGCAGAGACACACATCAGGAACACCATGGCCGAAGCCAGGAGTAATCGCCGCAAAAGATCCTCCCCGAGGTCGCTTGCACTGTCGTAGGCCGAGTGGGCTTGGAGCTCCCCGCCGCACGGGGGCACCACTTGGCGCGGCTATGCGTCTGTCACCCTAGGGGCGATTTCGTAAAGACCGTGTGAATAAACCCACGCGAAAACGTGGCAGGCGCCACGAACCCGGCGTAGAGCAAGGCTGCGCCGACCGCGATCCCGACGGCCGCGCCGCCGGCGCCGAGGCCGGCAACGCCGCTCCCTGCGGCGGCTGCCGCCACCCCGAGCACGATGAGACTGTTCCCGAGCGGGCGTCTCCGGATCGAGCGGAGCGCGACGACCACGACCGCCGCCGTGCCGAGGATGTTCGCCGCGATCGCGAGCACGCGCGCGGGAGCGAAGGCGAGATGGTCCTGCGCGGGCGGGATCCCGTGCGCCGCGAACACGCCGTGCACGGGCATCGCGAGCGCGATGCCGACCGCGAGCCCGGCGTAGCCGAGTGCGAGCGCCCCCGCGCGGCGGACGCCGGCGAGCGCGAGCGACCCCGCACCGAGCAGCGGCGCGGTGAGAAGCGCGCCAGCGGCGTAGTACACGCGGAACGCGCGCGCGTCCCACTGGGCGGCTTCGCCCCACGCGATCGCTCCGGCGGCGACCGCGTACGCAGCAAGCGACCACGCCCAGATGAGCAGCTCCGGCCGGGCTGACGCACGCCAGCGGCGCGCGAGCGCACCCGCCAGCCGTAAAGCGATCAACGCAGCGGCAAATGCAAGAAGCGCGTCCACGACCGGCGGTAGTCTGGCAGCGATGGACAAGCGCTACCTGTTCACGCCCGGACCGACGCCGGTGCCGCCGCAGGTGCTCGCCGCGATGGGAGAGCCCGTCGTGCACCATCGCAGCCCCGATTTCCGGCCCATCTACGAGCGGTGTCTCGCGCGCCTGCGCGAGGTGTGCCGCACGGAATCGGACGTCCTGCTCTTCACCGCGTCGGGCACGGGCGCCTTCGAGTCGGCGGTCGTGAACCTCGTCTCGCCGGGCGAGCCGCACCTCGTCGTCTCTGCCGGAAGCTTCGGGGAGCGCTGGGTGGCCATGACGTCCGCCTACGGCGCCGACGTCGACCAGCTCCGCTACGAGTGGGGTGAGACGCCCGATCCGGAAGACGTCCGCGCACGGCTCGCCGCGCGCGAGGCGAAAGCCGTCTGGATCGTCCAGTCGGAGACCTCGACCGGCGTCGTCGCCGACGTGCAGGCGATTGCCGCCGTCGCGAAGGAGGCGGGCGCGCTCGTCGTCGTCGACGCGGTCTCGAGCCTCGGCGCGGTGCCGTGCGAGACCGATGCGTGGGGCCTCGACGTCGTCGTCTCCGGCTCGCAGAAGGCGCTCATGACGCCGCCCGGGCTCGGCCTGGCCGCAGTCTCCGACGCCGCGCTCGCCGCGACCGGCTCGACGCCCCGCTTCTACTTCGACTGGCAGCGGACGCGTGACGCGCAGCGCAAGCTCGACGCGCCGTTCACGCCGCCGGTCTCGCTCGTCACGGCACTCGATGTCGCGCTCGGCATGCTCCTCGAAGAGGGCCTCGAGGCGGTGTTCGAGCGCCACGTGCGCCTCGGGCGCGCCGCGCGCGCGGGCGCAAAGGCGATGGGCCTGGAGCTGTTCTCGCCGGACGAGGATCGCAGCGCAGTCGTCACCGCCGTCCTGTCCCCCGACGCCGCAGAGGTCATCTCGGGTGTTCGCAACCGCTTCGGCATCACGCTCGCCGGCGGCCAGGGCGACCTGAAGGGGAAGATCTTCCGCATCGGCCACATCGGCTGGTTCGACGTCTTTGACATCACCACTGCGCTCGCCGCGATCGAGATCATGCTCGCGGAGCTCGGCGCCGACATCGAGCGCGGGGTCGCCGTGACCGCGGCGCTCGACGCGTACGAGCACTCCTCGGTCGCGTGAAGGTCCTCATCCGGGAGTCGATCGCCGACGCCGGCGTCGACCTGCTGCGCGAGCGCTTCGACGTCGACGTCGACTTCGATTCGCCGCTCGAAGATATCGTCGGCCTCTACGACGCGATCGTCGTCCGCTCGGCGACGAAGCTGACGGCCGAGGTTATCGAGCGCGCCGTCAAGCTGAAGGTGATCGGCCGTGCCGGGGTCGGCGTCGACAACGTGGACGTGGAGGCGGCGACGCGGCGCGGGATCGTCGTCGCGAACGCGCCCGAGTCGACGGTCGTCTCGGCCGCAGAGCACACGATCGGCCTGCTCGTCGCGCTCGCGCGGAACATTCCGCAGGCGCACGCCGCGCTGAAGCAGGGCCGCTGGGAGCGCAAGTCGTACGGCGGCGTCGAGCTCGCCGGCAAGACGCTCGGCGTGCTCGGGTTCGGACGCATCGGCCAGCAGGTCGCCCGCCGCGCGCTCGGCCTGGGCATGCGCGTCGTCGCCTACGACCCGTACGTCGCAGCCGAGCGGTTCCGCGAGCTCGGCGTCGAGCGCGTCGAGACGCCGGAGGACGTCTACGACGTCGCGGAGTTCATCACGCTGCATCTGCCGCTCACCGACGAGACGCGGCAGTCGATCGACGCGGACGCGTTCGCGCGCATGCGCGCCGGTGTGCGGCTCGTCAACGCCGCGCGCGGCCAGCTCGTCGACGAAGCCGCGCTGCTCGCGGCGCTGCAGTCCGGCAAGGTCGCCGGCGCAGCGCTCGACGTCTTCTCTTCCGAGCCGTACTCCGGGCCGCTGCTCGAGCTCGACAGCGTCGTCGTCACGCCGCATCTCGCGGCCTCGACCGACGAGGCGCAGGACCGCGCGGGCGTCATCGTCGCCGAGCAGGTCGCGGCGGCGCTGGAGGGCGGCCTCATCTCGAACGCGGTCAACATCCCCGCGATCGGCGCCGAGGACATGGAGGTGCTCGGGCCGTACGTGCCGCTCGCGGCGAAGCTCGGACGCCTCGCGCTCGAGCTCGCCGGCGGGCGTGCGGACGAGATCGTCATCACGGCGTACGGAGGCATCGCGGAGTACGACACACGGCTGCTCACCGTCGCCGCGCTGCAGGGCGCCTTCCAGGGCCGGGCGGACCGGCCGGTGAACTACGTGAACGCGCCGCTGATCGCGCGCGAGCGCGGCATCGGCGTGCGCGAGGAGCGCTCGCAGTCAGCGCGCGACTACACGAACCTGCTGCGCGTCGAGGTTCGCACGGGCGAGGAGAGCACGCGCGTCGCGGGCACGACCATCGGCAGCGAGAACCGCCCCTGGCTCGTGCGTGCGCTCGGGTTCGACCTCGACCTCGAGCTCGACCCGTTGCTCGTGCTCTTCCGGTACGACGACGTCCCGGGGGTGATCGGCCGCGTCGGCTCGCTGTTCGGCGATGCCGGCGTCAACATCGCCAACATGACCGTGTCGCGCTCGCGGCGCGGCGGCAAGGCGCTGATGGCGCTGAGCGTCGACACGCGCCCACCGGCGGAGCTCGTCGCACGCATTCGCGCCGAGGGCTTCGACGACGCGCGCGTCATCGAGCTCTAGCGTGAGCACCTGGCCGGAGCCGGTCGAGCGCGTCGCTGCCGCACTGCGCGAGGCGGCCGTGGATGCGCGCCTGGAGGAGTTCAAGGAGGGGACGCCGACCGCCGGTGCTGCCGCGCGCGCTGTCGGCTGCAAGCGGGCCGAGATCGTGAAGTCGCTCGTCTTCGTCTGCGACGGGCGACCCGTGCTCGCGCTCGTCCCCGGCGACAAGCGCGTGGATGCGAACCGGCTCTCGGCCGCCGTGGGGGCGGGCTACGCACGGGTCGCGAAGCCGGAGGAGGTCCTCGCCGCGACCGGGTTCGAGCCGGGCGCGGTGGCGCCGTTCCCGGCACCGAACGTCGCGCGCGTCCTGATGGATAGGAGCTTGCTCCGCCACGAGCTGGTGTGGATCGGCGCCGGCTCCGACCGGCACATGGCGGGGATCGCTCCGCTCGACCTGGTGCGGGTGGCCAAAGCGGAGATCGGCGATCTCACAGAGGCTTGACCGCGGGCGCGCCGGGTACGATTGAGCGCATGCAGGAGACGAGCAAGATCTGGATGAACGGCGAGCTCGTCGACTGGGCGGACGCAACCGTTCACGTCGGCGCGCACGGGCTCCACTACGGATCGGGCGTCTTCGAGGGAATTCGCGCGTACGACACCGAGCGCGGCACCGCCGTCTTCCGGCTGACGGAGCACATGGCGCGGCTGGAGAACTCGGCCAAGCTGCTGTACATGGAGCTCCCGTACTCGGTCGAGGAGCTGAAGACGGCCTGCTGGGATCTCGTCGGCGCGAACGGCCTGCCGGAGTGCTACCTGCGGCCGATCGCCTTCTTCGGCTACGGCGAGCTCGGCGTCGGCTCGCAGGGCAACCCAGTCGACGTCGCGATCATGTCCTGGCCGTGGGGCACGTACCTCGGCGAGGACGGGATGCGCAACGGCATCCGCGCGAAGATTTCGTCGTGGCAGCGCGTCGGCCCGAACGTCATCCCGCACGTCGCGAAGGCGACCGGGGTGTACGTCAACTCGATGCTCGCCATCGGCGAGGCGGTGCGCGCCGGTTACGAGGAGGCGATCCTCCTCACGCACGACGGCTACATCGCCGACGGCTCGGGCGAGACGATCTTCGTCGTGAAGGACGGCGTCATCGCGACCCCTGATCTCTCTGCGTCGATCCTGCCGGGCATCACGCGCGACACGGTCATCCAGATCGCGCAGGACCTCGGCTACCAGCTGGTGCAGAAGCAGCTCATCCGCACCGACCTCTATCTCGCCGACGAGGTGTTCATGTGCGGCACGGCGGCGGAGGTGACGCCGATCCGTGAGGTCGACGACCAGGTCGTCGGGCCGCCCGGGCCGGTGACGGTCGAGCTGCAGGAGGCGTATCTCGACACCGTGCACGGGCGCAGCGAGCGCTGGGCGCAGTGGCTCGAGTACGCGCCGAGCCGCACCGAGGCGTGAAGCAGGAAGTCCGTCCGGTCCCGCTCTCGGGGCCGTATCTCGACGAGCGCGAGGAAGAGCTCGTGCTCGAGGTCATGCGCTCGGGCCGGCTCTCGCTCGGCCCGACGATCGACCGCTTCGAGGAGCTCTTCGCCGCGAAGGTCGGCGCGCCATACGCGGCTGCAGTCTCGTCGGGCACCGCCGGGCTCCATCTCCTCTGCGTCGCTGCTGGAATCGAACCGGGCGACGAGGTGATCACGTCGCCGTACTCGTTCGCCGCATCCGCGAACTGCTTCGTGTACGAAGGCGGCGTCCCCGTGTTCGCGGACGTCGACGCGCGCACGCTCAATATGAATCCGGCGGCCGTCGACGCGGCCGTCACGCCGAGGACGAAGGCGATCGTCGCCGTCGACATCTACGGCTACCCGTGCGAGCTGGACGAGCTGCGCGCGATCGCCGACCGGCACGGGCTCGTCCTCATCGACGACTCGTGCGAGGCCTTCGGCGCCGAGTACAAGGGCGCGCTGCTCGGCTCGCAAGGCCCGAGCGCGGTGTTCGCGTTCTATCCGAACAAGCAGATCACGACGGGCGAGGGCGGCATGGTGACGACGCACTCCGAGGACGAGTGGCGCCTGCTCCGGTCGCTGCGCAACCAGGGCCGCGGAGACGCGGGCGGCTGGCTCGAGCACGTCCGGCTCGGCTTCAACTACCGCATCGACGGCGTGCGCGCGGCGATCGGGATTGGGCAGCTGGAAAAGCTGGACGAGATCCTCGCGCTTCGCGGCGCCGTTGCGAAGCGCTATGACGAGCTTCTCGCCGGTATGCCCGGTGTGGAGCTGCCGTGCCCGGACGATGCCGAGCACAAGCGATCCTGGTTCGTCTACGTCATCGCGCTGCCCGACAACGACACGCGCGAGCGCGTGATCACGACCTTCGAGCGGGAGCAGATCGGCTACAACCGTTATCTCCCGTCGATCCACCTGCAGCCGTACATGCGTGAGCGCTACGGTTTCCACGAGGGGATGTGCCCCGTGTCGGAGGACGCGAGCTCGCGCACGCTCGCGCTCCCGTTCTTCACCGCCCTCGACCGCGACGCGCAAGAACGCGTGGCCGAGGTCCTCTCCGCCGCCCTTTGATCGGCGCCGTCCGCCGAATCGCGGTGGACGTCGGGCCGCTGCGGGAATCGCCTGGTTTCCGCCGCCTCTGGATCGGCCAGTCGATCGCGTACGTCGCTTGGCGGATGATGCTCGTCCTCGTGCCGGTGCAGGTGTACCGGCTGACGGGCTCCACCCTCGACGTCGGGCTCGTGGCACTCGTGCAGTTCGTGCCGCTCGTCGTGTTCACGATCATCGGCGGCGCGCTCGCGGACACGCGCGACCGCCGCCGGCTGCTCCTCGGGAGCACGGTCGGAATCGCAGTTGCGTCCGCGGCCTTCGTCGTCGTCTCCGCAGCCGGTCGGCCGAACGTCGGTCTCGTCTTCTTCCTCGGCTTCGTCGCGTGGTCGTCGTTCTCGCTCGGCGCCGGAGCGATCCGCTCGATGACCGCGCGTCTCGTCCCGCTCGAGCAGTTGCCGGCGGCCGCGGCGCTGAACGGGCTGTACAACAACCTCGGTCTCGTCGTCGGTCCGGCGATCGCCGGCGTCCTCATCACGAGCATCGGCTTCGCGGCAACGTACGGCGTGTCACTCGCGGGGATCCTCGTCTCGCTCGTCCTCGCGTTCCGGCTCCCATCGGTGCCGCCGCAGGAGGACGCGCCGCAGATGACGTTCCAGACGATCGTCGACGGCTTCCGCTATCTGCGCATGCAGCAGCTCGTCCTGTCGTTCTTCCTCATCGACACGCTCGCGATGGTGCTGGGCATGCCGAGCTCGCTCTTCCCGGCGCTCGCGCAGCACGTGTTCCGCGACCCCGCGTCGGTCGGCTATCTGTTTGCGGGTCCTGCGGTCGGCGCGTTCCTCGTGTCGCTCTTCTCGGGCTGGGCGATGCGCCTCCGGCGCCAGGGGCGCGCGATCGTGCTCTCCGTCTGCGGCTGGGGCGCAGCTATTACGGGGTTCGGCTTCACGCACACGCTCTGGCTCGCGCTCCTGCTCCTCGGCGTCGCCGGCGCGGCCGACCAGGTCAGCGCGATCTTCCGCTCGACCATCGTGCTCACCGTCACGCCCGACCACATGCGCGGCCGGCTCGGCGGCATCGAGTTCGCCCAGGTCGCTAGCACACCGTCGCTCGGCAACCTCGAGGCCGGTGTCGTCGCCCAGCTCACGAGCCTGCGCTTCTCGATCGTCTCCGGCGGCATCGGTTGTATCGTCGGCACGCTCGCGCTCGCCGCGCTGTTCCCCGTCCTCTTCCGATACGACGCGCGTGCTCGGGCGTGACTTCTTCGCCCGTTCGGTGCACGAGGTCGCGCCGGACCTGATCGGCGTGACGCTCCTCGTCGACGGCGTCGGCGGGCCGATCGTCGAGGTGGAAGCGTACGACCAGGACGATCCGGCGAGCCACGCCTTCCGCGGGCAGACGGCGCGCAACGCGGTGATGTTCGGGCCACCCGGCTACGCCTACGTGTACCGGTCGTACGGCATCCACTGGTGCATCAATTTCGTGTGCGACGTGCCGGGCCGAGCCGAAGCGGTGCTCATCCGCGCGCTCGCGCCCGAGTACGGGATCGAACAGATGCGGGCGCGGCGGGGGGTACTTGCAGATCGTGCTCTGTGCTCGGGCCCCGGCAAGTTGTGCCAGGCGCTCGTGATCACGCGCGAGCAGGACGGCCTTCCGCTCGACGCGCCGCCGTTCGAGTTGCTCGCGCGCGAGGACATGCCGCCGATCGTGACCGGGCCGCGCATCGGCATCACCCGTGCGATCGAGAACAACTGGCGCTACGGCCTCGCCGGCTCGCCTTTTCTTTCGCGCCGCTTCCGGTGAGATGATCGGCGCGTGCGGCTCCTCCTTGGCGCTCATCGCGGCCGTCGCCCCGGCCAGATCGTCGCGAAGCTGAACGCGCAGCGCGTCGCGAACGGCATCCCCGGCGGCATCACGCTCAACGCACAGTGGATGGCCGGCTGCCAGCACCATGTGCACTACGAAGAGTTGAACGGCATCGCGTGGACGCATCAGGAGACGCCGGGTAAGCCCGGCTTCACGAAGGACGGGCAGATCGCCGGAGGCGCCGGCGACCAGTCGTACACCTCAGGCTGGGAGGTCGGGAATCCGTTCGAGAACCTGCCGTTGCACATGGCGACGCTGATGGCGCCGGGCCCGATGCAGCTCGGCGCGTACGAGAGCGGACGCCGCGTCTGTATGGAGATCGCAATGGGCTACGGCCGCGCGATCGCGAACAACACGCTGTTCACGTATCCGGGGAACGGCAGGACCGGCGTCGTAACGAGTCAGACCGTGCACGGGGAGCGGCCCGCGTCGCCCGGCGACGTCGTCGGCCTGCCGCAGGGCCGGACGACAGGGCCGACGAACCGCTCCGGGTCCCGGACGCGCTACACGGCCACGGTGACGGTCGCCGGCCCGAACGACACGCTCACCAAGACCTGGCACTTCCCGACGGGCTAGCGCGCCAGCACGAGGCGGACCTTCATGCCGGGCGCGGCCGCGACGCCGGCGCGCGGCTGCTGCGCCACCACGCGGCCGACCTTGCCGGTGGCGAACGCCACCTCGGGGACGAGCTTCAGCTTCGCGAGGCGCGTCCGTGCCGCGCGCAAGGTCAGGCCGATCGTCTTCGGGACGAGCCCGTGCAACGGCTTCGCGAGCACGAGCGTCACCTTGTCGAACGACGACAGCGTGCCGCCGGCCGGGAACTGGCGGAGGACGACGCCGATGCGCTGGCCGGCGCTCGCCGGCTTGTACACGAGCTGCGCCGTCAGCGGCTGCAAGGCGAGGCGGGAGCGCGCGCTGTCCACCTTCCATCCGACGACGTTGGGGACGTCGACCTCGTTGCGCTTGCAGCCTGCCGTCCGGCTCGGCGCGTGGCCGGTGAAGTACACGATCAGCGAGGTCGCCTTGCACAGCCCGTCGTCGAGCTCGATCTGCCCGTCGCGGTACGTTACGCGCCGCGTCTGCGTCGAGAAGTACGGCGGCGACGGGAACGACTTCGGCTGCGCGTTCATCGCCGCGAGCGCGGGTTGCATGAACGCCTTCCATATGAGCGCGGGAAACGAGCCGCCGACCACCGGGCCGCCGTGGAACTCGTGCAGCATGGGCGTCAGTCGGTCCGGGTAGCCGACCCAGATGCATGTAACGAGCTGTGGCGTGTAGCCGCAGAACCACGCGTCGCCGTAGTTCTCCGTCGTGCCGGTCTTGCCGGCGACCGTGCGGCCGGGAAGTTGCGCCGCTGTGCCGGTGCCGCCGGTGACGACGCCCTCGAGCAGCTGCGTCAGCTCCTCGTCGATGTCGGGCGAGAGCGCACGCACGTTCTTGGGCACGTTCGCGTAGACGACCTTGTGTGCGTCGTTGTCGATCGTCGTCACGGCGCGCGGCTCGTTCCCGAAGACCGTCCCGTCGACCCGGTTGCCGTCGTTCGCGAACGTCGCGTACGCGCGCGCCATCTCCAGGACGCTCACCGGCTCGACGCCGAGGCCGATGGCGAAGTAGCTCTGCAGCGGACCGGTGATGCCGACCGTGTGCGCGGTCTTGACGACGTTGGCCGGGCCGACGTCGCGCGTGAGCTGTGAGAAGACGGAGTTGTCGGAGACGGCGATCGCCTTGACGAGGTCGATCGGGCCGAGGTACTCGCCTTCGTAGTTGTGCACGCTCCAGTACCGGTTGCCGAGGAAGATCGACACCGGCTTCGACACGTACGTCGTCAGCGGTGAGATCCCCTCGCGCAGTGCGGTGGCGAGCACGAACGGCTTGAACGCCGATCCCGTCTGCCGCTCGCGCGCGGTCGCGAGGTTGTACTGGCTGACGTGGAAGTTGCGGCCGCCGACCATCGCGAGCACGCTCCCGTCCGTCGGGTTGATCGCGACGAGAGCCGCCTGCGGCCCACTGGGGCTCGGGAGGATCTTCTGCACCGCCGCGCGCGCGAGCTGCTGCAGGTGCAAGTTGATCGTCGTGTACACGCGGTAGCCGCTCCCGAAGACCTTGCTCGCGCCGAAGCGGTCGATCAGCTGCTCCTTCACGTACTCGCCGAAGTAGGGCACCTGCCCCTGGACGCCGGAGAGGTGGACGTCCTGCGGACGCGGCATCGGCGCATTCGTCGCGTTGTGGAACTCCGCCGGGGTGATGACGTGCTGTTGGAGCATGAGCTCGAGCACGACCGCCCGTCGCTCGCGCGCGGTCTGCGGGTGCGCGACCGGGTCGTACAGCGTCGGGTCCTCCGGGATGCCCGCGAGCAGCGCCGCCTCCGGCAGCGTCAGCTTGGCGGCACTGTGCCCGAAGTACGTGCGCGCGGCGCGCTCGACGCCGTAGGCTCCGTTCCCGAAGTAGATGGTGTTGAGGTAGGCGGTCAGGATCTCGTCCTTAGACCACTTCTGCTCGAGCTGCCACGCGAGCGCCGCCTCCTTCAGCTTCCGGAAGACCGACCGCTGGTTGCCGGTGAGCGTGTTCTTCACGAACTGCTGCGTGATTGTCGAGCCGCCTTGCACCGGTCGGCCGCGGATGTCGTTCCAGAAGGCGCGCCCCATGCCGCGGATGTCGATGCCGCGGTGGGAGTAGAAGCGCTTGTCCTCGGTGGCGACGATCGCTTGCTTCATCCACGCGGAGATCCCGGCCGACGGGACGAGCACCCGGCTCTCCGATCCGCGCAGCACGGCGAGGATCGTGTGGCCGTCGGACGCGTAGACGTATCCGTCCACCTGCTCGTGCTGGTGGTGGAACGGGTCGAGGCCGTTGAGCTGGTCGCCCACGGCGAGGACGACGCCGTACGAGAAGGCGGTCACCGACAGGACGCCGAGGACCGCGACCAGCGCCAGAAGGCGGAGCTTGCGGATGCGGCGGCGCCGCCGGTGCGGGCCCCCCGGCTCGGAGCGATGTCTGCGCAGCAGCACGGAAGGGAGCGGATTCTAGCCCCGGCCAGCCTCTAAACTCGCCCGCGTGACCGTTCGTCCCTACGGAACCTGGCCGGCGGCGCTAGACGCCCACATGGTGGCTCGCGCCGGTGGGCGCCGGTTCGCCACGCTCTGGGCCGACGGCGGACGTGTCCGCTGGAGCGAGTCCCGCCCCGAGGACGGGGGCCGCATCGTCGTGGTCGACGCCGAGTCGGGCGACCTGACGCCCGCCGGGTCGAACGCGCGGACGCGCGTGCACGAGTACGGCGGCGGTGCGGTCTGGTACCACGGCGAGACCGTCTTCTACTCCGAGTTCGCGGACAGCCGTCTGTACCGGGTCGACGACGGAAAGGCCCGGCCGATCACGCCTGAGCCGCCCGCCGAGAATTCGCGCCGCTACGCCGACGGCGTCGTCACGCCGGACGGGGCGACGGTCGTCTGCGTCCGCGAGCGACACGAGGACGGCGAGGTACACAACGAGCTCGTCTCATTTCCGGCGGACGGATCGGCGGCGCCGACGGTGATTCAGTCCGGGCACGACTTCTACATGGCGCCCCGCTTCGACCCGGCGGGCGGCCGGCTCGCCTGGCTGGCCTGGGACCACCCGAACATGCCGTGGGACGGGACGTTCCTGTACGTCGACGGCGCCGTCGTCGCCGGCGGCCCGGACGAGTCGGTGATCGATCCGCAGTGGTCCCCCGACGGCGTCCTCCACTACTGCTCCGACCGCTCGGGCTGGTGGAACCTGTACCGCGACGAGGAGCAGTTGACGTCGCTGGCGGACGCCGAGATCGGCGGGCCGAACTGGGTCTTCGGGATGAGCCGCTACGCGTTCCTCGCGGACGGTCGCATCGCGTGCGTCGTCACGCGCCGCGCGGTGGACTCGTTGCAGCTCCTCGACCCCGCCCGCGGCACGCTCGAGGATCTCGGCCTCGCCTGGACGTCGTATGTCGCCACGGCGCTCGCCTCGAGCGGTGGCCGCGTGGTCTTCGCGGCCGGCTCGCCGACGCAGGCGACCGCGCTCGTGGCGCTCGACGTCGCCACCGGCCGTGAGGAGGTGCTGCGGCGGTCGCTCGAGATCGACCTCGATCCGGCGATCATCTCCGTGCCCGTCGCGGTCGAGTTCCCAACCGGCGACGGGCCTGTCGCGCACGCGTTCTACTACCCGCCCTTGAGCCCGGACTCGGAAGGCCCCGCAGACGAGGCGCCGCCGCTGCGCGTCACGTGCCACGGCGGGCCGACCGCGCACGTGTCCCCGCATTTCGACCTCGAGACGCAGTACTTCACGCAACGCGGTATCGGCGTTGTCGACGTCAACTATCGCGGCAGCACCGGGTACGGGCGCGAGTACCGGCGCCTCCTCAACGGGCGTTGGGGAGAGATCGACTGGGCCGACTGTGTCTCGGCGGCGAAGCATCTCGCGGCGGAGGGCGACGTGGACTCCGCGCGGACGTGGGTGGAGGGCGGCAGCGCCGGCGGCTACGTCGTCTTCTGCGCGCTCGTCTTCGATCCCGAGGCGTTCGCGGCCGGCGTCAGCTACTTCGGCGTCGCCGACGCGGAGGCGCTCGCGCTCTACACGCACAAGTTCGAGTCCCGCTACCTCGACTCGATGATCGGTCCCTATCCCGACCGGGCGGATCTCTACCGGGAGCGGTCGCCCGTGCACTTCGTCGACCGGCTCGAGCGACCGCTCTTGCTGCTGCAGGGGCTTGACGACAAGGTCGTGCTCCCGAGCCAGGCGGAGATGATGGTCGAGGTGCTCGAGCGCAAGGGCATCCCGTACGCGTACCTCGCGTTCGCGGGCGAGGGCCACGGCTTCCGCAAGGAGGAGAACATCGTGCGTTCCCTGGAGGCCACGCTGTCGTTCATCGGTCAGGTCTTCGGGCTCGAGCCCGCGGGGGACATCGCGCCGGTCGCACTCTCGGTCGCGCTTTCGTGAGTGACTTCGTCCCCACGCGGCACGCTGTGCACGTGCTGCCCGAGGGCGGCCTCGACGCGAAGCTGAAGCTCGGACGGCCGCTGCGGGTCAAGCTCGGGATCGACCCGACGTCGCCCGACGTCCACCTGGGCTTCGCCGTCGTCCTCGACCGGCTGCGGGAGTGGCAGGACGCCGGCCACACGGTGGTCCTCATCGTCGGCGACTACACGGCGCGCATCGGAGACCCGTCCGGCCGTTCGGCCGAGCGGCCCGTGCTCGCGGACGAGGAGCTGGACGCGAACGCACAGCGCTTCCGCGAGCAGGTCGTGCGTGTGCTCGATCCGGAGCGCACCGAGTTCCGCTTCAACGGGGAGTGGCTCGCGCCGCTGACGTTCGCCGAGACCGTGCGCCTGACCCGGACGCTGACGGTCGCCCGCCTCCTCGAGCGCGACGACTTCGCGAAGCGTTTCGCCGCGGGGGAGCCGATCTCGCTGTCGGAGCTCTTGTATCCGCCGATGCAGGCGTACGACTCGGTCGCGATCGAGGCCGACGTCGAGATCGGCGGCACCGACCAGCTGTACAACCTGCTCGCCGGTCGCGACGTCATGCCGCACTACGGCCTCGAGCCGCAGGTCGTCGTCACGTATCCGCTCCTCGTCGGCCTCGACGGGGTGGAGAAGATGTCGAAGTCGCGCGGCAACTACATCGGGATCAACGAGCCGCCCGAGGAGATGTTCGGCAAGACGATGTCGATCCCCGACGAGGCGCTGCCGCAATGGTGGGAGCTCGTCGCCGGCGGCGGCGAGCATCCGGGCGACCCGATGGAATGGAAGCTCGAGCTTGCGCGCCGGATCACCGCGCGCTGGCACGGCGAGGACGGCGCACGCGCGGGGGAGGAGCACTTCACGCGCGTCGTGCGCCGGCACGAGGCCCCCGAGGCGGTCGAGGAGGCGCGACTGGACGGGCCGGACCCCTTGCATCTGCCGGCCTTTCTCGCGGCCACGTTGGGCGAGTCGACGAGCCACTGGCGGCGGACGATCGACCAGGGCGGGGTCAAGCTGGACGGCCGCGCGCTATCCGGATACGACCACCCGTGGTCGGAGCTCGACGGTGCCGTGCTCCAGGCCGGGAAGCGCCGTTTCGTCCGGCTCGTCGCCAGTTGACGTGAGGCCCCGCCTTGCTACAATCCCCCGGCTGCCCGAGTGGGCGGTGTAGGAAAGTCCCTGCAAACGACTAACTGGAGCGCCTTCGGACGATTCGGGAAAGAGCTTTTCCGAGCAATCCTGGGGCCTCTGGCGTGAGTCGGGGCCTTTTTTACGCCGTCGCAACGGCCTGGTCTTTGAAAACTCAACAGCGTGCGTTTACGTCGAGAACAGGTCGCTTGCGACCTGTCTAGATGAAACCTGTCTCCACCCCTTCGGGGGTGGGACTTTGAGCACAAGCTCAAGGTGAAAAGACTCGTCGGCTTCGGCCGGCGAACCATCTTCACGGAGAGTTTGATCCTGGCTCAGGACGAACGCTGGCGGCGCGCTTAACACATGCAAGTCGAGCGAGAACCGGCCCTTCGGGACCGGGGACAGCGGCGAACGGGTGAGTAACACGTGAGTAATCCACCCTTGGTACCGGGATAGCCCGAGGAAACTCGGATTAATACCGGATAGCCCGACAGCCTTTCGGGGCGGTCGGAAAAGGTAGCTTCGGCCTCCGACCAAGGACGAGCTCGCGGCGGATTAGCTTGTTGGCGGGGTAACGGCCCACCAAGGCGACGATCCGTAGCTGGTCTGAGAGGACGATCAGCCACACTGGGACTGAGACACGGCCCAGACTCCTACGGGAGGCAGCAGTGGGGAATCTTGCGCAATGGGCGAAAGCCTGACGCAGCGACGCCGCGTGAGGGAAGAAGGCCTTCGGGTTGTAAACCTCTTTCAGGAGGGACGAAGCCACTCGGGTTAATAGCCCAGAGGGTGACGGTACCTCCAGAAGAAGCCCCGGCTAACTACGTGCCAGCAGCCGCGGTAATACGTAGGGGGCAAGCGTTGTCCGGATTTATTGGGCGTAAAGAGCGTGTAGGCGGCTT
>DATCBD010000048.1:0-18928 GCA_036512155.1 Gaiellaceae bacterium | reverse complement strand
GTCTCGGCGGTGAAGCCGGCGAAGGTAGCGGCGCCGCCGAAGTACGCGGCGATGCCCGCGCACATCATCAGGACGAGGATCGCGTTCGTGGTGCCGAAGCGCGTGCGCGTGTCCTCGGCCCGCGAGGCCGCGGCAGAGCTTCGCTTCAAGCGCACCGCGAGCCCGGCGAGGATGCTCACCGCGACGCCGAACGCTGCGAAGGCGAGGGCGATGCGGACTGGCGCGCCGTGAGAGGCGCCCGCCGCCGCGAGCGTGGCCAGGATTGCGACCGCCTCGAGCGCGAGAAGTGCGACGAGGCGCTCGGCAAAGCGGCTACTTCGCTTCCGAGGAGCCGGCCGCTGCGCGACGACCGGCTCCGGGGCAGGGCGTAGGTGCGCGCCTGGCTCCGCAGAGGCGATCGAGTGTGCGCTCAGCTTGAGGGTCTGGAGGGTCTTCATGGCCGACACGACGGGTCGAACGTGGCGCCCTCGCGGCATCCGGCAGGTGCGGCGTCGCCTGCAATCGCCGCCGGGGGCGGAAGGAATATCGGAATCCGACGGCAACGCCGATCTCACCCTTTAGGGGCAAGTCCTGCGGCGGGCGTTACTCGACAGTGACTGTCTTCGCGAGGTTCCGCGGCTGATCGACGTTCAGGCCGCGGAGCCGGGCGATGCGGTACGCAAGGAGTTGGAGCGGGATGATCGCGAGCACCGCCTGGAGGAACGCGGGCGTGCGCGGGACGAAGATGACGTCGTCGGCGTGGTGCTGGATGTCCTCGTTGCCCTCGGTCGCGATCGCGATCACGTGCGCGCCGCGCGCACGCGTCTCCTGGATGTTGGAGACGATCTTGTCGTAGACGTGGATGTTCGTCGCGACGACGACGACCGGCGTTCCCTCGTCGAGCAGCGCGATCGGGCCGTGCTTCATCTCGCCCGCCGAATACGCGTCGGTCGGGATGTACGAGATCTCCTTCAGCTTGAGCGCGCCCTCGAGCGCGACGGGCAGCCCGATGTGGCGACCGAGGTAGAGGAAGAACGGCTTCTCGTAGAAGCGCTGCGCGATCTCTTCGATCCGGTGGCGACCGGCGTCGACGTCGTCGAGGAACGTCTGGATCTTCTCCGGCAGCTCGTGCAGGCGGTCGAGGATGAAGTCGATCTCATCCGGCGGCAGCGTCTTGCGGATCTGCGCCAGCTTCAGCGCGATCAGGCAGAGCAACGCCGCCTGCGCGGTGAACGTCTTCGATGCGGCGACGCCGACCTCGAGCCCGCAGCGCGTGTACATGGTCGCCTCGGCCTCGCGCGTGATCTGCGTCCCCATCTGGTTCGTGATCGCGAGCGTGCGAGCGCCGAGCTCACGCGCGAGCTTGACGGCGTTCACGGTGTCGCGCGTCTCACCCGACTGCGAGATGCCGATCACGAGCGTGTCCTTCGACAGCACCGGGTTGCGGTAGATCCACTCGCTCGCGATGTCGGGCTCCACCGGGACGCGCGCCCACTCCTCGATCACGTAGCGCCCGACGACGGCGGCGTGGTATGCGGTTCCGCATGCGACGATGACGACACGACGGAGGTTCTGGACCTCGAGCTCGGTCATCGCGAGCGCCTCGAGGATGAGGTTGTGGCCGCGGACGCGGTCACCGATCGTCTCCGCCACCGCCTCGGGCTGCTCGTAGATCTCCTTCAACATGAACGTCTCGAAGCCGCCCTTCTCGGCGACCTCCTGGTCCCACTGGATCTCCTCAGGCTCCCGCTCGACCTCGGCGCCGCCGACGATGAAGCGCGCGCCCGCGGGGGTGATCTCGATGATCTCGCCGTCGACCGGGAAGTACGCACGGCGCGTCTCGCTGAGGAACGCGGCCACCGACGACGCGATGAACATCTCACCCTCGCCGACGCCGACGACGAGCGGCGTCTGGTGTCTGACACCGGCGAGCAGGTTGGGATGATCGTGGTGGATGGCAACGATGGAGAAGTGGCCTTCGAGCTGCGGGAAGACGCGCTCGAGCGCCGCCGTCAGGTCGCCGTCGTATTCGCGCTCGAGCAGATGCACGACGACTTCGGCGTCGGTCTCGGACGTGAACGTGTGCCCATCCGCCTCGAGCCGTTCCTTGAGCTCGCGGTAGTTCTCCACGATGCCGTTGAGGACGATCGCGAGCTTCGACGCGTCGCAGCCGACGAGTGGATGGCAATTCCGCTCGGTGACGCCGCCGTGGGTCGCCCAACGCGTGTGGCCGAGGCCCTGCCGCGACTTCGACCCGTTCGGCCCGACCGCTTCGACGAGGTTCTGAAGATTGCCGACCGCGCGCACGTAGTCGAGCCCCTCGTCTTCGCGCAGCGCAATGCCCGCGGAGTCATACCCACGGTATTCGAGACGCTGCAGCCCCTGGAGCAGGAGCGGCTTCGCCTCACGTTCCCCGACGTATCCGATGATCCCGCACATATCGCCTCAGAAATGCAACGAGCCCGGCTGTCAGACCGGTCCGCAACGGCGCGGGACGGTCAGCCGAGCTCTTCTCGAACGAGCTCGACAACCCTACCACAGAGGGCTTCCGACTCCTCCTCCGTGGGGGCCTCCGCGAGCACGCGGACGACGGGCTCCGTGCCCGATGGACGCACGAGCACGCGGCCGTGGCCGTTCAGCTCCGCGTTCAGGCGCTCCACGGCGTCGAGCAGGGGCTGCGGCAGCGGCCCACGCTCCGAGCGGGGCAGGTTCTGCTTCGCCTGCGGATAGCACGTCATCGTGGCGGCCGCCGCTGCGAGGGTCGTTCCACGCATCGCATCGCAGAGCAGAAGTGCCGCGGCGAGGCCGTCGCCGGTGACGTGGTCGCGCAGGAAGATGATGTGTCCCGACTGCTCACCGCCGAGCAAGCCTCCCTCGCGGTGGAGCGCTTCGAGCACGTACCGGTCGCCGACGTCGGTGGTGACGACGCGCACCCCGTGCTCTTCCATCAGACGGTGGAAACCGAGGTTCGCCATCGTCGTCACCGCGACGAGGTCGACGCCGAGATGCAACGCGAGCACGGCGACGATCTGATCTCCGTCCACGACCGAGCCGCCACCGTCGACCGCGAGCATGCGGTCGCCGTCGCCGTCGAAGGCGACGCCGAGGTCGAAGTCGCCTTCAGTCACGGTCCGCTGCAGCAGCGCGAGATCCGTCGCGCCGCAGCCGACGTTGATGTTGTTGCCGTCCGGCGCGTTACCGATCGCAGTCACGTCCGCGCCGAGCCGTTCGAATGCCTGCGGCGCGATGCCGGCATACGCGCCGTTGGCGCAGTCGACCGCGATGCGCAGACCCGAGAGATCGGAGCCGAAGCGCTCGAGCACGTGCTCGAGGTAACTGTCCGCCGCAAAGCCGACGCGGTCGATCTCGCCGCCACCGGGTGCATCGGCGTCCAGGAGCGCTTCGATCTCCTCCTCGGCGTCGTCCGTGAGCTTGCGCCCTTCGCGGTCGAAGAACTTCACGCCGTTGTATTCGGGCGGATTGTGCGAGGCCGAGATGACAACGCCGAGGTCGAGTCGGAGCAGCGCAACGGCCGGTGTCGGCACGACGCCTCCGACCACCGCGACGCCGCCGGCAGATTCGACGCCACGCGCGAACGCGTCTGCGAGCTCTTCGCCCGAGGCGCGTGTGTCGCGGCCGACGAACACGCGGCCGCCTCCCGACCAGAGCGCCGACGCCTTGCCGAGCCGCTCGACGAGATCGGCGGTCACGAACTCGCCCACGATGCCGCGGACACCGTCGGTACCGAAAAGCTCCCGCGCCACGGCGGGTGACTCTAGCGACGTCATGTGCAGCGTCGGATGTCCGCCCGGCGGCCGGAAGAAACCGCTAGTGAACTAGCGCTTCGAGAACTGCGGCGCCTTGCGCGCCTTGTGCAGTCCAGCCTTCTTGCGCTCGACCTGGCGAGCATCCCGCGTGAGGTAGCCCTCGCGCTTGAGCGGGACGCGGAGCTCCGGATTCAAGTCGACGAGCGCCCGGGCGACGCCGTGCCGCACCGCGCCGGCCTGGCCGGTGAGGCCGCCGCCGTGGACGCGGACACGAAGGTCGTACTGGCCCTCGAGGCCCGCGGTGCGCAGCGGCGCGGTCGCGAGCGAGCGCCAGACGGAGCGCGGGAAGTACTCGTCCAGCGTCCGGCCGTTCACCCAGGTGGCGCCGTCGCCGGGCCGGAGGATGACGCGTGCGACCGAGGTCTTGCGCTTGCCGGTACCGCGGTACTGAGCGAGTTGACTCAACTGTGCTCCTCCAGTGGATGTTGCCGAGCTTCTCGGTCGCTAGCACCAAGCGATGCAAGGACGCAGGGAGCGGCCGTAGCGGTTGCTACGGACGCGACTGAGGACGCAGCAGCGCGCCGCGTGATAGCGGGCGAGAAGCCGGAGGACATTCGCTGGAGGAGCACTAGCTCTCCAATTCCAAAGGCTTGGGGTTCTGCGGGCCGTGCGGATGCTCCGGGCCTGCGTAGATCTTCAGCTTCGTGATCTGCTGCCGCGCCAGGCGGTTCTTCGGCAGCATGCCCCTCACGGCGACACGGAGCACTTCGGTCGGGCGCCGGTCGAGCTGCTCGCGCAGCGTCCGCTGCTTCAAGCCGCCCGGATACCCGGAGTGGCGGTAGTACTTCTTCTGGTCGAGCTTGTTGCCGGTGACCGCGATCTTCTCGGCGTTCACGACGATGACGAAGTCGCCCGTGTCGACGTGCGGCGTGAACTGCGGCTTGCGCTTGCCGCGCAGCGTGTCGGCGATCTGCGTGGCGAGCCGCCCCAGGGTCTTGCCCTGGGCGTCGACGAGATACCACTCGCGCGTGATCTCTCCCGGCTTGGCTGAATACGTTCTCATAGGAAAAGGGCGCGGGTGACGCGCCGGGGCGGGATTGTAGCGAAAGCCGCCCGCAATCCCTCGGCGAATGCCTGAGCGCCGCCGTGGCTCGGATGCCGGACGTACGGGGCATCCAGGGCCTCGGCGGCAACCCGACCGACAGCCACGACCCGCCGGCCGCAGGCGAGCTCGGCGAGGAACGGCCTCGCCGCGTCCACCTCGGCCCGCGTCGGCCTGCGGTTCGAGCTCGGCGTGCCGGGATGGGTCGGGACGACGTTCCATAGCAGCACCGCGTCCTCGAGGCCGAGCTCGGCCAGCACCCGGTGAACGATCGTCGCGGAGGCCTCGGCCGGGCCCGACCCGGTCAATTGCCGCTCCGACGTGAAGGCGAGACCGCTGACCCGGGCGCCGCGGTAGCCGGCGGCCTCGCCGACGAGGATCGTCTCCGCTCCCGCCCGCCCGGCCAGGTAGGCGCCGAGCCGCTCGCGCCGCAGCTCCGAGGCCGCGTACTGGTTGAACGTGGCGCCGATCCGCGCCCCGGCGAGACGCGCTACGAGCTCCAGGTGTTCCACTTGACGAGCTCGTCGAGCGCACGGCGCCGTTGCGTCGCGCGGCTCGTCTTCCTGCTCCAGAGCGGATCGGGCGCCCCGCGCCCGATGGTGACGCCGGCGACGATGCGCAGCTCGTCCGGGATGCTCAGCAATGCGCGCCAGGCGGGATCCTGCTCGACGGGCACCCCGTAGACGCCTGCCGAGAGACCCTCGTCGACCGCGGTCAGGAGCACGAGCATGAGCGTTGCGCCGGCGTCGACGTACCAGAACGGGACGGGCCACTCGATCTCCTCGCCCTCCTGGAGCTTGTCGTCGCTCCGGTAGCGCTCGTGGTAGTCGGCCTCGCGGGTCAGGACGAGCACGTGCGCCGGCGCGCTCGGGAACCACGGCTCCACTTGGGGATCGTCGTTACCGGCAAGCGCCGCCAGATCGGCGAGCAGGCCCTGGTCGTCGACGACGAGCAGCCGCTGTCCCTGGCTGAAGCCGGCGCTCGGCGCGCGGCGGACGGTGGCGACGATCCGCTCGAGCGTCTCACGCGGGATCGCCTCGCCCGTGTAGTGGCGCACCATGCGGCGCCGCTTGAGGATGTCCCTCAGGTCCACGTGAGGACTGTACGCCTAGGGATACGAGATCAGCTCGAGCAGCGTGCCGTCCGGGTCGCGGAAGTACACACTCGTTCCGCGGCCGTTCCCGCCGGTACGGACCGCCGGGCCGAGCTCGAGCTCGATGCCGTGCGAGAGGAGATGCGCGACCGCCTCCTCCGGCGTGCCGTCCCAGCGGAAGCAGAGGTCGCTGTTGCCGGGCTTGACCGGGTCGGCCGCGCGCGGCACGGGGCTCGCGCCCGGGCCGTGGACGTTCAGCTGCTGCCCGTCCGCCAGGCGGTAGGCGTAGCGGCCCCGGGAGATCTCCTCCACCTCGACCCCGAGCACGTCGGCGTAGAAGCGATTGGAGCGCTCGTAGTCGCTGACTGCTATGACGACGTGGTCGATCCGCGGGGGCAACACCCGGGAACCTAGCGGGCTTGCCGGACTATTCCCACTCGATCGTCGCCGGCGGCTTCGACGTCACGTCGAGGACGACACGGTTCACGCCCGGGATCTCGTTCACGATCCGGCTCGAGATGGCCTCGATCAGCTCGTACGGAAGCCGCGCCCAGTCGGCCGTCATCGCGTCGTCGCTCGTCACCGCGCGCAGAACGATCGGGTAACCGTACGTCCGCTCGTCCCCCTGGACGCCGACCGAGCGGATGGCGGGGAGAACCGCGAACGACTGCCACAGCTCGCGGTACATGCCGGCGCGGCGCACCTCCTCCTGCAGGATCGCGTCCGCGTCGCGAAGGATCGCAAGCCGCTCCGCCGTGACGTCGCCGATGATGCGGATCGCGAGGCCGGGGCCGGGGAACGGCTGCCGCCACACCATCCGCTCGGGCATGCCCAGCTCTTCGCCGACGCGCCGCACCTCGTCCTTGAAGAGCATGCGCAGCGGTTCGACGAGGCGCATCTTCATGTCGTCCGGCAGGCCGCCGACGTTGTGGTGCGACTTGATCGTCGCGGCGACGCCCTCGGTGCCGCCCGACTCGATCACGTCGCTGTACAGCGTCCCCTGCACGAGCCAGTTGACATTGCCGAGCTTGCGCGCCTCCTCCTCGAACACGCGAATGAACTCGCGCCCGATGATCTTGCGCTTCTGTTCCGGATCCTCGACGCCGGCGAGCAGCTGGAGGAACCGGTCCTGCGCCTGCACGTGCACGAGCGGCACGCGGAAGTGCTCGCCGAACATCTCCACCACCTGCTCCGCCTCGTCCTTGCGCAGCAGCCCGTGGTCGACGAACACGCAGGTGAGCTGGTCGCCGACCGCTTTGTAGACGAGCAGTGCCGCGACGGCGGAGTCGACACCGCCGGAGAGCGCGCACAGCACGCGCTCGGAGCCGACCTGCTTGCGGATGCGCTCGACCTGTTCCTCGATCACGGCCGCGGGTGTCCACGTCGCGCGCGCACGCGCGACGACGAGAAGAAAGTTCTTGAGCATCTCCATCCCGTGCTCCGTGTGCACGACTTCAGGATGGAATTGCACGCCGTAGAGCCCGCGCTCCTCAGCTTCAAAGGCGGCCACCGGAGTCGACGGCGAGGACGCAGTCACGATCGCCCCTTCAGGTGCGGCAACGATTGAGTCTCGATGGCTCATCCAGACCACCTGTTCCTCAGGCGTGTCGCCGAATAGAGAACTGCGCTCCACTTGGAGCGCAGTTCTCCCGAACTCCGACACACCGGTGCGGTCGACGCGGCCGCCGAGATCGAGCGCGAGCAGCTGCGCGCCATAACAGATGCCGAGCGTGGGAATGCCGAGCTCGAAGATGCGCGGATCGACATGCGGCGCGTTCTCGGCGTACACGGACGCAGGGCCGCCGCTTAGGATGATCGCGTAGGGATTGCGCGCACGCACCGCCTCGGGCGTGATCGTGTGCCCGACGAGCTCGGAGTACACGCGGCACTCGCGCACACGCCGCGCGATCAGCTGGGAGTACTGGCCGCCGAGGTCGACCACCAGCACCGGCCGGTCCTCGGCGACCGGAAGCTGGACGACGTTCGACGGCTCAGCGGCGATAGTTCGGCGCCTCTTTCGTGATCGTCACGTCGTGCGGATGCGACTCGCGCAGCCCGGCTCCGGTGATGCGCACGAACTGCGCCGCCCTGAGATCGTCGAGCGTCCCGGCGCCGCAGTACCCCATGGCCTGCCGGACGCCGCCGACGAGTTGGTAGACGATCGGCGCCAGCGGCCCCTTGTATGGGACGCGACCTTCGATCCCCTCGGGCACGAGCTTGTCCACGTCCTCGACGTCGTTCTGGAAGTAGCGGTCCTTCGAGAAACCGCGCGCCTTCATGGCGCCGAGCGAGCCCATACCCCGGTACTCCTTGAAGCGCTCGCCCTGGTGGACGATCACCTCGCCGGGAGCCTCGTCGGTGCCGGCGAGCATCGAGCCGAGCATCACGGCGCCGGCGCCGGCCGCGATCGCCTTCGCAATGTCGCCGGAGGAGGTGATGCCGCCGTCGGCGATGATCGGCACGTCGACCGCCTGCGCAGCTTCGTAGACCGCCGTGATCTGCGGAACCCCGACGCCGGCAACGATGCGCGTCGAACAGATGGATCCTGGGCCTTGGCCGGCCTTCACCGCGTCGGCACCGGCGGCGGCCAGTGCTTCCGCCCCTTCGGCGGTCGAGATGTTCCCGGCGATCACGTCGACCGTGACCGCGTCCTTGATCCTGCGCACCATCTCGGTCACGCCGACCGAGTGGCCGTGCGCGGTGTCGACGACGAGCACGTCCGCGCCCGCGGCAGCGAGTGCCTGCGCGCGCTCGAGCGCGTCGGGCCCGACGCCGACGGCGGCGCCGACGCGCAGCCGGCCGCGCTCGTCCTTCGTCGCGTGCGGGAACAGGACCTTCTTCTGGATGTCCTTGACGGTGATGAGCCCGCGCAGCCGTCCGTCGGAGTCGACGACGGGGAGCTTCTCGATCTTGTGCCGGTGGAGAATCGCCTCGGCCTCTGCGAGCGTCGTCCCCACCGGGGCGGTAACGAGGTTGCGCGCGGTCATGAGCGCGGAGACCGGCTGCTCGACGTCGTCCTCGAAGCGCAGATCGCGATTGGTGAGGATCCCCACGAGGACGCCGGCGTCGTCGGTGATCGGGACACCGGAGACCTTGTAGTGCGCCATCAATTCGAGCGCCTCGCGCACGAGCGCGCTCGGAGGCAGCGTCACGGGCTCGACGATCATCCCGGCCTCGGAGCGCTTCACCTTGTCGACCTCCGCCACCTGCTCGGCGATGGAGAGGTTGCGATGGACGATGCCGAGGCCGCCTTCACGGGCGAGCGCGATCGCGAGCCGAGCCTCCGTGACGGTGTCCATCGCCGCCGAGACGATGGGGATACTGAGCTCGATCGAGCGCGTGAGCTGCGTGCGAGTCGAGACCTCGTTCGGCAGCACGGACGATTCGGCCGGAACGAGGAGGACGTCGTCGAAGGTGAGGCCCTCGCGGGCGAACTTCCGGTCCAGCTCGAGCAGCCGCTGCAGCTCGTCCGGACGGAGGTCGACGCTCAAGAAGGCAAGGGTACCAACCTCCGCGGACTACCTCTTTTCACCCTCCTAACACGAGGGGGCTACCGTGCAGGCGATGCGCATGCTGCTCGGCGCGCTCGCACTTGCGGCCTCGATCCTCCATACGGGGAGCCGCGCTGGGCAGGTGGAGACGCTCTACACGAGCCCGGCCAACCGGACGATCGCCGCGTTCGCACAGGACGGCGGCCTCGTCGCATGGTTCGCTCCCAGGGCCTCGAAGGGCTGTAACGAGGTGTGGCTCTGGCAGCTCGGAAGCGCGCGGCAGCCGCTCCCCCGCGAGGGAGCCGCGTACCACAACGTCACCTGCGGCTGGCAGGTCCCTGCCGGCTCGCCCGTCAGCCTGGCAGTCGCGGGCAACGGCGGCTCCCCTGCGCTGCTGTGGACGCTGCACGAATCCGCCGCACAGGCGGTGAGGTTCGACTACGTGCTCGGCGCCACGGTCGCCGATCCCAGGGAACGGCGCTTCCAGGAGGTCGCGCATGCGAGCCACGGGGCCGGCCTGTGGCTCGGCGGCGTCGCCGGCAGCGGCGGAACGCTCGTCTACGCGGTCGCACAGGTCGCGTACAAGGACCAGGTCGCCTGCCTGTCGTCGCCGAAGGAGCCGGGCGCTTGCGAGCTGAAGGTGGCCCCGGGCGGAGGCATCTACCGGATCGTGGGCCGCAAGCCTCCGACACGGATCAAGGGCGCGCCGGCAGCCGTGGCCGTGGCGGCGTCGAACAACGACGTGGCCTACGTCCCGGCAATCGGCGCGTCGACCGTGGACGGGCACCCGCTCGCGTCACGCAACGTTCCGGTCGAGGTGCGCGACGTCGACACGGGCTCGCTCGTCGTGAGCGTCTCGCCCGAGGCTGCGCCGCTCGCGATCGGGCTGTCGAGCACTGTCCTCGGCGTGCTCGGCCGGTCGGGCGGCAGGCTCGTCCTCGGCTGGTACGCCCTTCCGACGGGCAGGCCGCTCGGCACGCTGCGGCTGCCGCTCGGCGCGTCGCCGAACCTGTCGGTCGGCAACAGCGCAATCGTGTTCCGCGTCGGACGGTCCATCCGCGTCGTCGACGTCCACACCAAGCGCATCCGCACGGTCGCGAAGGCGGCGGGAACGCCCATCGGCCTCTCGATCGCGGACGACCGCGTCGCGTGGGCCGAGAACGTCGCCGGGCGCGGGCGCATCCGCGCCATCACGCTCGCGCCGTGAGGGCGCTCGCCGCAGCGGTCGCCGCGGCGGCGCTGGCAGGCGGCAGCGCGCACGGCACCACCGCCTCACTCATCGTCTTCTCCGCGGACCGTGCGCCGTCGATCACGGGAGACGTCTTCCGGGCCGACTGGAACGGCCGGGTCGTCAACCTGACCCACAGCCCGTGGCAGGAGACGAACCCCGTCGTCTCGCCGAACGGCAAGCTCGTCGCGTTCGTGAGCGATCGATACGGAGGCAGCCTTTGGACGATCCGCGTCGACGGTCACGCTCTAGGCCGCCTGCAGGCGAAGGGCTTCCCGTCCGAGTACTACGTCGAGCTGGCCTGGTCGCCGGACAGCCGGACGCTCGCCTACACAACGGGCGGGATCAACCTTCCGCAGACGCTCTGGCTCACCGGGATTGGAGCGGCGCCGCGCGCACTCGGCCACGCGAAAGGGCTCGGCGGGCCTACCTGGTCGCCGGACGGCCGGCTCGTCACCGTGCAGACGAACGGCGGCGGCGTCGACGCGTTCACACCGGCGGGAAGGCACGCGTGGAGCATCTCGAGCGGAGGCAGCCCGGTCGGCTGGTCCGCCACTGGGCTCTTCGCCACGGGAGCGTACGACGGTCGAGTCCACGTCGTCGGCGAGAACGGCAAGCAGCGGTTCTCCGTCGCGGCGACGGCCGCAGCGTGGTCTCCCGACGGAACGAAGCTCGCGTCGATCAAGGGTCATCGCGCCGAGGTCCACACGAGCGCGGGTCGTCTCGTCTCCTCCGAGGTCGTCGCCACCCTCGACGCGGAGCCGATCTGGACGCCCACGGGCGTCGTCTTCGGAAGCGCACCGACGTCGCTCGGGCTCAACACTGTCGCGACGGGGACGACGTTCGCCGTCCGGGACGGCACGCACATCTATGCGCACGTCATCGGCTGCGATGACGATGGTGGCCCGGGGGCGGCGATTGCATCCATGCAGCTCGTCCCCCACACCCGGTCGATCGTGTACCAGAGCTACTGCGCGGAGCCGTTCGACAATCTCTATTCCGTCTCGCCGGACGGCACCGGGCTGCTGCGCATCACGAACGTGCAGGCGAATCAGCTGGCGCCAAGCATCTCCCCTGACGGGACGCGCGTCGCGTTCGGCGAATCGCCGTACACGGGGCTGAGCTGCAAGGGCTGCCCGGAATCGCTCCGCACGATCCGTGTCGACGGTTCAGCGGCGACGACGTTGACGTCGCCGCCCGACTGCACGTTCGACGGTCCCGCGAGCTGGTCGCCGGACGGGACGCAGATCATGTACGTCCACTCAGGGTGCGACACGGCGCCCGACGCGATGTTGATCGCCGCCGGCGGCGGGACGCCGACGGACCTCCACGTCCCGGCGTGGACGCTCGCGTGGGGACCGACGCGAATCGCCTACGCCAACGGGGAAACGAATCCGACGACCGTGTGGACCGCGTTGCCCGACGGCACCGCCCGCCACCGGGTTGCTGGGATCGGGGGCGGCCTCACCGACCCTGCGTGGTCGGCAGACGGCCGCCTCGCATACCTCGTCGGCGCGACCGTCGTCGTGAACGGGTCGAAGGTCGCGCTTCCGTTCGCGCAGGTCCGGAGCATCGCCTGGTCGCCCGACGGCACGCGCTTCCTCGTCACGGCGAAGGCGAAGGGCACGCCGACCTTCGACCTCTACACGGTCGCGATCGACGGCACTGACGTGCAGCGCCTCACGCAGAACCTCGACGTGTCAAGCGGAGACTGGCGCTAGCTCTTCGACCTGGACGTCGGCCGCGAGACGGCTCGCCTCGCGCGGGTCGAACCGGCCCGCGCCCACCTCGAGCACGGACGCGGCGGCGCATCCGACCGCGCTGCGCAGCGCGTCCTCGACCGGCTGGTCGTTGAAGCGGGCGGCGAGGAAGCCGGCCAGCAGGACGTCGCCGGCGCCAACCGGCGCGATCGGTTCGATGCGCTCGATCGACGCGCGCAGCCTGCGAACGGTGCGCTCCTCGCGCACGAGCGCGAAGCACGAGGTCTCCTGCGTGATGATCACGTTCCGCGCGCCGAGGTCGGCGATCGTGTCGAGAGCCATGAGGAAGTCTGCGTCGTCGGAGAACTCCTGCCCGACGAGGCTCTCCGCCTCGCGCTGGTTCGGCGAGACGAGGAACGGCTCGGCCTCGACGGCGACGCGCAGCGGCTCGCCCTCGCAGTCGACGACGGACGGCACGCCGCGTCGGTTGAGCTCGCGGATCGCCTCCGCGTAGAAGTCGTCGTCGACGTCGCGCGGCAGCGAGCCGGAGAAGACGACGAACGACGCGACGCGCGACAGGTAGCGCAACTTGTCGAGCAGCATCTCCAGCTCCTCGGGCCGCACCGCAGGGCCCCACTCGTAGATCTCGGTCATCGACCCGCCGGTCGGATCGACGACGGCGGTCGACGTGCGCGACTCGTCGGAGATGCGAACGAAGTCATTGAGGATCGCCTCGAGTGCGAGCTCTTCCACGATCCGCTCGCCCGTGCGGCCGCCTGCGAGCCCGGTGGCGATCACCGGCGTCTCGAGCGCCTTCAGCGCGCGTGCGACGTTGATGCCCTTGCCTCCGGCCGAGGTGAAGCTCGCGCTCGCACGGTGACGGTGCCCGAGCTGCACGTTCGGCACCGTGAGCGTGCGGTCGACGGCTGCGTTGAGGGTGACGGTGACGATCACGGGATGAGGCCCCAGAGGTCTTTCAAGGTTCGCGTCGCGTACCAGCGTAGACGCCCGCCCATACCCGGCCGAGAAACCGAGCGCGCAGCGAGCAGCGGCCGCGATCCGAGGAGGCTGCCGCCGGCCCAGACCGTGATACGGCCGAGCTGCTGGCCGCGATGGACGGGGAGGGTCACCGCCGAGAGCACGACGACGCGCTCGACCACCGACCGGCCGGCGGGGACGACGCGCACGAGTGGCCGCGTCGCGACGAGCGCCACCGGCGCGCGCCCGTACGGGAGGGCGACGCGCGCGACGGGATCGCGTCCCACGAGCGTCAGCGTGCGATAGCGCGACACGCCCCACGCGAGCAGGCGGTCGAGATCGGAGTTGCGCTGCGCCCGCGACGGGCTCCCGAGGATGACTGCGTAGATCGTGTATCCGGAACGTCGCGCGGCCGCCACTTCACACCAGCCCGCTTTGTCGGTGTGTCCGGTCTTCACGCCGATGAGACCGGGGAAGACGCCGAGCAAGTCGTTCCACGTGTGCAGTACGAGTGCGCCGTCTTCGATCGTGTCGCTGCGCTTGCGCACGATCGCGCGGACGATGGGCGAGTGCATCGCCACCTGCGCGAGCACGGCAACGTCGTGCGCGCTCGACACGTGCCCGGGCGCGTCGAGGCCGTCCGGCCGCACGAAGTGCGTGTCGGTCAGGCCGAGCTCTTTCGCCTCCTCGTTCATCCAGTCGATGAAGAGCGGGACGTCGTCGCCGGACGCGCCGGCCGCGAGCGCGTCGGCAGCGTCATTCGCGCTCTGGATCAGCGCGCCCTCGAGGAGGTCGTGCACGCTCAGCACCTGCCCCGCACGCAGCGGGATGCGCTCCTCGCCGACGCGCGCGGCCTGCGCCGTCACGGTCACGTCGTCGTCCTGCCGCAGGTGCTGGAGCGCGACGATCACCGTCATCAGCTTCGTGATGCTCGCGATGGGCAACTGTTCGTGCGCATTCGAGGACGCGAGCACCGTGCCGTTCGATGCATTGACGACCGTGTACGCACGTGCGTCCACGGTCGGAGGAGCAGCGCGGGCCGATCCTACAAAGGCCAGCGCGAGCACGAGGACGAGCGACCCCCGGCGCATGCCGGCGGAAGGCTACTTCACCTTGAGCCGCTGGCCGACGCGCAGAGCAGTGGGGCTCACCGCCGGGTTGAGCCGCTCGAGGCGGGCCACACTCGTGTGCGTCTTCGCCGCGATGACGGAGAAGCTGTCGCCGCGCTGGACGACGTAAACGCGCGTGAAGGCGGCCGTACGCTTCACCCGCGGCCGGGCCGGAACCGTCTGCGTCACCGCCGGCGCAGCAGCCGGCGAATGCTGCTGGAGCCCGTAGTGGACGGCGAGCACCGCCACGGTCACGGCGAGCAGCGACGCCGCCGGTGCCGCGTACTGCCTCACCAGGCGGACGCCGCCCAGACGTCGTGCGCGAGCCGCGCAGCCGCGCCACCTGCCGCCCCGCGCCAGTCGTCGGTCACGTTCCGGGAGGCGTAGATGATCGACCGGGAGGCCGAGACGAGCGCACTGGCGGGGCCGCTCGTGAAGGCCGGAGCGAGATCGGAGGGCTTCCCTCCCTGGGCGCCGACGCCCGGAAGCAGCAGGACGGCCTGCGGGAGCAGGCGGCGGGCCTCCGCCACCTCGCGCGGGAACGTGGCGCCGACGACGGCACCGACGGCGGAGAGCCCGCCCTCGCCGAGGAGGTCCTCGCCCCACTCGCCCACGAGCCCGGCGACGTGCTGCCACAGCAACGTCCCGTCGGAGAGCCGCACGTCCTGGACCTCGGCGCCGCCCGCATTCGACGTCTTGACGAGGCAGAAGAGCCCGGCGCCGTCACGGCGGCACGCGGCGAGGAACGGCTCGAGCGCATCGCGTCCCAGATACGGATTGACCGTCACCGCATCGGCGAGCGGCGGCGCATCGCCGCGCGGCTCGACGTACGCCGTCGCGTACGCGCGCGCGGTCGAGCCGATGTCGCCACGCTTCGCGTCCGCGATCACGAGCATCTCCGCCGCGCGCGCGTACTCGCAGACGTCCTCGAGCGCGCGCATGCCGTCGGCTCCGAGCGCCTCGAAGAACGCCAACTGCGGCTTCACCGCCACTGCGTAGGGGGCGACCGCGTCGATGATGCCGCAGCAGAAGCGCGCGCACGCGGCCGCAGCGTGCTCGCGCCCGAGCACCGTCTCGCCTCGCAGCTCGACCGGCAGCTGGTCGGGAACCGGATCGAGGCCGACGACGACCTGGCTCCGCTTGCGCTCGACCGCCTCGGCGATGCGGTCTGCGAAGTGCGTCACGGCAACGCGGGCCATGGCTCCCAATGTACTTCTGCCTCCGGAACGCGCGAAGGGCCGCTTTCGCGGCCCTTCGCAGATCCTCGGAGGAGACGTGCCCGGGCTGACTAGCTGCCGCTGCCGCCCTTGACGGCGGCCTTGAGCGCACTGCCGGCCGAGAACTTCGGAACCTGCGCGGCCGGGATATGCACCTTCTCGGTCGGGTTCCGGGGATTGACGCCGGTGCGAGCCGCACGATGCTGGCTCGAGAACTTGCCGAAACCGGTGAAGGCAACGTCGCCCCCGCTCTTCAGCGTGTCCGTGATCGTCTCGAGGAACGCGTCGACCGCCTTGCCTGCATCGCGCGCCGTCAGCTGGCTACGCCTCGCGACCTCGTTCACAAACTCCTGCTTGGTCACGTGCCTCTCCTCCTGTCGTTGATCGGTTCTACGCGCCTAAATGACCCTACCAGGGGTCCCGGTCCCGCTCAACCAAGCGGTTTTGCGGGGCTTTTCGCCTCTGCCAAGAGCTCTCCTGCCCGAAAGATAGGGCGCAGCCGCACGGCGCGGCGTGCGAGAGCGTCCGCGCCGCCCTCTTCGCGGTCGACGACGCACACGGCTGTCTGCACGAGCAGGCCCGCGTCGCGCAGCGCGTCGACCGAATCGAGGAGTGCGCCACCGGAGGTGACGACGTCCTCTACGAGGCACATGCACTCGCCCTCCTCGTACGGTCCTTCGAGGCGGTTGCCGGTGCCGTACTCCTTCGCCGCCTTGCGCACGATGACGAACGGCAAGCCCGACTCGAGCGACGCGGCGGCCGCGAGCGCGACCGCGCCCAGCTCGGGCGCCGCGAGGCGCGTCGCGTCCGGCGCGTGCGCCTCGACCTCGGCGGTGATCCGCTTTCCCAGCGCCCGGAGGATGTCGGGCCGGGTCTCGAAGCGGTACTTGTCGAGGTAGTACTTCGACCGCCGGCCGGAGCGGAGGACGAAGTCGCCTTCGAGGTACGCGTGCTCGACGAGCGCCGAGCGGAGCTCCGAGTCGTTCACGAGTGCTTGGCTGCCGAAAGGGCGTCGCGCGCGATCGGCAGGAGCGTGTCCGCCTCGGGCGAGCCGTCATCGAACGTGATCATGGATCCGTCGTCGAAGTAGACGTCGACGCGCTCGCGGCGG
Organism: Gaiellaceae bacterium; assembly: GCA_036512155.1. GTDB lineage: Bacteria > Actinomycetota > Thermoleophilia > Gaiellales > Gaiellaceae > Palsa-739. The sequence continues at coordinate 2,153 of DATCBD010000048.1, read as the reverse complement.
CGCGCGAGCGTCCGCCGGTAGAGGACGCTGCCCGCGAAGAGCCCGGTGCCGAACCCGAAGAGGCCGAGCGCCTTACGCCTCATCGTCGTCCTTCTTCGGCGCGCGCTTGCGTCGCGGTTTGGCCTCCGGTGCACTGTCGCGCAGGCAGCTCTTGAGGTCGTAGAAGACGAGGCCGGTCGTCGGGTCCGCGGCGGTGACGGCCGCGATCCGGCGCGACCCGTCGCGAACGACGAACACGCTGCCGGTCGGCGTCGAAGCCTCGACCTGCGTGACCTCGCCGCCGTCGCCGAGCGACGCCGCGCGCGCCAGCAGCTCGCCGGCAGCGCGAGCGAGCGCCGCCGCGTCCTGCTCGCCGGGGAGCGTCGAGCCGGCCACCTCGCCCGTCTCGTCGAACAGAACGGCGGCCTCCACCTGCGAGGAGATCTCGGTCAGATCGGCGAGTGCCTGGGCCGCGTCCATCGGTGGTCGAGGCTAGCACGGTGCCAAACTGGGCCGATGCGACTCAGGAAGCGGGCGCTCTTTGCGAAGTTCTTCGCCGACCGAGGCACCCATCTGGCCGCCATGGTGGCCTACTTCGCGCTGCTCTCGTTCGTCCCCCTCATCTTCCTCTCGCTCTCGCTGCTCGGATTCGCGCACCGCGCAGACGCGTCCGACTTCCTCGTGCGGGAACTGAAGCGCGCGTTCCCCGGCAGCTCGCTGCAGAGCATCCTGACGCTCGTTCGCAGGGTGCAGGACAACGCCGCGACGCTCGGCATCATCGGCGGCGTCGGCCTGCTCTGGTCGTCGCTCTCGCTGTTCAGCGCGCTCGAGTCGGCGTTCAACATCGTGTACGGGCGGCCGAACCGTCCGTTCCTGCGCGGCAAGACCGTCGCGGCGGCACTGATGGCGAGCGTGCTCGTGACGTTGTTCTCGAGCCTCGTCGTGGGCGCGCTCGGCGTCGAGGTGCTCAAGCGGTATGCACCGGGATTCGTCGGCGATGCCGTCATCGCGTACGCGCTTTCCGTGGCGGTGTCGCTACTCGGCGTGTTCCTGTTCCTCCTCGCCGTCTACCGGCTGCTGCCGAACGCGTCGCTCAGCGTGCGCGAGGTGCTGCCCGGCGCCGTCATGGGAGCGATCGTGCTCGAGGCGTCGTTCCAGGTGCTGCCGATCTTCGTGCGCCTCGCGGACGTGAACGTCACGCTGCGCGTGCTCGGCGGCCCGGCCATCCTGCTCATCTGGCTGTACGTGATGGCGAACGTCATCGTCCTCGGCGCCGAACTGAACTGGTGGACAGCTCAGCGGCGCGGCGCCGGAGCGCCTTCTTGAATCACTGACTGCACCGTGCCGTCGCGCCGGATGAAGAAGAACCACGTGTGCGCCTTTGCACCGTGGTTCCAGGCTTCCGTCAGCGTCACGACTGCGCGCGCGGGTTGAACGAGCGAGATGTCGGTCGCGCACGTTGCCTGCAGCGTCACGCCCTTCTCATGCAGCACGCACGGGAGCGTGCCGGGCTTGTGCGGGAAGCGCGCGCCGAGCGCGCGAACGACCGGGCCGCCGGCGAAGAACGCGTGCAACACCTGCTTCGTGTCACGGTCCATGCCGCCGCAGCCGGCCGCGACGAGGACGATCGCCCCGCCGAGCGCTGCGAGCAGCGCGCGCGCCGCGCGGGCGCGATGCGAGTTTCGCTCCTTCCAGGCGTCGCCGAGCTCGGCCACGGTGCGATCTTCGCCCTCCGGCACGAACACCGGGTCGTAGCCGAAGCCCTCGGCGCCGAGCGGCTCCTCGGCGATACGGCCGGCGAGCGTCCCGCTGCCGCGCACTTCGTCGCCCTCCGGTGTCAGACACACGAGCTCGGAGACGTAGCGTGCAGCACGCTCGCGCACGCCGGCGAGCTCGCCCAGGAGCTTTGCGATCGCGGGCGCGCCCTCCGGCGCATACCGCGCGGACTCGATACCGGGACGGCCGTCGAGCGCCTCCACCTCGAGCCCCGAGTCCTCGCCGATCAGCCACCGGCTGGCGCCGAGCACCTCGCGCCCGAACTGCGCCTTCGCGCGTGCGTTCTCGACGTACGTCGTGCCGGTCTCCTCGGGCCATCCTTCCGCCTCGAGCGGCTCGATCGTCCAGCCGGGGAGCAACCGCTCGAGCTCGCGCGCCTTGTGCGCGTTGCGCGAGCA
>DATCBD010000047.1:0-8192 GCA_036512155.1 Gaiellaceae bacterium | reverse complement strand
TCGGGCCCGATGCCGCGCTCGACCACCGCCGACTGCACGTACAGCTGCATGAACGGGGTGATGGTCGTGCCGGCGGTGGCGATGAACAGGAACAGGTAGCCAGAGTTGAGCTGGATGTGCGGCTCGACGATCGCCTTTCCGACGTCGCCCCACTTCGGGTGGGCGAGCACGGCCGCGATCGGGTACGCGAAGAACGGGATCGTCATCAGGACGAAGACGCGTTCGGCGACCTTGTACGAGCCACGCACGACGAGCAGCCACACCGCCGCCGCCGCGATCGGCACCGAGATCTGGAACGGGATCCCGGCCAGCCCGAGCGCCGCGCCGATGCCGACGAACTCGGAGATGCAGATCCCGAGGTTCGCGACGAGCACAGAGGCGGTCGCGAAGAACGACCAGCGCACGCCGTACTCCTCGCGGATCAGCTCGGCCAGGCCCTTGCCCGTCACTGCTCCCATGCGCGCCGCCATCTCCTGGACGACGATCAGCGAGACGGTGATCACCACCATCATCCAGAGCAGGTCGTAGCCGTACTTCGCGCCGACCGAGGAATACGTCGCTATGCCGCCGGCGTCGTTGCCGGCGTTGGCGGCTATGAGACCGGGGCCGAGGATTGCGAGGAGTACGAGGAGCCGCTGTCCGCGGCTCCGCATCACTCGCCGAAGAGCCCGAACTGGCGACGCCATCCGCGCGGGAGGACGAGCTCGAGGACGTCGTCGACGGTGACGACGCCGAGCAGGCGTTCCTCCCCATCGACGACCGGGACGACGGTGAGGTCGAAGTCGGTCATCAGCCGAGCGACCTCCTCGAGCTCGGCGTCGGGGCGTACCCGCTGCGGCATGTCGGCGATGTCACCGAGGTAGTCATCCGGGCCGGCGCGCAGCAGGTCGACGAGCGCGACTGCACCGGCGAGCCGCTTGCTCGCGTTCATGACGTAGATCCATCCGAGCGCCTCGGCGGAGATGTGCGAGGTGCGAATGCGCTCGAGCACCTCGCGCTGCGTCGCCTGCGTGAAGACGCACAGGAACTCCGGGCTCATGAGGCCGCCCGCGGTGGCGGGGTCGTAGCCGAGCAGTGCGCGCACGCGCCGCCGCTGCACGAGCGGCAGCAGGCGAACGATCTCGTCGCGGCGCTCCTCCGGCAGCTCGCTCACGAGGTCGGCAGCGTCGTCGGACTCCATGCGCGCGAGCACCTCCGCGACGTCGGCGTCGGAGCGCTCCTCGATGAACTCCTGCTGGTGATTCGGCTCGAGCTCCTCGAAGACGTCCGCCTCGAGCTCGGGGTCGCCGCCGACCGCGCCGAGGATCTCCTGTCCCTCATGGTGCGACGCCTGCTCGACGAGGTCGGCGAGCTGGGCCGGATGGAGGCGCGCGAGCTTCGGATGGGGCACGCGCAGGCGCACGCTCGGCACGTGGCCGGTGAAGGGCTCGACCGATGCCCAGTCGAGGAATTCGTTCGTCCCGACCGAGTGGGCAAGGGCTCGCGGGACGACCCGGCGCAGCAGCCCGCGCAGGCCGGTATCGACGCCGACCACCCGGTACCAGCCGTCGAGGCGGGCAAGCTCGATCTCGTTCGAGCGGACGAGCCGGGCCCCGTCGACGTTGATCAGCTGCCGGTCGAGCACGTCCTTCTTCAGCAGGACCTCGTCGGGACGGCGCTCGAACGGCTGCAGGTCGAGCCGGCGTGCTCGCATGCGGACGCGGCCGTGCTCGATCTCCGCGATTGCGTCCGCGGGGACGAACACCTGGCGCCCGGCGAGGGTCGCGAGCAGCCCGGTGACGGGCGGGTATTCGTCCTCGCCCAGCCGGACGATGAGGTCGTCGACGCGGCCGAGCTTCGAGCCGGCGGGGTCGAGCAGGTCGCCGCCCGTGACGAGCGCGAGGTGGAGGACGCGCGGAGTCGTGGAGGCCGGCGCTTCCATGTTGCCGACCTTACTTCGCTGGCTGTTCAGGCGGCGTTACGTGCCTCCCAGGCCGTCCCGGACGACCTGCGCCATGACGCTCGGGAGGTCGGCGATGAGCGCAGCGCGCTGCTTCGCGGTCATCCCCCGCCGCAGCGGGGGGCCGAGCACCTTCGGTTCGCAGCGGCGCGCCTCGAAGTCGGCGAAGTCGTCGCGGATGATCGAGTAGTAGAGGTCGGCCGGATACGCGTTCGCGCCCGAGTGTGCGAGGAGCGCGAGCGCGTCTCTCGTAAAGATCCGGGCGTCCTCGGCGCATTCGGCCGGGCTGTGCGAGACGGTCTCGGTGGCCGCATGGAAATAGTCGCTACCCGAGAGCGTGACCGTTCCGCTGCTGCTGCCTCCGCCGCCGCACCCCGCGAGCAGCGCGACTGCAAAGGGGAGAATCCATACGCGTTTCACACGGCGGATCCCCTTTCCGGGTGGCGGCCCGCCGCCCGTTTCCGACGAAGCTTGTAGTGCACTTACTGCGGCAAGATAACTGCGGCGAAAGAGAAGAATCGATGTTCGATGCACTCGACACGGGCGGTGTCCGTGTGGCTGAACCTGAGGTCTCGACTCCTCCCCTCGGGAGGCTCCTCGTCGAACGCGGTCATGTGACCGAGGAGCAGCTCCAGACGGCGCTCGACGAGCACGCCCGCACGGGTCTCCCGCTCGGGCAGGTCTTGATCAGCCTCAGCTACGTGACCGCAGCGACGGTCGCACAGGCGCTCGCGACGCAGCAGGGCGGCCTCGTCAAGACCGAATACGGGCTGTCCACCGGATTCGGCACGCCCGGCCTCGTCGCGTTCCCGCCCATCAGCCCGCCGGCGTCGGCGCCCCTCGCAGCGGCGTGGATCGCACAGGCGCCGGAAGCCGCGGCCCCCGTGGCCCTCGAGGCCCCCGAGGCACCCCAGGCCGAGGTCGTCGCGCTTCCAGTACTCGAGATCGAGCCGGTTGCCGTCGTCCAGGGCCCCGATCCGGAGCTCGTGGCGGCGCAGGCCCGCATCACGGAGCTGGAGATGGAGCTCGCGGCCGTCGGACTTGCCGAGGAGCGCATCCAGTCGCTCGAGACCGAGCTGGCGACGGCGCGGATGGATGCTGCCCGCATCCCCGCGCTCGAGGTCGACCTCGCCGCTGCCCGGCAGGCCGAGGCCGAGCGCGACGCACGCGAGCAGGAGCTCCAGCAGGCCCAGGCCGAGCTGGAGGCGACGCGGAACGAGCTCGCCGCCTACGCGGCCGACCGCGCGACGATGATCGAAACGCTGCGTGCGGCGCAGGAGCGCCTGCACGAGGTGGAGGCTGCGGCGGTCTTCCAGCAGCCGCGGGCTGCATCGCCGTACGCCTGGCAGAGCTGACGACTCCCTCGGATGGAGCTAGGCGGGCTCGAACCGCCGACCTCCTGGGTGCGATCCAGGCGCTCTCCCAACTGAGCTATAGCCCCGAGTCCGCCGCAGTTTAGCCGGAGGCCGGAGCAGCCGAGCCGCGCGCCTTGTCCATCAGCTTGCCTTCGCGGATCGTGCGCGCCATGTCGGCGGACTCCGCGCGATACCAGCTGCCGTCCTCGAACTCGATGGCCGGATAGAGCGCCTGGCCCGTTCCTTCGAGCACCGCCGTCCTCGTCTTCCTGCTCGGCCATGGGCCGGGGACGATCTCGTACTCGATGCTCTGCGCGTCGAGCGCCTTCTGCACGCGCCAGCAGGGATGCGGCCCGAACTTCGCCCACAGATTGCCGCAGCGATGAAGCTTGACAGCCATTGACGGCCTCCTTGCCCTAGGCCGCGAACAGTGTCAGGTCCGGCTCGCGCTCGCCACGAAGCACGCCCAGGTCGACCTCGACGCAGCGGATGCCGCGCGACTCGGCGAGTGCGACCGCCTGCGGCTTGATCGCCTGCGCGGCGAGGATGCCGCGGCAGCCGGCCTTCGCGGGGTCCTCACGGATGAACGCGAGATAGCGCGTCAGCTGCTCAACGGCGTCGATCGTCCCGATGCGCTTGATCTCGACCGCGACCCACTCGCCGGCCGCGTCCTTGCACATCAGGTCGACCGGGCCGATCTCGGTCGGCCACTCGCGCTTGACGAGCGTGAGTTCCTCGCCGAGCGCTGCCGGCGCGGCGGCGAGCTCCAGCTGGAGGTCGCGCTCCACGCCGTCCTTCTGCAGCGCAGCCGACTCGCCCATGTCGTGGACGATGTCGCTCAACACCTCGGCGAGGCGGATCTCGAGCACGTCCTCGGTCTTCGCCTTGCGGACGACGAGCCGGTCGCCCTCGTCCTCGACCACCGTGGGCGCCGTCATCCAGTTGAGCGGCTTGAAGCCGCCGGCGTCGTCGTGGACGAGCACGGAGCCGTCCGCCTTGAGGATGAGGAGCCGCACCGCCTCCGGCAGGACGGCGTTCAGACGGCCGGAGTAGCGGACCTCGCAACGGGCGACGAGCAGGCGCACATCGGGAACCTACTGTCCCCTTCGGACACGTGAGCCGCCGACGATGGCGTCGCTGCCGTCGCCGAACCGCACCCAGGCCTTGCCCTTGCCGTCGTAGTCGGGCGACCAGACGAGGAGCGTCGCGTCGCGGCCGCCGACCTGGACCCGCTCGGTGCCTTCCGGCTCCGCGCCCGACCACACGCGCACGAACGGGTTGTGCTCGCGCTCGCGGCCGATCGTCGTCTCGTCGGTGTGACCGGGGAGCACACGCATCGAGTCGGGCAGCGCCATGAAGACGTCCATCACCGAGGAGCGGACGAGCGCCGGGTCGCCTCCGCCGACGGCGTCCTTGAAGAGCGTGTCGCCGGTGAAGACGAGCTCGCCGCCGGCGACGAACGCCACCATGTCGTTCGAGTGACCGGGCGTCGCGACCCCGCGGACGTGGATCCCGCCGAAGTCCCACTCCCCCGGCTCTGCCACGACCGGGATGTCGTAGAGCTCGTTCAGCTCGTCCTCCCAGGCGACGTGGTCGTGGTGCGCGTGCGTGCGCAGGATCGCCGCCGGTTTCGCACCCCAGCGCTCGAGCGCCGCGACGAGCGGCGCCGGGTCGGCTCCGGAATCGACGAAGACGGCCGTCCCGCCCTCGGCGTCGGCCACCACGTAGGCGTTCGAGAGCCAGTCGGGGTGCATGTTCCGCTGGATGAGCAAGGCAGCTAGGCTAACGAACACATGGCCGGGCTTGTGTCACGCACGACGCTGATCATCAAGGCGAAGTACTCGAAGCTGCTCAACCGGGCGGAGAATCCGACCGAGACGCTCGATTACTCGTATGAGCAGATGCTCGAGCAGCTCCAGAACGTCAAGCGCGGCGTCGCGGACGTCGTCACTGCGAAGAAGCGGCTCGAGCTCCAGCAGCAGAAGCTGGAGCAGAACGTCGTCACGCTCGAGACGCAGGCGCGCCAGGCAGTCGCTGCGAATCGCGACGATCTCGCGAAGCAGGCGCTCGAGCGCAAGGCGGTCGCGCAGCAGCAGCTGCAGAGCATGGACGGGCAGGTGCAGGGGCTCGCCGACCAGCAGGAGAAGCTCGTCGCGTCGCAGCAGCAGCTCGAGACGCGCATCGAGTCGTTCCGCTCGACGAAGGAAGTGCTCAAGGCGCAGTACTCCGCCGCCGAGGCGCAGGTGCGCGTCGGCGAGGCGGCCACAGGCATCGGCAAGGGGATGGCCGACACGGGCCTCGCAGTCCAGCGCGCCAAGGACAAGACCGAGGAGCTGCAAGCGCGCGCCTCCGCCATCGACGAGCTGACCAGCACGGGCGCGCTCGAGGATCTGACCGCGGGCGACCAGACGCAGCTCGACCGGGAGCTGGCGCAGATCTCGGCGTCGTCGCAGGTCGATAGCGAACTGGCGAAGCTAAAGGCAGAGGTCGGCTCGGGCGACGGCACGAAGAAAGAGATCGCAGCCGGCGACGCCGAGCCTGCGCCCGACCCGGCGCAGCCGCAGCAGTAGCGGCTTGGGCCTGGGCGACGTCCTCTTCGGCCGCAAGAAGCTGAAGGCCCCTGCCGCGGAGCGGCTGTTCGCGATCAGCACTGCCGCGGTCACGCTCGACACCGATTGCTCGCTCACGACCGCCGGCGTCGGCGCGGTCATCTTCAAGCCGCTGTCAGCCGGCGAGTTCACGGCCGCCGAGCAGGAGATCGAGCAGCTGCTGCAGGCAGTCGCGTCGTCGAGCGGCTCGACGCTCGATCGCAAGACCGACTTGTTCGGCTACGAGTGGGTGATCATCAAGGATCCCGACCTTGAGGATCAGGTGGCCGGCGTGCACACGGTCGCGTCCGAGCTCGAGGCGAAGGGGTTCGGCGCGCAGCTGCTCGCGGCCGCCTTCAAGTTCCAGGGCGCGAAGAACCCGGTGTACTGGATCTACGGGTTCAAGACGGGGACGTTCTGGCCGTTCGTCCCGACGGGCGAGAAGAACGAGCGCGACAACGCGGAAGAGATGCAGCTGAAGGCGAAACTCGAGCCGGAACTGCCGGTCGAGCAGGACCTGAGCCGCTGGCTGGCGTTGTTCGACGCGCCGATCTAGGCCGTAAGCGTTCGAAGCCAGCTCGAACCCAAGGCCGGAACGAACGCGAAGCGTTCGAGCGCGGGCTTCGCCCGTGAGCGCTCCCGCGAAGCGGGAACCTTCAGCGCCTGAAAGTGCGGAGCACTCTCAGGCGACAGGCCGGCCCATCTCGCGCGCGATGGCGGAGAGGGCGGCGAGGCGCTTCTCGAGCGGCGGGTGATCCATGAAGATCTCGCTCATCTGCTGCCGCCAGTTGGTCGGCATGATGAAGAACGCGTTCATGCCGGCGACCTCGCGGAGGTCCCGCTGCGGGATCTGGGTGATGCCGCTCGAGATCTTCTGCAGCGCGCTCATGAGGTTCTCCGGTGCGCCGGTGATGAGCGCCGAGCCGCGGTCGGCCGCGTACTCGCGGTAGCGCGAGAGCGTGCGGATCAGGACGTAGCTGATCGCGTACGTCACGACCGAGACGGCCAGGAGGATCAGCCAGATCGGAACGCCGCCCTGGTTGTTGTTGTTGCTCCTGCCGCCGCCGCCGAAGCCGCCGAACATGCCGAAGTAGAGGCCGAAGCGGGTTATGAGCGCGGCCAACATGGCGAAGAAGCTCGCCACGGTCATCACGAGCACGTCGCGGTTGGCCACGTGCGAGAGCTCGTGCGCGAGCACAGCCTCGATCTCCTGCGGCTCCAGCCGGCGCCACAACCCCGTCGTGACGGCGATGACGGCGTGATTCGGGTTGCGACCCGTCGCGAAGGCGTTCGGCACGTCGGTGTCGACGACCGCCACCCGCGGCTTCGGCAGCCCGGCCATGGCGCACAGCCGCTCAACCATCGCGTGCAGTTCGGGCGCATCCTGCTCGGAGACGATCTTGGCGCCCGACGCGGCGAGGGCGAGCTTGTCCGAGGTGTAGTACTGGACGACCGCGAGGCCGATGACGATCACGAGCATCGGCGCGAGCCCGACGTTCAGCACCGAGAAGAGCACGACGGCGAAAACGACGTACAGCAGGCCGAGGAGCCCGCCGGTGGCGAGCATCCGCAACGTCAGCCCCCGATCACGCCCGTAGGTCTTGCGCTTCACGATTCACATGGTAGTCCCGGCCGGTAGAGTCTCGCGTCGTGCGCCGGGCGGTTCTCATCGTTCTCTCATGCGGGGTGCTCGCCGGGTGCGGCGCGGAGGGCGTCGTCAGCCCGACGCCGGTGACCGTCATCGGCAAGGCGCCCGCGGCGCCGACGTTCCCGATCACGCCGGCGTTCAAGCTCAAGGGCGACCCGACGGCGGGCGCGAAGGTCTTCGGAAGCGCCGGGTGCGCCAGCTGCCACACGCTCGCCGCGGCGCACGCGACCGGCACGGTCGGGCCGAACCTCGACCAGCTGAAGCCGAACTACCGCGCCGTGACCGCGCAGGTGACGAACGGCGGCGCAGCGATGCCGTCGTTCAAGAAGACCCTCTCGACGCAGCAGATCGCCGACGTCGCCGCCTACGTCGTGAAGTCGACCGGCGGCACGGTTCCGTAGACCTCCCGCCCGGCTTCCCCCGTCCTCTCGCGGCGTTCGCGGTCGATCTCGACAGGACGCTGATCGCCGAGGACGCCGTCCTCCGTCCGCGCACGAAGGCCGCGATCGCGGCGACGCGCGCGGCAGGCGTGCACGTGATCGTCGTCACGGGGCGGATGTTCCGCGCAGTGCTTCCGTACGTCGTCGAGGCCGGCATCGACGATCCGGTCATCTGTTACCAGGGCGCCGTCGTCGCCGATCCGGTGACCGGCGAGTTCCTCC
>DATCBD010000046.1:0-5864 GCA_036512155.1 Gaiellaceae bacterium | reverse complement strand
CGCCTCTTCATCCCGAAGCAGTCGCATGCTCCGGACTCGACGAGCGCACGCAGCTCGTCGCCCGAGAGCGGCGTCCGCTGCGCGAGCTCACGGATGGACCCGTACGGCCTCGTCGCGACGACCGCCTCGGCGTCGTCCTCCCCCACGCCCTGCACGTACTTGAGCCCGACGCGAACCGCGCCGCCCTCGATCGTGCAGTCGACCTCGCTGCGGTTGACGTCCGGAGTGCGCGTCTCGATGCCGTGGTGCTGGCCGTCGCGCACGAGCGTCGCCGGCGGATAGAAGCCCATCGGCTGCGCGTTGAGCAACGCTGTGAGGAACTCGGCGCCGTAGTGATGGCGAAGCCATGCGGACTGATATGCGAGCAGCCCGAACGCGGCCGAGTGCGACTTCGGGAAGCCGAAGCCGGAGAACCCCACGAGCTTGTCGTAGACCATGTTCGCGGTGACGTCGTCGACGTCGTTGGCGCGCGCGCCTGCGACGAAGCGTTCGCGATACGACTCGAGCGCCGCATGCGAGCGCTTGCGGCTCATCGCGCGCCGCAGCCCCTCCGCCTCGCCGATCGTGAAGCCGGCGAGATGGATGGCGACGTCGAGCACCTGGTCCTGGAAGACGACGACGCCGAGCGTGTCCCGCAGCGGCTCCCTGAGCAGCGGATGGTCCGCGGGTGGCTCGTAGCTCGGGTCCTCGCGGAGCTTCTGCCGCCGCTCGATGTACGGGTGCACCGCCTTGCCCTGAATCGGTCCCGGCCGCACGAGCGCGACCTGGATGGTGATGTCGTCGAGATTCTCCGGCCGCGTACGAAGGATTGTCTGCATCTGCGCGCGGCTCTCGATCTGGAAGCAGCCGACGGTGTCCGCACGCTGGATCTCCGCGAACACGTCGCGGTCGTCGAGCGGGATGCGTGAGAGGTCGATCTGCTCGCCGCGCGTGCGCGCGACCAGGTCGACGCACTCCTCCACCGCCGACAGCATCCCCAGCCCGAGCAGGTCGATCTTCAGGAAGCCGGCGTCCGCGCACGAGTCCTTGTCCCACTGGCACATCTGGCGTCCCGCCATCGCCGCCGGCTGCACGGGGACGAGCTCGACGAGCGGCCGCGTCGAGATCACCATTCCGCCGGGATGCTGGGAGATGTGGCGCGGAAGGCCGCCGATCTCGGTGCACAGCTCCCCGAACGCGCGCCAGCGCGGCGAGGCGAGCTTCTGCTCCGCGTCGGGGAGCATCGCCATCTCCTCGGCGACGCAGGCGGCATTCCATCCGTCGGTCAGCTTCGCCAGCCGTTCGAGGTCGGCGAATGGCAGGCCGAGCGCCTTGCCGACGTCGCGGATCGCGCCACGCGAGCGATAGGTCGCGAAGCTCGCGACGAGCGCAGCGTGCTCGCGGCCGTAGCGCTCGGTGACGCGAACGATAAGCTTCTCGCGGATGTCCCGCGGGAAGTCCAGGTCGATGTCGGGGACGGACGAGAGCTCGCGGTTGATGAAGCGGCCGAGCGAGAGGTTCGCCTGCACCGGGTCGACGTGCGAGAGCCCGGTCAGGTAGCAGACGAGCGATCCGACGGAGGAACCGCGCCCGCGCCCGGGCGGGAGCATGTGCCGCATCGAGCCGGGGCCGCGCACCTCGAGCGCGACCTCGCGCGCGAGCTCCAGCACTTCCCAGTGCAGGAGGAAGAAGCCGGCGAGCCCGAGTTCGTCGATCAGCGCCAGTTCCTCGTCAAGCCGCGCCTGCACGCGCCGCTTGTGGCCGTTCAGCCCGGCGTAGCGCTCGGCGAAGGCGCGCTCGCACACGCTGCGGAGCTGCACGCTCGCAGGCTCGGCGCCGTCGGAGAAGTCGGGATAGCGGTAGCCGAGCTCCTGCGTGAGGTCGAACTCGAGCCGCTCCGCGAGCTCGCGCGACCGCGCGACCGCGCCGCGGTCGTCAGGGAAGCGCTCGGCCATCTCCGCCGGCGCAGCGAGGACGGACTCGTGGTTGCCGCGCCGCTCCCGCTCGCAGCCGTCGAGCGAGGTGCGACAGCGGATCGCGACGAGCACGTCCTGCAGCGCCGCGCGGCGTTCGTCATGCGCGTGCACGTCTCCCGAAGCGACGGTATGCACGTGAAGCGTCGCGGCGAGGTCGCGCAGCGCAGCGTTGCGGCGCGAGTCACCGCGCTCGTACGGCCGCTGCAGCTCGACGTAGAAGCGGTCGCGGCCGAAGGCGGCGGCGAGCCGCGCAGCCGCGTTCGGGTAGTGCACGGCGAGGCCGTCGCGGGCGCAGCCCGAGAGACAGACGAGCCCGTCGTTCAGCTCCTCGAGCACTGTTTGGTCGAGCGCCGGCGGCAGCGGCTCCGCTCCTTCCTTCGGCCGCGTTCCTGCGTGCGCGGCAGTGAGCAGCCGGCAGAGGTTCGCGTACCCCGCGGCCGTCTCGACGAGAAGCGTGACGTGCGCTCCTCCGACGATGGTCACCTCGGCGCCGGTGATCGGCCGGACGCCGAAGTGCTTCGCCGCGTGGGCGAACTCGAGCGATCCGTAGACGCCGTCGTGGTCGGTGAGCGCGAGCGCCTCATAGCCGAGCTCGGCCGCCTGGGCGGCGAGCTCCTCGGGCTGCGACGCCCCGTCGAGGAAGGAGTACGCCGAGTGCGCGTGGAGCTCGACGTATGCCATCGCCCTACGCTATACGAACGTATGTTCGCTTGCTAGGAGGGTTTGGCGAAATAATCAGCGGGGTCGGTCGGAGCTTGATCGCTTCCAGAGCATCAGCCATCTCAGGATGCCGCTTACAAATGTGCTTCCACTGAGAATCAAAGAGACAGCCTTTCGGCTCCCGTCCATCTTCGACCTCAAAGACCTTTTTCATGCCGCGGGGAGACTAGTCCTCGGTGGCCATCGCTCCGCCAGCGCGAAAAGCGAACGGCCCGGGTGGTCCAGTCCGGGCCGTTCTGAAATGGGATTGGCCGGGTGGTTTAGCCTGGCCTACGGCGTAGGGAGCTGCGCCGTCCGGTCACCGAGCTGCGACTGACCCCCGGCGAACCTGTATCCCCCTATGCCATTTGTAGTAGGCGTAGGTGGACAACGGGTCTATCACCCGGACGGGGTATCGCCGAATTTCGTCAAACCCTCCTAGGGATCTAGGGATGATGAACGTCGGCCCAGAGCGGCACGTCGCCGGGGCCGAGCGGCACGAAGTCGAGCCCGTCGGGCGTGTTCAGGGAGCCGGGGCCGCGGCCGGGCAGATAGGCGTGGCCGTACTGCCAGACGATCTTGTTCTTCTTCGGGTCGATGACGACGACGCGATCCTTGTAGTCGTCGTTCACGGCGATGTTCCCGTTCGGGAGCATCATCGCGAGCGACGGATGGTCGAGGGCTCCCCACCCCGAGCTCGGCCCGTAGCGCCAGAGAACCTTGCCGTGCCGGTCGATGATCATCGCTGCGCCCGGGCTCGAGTAGTCGGCGAGCAGGATCCGCCCGCCGGGCAGCGGCTGCGGGTCGGACGGGTACGACACCGGCGCCTGCACCGCCCAGCGGAGCCGGCCGCTCGCGGAGATGTCGTCGATCCACGAGCCCTGGATCTCGGAGATCAGGACTCCGCCGCCGGGGAGCGGCGTGTCGCCGTTCACTGCGCCGAGGTACTTCGGCGGGTCGTGTCTGCACACGCCCGTCGTGCCGATCTGGCGCACGATCCGGTGCGACCGGATGAACAGGACGCGGCAGTTGTAAGCGTCGGCGACGGTCAGCGTCCCGTCCGGAAGCACATAAGCGTCGTCGGGCGTGTTCAGCTCGTTCGGGCCGCTGCCGCGCACGCCGGGCGTCCCGTACAGGTGGACGCGCGCGTGCGTCTTGATGTTCACCGAGACGATCGTGTGCGCCTCCTCCTCGTTGGAGACGATCGCCTTGCCGCCCGGCTCGACGAACGTATCGTCGTCGAAATTGAGATGGATGCCCTTCGCAAGGTCGCGCGCGTTCGGGAAGTGCCACAACACGCGGTGTTGCGGGTCGACGAGGATCATGCGGTCATTGCCGCGGTCGGCAATGAGCAGCGCGCCCGGCAGAGGCAACGCGTGGAGCGAGACCGCGCTCAGAATGGCCACGAGGAGGCTAATCACTTCGGCACCCTAGGCTTGACCGGATGAACCGACGGTTAAGGCTCGCTGTGGCTCAGCTGTGTGTCGTGCTCGACGGCGCGCATACGCACGTGCTCGACGCGGCGCTGCGCGGCGGTGTCGACGTCGTCCAGCTGCGCGACAAAGAGGCTTCCGACGACGACCTCGTGCGCGCGGCGGAGTCGTTCCGGGGCGCATGTGACGCATATGGAGCACTGTTCGTGCTCAACGACCGGCCCGATCTCGTGGCCGCGTGCGGCGCCGACGGTGTGCACGTCGGCCAGCGGGATACGAGCGTCGCCGATGCGCGGGCCATCGTCGGGGACACGTGCCTTGTCGGCCTCTCGATCGAGACGGAGGCGCAGCTCGATGCGATCGCCGGAGCCGATTACCTTGGCGTCGGAGCCGTGTTCGCGACGCCGACGAAGACGGAGTCCGTTGCCGGAGGGCTCGAGCTCGTGCGCGCGACGGCCGCGCGCGTGACGATCCCGTGGTTTGCGATCGGCGGGATCGAGCTCGACAACGTGGCCGAGGTGGCAGCCGCAGGCGCGCCTGGCGTCGCCGTCGTGCGCGCGATCCGCGACGCGGACGATCCCGAGAGGGCCGCACGAGACCTCCGCGCGGCGTTCCCATCGGTGGAGTAGGGTCGCGCAGCCGGCATGCAGGACGCCATCACACGGAGGACGTTTCTCGAGCGGGCAGCGGTCGCCGGCGCGGCACTGGCCGGTGTGCCCGCGATCGACGTTCGTTCGCGGAAGCCGCGCAGCCCGATCCGGCACATCGTCATCTCGTGCCAGGAGAACCGTTCGTTCGACCATTACTTCGGCTACGCCCGTGAAGTCCAGGCCGCGGGCTTCGGTCCTCCGTCCGGGTACACGCAACCGGGCGCCGGGGGCGCCCGTCACGCGCCGTTCGAGCTGAAGGCGCTGTCGACGCCGGATCCGCCGCACTTCTGGCCGGCCGTTCATGCACAGGTCGACGGCGGCAAGATGGACGGCTTCTACAGGTCTAGCGGGCCGACCGGGATCGGGTATTACACCGCGAAGGAGCTGCCCTTCTACTACGGCCTGTTCGCCGAGGCAGGACTGTGCGCAAACTATTTCTGTTCCGTTCTCGGACCGACGTGGCCGAACCGCTTCTATCTCATGTCCGGCACGTCCGGCGGTGTCACGACGGACGGGGTTTTCGGCAACGGCGTCTTCGACTCCAAGAAGTGGCCGATCATCCTCGACCTGCTCGACGAAGCGCACGTCAGCTGGAAGATCTACAACGCCGGGACCGACCCGATCTTCGACACCGACAACGTCGCCGTCTTCTGGAGCCGCTGGACGCACGATTCGCGGACGCATGCCACGAAGCAGGAGTATCTCGACGATTGCGCACACGGGAAGCTGCCCCAGGTCTCGTGGATCGTCCCGAGCTTCTCGCAGCAGCTCGACGAGCACCCGCCCGCGAACGTGTCGGTGGGGATGGAGCTGCAGAAGGAGCTCATCGCGGCGCTACGGAAGTCAACCGCATGGAAGACGTCCGCGTTCCTGCTCACCTACGACGAGCACGGCGGCTACTTCGACCATGTTCCGCCGCCGAAGGTCGACGCCTACGGGCTCGGCGTCCGCGTGCCGCTGTGGGTCGTGTCGCCGCATGCACGCAAGGGCGTGGTGAAGTCGGCCAAGCCGGCCGACCATACGTCCACGCTGAAGTTCGTCGAGCGGGTGTTCGGACTGCCCACGCTGGCGTCGAGGAACCACGGCTTCGATTCGTCCACCCCGACCGGCGCGAACTACGAGGCCGG
>DATCBD010000045.1:0-18417 GCA_036512155.1 Gaiellaceae bacterium | reverse complement strand
AAGTGTGCTCGCGCACCTCGCCGCCGCCGCGCGCGCGTGCGCACCGACGCCGTTCTACGTGTATGAGTTCGCGCGCGCGAGCGGCTACGCCGTCTCCTCGGCCGTCCTCGAGCGGCTGCGCGAGCAGGCGCCGAACCTCGTCGGCATGAAGGTGTCGGACACGCCGTACAAGGCCTTCGAGCCGTACCTGCACGTGGGGCTGGACGTGTTCGTCGGCCCGGAAGCGTTCATCGGCCGCGGGCTCGCCGCCGGCGCGGTCGGCGCGGTGTCCGCGCTCGGGAGTGCGTTTCCCGAGCACGTCGCCCGCGCGGTGCGCGAGCGGAGCGACGAGCTTTCCTCGCTGCGCGAGGCGGTCGAGCGCTTCCCGCGGCACGCGGCGCTGAAGCTCGTCGTCGCCCGCCGTGGCGTGCCGATGCCGCCGAATGTGCGTGCGCCGCTACGGCGACTGACCGCCGACGAGGAGCGCGGGCTCTTCGACGAGCTCGCGCCCTGGCTCGAGCCGTAGGCGTCGCTTGCGATGCCTACCGTCAGGACGCGCGGGTTTCCCGCGCGTCCGTCTGCTCTGCCGGACTCCCGCGATCGAAACCAACCGGCGCCGTAAGCAGGACTGCGAGCGCGACCAGCACGAGGTCGCGCGCGAGCACGACCGCAGCGATCGACGGCTTCAGGTCGTTCGCGAGCTGCCAGTAGCGCGCCGGGAACTCGATCTGCGTCAGCACGAGCGCGGCGACGAGCAGTCCCTGCGCAAGCCGGCTACGCACGAGCGACACCAGCGGGATCAGCCAGACGAGGTACTGCGGCGAGAGCACCTTCCCGAACGCGACGAAGGCGACGACGGCGGCGGCTGCGTACGTGACGAGCCGCTCCCGCGTTGCGGGCCCCCGCGCGTAGAGGAGCCAAACCGCGAGGAGCGCCGCCACCTGCGCAGCGCTGGACAGCACTGCGGCCGCATGCGCGCCCGGCCCGCTCAGGTTCTGCGAGACCGTCGTGAAGACATGCAGCGTCGTTCCGGCGTCGTTGTGCAGCGCGATCAGAATCGCCCCGCCGAGACTCTCGAGCTGCAGCGGCCGCTCGAGCTGCACGCCGAAGCTGTGCCCGACGCCGCCGGGCGAGAGCACCGCGAACGGAACGAAGACGACCGCGCACACGGCGGCGACGAGCGCGGTCCACACGAAGGCGGCGCGCCTGCCACGCCTCCGCCACACCCACACGAGCCCAATCGGCACGAGCACGGCCGGGAAGAGCTTCGTCGCGATCGCAGCGCCGAGGACGACCGCACTCGTCGTGTCCCGCTCCCAGAGCAGCGCGGCGAGCGCGCCGACGGTGAGCGCAGCGACCCAGAGGTCGAAGCGCGAGAGCATGAGGTTCCCGAGCAGCAAGGGAGACGCGCCGACGAGGAGCATCGCCACGGCGGCACGCAGTGGGGGAGGACGGAGGGCGGCGAGCGCGACCGCGGCGAGCAGCGACATCAACACGCCCGCGCCTGCCATCCACTTCTCGAAGGAGTGCCCGTACTCGCCGAAGTTCCCGCGCGACGCGGTCAGCTCCGGCGCGAGCATCGGCAGGAGCGCGCCCGGCGGGTACTCGACCGTGAAGTCGCGGTACGGCACCCGTCCGGCCACGATCGAGTCGCCGTACGTCTCGTAGCCGGGCGTGTCGACGATCTCGTCGGCGGAGCGGTACCACAGCTGGTGGAGGAGCGTCCACGAGCCGAGGAAGAGTGCTGCCGAGGCAGCGGCGAGCGCCACCCAGCGAGCTCGCGTCACTCGACGTCGTACTCCTCGTAGACGACCGGATCGACGCCGATCAGCGCCTGCACCTCGTCGAGCTCGGGCAGCTCTCCGAACGCGACGAGGCCGAACCGCTCCTCGCCCTCCTTCGAGATCCAGTGCGCGTCGTCGGGGAGGTACGGCAGGTGCTCGCGCAGCTCGGCGATGTTCGTCTTCGAGTCGTACAGGTTCCAGATCAGGATGCGCGCGATCACATGCGGAAGACGCCGAAGGTCGTCTCCGGGATGGGCGCGTTGAGCGCGGCTGTGAGCCCGAGCGCGAGCACGCGCCGCGTGTCGAGGGGATCGATGATGCCGTCGTCCCACAGGCGCGCGGTCGAGTAGTACGGGTTGCCCTCCTCCTCGTACTTCGCGTGGATCGCGTCCTCGTCGACGTCGCCGACCATGGAGAGGACGGTCGCCGCCTGCTCGCCGCCCATGACGGAGATGCGCGCGTTCGGCCACATCCAGAGTTGCCGCGGCTCGTACGCGCGGCCGCACATGGCGTAATTGCCGGCGCCGAACGACCCGCCGGTGACCACGGTGAACTTCGGCACGCGGGCGTTCGCGACCGCCATGACGAGCTTGGCGCCGTCGCGTGCGATCCCGCCCGCCTCGTACTCGGCTCCGACCATGAAGCCGGTGACGTTCTGGAGGAACACGAGCGGCACGCGCCGCTTGCAGCAGAGCTCGATGAAGTGCGCGCCCTTCTGGGCGGACTCGGCGAAGAGGACGCCATTGTTGGCGAGGATCCCGACCGGGATGCCCTCGATGTGCGCGAAGCCGGTGACGAGCGTCTCGCCGTAGAGCTGCTTGAACTCCTGAAAGCGGGAGCCGTCGACGATGCGCACGATCAGGTCGCGAGCGTCGGTCTGGTGGCGGAAGTCCTCCGGGATCAGCTCGTACAGATCGGCGGGGTCGGTCGCCGGCGGCTCCGGCTCTGCGAGCTCCCAGGGGTGTGCGGGCGGGCGCATGTGCAGCGTGCGCGCGATGCCGCGCGCGAGCGCGAGCGCGTGCTCGTCCGACGTCGCAAAGTGGTCGACGACGCCCGAGCGGCGCGCGTGCACGTCTGCGCCACCGAGCTCCTCGGCCGTCACGTCCTGGCCGGTGGCCGCCTTCACGAGCGGCGGGCCGCCGATGAAGATCGTCCCGGTGCCGCGCACGATGACGGTCTCGTCGCTCATCGCCGGCACGTACGCGCCGCCGGCCGTCGACGAGCCCATGACGACGGCGATCTGCGGGATGCCGGCGGCGGACATCTGCGCCTGGTTGAAGAAGATGCGGCCGAAGTGGTCGCGGTCGGGGAAAACCTCCGCCTGCAGCGGCAGGAACGCGCCGCCCGAATCGACGAGGTAGAAGCACGGCAGCCGGTTCTGCGCCGCCACCTCCTGTGCGCGCAGATGCTTCTTCACCGTCAGCGGGAAGTACGAGCCGCCCTTGACCGTCGCGTCGTTGGCGACGATGACGCACTGCTGCCCCTCGACGGCGCCGATACCGGTGACGATCCCCGCGCTCGGCGCGCCGTCGTCGTACATGTCCCATGCGGCGAGCGCGCTCAGCTCCAGGAATGCGGCGCCGGGATCGACGAGCCGGTCGATCCTCTCCCGGGCCGTCATCTTCCCGCGCGAGCGGTGGCGCTCGACCGCTGCCTCTCCGCCGCCGCGCGCGACCTGTGCCGTTCGCTCGCGCAGCTCGGCGACAAGAGCTTCCATCCGTTCGGTGCGCGTGAGGGTCGACATGCCGGGAGCCTAATCTCGGGGAGTGATCCTCGCCCATCTCGACCTCGATGCCTTCTACGCCGCCGTCGAGGAGCTGGAGAACCCGGAGCTGCGTTCGAAGCCGCTCATCGTCGGCGGCGACCCGCGCGGGCGCGGCGTGGTCGCGACCGCGAACTACGTCGCGCGCGGGTTCGGCATCCACTCGGCGATGAGCGCCGCCGAGGCGATCCGCCGCTGCCCCGAGGCCGTCATCGTGCGGCCGCGCCACAGCCTCTACCGCGAGTACTCGCGCCACGTGTGGTCGACGGTGCGCGGCATCGTCCCGACGCTCGAGCAGACCGGCATCGACGAGGGGTACCTCGATCTCGGCGAGGTCGCGTCCGGCTTCCTCGAGGCGCGCGTCGTCGCCGAGGCGGTGCAGACGGCCGTGCGCGCGGGGACGAGCCTCACGTGCTCGCTCGGGGTCGCGCAGTGCAAGGTGGTGGCGAAGATCGGCAGCGACGCGCGCAAGCCGGGCGGGCTGACGGTCGTCGTCCCCGGCCAGGAGGCGGCGTTCCTCGCGCCGTTCGACGTGCGGCGGCTGCCGGGAGTGGGGCCGAAGGCGGAGCAGCGGCTGCGGGCCGCCGACGTGCAGACGATCGGGGCGCTTGCGGCGCTCGGGGACGACGACCTGCGGCGGCTGCTCCCCGGGAGCGTCGGCCAGGTGCTGCGCGACCGCGCACGCGGCGTCGACCCGCGCGGCCTGGAGTTCGGGGTCGAGCGCATCTCCATCTCGGTGGAGAACACCTTCGAGCGCGATCTCGTCGACCGCGAGCGCCTGCACGACGAGCTGCGCGGCATGGCGACCGAGGTCGCAGGCCATCTCCGCTCGCGCGGCCAGACGGCGAGGACGGTGACGACGAAGCTCCGCTACGCGGACTTCTCCATTCGCAGCCGGTCGACCTCGCTCGACGTCGGCATCGACGACCCCGCGCAGATCGGCGACCTGGCGTGCCGGCTGCTCGACCGTGGCCTGCGCGACCGGCCGGGCGCGCTGCGCCTCGTCGGCGTCGGCGTGTCCGGGCTGGTGGAGTACCGCCAGCTGGCACTGGACGCAGTGGAGTGATAGGAGAGGGCCGTGTTGCTGCGTCGCCGCCGCAGCCGGCGCGAACTTCCTCAACTGGCCGAGGAAGAGGTCTACGCGCACTCGTATGGCGAGCGCACCGAAGAGGTGACGAACGTGAAGCGGCGTGAGCCCGAGGAGCCGGAGCTCGAGCCCGGTCCGAGGTTGTCCGACCGGTCGATCCGGGATGCTTTCCGTTCGCGGCTCGAACGCCGCGACGACACCTAGCGACCGAGTGATCCGCTCGATTCTCAACACCGTGCCCGAATGGGCGCTCCTCGTCATCGTGGTCGTCGGGCTTCCGGCGCTCGCAGTCGGCGTGTTCTTCGTCGTGCGCGGCCGGCTCGATTCCTGGCGGACGGATTCGTCGAGCGCGATCGTCGTCGCGGTCGCGGCCATGGTCATGACGCTCTTCGCGCTCGTGCTCGCGTTCGCGGCGGTCAACCTCTACCAGGGGTACAACGACGCGTCGGCGAACGTCACGGACGAGGCGAACGCGCTCGGGCAGATCCAGCGCGACGTGCGCGTCTTTCCGATTCCGGCTCGCGACCGAGTCGACACGCAGCTGATCGCCTACATCGATGTCGTCCGGAATGTCGAGTTCCCCGCGATGCGCGATGGAAACGCGACGAAGGTGCAGGCCGGCGTCGTCGCGACGGACAAGCTCTTCGCGGCCATGCAGTCGTACGACCCGGTGACCGAGACGCAGAAGACGTTCTACGTGTCCGCCGTGGACAGGATGAACGATCTGATCGCCCTGCGGCGAAATCGCATAGCGGCATCCAACTCGGCTCTGCCGGACTCGTTCACGGTGCTGCTGCTGCTCACGGCGGGGATCAGCATCCTCACGACCTACTTCCTGCGGACGCACAAACCTGGCCTCGACGTCACTCTCGTCGTCATGGTGTCGGTGGTGGTCGGCGCCGGACTGCTGACGGTCGTGCTGCTCGAGTACCCGTTCTCCGGCTCGGTGTCGGTGTCGAGCGACCCGTTCGTGCACGGGACGCTCGCGCGACTGTTGGCCGGCAAGCACTAGCGCAGGGCATACCTCCACGCGTACACGGGCCGGCGTCCGCCGGCGCGCCGGTTGAGGAGCGCAGCGACGTCGCTCTCGCGCGGCAGCCGTGACGCGTGCACGGTCAGCGCACGCGCGCGGCGGCATACACCGCGTAGTCCGCCGCCGCCCGCGCACGCCGCGATCACTTCGACGACGCCGTGCCGCCGGTCCTTCCACGCCGCGCGCTCGACGTCGTCGACACTCGGCAGATAGCCGTCGCGCAGCGCAGCTCCGACGGCGAGCTCGAAGAGCTGCACGACGTTCTCCTCGATGGACGCGGCGAGCCGGTTCGGTTCGCGCCGGTACGTGCGCCAGAATCCGGCGTGCGTCTCCTCGTGCAACAGCGTGCGGACGAGCAGCGAGCGGTTCCCGCACACGCGGCGGCCGTTCACGATCGTGTCGAACGGCAGCCGCGCGCCCGCGACGAAGGCGGCGAGCTGCGTGCGCCCGCGGCTGGAGGGCCACGAGCGGAGAGGTGTGCACCGCCCGTCGTAGACCGCCGGCGTGATGGGGTACCAGGTGCCGAGCCCGCCGAGGGCGCTCAGCGCGCGCCGGCCCCAGCTCATCTCGACGCGCTCGCTGCGGGCGAGCTCGAGCGGTCGCAGCGCGTGCGGGTAAAAGCGGTCGGCGTACGCGATCGCCATCGACATCCCGTGGCCGGGCTGTCGGAAGCGCCACGGATGGGGATAGACCGACGTCCCGCCGGAGGCGAGCTCCTCCCATACCCACTCGAGGCTGAAGGAGAGGAGGTAGTGGGCGAAGCTGCCGCCCTCGTCGCGCCACCAGCCGAGCTCGAAGGCGTCAGAGAGGAGCGCGTCGGCGCCGCGGGTGAGCGCCTGGTCGAGCTCCCGGTCGCCGCGGCGGCCGCGCTCACGCCGGAACGCGATGGCCGCGTCGGCGAGGGCGTCCGAAGCCGCCACCTCGCGCCGCGCGCGCCGGATCGTCGACGGTGAAGGGGCGGTGAGCGCGAGGGCCACAGCCTCAAGCTAGCCGGAGGGGGTGTACCGCTCCCTCGCCACTTGGAGACGCCGCGAAAACAGGGGCGGAGGGACTCGAACCCCCGGCCTACGGTTTTGGAGACCGCCGCTCTACCAACTGAGCTACGCCCCTAGGCGCGCCTGATAGTACCGTCGCCTGGTGCAGCACAGGGCGCTCGGGCTCCTGTTTTCGGTTCTTGCGGCGGCGTTCGTCCTCGTCGCCGTCGCGGCCACCGGGCACGGCGTGCGCGGCTGGATCATCGCCGTTGCCGCGCTCGCGCTGGCCGTCTGGATGGCCTCGATGGCCCTCGCCGCTTTCCGTCGCTGAGGAAACCGGCGGCGCACGCCGTATTCTCTCTCCGTGAGCCGCCCCGACGAGATGCAGGCGCTGTGGCGCGAGTACCGGGCGAAGGCCGACCCGGCCGTCCGCGACCGCCTCATCGTCACGTACGCCCCGCTCGTGAAGTACGTCGCCGGCCGCCTCGGCAGCGGGCTCCCTGCTCACGTCGACGACGAGGACCTCGTTTCCTACGGCCTGCTCGGGCTGATCGGCGCGATCGAGCGCTACGACCCGGAGCGGGACGTGAAGTTCGAGACGTACGCGATCGCCCGGATCCGCGGGGCGATCATCGACGAGCTGCGCGCGCTCGACTGGGTCCCGCGCTCGGTGCGCTCTCGGGCCCGCGACATCGAGCGGGCCATCGGCGAGCTGGAGGCGAAGCTGGGCCGCGTCCCAAGCGACGAGGAGATCGCCGGCAAGCTCGGCCTCACGACGGAGGAGCTGGACGAGAGCCTGTCCGAGATCTCGCGGTCGTCGATCGCCGCGCTCGACGAGCTGTGGACGATCTCCGGGTCGGGCGGCGACCAGGTGGCCCTCATCGACACGATCGAGGACACCGACGCGCCGGACCCCCAGGGCGCGCTCTCACAGGTCGAGCTGCGCGAGGCGATCGCGGACTCGATCGCCCGCCTGCCTGAGCGGGAGAAGCTCGTCGTCACGCTCTACTACTACGAGGAGCTGACGCTGCGCGAGATCGGCGAGGTGCTCGGCGTCACTGAGTCGCGCGTCTCGCAGCTGCACACGAAGGCGATCCTCCGCCTGAAGGCGCGGCTCGCCGGCTCGGCCACGCGCGCGACGCTGTAGCGATCCCCTAGACTCCCGTTGAATCGCCGTTCAACGAGGGGAGTCGCGATGAAGCGCGCGCTCGTGTTCGTGTGTGTCGTCGCTGCGGTCGTAGCAGGCGGGGCCTCGGCGAAGCCGAAGCCGAAGAAGCCGAAGGTCGAGCCGACCGTTGTCGCAACGGACACGGGCCCGATCAAAGGCGCGATCAGCGGAGGCATCCGCGCGTTCCGCGGCATCCCGTACGCGGCGCCGCCCGTCGGCCCGCTGCGCTGGAAGCCGCCGCAAGCGCACGCTCGCTGGAAGGGCATCCTCCAGACGACGCAGTTCGGGTCGTCGTGCCCGCAGACGCTCGGCCCGTTCGGCGTCCCGAGCACCAACGAGGACTGCCTGTTCCTGAACGTCTACACGCCGACGAGTGCGAAGCCCGCAACGAAGCTGCCGGTCATGTTCTGGATCCACGGCGGCTCGCTCATATCCGGCGAAGGCACCGACTACGACCCGACCTCCCTCGTCAAGCACGGCGTCATCGTCGTGACCATCAACTACCGGCTCGGCCTGCTCGGCTTTCTCGCGCATCCCGCGCTCAGCGCCGAGTCGTCGACGCAGGACTCGGGCGACTACGGCCTGATGGACCAGCAGTTCGCGCTCGCGTGGGTGAAGCACAACATCGCCCACTTCGGCGGCAACCCGTCGAACGTCACGATCTTCGGCGAGTCGGCGGGAGGCCTCAGCGTCCGCTCCGAGCTCGTGTCGCCTTCGGGGAAGGGGCTGTTCCAGCGCGCGATCGTCGAGAGCGGGGCGTATGCGGAGACCATTCCGACGCTTGCGCAGGCGGAGGCGACGGGTGAGGCGCTCGCAACGAAGATGGGCTGCAGCGACCAGACCGCGGCGTGCCTGCGTGCCCTGCCCGTGACGACGCTGCTTGCGAACGAGACTGCGATCACGCAGTACCCGAACATCAGCAGCTTCCTGCCGGAGCAGTACTCGACCGCATTCAAGACGGGCGACTTCAACCACGTGCCCGTGATGTCAGGCTCGAACCACGACGAGTGGATGCTCTTCGTCGACCTGCTCACGACGCAGTCGGGCAACCCGGTGACGGCTGCGAACTACCAGCAGCAGGTTGCGACGGAGCTGCAGTTTCCGTCGGCCTCGATCGCCGCGCCCATCGTGGCCACGTACCCGGTCGGCGCGTACCCGACGCCGTACAACGCTCTCGGCGCGGTGGGTACTGACGCGATCTTCGCGTGCAACGCCCGCGAGGACGTCCAGAACCTCTCGCAGTTCACGCCGACGTACCAGTACGAGCTCAACGATCAGAACCCGCCGTTCCTCTACCCGATCCCGCCGGTCCCGTACTCGCTCGGCGACTACCACTCCGCCGAGCTCCAGTACCTCTTCCCGACAAGTGCCGGCAAGCTGAGCGCCGGGCAGGCGAAGCTCGCCGCCGACATGCAGGGCTACTGGACGAACTTCGCCAAGCACGGGAACCCGAACGGCGCCGGCCTCCCGGCTTGGCCGGCGTACACGGCGGCGACCGACGAGGCGCAGTCGCTGACCGAGCCGGCGCCCGCGCCGGAGTCCGGGTTCGCCTCCGACCACAAGTGCTCGTTCTGGAGCGCCGCATACGGGGTGGGCGGCTAGACCGAAGGCATGACCGGGGTCAAGCCCTGTTACGGATAAGTCACGAGGTACGTCGCATGATTCGGCATGACGTGACGAAGCCGTGACACTCTCGTAACAGGGCCTGGGCCCCGGCCGTGCCTGTGTCGGGCTCGACCCTCTGAGCCTCGGAACCGGGTTACGATCCGGCTAAGACATCACCCGAGGACAGGAGCTCCATGCCTGCTACCGAGCCTGGAAAGATCCGCAACATCGCCGTCGTCGGCCACCGCGGAGTCGGCAAGACCTCGCTCGTCGAGGCGCTGCTGTTCCAGGCCGGGAAGACGAACAGGCTCGGGTCCATCGGGCAGGGGACGACCGTCAGCGACTGGGAGGACGACGAGCACCGGCGTCAGATGTCGCTCTCGGGGACGTTCACGCACCTCGACTGGCACGAACGCAAGATCAACCTGATCGACTGCCCCGGCGACGCGGGCTTCCAGGCGGACACCTTCGCGGCGCTGCGCGTCGTCGAGGGCGCGCTCGTCGTGCTCAGCGGCGTCATGGGCGTCGAAGTGAACAGCCTTCGCGTCTGGGCGCGCGCCGAGGAGTACGAGCTCTCGCGCGTCGTGTTCGTGAACATGCTCGACCGCGAGCGCGCCGACTTCTTCCGCGTGCTCGAGGCCGCGCGCACGCAGTTGTCGGACCGCTGTGTAGCGATACACCTTCCCATTGGTTCGGAGCACGAGATGACCGGCGTCGTCGACCTGCTGCACATGTGCGCGTACATGGACCCCACCGGCGGCAAGGAAGGCGGGCCGCAGCCGATCCCCGACTCGATGGCCGCCCAGGTGCAGGAGTACCGCGAGAAGCTCCTCGACGCCGTCGTCGAGACGAACGAGGACCTGATGGCGCGCTACCTCGAGGGGGAGGAGCTGCCGGCCGAGGACGTCGCGGCCGCACTGAAGGGCGCGGTGACGCGCGACGAGCTCTATCCGGTCGCGTGCGGTGTCGCGACGAAGAATCTCGGCACGACCGCGCTCCTCGATCTGCTCGTCGAGGGCGTCCCGTCGCCGGCGCGCAAGGGAACGACGATCGAGTTCGGCGATGCAAAGCAGGCGGTGTTCGTCTTCAAGACGATCGCCGACCCGTTCGCGGGTCGCATCAGCTGCTTCCGCGTCCTCGCTGGCCCGGTCTCGGGCGACACGACGCTCGTCGACCCGCGCACGCACGCGAAGGAGCGACTCGGCCAGGTGCTCTTGCTGCAGGGCAAGGACAACGAGCCCGTCGACGCACTCGGCGTGGGGGACATCGGCGCGGTCGCCAAGCTCAAGGACGTCGTCACCGGCGACGTGCTCGTTGACCACGAGGTGCCGGTCGAGCCGCCGCACATCGACTTTCCGCAACCGGTGATGAGCTTCGCCGTCTCGCCGAAGGCGAAGGGCGACGAGGAGAAGATGGCCGCCGGCATGCGCCGCCTCTCCGAGGAGGACCCGACACTGCAGATGCGCCGCGACCCGCAGACGGGCGAGCAGCTCCTCTCCGGCCTCTCGCAGATGCAGGTCGAGGTCGCCGTCGACCGCCTGCACAGCCGCTTCCACGTCGACGTCGAGCTGCACCCGCCGCGCGTGCCGTACAAGGAGACGATCCGCAAGGAGGCCCGCGCGCGGCACCGGTACAAGAAGCAGACCGGCGGTCGCGGCCAGTTCGGCGACTGCGAGATCGTGATCGAGCCGCTACCCGCCGAGGACGGCGGCGACCTCAGCTACGAGTTCGTGGACAAGATCGTCGGCGGCGTCATCTCCCACAGCTTCCGCCCCGCCGTGGACAAGGGCGTGCGCGAGGCGATGGAGCACGGCGACCTCGCCGGCGCACCGATCCAGGGCGTCCGCGTCATGCTCGTCGACGGGATGGAGCACGCGGTCGACTCGTCGGAGATGGCGTTCAAGATCGCTGGCTCGCTCGCGTTCAAGGACGCGTACGCGAAGGCCGAACCGGTGCTGCTCGAGCCGATCATGGAGATCGAGGTGAGCGTCCCCGACGAGACCGTCGGCGCGGTCAACGGCGACCTCAACTCACGCCGCGGGCGGCTGCAGGGGATGGAGCCCGTCGCCGGCATGACGACCATCCGCGCCGAGGTGCCGATGGCCGAGATCCTCACGTACTCGCAGGCGCTCACGTCGATGACCGGCGGCCGTGGCGATTACCACATGGCCTTCCTCCGCTACGAGGAAGTCCCGACGCACGTGGCGCAGAAGATCATCGAAGCGACCAAGAAGGAGCGCGAGACCGCGAAAGCCTGACGGCCTCGCGCTCCAAGCTCGGTCACTGCTGCGGCTGCGGGTCTTGCGGACGGTCCCGCAGATGCGAGATCACGTCCGCGATGTCCGCGAGCTGCTGCTCGAGGTCGCGCTGGTAGTTCTCCAGCCGCTCGAGGAGCTCCTGGCGATTCGGGAAGCCGCCGCGGAAAAGGATCCGCGGGCCGCCGCCCCAACCATGGCGATGGTGTCCGTGCATGTTCACCTCCCTTGCTCGTAGCGTTCGATAAATCGCTGCGTCCGCTCCTGGGAGGTGCGGAGCGCCTCGACCCACTGGTCGAGCAGTTGCACGCCGCGCTCGGTGATCGCGTACGTGCGCTTGCCGTCGCTCCACTCGGAGACGACGAGGCCCTCCTCCTCGAGCGCGCGCAGAAGGCGGTAGAGGTTGCCCATCTCGACGCGCGACTCGCCCGTCAGCTCGGGCAGGCGCTCGAGCAGGTCGTAGCCGTGGGTCGGCCGCTCGCGCAGGAGCAGGAGGAGCGCAGGCTCCGTGAACCGCTCCACGCGCGCGAGCACGTGCCAGCGGCCGCGGTGGTGCCTGCGGGCTCTCGGGCCGCCTCTCATGCCCCTACATGTAAAACACACATGTATGTCACCATAGCGGCGCCGATAGCCCTCGGCAAGGGGGCTATAGTCGTCACCAGTGCGGGTCACGAAGATCTCGACGCTGCGGCAATGCGCCGTCTGCGAGCGGACGCTCCTGTTGGGCGAACGCTCCGTGCGCTTCGCGCCCGAGGAGGGCGCGGAGCTCGTGCACGTGTGCCCGCTCTGTCAGGAGACGGCGATCGAGCACGGGTGGATCAAGGAAGGCACGCCGACGCAGCCGACGATCGCCGGCGAGAGTCGCCGCCGTCGTCGCGGCCTGGTCGAGATCCTCGGCCTCTCGCGCTCGAACGGCAAGACGATCGCGCCGCCGGAGCCGATCCTGCGCCGCCTCTCCAACGACGAAGTGGCGGTGCTCGAGGCAGCCGACCTCTTCAACGCGAGCACCTACCGGCGCACGGTCGGCGGCATCGCGAAGAGCCTCGGCGAGGCGCGCGCGAGCATCGTCCCGCTCTCCGGGGTCTCCCGCGAGCTGGCCGTCACGGTGGCCTGGGATCTCTCCTGGTACCAGTACCGGGTCAGCCCGGAATCGGCGCAGCCGGTTCGCCTCGAGGCCCGCGGGCACGAGCTGGACGAGCTCGAGTCGAGCTACAAGGACTGGAATACGCGGGTCGAGGACGAGGGCCGTCTCGTCCCGGACATCGCCCGCATCTAGCGGACGGCGCCGCACTCCTTCACAATCGGAGCAGGATGATCTACTGCGTCATTCCCCGAGAGCTCGCCACCGAGCTGTACGACAAGATGGTCGAGTACTACCGGGACAACCCGAACGTGACCGTCATCGTCGACCGGCGCGAGGGCAACGACCGCCGGGCAGGCAAGGACGCGGCCGAGCACAAGGAGCAGCGCGAGATTCGCGACCGCCGCCGGGCCCGCATTCCCGGCACGTTCCCGGATACGGACGCGCCCAGCTAGCGATTACCCTCGTCCCATGGCTGCCACAGGGACGGAGACCTTCGAGAGCACGAGCCCGGCCGACGGCGAGACGATCGGCGTCTTCCCGCGCTCGACCGGCGAGGACGTCGACCGTGCGGTCGCCGCGGCGAAGGAGGCGTACGCGCACTGGCGGCTCGTCCCGGCGCCGAAGCGCGGCGAGATCCTCTACCGGTTCGCGCGCCTGCTCGAGCAGGAGAAGGACGCGCTCACAGAGCTCATGACGCACGAGATGGGCAAGGTGCGCGCCGAGGCGGGCGGCGACGTCCAGGAAGCGATCGACATTACGTACTACATGGCAGGCGAAGGGCGGCGCCTCTTCGGCCAGACGACTCCGTCGGAGCTCCCGGACAAGTGGAACATGAGCATTCGGCAGCCGGTCGGCGTCGTCGGCGCGATCACGCCGTGGAACTTTCCGATCGCCATCCCGTCGTGGAAGCTCATCCCCGCGCTCATCTGCGGCAACACGGTCGTGTTGAAGCCGGCGACGGACACGCCGGCACTCGCGGAGCGCTTCGTCGAGCTGCTCGGCGAGGCGGGGCTCCCGGACGGCGTCGTGAACATCGTCTACGGTGGCGGGAGCAGCGTCGGCGACCGCATGGTGCGCCACCCGGACATCCGCGTCATCACGCTGACGGGCTCGCGCGAGACCGGCGTCAAGGTGCTGGAGGCGGGCGCGGAGACGCTGAAGCACGTGCACCTGGAGCTCGGCGGCAAGAACGCGATCATCGTCATGGACGACGCCGACCTCGACCTCGCCGTGAACGGCATCGTGTGGTCGGCGTTCGGCACGTCGGGCCAGCGCTGCACCGCCGCGTCGCGCGTCATCGCACACGAGAAGGTGTACGACGCGCTGCAGAAGAAGCTCGTCGCCGCGGTCGAGAAGCTACGGCTCGGTCCCGGATGGGAGGGCGACACCGACATCGGTCCCGTCATCAACAAGGCGGCGCTGGACAAGATCCACTCGTACTCGAAGATCGGCAGCGACGAAGGCGCGCGCCTCCTGACCGGCGGCGAAGTCGCGACCGAGGGCGACCTCGCGCGCGGCTTCTTCTACCGGCCGACGATCTTCGCGGACGTCGATCCGCAGATGCGCGTCGCGCAGGAGGAGATCTTCGGGCCGGTCACCGCGCTCATCAAGGTGCGCGACGCCGACGAGGCAATCCGCGTCTCGAACGGGATCAAGTACGGGCTCTCGTCCTCGATCTTCACGCGAGACGTGAACACTGCGTTCCGCGCGATGCGCGACCTCGAGGCCGGGATCACGTACGTGAACGCCGGCACGACCGGCGCCGAGGTGCACCTGCCGTTCGGCGGCACGAAGGACACCGGCAACGGCCACCGCGAGGCCGGCCAGGCGGCGCTCGACGTCTTCACCGAGTGGAAGTCGATCTACGTCGACTACTCGGGGAAGCTTCAGCGCGCGCAGATCGACGACTGAGCGGTGAACCGCAAGCTCGTCGTCTTCGTTCCGCCCGAGGCGCTCGACACTGTCCGTGACGCGCTCTTCGCCGCGGGCGCAGGGCGCATCGGGAAGTACGAGCGCTGCTCCTGGTGCACGGAGGGGACGGGGACGTTCTTCGCCGGTCCCGGCGCGCAGCCGAGCGTGGGGAAGGCGGGACGCGAGGAGCACACGCGGGAGTTGCGGCTCGAGACGGTTTACCCCGCGGAGAAGCACGACGCGGTGGTCGCGGCGCTGCGCGACGCGCACCCGTACGAGGAGCCGGCGTTCGACGTGTACGAGCTTCTGTCATGAAGGCGAAGCTCTTCACAGACGGCGGCGCGCGGGGCAATCCCGGACCGGCCGCGTACGGCTACGTGCTCGAGGCGGAGGACGGGACCGTTCTCGCGGCGCGCGGGGAGAGGATCGGCGTGGCGACGAACAACGTCGCCGAGTACCGGGCCTTGATCGCCGGGCTGGAGAAGGCGGTCGAGCTGGCCGTGCCCGAGGTTGAGGTCGTCTCCGACTCGGAGCTGCTCGTGAAGCAGATGACCGGCGAGTACCGGGTGAAGAACGCCGCGCTGCAGGATCTCTCCATCCAGGCGTCGCGCCTCGCGCGCGAGATCGGGAAGGTCTCGTACACGGCGGTCAGGCGGGAGCACAACGAGCTCGCCGACCGGCTGGTGAACGAGGCTCTCGATGCGGGTGAAGCGGGGCACTGAACCACCAGAGCGGTGATGAGTCAAGCGGCGGCGATGGTCGACGATAAGCGTATGGCGCATCTCCTGACCCTGCTCTCGGCCACGCTGCTCTTCTATGTCTCCGTCACGCGCGGCGCGCTCGCGTTCGCGTGGGCGCTCGGCCGCATCGTCCGCCCGTAGGGCACAGACACGCCCAGAGCCGGGGCTATACTTCCGGCCTCGCGCGGATGTAGCTCAGTTGGCTAGAGCGTCTGCTTGCCATGCAGAAGGTCGTGGGTTCGAGTCCCATCATCCGCTCCTAAAACCCCCGGAAATCGGGGGTTTTTGTTTTCTTGGCGAAAACATGAGTCCCAGTTGAGTCCCAGATCCTGCTCGCGGAACTAACCTCACCCGCCCTTTAGGCCGGTAGCTCTCGGGGTGCGCTCTTCGGGTCTGCTCGCGTCGCAGGCAAGCCCTTCTTCGTGAGTCGGACGGCACGTGAAGTGTCGCTCAGATACGCGTTGCGGGCTCCAGGGCGGCGTCGCGGATCTCCCGGAGAAGAGGACGTGTCCACCGCAGGTGGCGCGGGCCAAGGCGGTGAACGGGGACTCGACCATCGCGTGCCCAGGCGAGGAGGGTCGACGGCTTAACCGTCAGGAGCTCCGCCGCTTCCCGGGCGTTCAGGAGTTCGTCGTCGCTGCCGGACCAACTAGACATCGCGCGGCCACCGAAGTGACAAGACGCGCGGAAACTCCCTCTCCATGCTCGCGCCTGCCGTCGCTAGCAGAATCGAGGCCTGGTGGAGCGCATACAGCGCACGCTGCTGCTCGAGTTCGAGCGTGCGTATACCACGCCGAAGGCGTGTGTTCTCATCCGCCTGCGGCTGCTCCGCGGTCGGCGGCGAGAATGTTACGTCGCCGAACTTGGGCTTCTCGGGGAAGAGGTCCGCGAGCCGCAAGTCGGCATCGCGAACGGGTTTGCGACAGTTCCTCGCGGCGAGGGAACCGAAGGCGACTTTAGGGGTCGTGGCCGACGGGATTCGCCGCGGTAGCCGTGGATCGGCGGGTTGTGAGGGTCGGCTTGGGTCTCGGCTGGGCGCCCGGGCGCGCCGAGAGCGCGTGCCTGGGGACCGCCGTCTGCCTGACAGGCCCGCTCGCTTGCGGCAGGCAGGGGCCGGGCCGCGCGGCGGTGTTCGGTGGGAGTGGACCCAGCGGTGGATCGTGGGCTTGGATGCCCGGCCGAAGGCGTGGTGCTCGCGGCGAGCGAGTTCTCGCCATCCGTCTCGGCGCAGGGCTTCGTTTGCGTCTTCAGGAGGGCGGCGCGGAGCGGCGCCCTCCTGTTCTCGGATTAGGACCAATTCGAGTAGGTGGAGAGCGGACTCTGGGGTAAGTCTGCTCTCTTCGGCGAGGGTGGTAATCGCGTCGTGCGGGATCGCGCCTGCTGCGAGTTTGGCGTCGTAGCGCCGTGCGAGATCTTCGCCACGTTCGACCTCTTCCCAGATCCGTTCGGCGTTGGCTTCGTCGAATGCGATGGCCGCGCCGGCGAGTTCGGGGTCGAGGCCCAGCGCGTCAAGGGGATGGGGACGTTCGCACGGCGGCTCTGCCTCAATCTTGCGTCGCAACGCTTCTATGCGGGCTACTGTGAGCGCGTCGATGACAGAGATGTAAGCATCGCCGCCGGACAGCTTCTCCCGCTGCCCGAGCTGGCTGCATGACGCGGTGCTTAGGGCGACGATTCCGTCGCTCAGCAGTTGAGCTACCGGGCCGGCGTTATTGACGATCGAGGCCGGGGATCACGCGGCGTCGATCGCTCGCGCTTCGTTTTCGTACGGGTCGTCGAGCGTGCAGTTTTCGATTCGGTAGCTCCTGTCGTAGGCGGTTGCTTCGGTGCGGCCGAGTCGTCGGCCGCGGGCGGTGTGGTGGTCGAGGGCGTAGTCGGGGATGTCCATGCGCATCGCTTGTCTGTCGCCTGCGTAGAAGAGGGCGCAGGCGTTGTCGACGAGCCGGCTTTTCGGCGCCCGCGCGAGCAAGACGACGGCGTGGACGAGATAGAGGATGGCGTTGGAGCGCTCTGGCGGGCGGTCTTTCTCCGCCTTCCGTGCCTCGACCCAGTTCTCGTACAGGGCGCGGATGACGGCTGGTCCTTCGGTCCAGGCGATGCCGATGTCTTCGGAGCAGATGATGCGGAGGCGTTTCCAGGCGTAGTTGCCGTACCCGGTGAGGTCGAGCTCTGTCGCCCAGAAGATCGCTTGGCGTTCCTCGCCGCGGCGGATGCTTTTCTGTAGGGCGGAGGCGACCTCGTCCATGGTGTAGCCGCCGCGTGTGTGCATGGCTGCGAAGTGGGCTGGCTGCATCAACCCCTCCCTTTCCGTCGGATGTCGTTGAGTGCGCAGGCAGTCGGACGCGTTTGCGGCGTCGCTACCTGGGCGGGAATCGCCTTCCTTCCGCAAACGTCACGCCACTGAAGAGGCGAGAGTGAGAAGGAAGAAGCGTCTCTTACGTTACCAAATCTGGCAACGAAAAGCAAGTGGCGACGGGCTTATCTCGAGGCAATCCCGCCGTGCAGCGCGTCGTTTTTAGCGCCGTGGTTTTTGCGCATGCCGTTGCGAGCGCATCGAGGGGATTTGCGCGACCGCGACCAGACGTGTGCGAGATGGGCTGGCCCGTGCTCGCGCGACTGGCTGCTGCGGAGCGCGCGATCGCTATTAGCCCATGCGTGGTCAAGGCCTGAGCTCGATTGGATGTCGGCCGGTTGGCGACGCGTCCGTCCCTTGTTTCGGCTCGTCGGTTCCTTAGGGTTACCGCGGCGTTGGGCGCCCGAGATCGTTGAAGAGTCGCTCGCGCAGGTCCGAGATTCCTGTCAGGCCGAAAGTGGGAGTCATCTGGAGAAGGGGTTTGAGGGCTCGTGCGTGGGCGTCATCGAGTGTGACCGTGTCGTCTTTGGTGCCGACGTGGGCGTCGCGTATTGCCTGGGCGAGTTTGAGCGCGATGGGGAGCCACGCTGTGCCGAGTTGGTATTTGTCGATGTCGGCGAGGCCGTTGCCGCTGCCGTACTTCTCGGCCTTGGCGATGAGCGCACGTGTCTGCGCTTCCGAG
>DATCBD010000044.1:0-5086 GCA_036512155.1 Gaiellaceae bacterium | reverse complement strand
GCATCGCGAAGGATCTGCGCAAGGGCGTCGTACGCATCGCGCGCGAGCACGCAGGCGACCTGCGCGGCACCGTCGAGGTGAACGCGTAGTGGAGCCGTGGTGGATCAGCCTCATCAAGGCGGCGATCATCGTGAACCTCGTCATGGTCGCGTTCGCGTACCTGACGTGGCTCGAGCGCAAGGGCCTCGGCCGTCTACAGAACCGTTACGGCCCGAACCGCGCTGGCCCGTTCGGGCTGCTGCAGCCGATCGCCGACCTCGTGAAGCTCGTCCGCAAGGAGGCCTTCGCTCCGTCGAGCGCGATCGACCTCCCGTACATCCTCGCGCCCGTCATCTCGATGTTCACCGCGCTCGCCGCGTTCTCGGTCATCCCGTGGGGGCCCGGCTGGAAGATCTACCACTGGCAGGTGACCGGTGAGGTCGTCAACGTCCCGATCTCGCTGCTCCTGATCTTCGCGCTCGGGTCGATCGGCATCTACGGCTTCATCGTCGGCGGCTGGGCGTCGGAGTCGAAGTTCTCGCTCCTCGGCTCGATGCGCACGTGCGCGCAGCTCGTCTCGTACGAGGTGTCGCTCGCACTGAGCGTGCTCGGCGTCGTCATCCTTGGACGCTCGCTCTCGCTCGTCGACATCGTCCACCGGCAGGGCGTGACGCTGCCGTTCGTCATTCCGCAGTTCTTCGGCCTGCTCGTGTTCTTCTTCGCCGGCATCGCCGAGACGAGCCGCGCGCCGTTCGACCTTCCGGAGGCGGAGCAGGAGCTCGTCGCCGGCTACCACACCGAGTACTCCGGCATGCGCTGGGGCCTCTTCCAGACGGCCGAGTACATCAACCTGATCACGCTCTCCGGGCTGATGGTGACGCTCTTCTTCTCCGGCTGGCACGGCCCGTGGAACCTCGGCCCGATCTGGTTCGTGCTGAAGCTGCTCGGCGTGCTCTTCGCCTTCATCTGGCTGCGGGCGACGCTCCCGCGCCTGCGCTACGACCAGCTCATGCGCTTCGGCTGGAAGGTTCTCCTGCCGGTGGCGACGCTCAACGCCCTCGTCACCGCGATCATCGTGGCGGCGACGTGAGCCCGCAGCCCGTTTCGACGCTGAAGGGCTTCGCCGTCACGTTCCGGCAGATCCTCAAGAAGCCGATCACGACGCAGTATCCGGAGGAGCGGCGCCCGCTCTATCCGCGCTTCCGCGGCCGGCACCGGTTGTGGACGCACGCGAACGGGCTGGAGAAGTGCGTCGGCTGCTCGCTGTGCGCGGCCGCGTGCCCTGCCGACTGCATCCGCGTCGTCGCGGCGGAGAACACGCCCGAGAACCGCGTCTCCGCAGGCGAGCGGTACGCACGCATCTACGAGATCAACATGAGTCGCTGCATCTTCTGCGGCTATTGCGAGCTCGCGTGCCCGTTCGACGCGATCACGCTCGGCAACGAGTACGAGCTCTCCGAGCACAATCGCGATGACCAGATCTACACGAAGGACATGCTGCTCGCGGAGCCGATGAAGAAGACCCCGATCGCCGACCCGGCGATCTTCGACACGCCGATCCCCTATTACAGGTCGGACTCGTGATCCTCGCGTCGGCCGGGAACATCCTGGTGTGGATCGTGTGGGTCGGGGCGGGCTTCGCGTGCCTCGCCTCAGGCGTCGCCGTCGTGTCGTTCAGGAACCCCTTCTACTCCGCGCTCGCGCTCATTGGGAACCTCGGCTCGCTCGCCGTCCTCTACCTGCTGCTGTCGGCGGAGTTCGTCGCCGCAGCGCAAGTGCTCGTCTACGCCGGTGCGGTGATGGTGATGTTCCTGTTCGTCATCGCGTACATCGGCCCGCGCATGGAGACGCCGTGGGCGGGAGGGCCGAACTGGCAGTCGATCGCAGCTGTGCTCGCTGCGGGCTCGATCTTCCTCGAGATCATCGTTGCGGTCGCGCTGAAGGCCGGCGGCCGCCTGAGCCACTCTGACCACGTCAACGCGACGTTCGGGACGCCGGGCTGGATCGGACGGCTCTTCCTCACCGACCACCTGCTCGCGTTCGAGATCACGTCCATCGTCCTGCTCATCGCGGCCGTCGGCGGCGTCATCCTCGGGTCGCACACGAAGAGGGCCACGTAATGCAGGGCCCCGGCATCGCCTGGTATCTCGGCATCTCCGCGTTCCTCTTCGGGACGGGCGCGCTCGGCGTGCTCCTGCGGCGCAACCCGATCATCGTCC
The DNA here is from genome assembly GCA_036512155.1 of Gaiellaceae bacterium. Classification (GTDB taxonomy): domain Bacteria; phylum Actinomycetota; class Thermoleophilia; order Gaiellales; family Gaiellaceae; genus Palsa-739. The sequence continues at coordinate 2,888 of DATCBD010000044.1, read as the reverse complement.
TGCTCTCGCTCGAGATCATGCTCAACGGCGGCAACCTCGCACTGATCGCGTTCGCGCGGCACGCCGGCAACGGCGCGGGGCAGATCTTCGCGCTCGCTGTGATGGCGGTGGCCGCCTCCGAGGTGTGCGTCGGTCTCGGCCTCGTGGTGGCGATCAACCGCCGGCGTCTCGCGCTCGACGTCGACAAGCTGTCGGAGCTGCGCGGATGAGGGACGGCGCCTGGCTCTGTCTCTTCGCTCCGCTGGCGGGCACCATCGTGATCCTGCTCGGCGGCACGCGCATCCCTCGTGCCGTCGCCGGCTGGATCTCGACGGCGAGCGTCTTCGTCGCGTTCGGCGGCGCGACCTGGGCGTTCTTCGCACTGCGCGCGTCGAACGATCGCGCGGGCATCACGTACACCGCCTGGACGTGGCTGCAGAGCGGCAGCTTCAAGGTCGGCCTGAGCGTGCTCGTCGACCCGCTCAGCACGATGATGATGCTCATCGTGGCCGGCATCGGCGGCCTGATCGTCCTCTACTCGATCGGCTACATGGACGGGGACGACGAGGAGCGGCGCTACTTCGCGTACATGTCGCTGTTCGTCTTCTCGATGCTGCTGCTCGTCCAGGGCGGCAACCTCCTGATCCTGCTCGCCGGCTGGGGCCTCGTCGGCCTCTCGTCCTACCTGCTGATCGGCTTCTGGCACGACCGGCCGTCCGCGGTGGCGGCAGCCAAGAAGGCGTTCATCATGAACGCGGTCGGCGACGCGACGATGGCGCTCGCGTTCTTCGTCCTCATCTTCCATTCGCACTCGCTCGAGTTCGGCACGTCGTTCGCGACCGCGGCGCAGCTGTCGCCCACGGCGGTCAACCTCGTCGCGCTCGGGCTGCTCGGCGGCGCAGCGGCGAAGTCGGCGCAGATCCCGCTGCACACCTGGCTCCCGGACGCGATGGAAGGCCCGACGCCGGTCAGCGCCCTCATTCATGCGGCGACGATGGTCACCGCCGGCGTCTACCTCATCGCGCGCACGCATCCCATCTTCGAGCAGGCGCGCACGGTCGAGCTCGTCGCCGCCGGGATGGGCGCGCTGACGCTTCTCGTCGCCGGACTGATCGCGCTCGTGCAGACGGACATCAAGCGCGTGATCGCGTACTCGACGATGTCGCAGATCGGCTACATGTTCCTCGGCGCGGGCGTCGGCGCGTACGCGAGCGGGATGTTCCACCTGATGACGCACGCGTTCTTCAAGGCACTGCTGTTCATGGCCGCGGGCCTCGTCATCCACGCGCTCTCCGGCGAGCAGGACATCCGCAAGATGCGCGGCATCGGCGCGCTCATGCCGTGGACGAAGTGGGCGTTCCTCGTCGGCAGCCTCGCGCTCGTCGGCGTGCCGCCGTTCGCCGGCTTCTTCTCGAAGGACGCGATCATCGCGGCCGCACTGCACGACCACTGGTACGGCGTCATCCTCGCCGGCGCCGGGCTCGTGGGCGCGTTCCTCACGGGCGTGTACACCTTCCGCCTGTACTTCCTTGTGTTCCCCGGCGAGCCGAGCGCGTTCGTGCGCGAACATCACCATGCGCATCACGGACAGGAGGGGCCGCTGACGATGCTCGTACCGGTCGGCGTCCTCGCCGTGCTCGCGGTCATCGGCGGCTGGATCCAGTTCTCGCCGTTCTGGCACCCGCTGACGAACTGGCTCGCGCCGGTCGCGCAGACGCTCGGTGTCGCGGAGCCGACGAACACGCAGGAGGCAATCGCGTCCGTGCTCGCGGTGCTCCTCGGCCTCGCCGGCATCGGCGTCGCGTACGCGCTGTACGGGCGCGGCGAGGCGTCCCTGGCTGTTCCGCGGCTGCCCGCAGTACAGCGGACGCTCGAGCACAAGCTGTATTTCGACGAGGCGTACGACGCGCTCTTCTACCGCCCCGCCGCCGCGTTCGCCTCGTGGCTGCGCCGCGACTTCGAGGAGCCCGTCATCCTCGCCACCGGGCCTGATCTCGGCGAAGGCGCGCTCGAGCTCGGTCAAGGGGCGAGCCGCCTCCAGACCGGGCTCCTGCGCACGTACGTCCTGTTTCTCGGCACGGGCCTCGCCATCGTCGGCGTCGTCTTCCTGGTCGTTCGATGACGACGTCGACCATCACCTCGGTGCTCATCTGGCTCCCGATCGCGGGGGCGCTCGCGATCTGGATCCTGCCGCTGTCGCGCTACGCGACCGGCAGCCTCGCTGTGCTCGTCTCGCTCGTCGAGGTCGGGTTCTGGATCGAGCAGGCGGCGCGCTTCAACTTCACGCGCACAGGTCTGCAGTTCTCGGAGAGGACGCCGTGGATCAAGGACCTGCACGTCTCATACCATGTCGGCGAGTACGGCTTCTCGCTCTGGCTCGTCGGCCTCACCGTCGTCGTGATGGCCGCGTGCATCGGCTACGGGTTCTGGGTCGGGCGCGATCGTCCGCGCGCGTACTTCGGGCTGATGCTGATGCTCACCGGCGCGACCGTCGGCGTGTTCGTCTCGCAGGACCTGCTCCTCTTCTATGCGTTCTTCGAGGCGATGCTGATCCCGCTCTACGTCCTCATCGGCGTGTGGGGTGGAGCGAACCGGATCGGCGCGACGCTCAAGCTGCTCATCTACACGATGGCGGGCTCGCTCGTCATGCTCGCGGCGATCATCGTGTACGGCCTCAAGGTCGGGACGTTCGACCTCGTGGACTCGCCGCCGAGCACGAGCCGATGGCTCTTCCTCGGCTTCATGCTCGCGTTCGCGATCAAGGCGCCGCTCTTCCCGTTCCACGGCTGGCTGCCCGATTCGTATCGTGAGGCGCCGCCCGAGGTGACGGCCATCCTCTCCGGAGTCGTCGCGAAGGCGGGGACGTACGGGATGCTGCGCATCGTCCTGACGAAGTTCCCCGAGCCGTC
>DATCBD010000043.1:0-12254 GCA_036512155.1 Gaiellaceae bacterium | reverse complement strand
CGGGCGCGGCGCGGGTTGGCGAGGAGCAGGAAAAGCGGATGGTCTACCGGGATGAGCCCCGCCGTGATCGTGTCCATCCAGTCGACGTCGAGGAGGAAGCGCCAGATCTCCGCTGTCGCCTGCGGCGTCGCCCCCACCGCCTCGACGACCTCGAGCTTCGCCTTGGAGACGAACCCCTCGAACCCGGGCGTCGTCTTGTAGATGGCATACGCCTGGACCGACCCGTCCAGCTCGAGCGCGACCAGCCGCTTCGGCGTCGCCTTCTGCTCGTCGGGCGTCCGCAGCACGCGGCCCGCCCACCAGCTCTCGTCGCGGACGAACATGCCGGAGCGCTGCGCGCGCAGCGCCTCCCAGACCGGCGGGAAGAGCGTCGCCGCCTCCTCCGGTGTCACCGAGCGCGCGCGTCCGCGGCTCTCGAGCGGCCGCGCGAACCCTCCGCGGTCCCGGCCGATGGTCACGTCGCCGGCCCAGGACGCGATGCCATAGCCGAAGCGCCCGTAGATCGTCTCCTCCGACGCCCACAGCCCCGCGATCGGCTCGCCGCGCGCGTGCACGTCGTCGAGCTGCGCGCGCATCATCGCGCGCAGGGCTCCGCGCCGGCGGTGCGTCGGATAGACGCCGACGACCGTGACGCCCGCGCACGGCAGCGAGCCGCCGGGAACGGTGAAGTCGAAGGTGAACGCGCCGGCGCCGCCCACGACCTCGCCGTCCTCGAACGCCGCATGCATGCGTTCGGTGCCGACCCAGCCGAGCCAGCGGTCGATCGCGTCGTCCGGCGGCGTCGGGCCGAAGTACTGGAAGATGCCGTAGAGCGCGCGGGCGAACTCGGCGCGGTCGGCGCAGGGACGAACCTCGAGGGCCACGGCCTGAGCCTAAATCTTTTCGAGCGGGGCGTAGTCGAGCATGAGCCGCCGCTCAGAGCCGTCGCCGGCGAAGCGGACGACCGCGACGCCGCCGGCCTCGAGCCGGAGGACGACGCCCTCGCCGAGCGTGCCGTGCCGCACCGAGTCGCCCGCCGACAGTGTCGGCACGTTCTCCCGCGTGGCGACGGAGCCTTTCGGCGCGCCGTAGTTCGACCAGGACGCCGGCCGCAGCTGGTCGCGCTCGACCCACTGCTCGGGCAGCTCGTCGAGGAAGCGCGACGCGAGGTTGTACGAGCGGCCGCCGTAGAGCATCCGCGACGACGCGTGCAGCAGCGTCAGCTTCTCCATCGCGCGCGTCATGCCGACGTAACAGAGCCGCCGCTCCTCCTCGACGCCGTGCTCCTCTATCGATCGCGAGTGCGGAAAGATGCCCTCCTCGAGGCCGATGAGGAACACCGCGCGGAACTCGAGCCCCTTCGCGTTGTGCAGCGTCATCAGTGTGACGAGCGAGCCCTCGCCGCGGATCGCGTCCTGGTCGGAGTAGAGCGAGACCTCCTGCAGGAACGACGACAGGTTCGGCTCGGTGTTCTGCTCCTGCCACTCGCGTGCAAGCGAGACGAGCTCCTGAAGGTTCTCGATGCGACCATCCGCCTCAATCGTCCGCTCGGCTTCGAGGGCGGCGATCGTGCCCGACTGCTCGAGCACGCGCTCGATCAGCTCCGGCACCTCGAGCTCGAGCGCGCCCGACATGCACGACTCGATGATCGTCCGGAACGCGCGCACGGCCTTCTGCGGCGCGGCGCCGACGCCCGCCTCCTCCGCGAACTCGGTCGCCTCCCACAGCAAGATGTCCTGCGCGTCCGCGTAGCTCTGCAGGCGCGCGAGCGTCGAGTCGCCGATGCCGCGGCGCGGCCGGTTGGCGATGCGCACGAGCGAGACGGCGTCGTACGGGTTGTCGATCACCTGGAGGTATGCGACGAGATCCTTCACCTCGGCGCGCTCGTAGAAGCGCGGGCCGCCGATCACCTGGTAGGCGACGCCCTGGCGGACGAGCACATCCTCGAGCACGCGGCTCTGTGCGTTCGTCCGGTAGAAGACGGCGACCTCGCTGCCGGAGTACCCCTGCTCGACGAGGAGCGCGATCTCGGCGGCGACGTAGCGCGCCTCCGCGTGCTCGTCCTCCACTTCGACGACGCGGACGGGCTCGCCGTCGCCGAGCTCCGACCAGAGGTTCTTGTCCTTGCGCTCGCGGTTGTGCCGGATGACCGTGTTCGCCGACTCGAGGATCGCGTTCGTCGAACGGTAGTTCTGGTCCAGCGTCAACGTCTTCGCCCCGGGGAAGTCCTTCTCGAAGTCCAGGACGTTGCGAATGTCCGCACTCCTGAACGAGTAGACGGACTGATCTGGGTCCCCGACGCAAAACACATTCTCGTGCTTTGCGGACAGGATCCGCAAAAGCCGGTACTGCGCGTGGTTCGTGTCCTGGTACTCGTCCACGAGGATGTAGCGGAACGCGCTCTGCCACTTCTCCGCCGCCTCGGGGAAGCGCTCGAGGACGTCGACCGCGAGGTAGAGCATGTCGTCGAAGTCGACCGCGTTCGACGCAAACAGCTTCTGCTGGTACAGCTCGTACACGTCGGCGACCGTCTGGTCGTAGAAGCTCGACACGCGGCTCGCGTACTCGGCAGGCCCGACGAGCTGGTTCTTCGCGTTCGAGATCTGCGAGTGGATGCCGCGCGGCGTAAACCGTTTCGGGTCGCGGTCGAGCTCCTCGAGGCACCGCTTGACGAGACGGAGCTGGTCGGCCGAGTCGTAGATGGTGAAATTCGTGCGGTAGCCCAGCCGCGGCGCCTCGCGGCGGAGGATGCGGCCGCAGGCGGCGTGGAAGGTCATCACCCAGGCGGCGCGCGCGGGCGGGCCGACGAGGTCTTCGAGGCGCTCGCGCATCTCGGCGGCGGCCTTGTTCGTGAACGTAATGGCGAGGATTTCGGGCGGCTTCGCGCCGACGGCGGCGAGCAGATGCGCGATCCGCCGCGTGAGCACGCGCGTCTTGCCGGAGCCGGCGCCGGCGACGACGAGGAGCGGGCCTTCCGTTGTGAGAACGGCCTCCCGCTGGGCCGGATTCAGGTCTTCGAGGTAGGTCTCCGGCTGCGTCGCGGCCATCGACCGATCGTAGCCGGGCGATCAACTAGCCTCGATCGGCCATGCCCAGACCGCCCGTGCATGTCCTGGAAGCCTTCGACGTCGAGGGCGAGCCCGAGCTGCTGCCTGGCGGCCGCGGCACGTCGTGGCGGGTCGGTTCACTCGTCCTGAAGCCGCTCGACCGCGCAGCGGCGGAGATCGCGTGGCAGGCCGACGTGCTTTCAGGGGTGCGGAGCGACGCCGTGCGCGTCGCGCCGCCTGTGCCACTCATCGTCGATGGTTGGACCGCGTGGACATACGTCGAGGGCGCGCACGAGCCCGGCCGCTGGCTCGACATCATCGCCGCGGGCGAACGCCTCCACGACGCTTTGGCCGAGGTGCCGCGTCTGGCGGAGATCATCGACATAGGCGTCGAGCCCTGGGCGACGGGCGATCGCGTCGCCTGGGACGGCGAGCCCTTTCCGGGCCTCGACGACATCCTGATCGCGCTGCGACCCGTATTCGACGAGAGCACGTTGATTCACGGAGATCTCACGGGGAACGTCCTCTTCCACGACACACTTCCACCCGCGATCATCGACTTCACGCCGTACTGGCGTCCACGCGAGTTTGCCAATGCCGTCGTCGTCGCCGACGCGCTCGTCTGGGAAGGAGCACCGCCCGAGCTCGCGGACATCGTCGACGCGCAGTACCTCCTGCGCGCGCTGATCTACCGCGGTGTGACGAGCATCGTCGGCGGCACCGAGTGGCGGTCCACCATCGAGCTTGCTCGTACAATCGCCGCACGATGAACGTCGCGCTCATGATCGAGGGGCAGGAAGGCGTTACCTGGGACCACTGGTGCGCGCTCGCGGAGGCGTGCGAGGAGCACGGCGTCGAGACGCTCTTCCGCTCCGACCACTACATCTCGCAGGCGGACGAGAGCGCGAACGTCGCGCACGACGCGTGGACGACGATCGCCGCACTCGCAGCCCGGACGACGACGCTCCGCTTCGGCACGCTCGTCTCCCCCGCCACCTTCCGCGCGCCGGCGCTGCTGGCGAACGCCGTCGCGACTGCCGACCACGTCTCTGGCGGCCGGATCGAGCTCGGGCTCGGCGCGGGCTGGATGGAGCGCGAGCACCGCGCCTTCGGCTTCCCGTTTCCGGAGACGCGCGTGCGCGTGGAGATGTTCGCCGAGCAGCTCGAGATCGTGCACCGGCTGTGGACGGAGGACCGCGTCGACTTCCGCGGGCGCCACTACACGCTCGAGGACGCGCCCGGGCTCCCGAAGCCGGTGCAGCGGCCGCACCCGCCGATCCTCGTCGGCGGCAGCGGCAAGCGCGGCACGGTCGAGCCGGCGCTGCGGTTCGCGGACGAGTACAACACGCCCTTCGTGACGCCCGAAGAGGCTGCGGCCATCCGTCCGCGCGTCGCGCCGCTGCGCTTCTCCGTCATGACCGGCTGCATCATCGGGTCGACGCATCAGGAAGCACTCGATCGCGCCCGCGAGCTGTACGGCCGGCGGCGGCGCGACGACGCGTTCGACGACTGGCTCGCCGCCTACGCGGAGCGAGCGCTGTTCGGTTCGGTGGACGAAGTCGCAACCCGCCTGTACGAGTACGAACAGGCGGGCTGCGACCGCGTGATGCTCCAGCACCTGCAGCACACGGATCTCGAGCCCGTGCGCCTCATCGGGCGAGAGCTCAGTGCTTCTTCCCGTCGATCTTGACCAGCGTCTTCACCCCGCCGACGTTCGAGCAACTGATCTCGACACGCGTGCCGACCGGGTAGCTCGTGGCGACCGTGACCGCGAGCGAGGTCGGGACGGTGCACGTCAGGCTTCCCACCGTGATCGATCCGGCCGTGACGGCCGTGATCGCGCCGTCCGCCTGCACGGTCTTCTGGGGTGTCTTCGCTTCGCCGCAGCCGCCCGGCCCGAGCTCGACCGCGGATCCGCCGGAGGTCCCACCGATCTTCCCGCCGGTGAACCCGGCCGTCGCGCTGAACGTCGCGGAGACGTTTGCCAGCAGCTGCACGTGCGGTGTCGCGGCGTGGCCGGACGCGGTCCCGGCGATGGCGCCGTGGTCGTACACGGCAGAGAAGTGCGCCTCGGCCTTGCCGACCTTGAGCGTCCCGTTCACGACGCCGAGACCGTCGGTCGTGTCGATGGTGCTGCGGGCGTTGATCGTCGCCGCGCCGGTGAGATCGGGCGAGCCGGACGCGGTGCCGGTGTAGGTCGCCTGCGTCGAGGCGATCGTCTTGCCCGTCGAGGTCGTGCACGTGTGAGTGTCGGCGCTCTTCACCGACGTCGCGGTGAAGGTCGCGTTGACGGCGGTCGCGCTCTGCGCTCCGCCGTCGACGTTGCGGGCGACCGCGATCCCCGCGCAAGCGAGCGCTGCGATCACGATCGCAGCGATGGTCAGCTTCTTCATCAGGATTCCCCCCAGCTGGGTTGTTGCTAGGAGAGATGCCTGCCGAGGGATGCTTCTTGCGCCGCACCCGGTAAAAGGCGCGTAAAGCTAGTGCGGCTCGTCCCCGCCCTGGTCGAACCGGAACGGCGGGTACTCCGCCGTGAGGAAGAGCGCGTAGGCGGTAACGCGCAGCGTCCAGCGGTTGAAGCCCATGATCAGGTCGAAGAGGCCGCGCGGATACTCCCGCTTCACCGCCAGGAGGACGCCGGCGACGAACACGAGCACCGTCGTGACGCCCAGATTGTGCGCGCCCCAGCCGATGCCGCCGCCGAAGGCTCCGACGATGACGTACTGCGGGATGCCGAGCAGCCACCGGCCGATGAGCCGCAGCCCGCGCCGGTTCTGTTCCGGGTAGTCGATCTCGAGCCGCGCCGGGTAGTCCGGCACGTCGGCGAGCGTGAACGGTGGGTACCGGTCGGTTCCGATCGCGCCGACCGCATAGAAGGTCACGCGCCAGCTCCAGCGCATGACGCCGACGACGAAGTCGAAGATGCCCCGCGGGTAGCGCCCCGTGAAGAGCACCACGATGAAAGCGACGACGGTGAGCACGAGCGCGATCACCCACAGCACCGCGAGCACGATCCAATGCGGCAGCGCGAGCAGCCACTTCACGAGCCAGAGCCAGCGGGCGAGCGGCTCGTCGAGCCGCCCTTCGACACGGACGGGATACGGGTTCATCGTGGCTCCTTTTCGGTCCAGCGGCCCTCGACGATGTCGTCCACTCCGGGCACACCCCACTCCTCGAGGCGGAGCCAGCGTGTGCCTCCTACGCGGGGCGGCAGGAAGGCGGCGGCGAGCGTGTTCTTCACGAGCCCGGCGGCGACGATTGCCACGATCGCCGACGCCCATTCGACGAGCCCGACCTCGGTGAAGAGGATCGCGAGCCCGGTGGCGGCACCCGGCCACAACAGCTCGTAGACCGCGTCCGCGTAGCGGCCGCGAATGAGGCGCCGCAAGGCCTTCCCCGCGCCCTCGGCGACGAGGAAGGCGAGCAGGCCGACCCAGAACGATCCGCTGCGGTCGCCGGCGAGCACGCCGGCCGCGATCGCGACGCCGAACAGGACCGGCCGCAGCGCGGCCGCCAGGAGCCAGGGACGAAAGGCGAACTGGCGCTCGCTCACAGCGTGAGCCTGACGGTGCGGCAGGACGCCATCATCCGCGTGCGCCACGATTCCGGCATGGACGAACCCGGCACCGGTCGCCTCGAGACGTTCAGCGACGGCGTGTTCGCAATCGCCGCCACGCTGCTCGTGCTCGAGTTCTCCGTCGGCTCCGGCCGCAATCTCGGCCACCAGCTGCTGCATCTGTGGCCGGGGTATCTCGCCTACGTGACGAGCTTCATCACCATCGGGATCATCTGGATGAACCATCACCACACGGTGTCGCTGATGGCGCGCACCGACCGCACGATGCTGTTCGTCAACAACCTCCTGCTGCTCACGGTCGCGTTCCTGCCGTTCCCGACGAAGCTCGTCGGCGATTACCTCCAGCGGGACGGCGAGCAGGCGGCCACGCTCGCGTACGCCGCGACGCTCGTCGTGATGGCGGTGCTGCATCAGATCTGGTGGCAGTACGCGCGGCGCAACCGGCGGCTGATCGGGGACGCGGTGTCCGACTCTGCGCTCCGCGCAGTCGACCGCGCCTACATCCCGGGCATTCCGATGTACGGCGCCGTCTTCGTGCTCGCGTTCTTCAGTCCACTCGCCGCCGTCGTGCTGACGTTCGCGATCGCGGCGTTCTATCTACCCTCAGCCGCGATCTTCGATCGCTGAAGCGAGCCACGCGGACGCCTCGGCGAGCGCCTTCGCGTCGCTCGACTTCACCACCACCTCCACCTGCGGCCCTTCGAGCGGAAAGATCGGATACGAGCCGATGACGACGCCCGGCCAGCGCTCTCCGGCTTCCACGAGCAGCGGTGCGATCGCGCTCTCGCGCGTCCGGTACGTCTGGCGCCACGAGCCGATCGGCTCGCCGCGGCGGAACTCCTCCGCGACCGCGTCGAACATCGCCTCCATCTCGGCCGGCAGCCCGGGCATGACGTAGACGTTCTCGATCGCGAAGCCGGGCGCACCGCCGAGCGGGTTCGGGAGCGGCCTGCTTCCGGCCGGCAGGCGCGCCCACGCGGCGGCGTATTCGGGGTCACGGGTGAAGCGTGCGCGCAGGTCCGCGGCGAGATCCGCGACCTCCTCCTGTTCGGCGCCGAACGCGTGCGCGATCGCCTCGCGGGTCAGGTCGTCCGGCGTGCCGCCGAGGCCGCCGGTCACGAGGAGGAAGTCGACGAGCGGCGCCTCCCTGCGCACGAACTCGGCGATGTCGTCGATCACGTCCGGCACGGCCGCGATCAGCCGGACGGAGACGCCGAGCGGCGCGAGCCGGCGCGCGAGCCACGAGCCGTTCGAGTTCGGCACGTCACCGGAGACCAGCTCGTTGCCGATCGTGAGGATCGCGGCGGTGGAGCTCACCAGCGCGTGGGGAGCACGAAGAGCCCGGCCTCGTCGGAGACGATGCGCACGCTCGCACCGTAGTACGCGGCGAGGTTCGCGGCAGAGAGCACCTCGCTCGGAGTCCCCTCCACGGCGACCGTGCCGCGATCGAGCAAGACGAGCCGGTCGGCGTACTGCCCGGCGAGTGTCAGGTCGTGCATCGTCGAGAGAACGGTGAGCCCGTCGCGGCGGAGCGAGTCGATGAGCTCGAGCGCCTGCTGCTGGCGGCCGAGGTCGAGAGACGTCGTCGGCTCGTCGAGGAGGAGGATCGGCGCCTCCTGTGCAAGCGCGCGGGCGAGCACGGCGCGCTGGAGCTCGCCGCCGGAGAGTGAGCCGAGCCCGCGCTCCGCGAAGGGGAGCAGGTCGAGGCGCTCGAGCGCGTGCGCGACCGCCTTCCGGTCCCGCCTCCCGTCCACGCCGAGATAGCCGAGGTGCGGGGTCCGGCCGAGCAGCACGTACTCGGCGACGGTGAGCTCCGACGGCGTGGTGGGGTTCTGCGGCACGAACGCGATGAGCCGGGCGAGCTCGCGGCGGCCGAACGTCCGAACATCCCGTCCATCGACGCGCGCATCGCCGTCGAACGGAAGGAGGCCGCAGAGCGCGCGCAGCACACTCGTCTTGCCCGCTCCGTTCGGGCCGATGAGCATGACCCACTCGTCGTTCGCGACCTCGAGCGAGAGGTCGCGGACAGCCTCGGTGCTACCGAACCGCACCGCGAGATCGCGCAGCTCGATCACCGCATCGTCCTCGCCGAGCGCAAGACAATGGCGAAGAACGGGGCGCCGAAGAAAGCCGTGACGACGCCGATCGGCAGCTCGGCCGGCGAGATAATCGTGCGCGCGAGCACATCGGCGAGCACGAGGAAGCCCGCGCCGACCACGAACGACAGCGGCACGACGGCGCGATAGCTCGTGGACACGAGCAGCCGGATCGTGTGCGGGACGATGATCCCGACGAACGCGATCAGCCCGCTGACCGAGACGGCAGCGGCGGTGCCGGCTGTGGCGGCGATCACGAGTACGAGCCGCAGGCGAGGGACGTTCACACCGAGGCTCGCGGCCTCCTCGTCGCCGACGCTGAGGACGTCGAGCATGCGGCGGTGGAGCAGGATCGCGATGGAGCTCACCGCGATGTAGGGCGCCGCCACTTCGACCTGGCTCCAGTTCGCAGTCGAGAAGCCGCCGAGGATCCACGCGTACACGTCGCGCAGCGTGTTCGAGTGCTGCTGCTGCACGAACGTCTGGATGGCGGTGAGGAAGAGCGTCACCGTCACCCCGGCGAGCACGAACGACCCCACCACTCGCACGGAGCCGGCCGACCGCCCGAGCACGTACGTCGCGCCGACTGCGGCGAGGCCGCCGACGAACGCCGACAGCGGCAGGAGCTGGCCGGAGTGACCGACGTGGCCGTACGCGATGGCGAGGGTCGCGCCGAGCCCCGCGCCGGCGGCGACGCCGAGGAGATACGGGTCGGCGAGCGGATTGTGGAAGACGCCCTGGTACGACGAGCCCGCGATCGCGAGCATGCCGCCGACGATGGCCGCGAGCACGACGCGCGGCGCACGGATCTGCCACAGCACCGCCTCGTCGAGGCTCGAGAGCGGCGAGTGGATGTGGAGGACCGGCAGGTGCGAGAGCGCCGACTCGACGATCGCCGACACGCCGATGTCGACCGGGCCGACGCCCAGCCCGACGAGCAGCGCGGCGACGAGGAACGCGCCGGCGAGGAACCGCCACGGGCGCGAGACTCCTCGCGCCCGGACGGTTACTTCCGCGCTGCCGACGGCGGCCACTACTTCTTCCGCGCCACCGCTGCGATCGCGCGGGCGAAGTCGACGATGCGCGGGCCCCAACGCGACGCCACGTCGTCGTTGACGGCGACGACGCGCTTGTGTGTCACCGCGGAGATGCCGCCCCAGCCCGGACGGGCGGCGACGGTTGCGGCCGACTGGCCGCAGCACACGGTGTCGGCGAGCACCACGATGGCAGGGTTCGACGTGACGATGTACTCCGCGTTCAGCTGCGGATAGCCGGAGTGCGTCGTGTCGGCCGCGTCGGCGATGTTCTTGAAGCCGAACAGCTTGAAGATGCGGCCGATGAACGTCGACGACGTCGCCGAGTAGTACGTCGGGTCGAGCTCGTCGTACACGGTGAGATGCCGGTTCGACTTGGGGACGCTGCGCAGGATCTTCGTCAGCGCCGTCTCCATTCCGCCGACGACCTTCGTCGATTGCGCCTGATGGCCGGTCGCAGCCCCGAGTTGGCGGATCTCGTCGTACGCCTGCGCGATGGTGTCGGCGGCCGGCTCCAGCAGGACGGTGACGTGGAGGCTCTGCAGCGACTCGACGACGCCGCCGATGTCGTTCGACACGACGACGAGGTCGGGGTTGTAGCCGGCGATCGCCTCGACGTTCGGCGTGTAGCCGGAGAGCGTCGTGTGCGGCGCGTTCTTCGGATAGTCCGAGTCGTTGTCGACGGCGATCACCTGCGACCCGGCACCGACGGCGAAGAGATCCTCCGTGCCTGTCGGTGAGAGCGAGACGATGCGCGTCGGTCTCGACTTGATGACAACGTCACCGTTGGCGGCGTGGATGGTGACCGGGAACGACGCCGCGTTGGGCTTGGCTGCCGCGAGCGGCACGAAGATGGCCGCGAGGGCGGCCACGAGAACGACGGAACGACGAAGCACGAATCCTCCCTTCCGCGAGGGGTTCGGTTTTCGCGGCGAGCGACAGGTCTTCTGACTCGGGGCTCCCTCCTCCACCGCCTTCCCAGGCCGTGAGGCCCAGTGGCGTTCGTGGTGGAGAAGCGTCTCCCCTTACAGCGGCGGGACCGTCCCGGTCTTGCACCGGAGTTCCCTTACCGCTCGCCGGTTTGTGGAGCGCGACTCTAGCATGGCCCAACGTGGACGCCGTCGCTCTCGATCTCGATGCAGTGCTCGCCGACACGCGGCCTCTGTGGCGCGATTGGCTCGAGGACGCGGCACGCCGCACGCGCGTCGAGCTCGACTTGCCGGAGGACCGGACGGAGGCGGCCGCACTCCTCGACGAGAGCCTCGGCGACTGGCGGCCGCTGCTTCAGCGCTTCGCCGCCGACCGCGGTCCCCTCCACTTCCGGCCCCGTGCGGAGACGAGCGCGTCACTCCGCCGCCTCGACGGCGCCGGCGTCCGCATCGGCGTCTTCACCGACGCTCCGCGCGAGCTGGCCGAGATGGCGCTCGCCCACGTGGGGGCGGCCCGGCGCGTCGCGGTCGTCGGCTCGCTCGACGAGGTGCTGCGCGAGCTAGGCCCCGGGACCGTCGTCGTGCGCTCGCGGGCCGAGCTGGCGGGCCTACAATGAGCGGCATGGAGGGCGACCTCTCCGACCGCCGCTTCGAGGTCCTGCTCGAGCGGCTCGACCGCATCGGCGACGAGCTCGCCAGGGTGAGCAAGCGGCTCGACAACGACGAGCACTTCCTCCGCCTCACGCGCGAGCTGGCGAACCTGAACGAGTCACTGCAGGCGCTCGCATACGCAGCTTTGGGTTCTCAGGCGCCGCAGGTGCGGCGCCGCAAGCTCGGCTAGCCCACGCTCCAGATATCGAGCACGCCGGAGGTGGCGTGGTCGTTTGCGTTCCCTTCGGGAAGCGCGACGTGGCCGTCGACGACGATCGGGCTGTTCCAGTGCCCGCCGCCTGCGGGCAGCGTCGCGACGAGCGCGCCGGACGCAGGCTTGTAGACGTTCAGGCCGCCACCGGGGTTGTAGACCCAGAGCAGGCCGCCGGCGACGACCGGGCTCGTCCCGCCCGTCGGGTGCTGCCAGACCCCGGTCAGGTGCCCGTTGCGGTAGCGCCACGCCGCCGTGCCGCCGTTGTCGGCGGCGAAGAGCCACGTCGACGAGCCCGTTCGCCACACGGCAGGCGCCGTGAAGAGATCCGTGCCGGACGGGGTCGAGACGATCTGTACTTTGCCGCCCTTGTGCGGCGATGTGCCGCGCATTGCAGCGACCGAGAGCACACGGATGTGCCCGTCCTTTCCGCCTTGGGCGAGATGCCCGGCATCGAGGATGACCGGCGACGTGGAGCCGAGGTCCTGGTCGGAGGCGTTGAGCTGGTCCGTGTCGGCCGGCGTGTAGTTGCCGAGCAGGCGACTCGCGTCCGGCGCCAGCCGGAGCACCGCGTCGCCCCAGTTCGTCGTCCCGTTCCACGGAGCGTTTCCGGTCGCGATGAGGAGATCGCCGGTCGACGGATCGACGACCGCACCGGAGCGGCCCCAGATGGCGGAGTCGCTCGCGTCGCACGTGCTCGGCACGATCAGCCCGGCGCGGTTCGAGCACA
>DATCBD010000042.1:0-4889 GCA_036512155.1 Gaiellaceae bacterium | reverse complement strand
GGAAGGCCGACCCGGTCGTCTGCGCCGGTGGGTCAGCGCCGGCGGACGATTCAACCGGGCGTAAGAAAGCCCCGGCCGATCGATTCGGCCGGGGCTTTCGGTGTGCTCAGGGGACACAGGGCGTCGTTCGCGAGATAGCCGAGGTTAGCCGGGTTCCAGAGCTCGAAGCCCTCGATCGTGCCTGCGGGGTGCGTTAACTCGGTTCCGGTTCGGCGAGGAGAGTGGCGATCGTAGAGTCGTGTGCGCGTCCCTCTGATTCTCGATTCGTAGTCCTGCTTCTCGCGGGCATTGCCGCAGCCGGCGCAGGGGCGGCATTGCTTGTCGCTCGCGAGCCTGGAGTGGAGCGGTGGCGTTTTGTAGCCGCCGGTATCGGCTTCTGCGTCCTTGTCTTCGGTGCAGCCGCTTTCGTCGTCGTGGCCATCCAGGCTTCGTTCGCGTGCGGGATGTTTTGACTCGCTGCCGGAGATGTCGCGGCGACATCTCCGCACACCATGCCAGCGAAGGCGTCTATTGACCGTCGCACGCCGAACTCCGCTCGGGTGACATTCCCGAACACTCGCGCAAGCCACGCGTAGCTGACGCCTTCGCAGTCACGAAGACGTGGCTCAGACGACAACGAGCCCTGGTCAGCCGCCGCCGGGCTGCACGAGGCCGGATTCGTAGGCGAGGACGACTGCTTGGGCTCGGTCGTGGAGGTCGAGCTTGGAGAAGATGCGTGCGACGTGCGTTTTGACGGTGGCGTCGCCGACGAAGAGTTCGCAGGCGATGTCGGCGTTCGAGAGCCCGCGTGCGATGAGCCGTAGCACTTCGAGCTCGCGTGGCGTCAACTCGGTGAGCGGGGCAGGGTGCGTGGCCGGCGGTGGGCGGCGTGTGTAGCTCTCGATCAGCCGGCGTGTGATTGCGGGGGAGAGGAGCGCGTCGCCGGCTGAGACCATCCGGATCGCCTGTCGGAGTTCCTCGGCGCGGGCGTCTTTGAGCAGGAAGCCGCTGGCGCCGGCGCGGAGGGCCTCGTAGACGTAGTCGTCGAGGTCGAAGGTGGTCAGGATCAGGATGCGGGGCGATCCGTTGCCGGCGGCGAGCCGTCGTGTTGCCTCGATCCCGTCGAGGTTGGGCATTCGGATGTCCATGAGGACGATGTCGGGGTGGAGTGTCTCGGCGGCGTTGAGCGCGGCGAGGCCGTCTGCTGCCTCGCCGACGACTTCGAAGTCGGGCTCTGCATCGAGGACGACGCGAAAGCCCGTGCGGACGAGCTCTTGGTCGTCGGCGATCAGGATGCGGATCACGTCGCGTCTCCGAACGGGAGGCGTGCGCGAACGGCGTAGCCACCGCGGTCTCGCTTGCCGGTTTCGAGCGTGCCGCCGTACAGCGCGACCCGTTCGCGCATCCCGATCAGTCCGTGCCCGGAGCCGTTGCGGCTCGTCGCGCCGCCGTGGCCGTCGTCGACGACGACGAGTTCCAGCGCACGCGGCTCGTAGCGGATGACGACTTCGGCGGCAGCGTCTTGTGCGTGTTTGACCACGTTCGTTAGCGCCTCCTGCACGATGCGGTAGGCGGAGAGGTCGATGCCGGCGGGCAGGTGCGCGGGTTCGCCTTCGATCCGTAGCTCCACCGGCAATCCTGACACGCGTAGGTGCTCGACGAGCGACTGGAGCGAGCCGAGCCCCGGCTGGGGCCCGATCGCCAGTTGCTCGTCGCCGGAGCGAAGGATCCCGAGCAGGCGCCGCAGCTCGACGAGTGCGTCGCGTCCGCTCGACTCGATCGCCCGGAAGACGTCGACTACACGCTGCGGATCGGCCACGAGATGTGGTCCTGCCTGCGCTTGCACGACGATGACGCTGACGCCGTGCGCGATCACGTCGTGAAGTTCGCGCGCGATGCGCCCACGCTCCTCGGCGACTGCCAGCTGCGCCTTCTCCTCGCGCTCGTGTTCCAGCCGCTCCGCGCGGTCCTCGAGATCGGCGACACGCTGCCGTCGTCGCCGCAGGTCGCGGCCGACGAGCCACGCGATCGCGAACGCCAGCAATGCAGAGGGCCTGGAGCCACTCGCGCTGAAAACGCCGGGACGAGCGAGGTCGGCCGCTGCGATAGCTGCCAGCGCGCCAGCTCCGACGAAGGCGGAGCGGCGATCGTGGCAGTGCGCGCCGACCGAATAGAAGGCGAGCAGCAGCGCAAGGAAGATCTCGACGGGGATCCCCTGCGTGTGGCTTACGAGTGTCGCGACCAGGACGAGCGCGCCGGCCGCAGTCAGGAGCGTTGCCGCCGGTGTGCGCCGCCGCACGGCCAGCGGCAACGTCACGAGCAGGAGTAGGACCGCGAAGACGCCGCGGCCGCCAACCACGTGCATCGTCGCGGGTGCGTGCTCCCAAAGGTCGAGCTGCGTCCAGCCCGCGAACGTGAGCGCGACGGCGCCGTCACCCCAGCGGTCGATCACTGCACGGACACGCATGTGTGGAACGTACTGCGGCTGATCCGCAGGCGCATCAACCCCACGCCCGATCCGAGTCCCCCTGCAGGGCTACCCGCAAATAGCCACGCCGGCCGACGACGAATAGCCGTGGCGCCCGACGACGGCGCCGCGGCACCGTCCTAGCCTCCGGCCGAAGATCCTCGACCGAAGGAGCCCACGATGACCAGACCGATGCTGCCGCGGCTAGGAGCCGCCTGCGGGATCGTCTTCCCGATCGCCCTGTTCGTCGCCGTCGGCGACGGCAACACCTTTGCTCCGTGGCGTGCCGTCGCCGCCACCTGGGCGCTCGTCCTCGCCCTGCCCTTCCTCGTCTACCTCTGGAGCCTGCTCCGGGCCGCCGAGGGCGAAGGCGGCTGGCTCTCGACCGTGGCGGTCGTCGCCGGAGTGTCCGGCATCCTGCTCAAACTCACAAGCGACGCCCCCGAGCTGGCGATCCACCGGGACCACATCGCCAAGGGAACCCAGCTGTACAAGGCCCTCGACAACACCGCCGGCGCAGCCACCCTCATGAGCCTCTACCCGCTCGCCATCTGCTGTGCGGCCGTCGCGGTGATCGCGCTGCGCGACCAAGCCCTCCCGCGCTGGCTCGGCATGTTCGCGGCCGTGACAGCGGTCGCCCTCGCCGTCAACGCAGGTTTCGTCTACGCGGGCTTCGTGCCGGCCTTCGTCCTCTTCCTGCTCTGGACGCTCGTCACCGGCATCGTCCTGCTCCGCCGGACCTCAGGCGCACCTGCACGCTTCGCGTACTCGACGTAGAACTGCGACAGGCGGCCGCTCCGCACGAGCGGCCGCCTGACTCCTCTCGAACAGCGCCGCTGAGCTGGCGTCGGCCGACGTCTCGCTCTTTCGATCCGAGGGCGGGCGGCGCGGAAGCCAGCCACTGGTGCGCCGGTGGCTATGAACCTTCAGCCGAGCGATCTTCCTCGTCGACCAGTCGGTGAGACTGATCCAAAGTATGTGCGCACGCCTGGCCGTTCGTCGTTCGGTGCGGTTGGTGATGTAGAGAAACCGCGTGTTACTCGTCGTACTCGGATACCAGAGCGGACTCGTCTGACCTACGGCTGAGGAGCGCCGTTCGCACGGGCGCTCTTCAGCCGGTTTGCGTCTGCTCGGTTTCTTCTATCGAAGTAGGTGGAGTTTGAGTTCGAGTTTGGTTGCGCTGACTTCGCGGTCGTCTGCCTGGCCGCGGGCTCCTTCGTAGGCGCCGGTGCCGCCAACGATCGCCTCGTGCGCGGTCTTGCCGACGTTCATGGCGGGGCCGTAGCCGGCGGTGGAGATGATCTGCCCGTCGGGGAGGCCGAGCACGAACGTGCATTGCTGGTTGCCGCCGGCGAACTGCGCGCAGACGCCGGTGTAGCGGCCAACCGGCTTGCCGACCTTGAAGAGCTTGCCGGAGACGTAGCCGAGGTCTCCCGGGGAGGGGCCGGCGGGCTTGGCGTCGACGGCGAGGCGGAAAGAGGTCATGACTCCGGTGAGGTCGAGTGTCGTTTGCGGCGGGCCGGCTGCGCCGGCGAGGCTGGCTGCTGCCGCGGCCACGCAGGCGACCGGCAACGCTGCGAGTAGGACGAGACGCTTCATGCTGCTCCTTTCGGGTGAGAGTTCGTGACTCGACCGTAGAAGCGCCTGCCGTCTCTGTCGCCGTCCGCGGGGTCGGTCCGAGCTCGCTTCGGGGATGCTCTTGCGGCCACCCTGTGATGTGCCCGATTCGATCTCGAGATTGAGGAGGATCGGCTCGGCCGGCGTTATCGTCGTGGCATGCGACACCGGTTTGCGATCGCACAGTTGCTGGCTGATCTGCTGGCGGCCGCGTTCGTAGCGGTATTGCTCGAGCTCGACGTCTGGCGGCGAAGCGGCGTGCTGGGAACGCACATCGCCGGGCCACGCTGGCTGACCGTGCCGCTGCCGCTGCTGATCGCGTTCCCGCTGCTGTGGCGGCGGAAGTTCCCGCTGCCTGTTTGGACATTGATCCTGATCGGCGTCGTCGCGCAGGCGGTCGCAAGCGGAGACTCTGCCGAGGGACTGGAGCTATTGCTCCCGTTGGCGCTTGGCAGCTATGCGGTGGCCGCGTTCAGCAGACGGCCGCGCGCGCTGCTCGGTCTCGGCGAGTTCGTTGTGGCCTACGCGATCTACGCGATAGAGGACCGCAATATCCAGCGCGGCGGCCAGCAAGTCTGGTCTGGTGCGTTCTTTGGAGTGCTCGCGCTGGCTCTCTGGCTGCTCGGAGTGTTCGTGCACAGCCGGCGAGAGGCAGCGGCGCTGACGCTGGAGGCGGCAAAGCTCAGACGCGAGGCGGACGCCGCGGTCGCCGAGGAGCGCTCGCGGATCGCGCGCGAGCTGCACGACATCATCTCCCACACCGTCAGCGTGATCGGGTTGCAAGCTGGCGCCGCCGAACGGATGCTCGATCGCGATCCCGAGCGGG
>DATCBD010000041.1:0-16583 GCA_036512155.1 Gaiellaceae bacterium | reverse complement strand
CGCGGCGTTTACGGCAACTCAGGGACGCTGGTCGCGCGCCGCTCCGTTGTTCGCGGGCGAGCGCGATCCGCGCGCACTTGCAGAGCTTTTGCTCGAGCGCCAGGGGATCGTCACGCGCGATGGCGTACGCGGCGAAGGCATTCCGGGGGGATACGGAGCCGTGTACCAGCAACTGCGCGCACTCGAAACCCTCGGCACATGCAGGCGTGGCTACTTCGTCGAGGGCTTGGGGGGCGCACAGTTCGCGCTCGGCGGCGCGGTCGAGCGGCTGCGCGAGCTGCGGCCGCGGGAGGGCGACGAGCCGGAGGCACTCGTGCTCGCAGCCGCCGATCCGGCGCAGCCGTGCGGCGCGGCGCTGCCGTGGCCGAAGCGTTCGGGCGCTCGTGCCGCGCGGGTCGCGGGCGCGCACGTCGTCCTGCTCGGCGGCGAAGCGGCGCTCTTCGTCGAGCGCGGCGGCCGCTCCCTCGTCCCGCTCCGGGATCCGGAGGAGGAGTGGCTGCGCGTCGCCCTCGCCGCACTCGTCTCCCACGTAAGACGCGGCCGCGCAAAGCGGCTCGCAGTGGAGCGCTTCGACGGCGAGCAAGTCGTCGACACCATGGTCATGCCGCTGCTGATCGAAGCCGGCTTCCTCGCGGGCCCACGCCGCGCCGTTCTCCGCGCATAAGTCGTCACACCTACGCCGGGGTACCTGGTACCGGTCGTTTCGGGTGACGCATGGCCCCGCGAAGGCCGGTAACAGTTACCGATACGTCAGCGTCACCGAAGTGTCACGCCGGCTCAGCTGCGCGGCAGGACGAGGTCGAAGCGCGTGCCCCACGGGCCGGGCTCGTAGTACAGGTCGCCGCCGTGCGCGTTCGCGTACGCCTTCGCGATCGCGAGGCCGAGCCCGGTGCCTCCGCTCGGGCCGCCGTGCTCGAATCGCTCGAACAGTCTCGGCACGAGCTGCTCGGGGACGCCGTCGCCGGCGTCGGTCACCGTGATGCGCAGATGCCGGTCGCGCGCCTCCGCGCGGACGTGCACCGGCGGCTTGCCGTGCTGTCGCGCATTCGCGATGAGATTCGTCACCACGCGCTCGATCACGAGCGGATCGGCCACGACCGCCAGCGAAGGATCGACGTCGACGAACACGTCGTCGCCGGTCACGAGGTCGGCGAGCGTCCGCTCGAGCACGATCGGCTGCGGTTGCACCTCGATCGCGCGGGCATCGAGCCGCGAGAGATCCAGGAGCTGCTCGATCAGTCGCCGCAGCCGGTCGCTCTGGCACCACGCCGTCTCCTCGAGCTCGGCACGCACGTCCGGCGCGAGCTCGTCGCCCCGCGCACGCAGCGTCGTCAGCAGCCCGTACACGCTCGTCGCCGGCGTGCGCAGCTCGTGCGACGCGATCGCGACGAAGTTCAGCTTCATCTGGTCAAGGCGTACCATCTCCTGGTGCACGCGCGCCTTCTCGATCGCGAGCGCCGCGCGCTCTCCGACGAGCTGGAGCAGCTCGACATCGTCGCGCGTGAACTCATGCGGCGTCAGCGTGCCGACGTGGATCACGCCGATCACGTCGTCGTGCACGATGAGCGGCACGCCCATCAGCGACTTGATCCCCTTCTCGTGCAGGATCGGATTGAGCACGTGCGCGTAGTCGACGTCCGGGAGGATGACCGGCCGCCGATCGGCGGCGATGCGCCCGGCGAAGCCACCGCCGACAGGAATGCGCACACCCTGCTCGACCTCCTCCTCGATTCCGACCGCCGCCCGTGCGACGAGCTCGTTGCGCTCGGGATCGAGCAGGAGGGCGGCGCACGTGTCGACCTCGAGGATGTCCCGGGTCCGGAGCAGGAGTGCCTGGAGCAGCTCCTCGAGCTCGAGGTGCGCAAGCGCGACGTCGGTCACGGCCTGCACGCACTCGAGCCGGTGTCTCGCCTTCCGCTCGGACTCGAAGAGCTGCGCATGCTCGATCGCCATCGCAGCCCGGGCGGCGACGAGGTGCAGGAGGTCCGTGTCGAAGTCGTGCGGCGTGAGCGTCGCGACCCGCAGCTCACCGAGGATTACGCCGGAGAGCTCGAGCGGGACGACGTACGTCGAGACCGTGTCGTGCTGCGGCCCGGCGCAGAAGACCCGGTCGTGCTCCGCCGCGTGCACGACGATCGTGCACGAGTCGACGCCGAGGATCTCGCTGATGCGCACGGCGAGCGTCTGGAGCAGCGCATCGAGCTCGAGGTGAGCGAGCGCGGCGTCGGTGATCGCCTGTAGCTGCCCGCCCTGCCCGGACCCGGTCGAGGTTCCCATCTGCATCCCTGCGGGCGATATCGCCGCTAAACCCTCCTTCCAAACCGGAAGGGCCTAAATCGAAAGCAGCTTGTAGCCCATCCCGCGAACGGTCACGAGCCTCTGCGGCCGCGTCGGGTCGCGCTCGATCTTGCGCCGCAGGTTGGAGACGTGCACTTCGCACGCGTGCTCGTCGCCGACGTGGTCGCTCGACCAGAGGTGCTGCATCAGCTCGCGCCGGGAGACGACCCGCTCGGGCCGCTCGGCGAGGAGCGACAGCACCTTGAACTCGGACAGCGTCAGCCGGACGGGGTCGCCGTCGACCGTCACCTCGTGACGGACGAGGTCGAGATAGAGCCCGCCGAGCTGCCGCACCGCGGAGCCGCCGTTGGCGCGGTCGAGCTCGCGGCGGCGCAGGATCGCGCGGACACGACTGAGCAGCTCGGCGCTCGAGAACGGCTTCGTCACGTAGTCGTCCGCGCCCAGCTCGAGGCCGAGCACGCGGTCGCGCTCGGCGTCCCGCGCGGTCAGCATCACGATCGGTACGTCGCTTTCGGCGCGCAATGCGCGGCAGACCTCCGTGCCGGACATCTGCGGCAACATCACGTCGAGGATGACGATGTCGTACTCACGTGCCCGTGCCGCCGCGAGCGCGCGCATGCCGTCGGACTCCTCGTCGACGTCGAAGCCTTCCCGGCGGAGCGTGAACGCGACGACGTCGAGAACGCCGGGATCGTCGTCGACGACGAGCACGGTGCTCATGCGGGCACCTGCTCGCGCACCTGCGCACGCTCGAGGACGATGCGCACGCGCGTGCCCTCCCCGGGCGCCGAGTCGAGCTCGATGCGGCCGTCGAGGCTGCGCACCGCCTGGCGGACGATCGCGAGCCCGAGGCCGAAGCCCTCCGGGTCGCGGTCGGCGCCGCGGAAGAACCGGTCGAACACGTGGCGTTGCGTCTCGCTGCTCATCCCGATGCCCGTGTCCTCTACCTCGACGCGCACGGTGCGTCCCGTGGCGTACGCGCGCAGGACGACCCGACCGGCGACCGTGTGCTTCGCAGCGTTCTCGCCCAGGTTCCGCAGCGCCTGCTCGAGCAGGTCGCGGTTCACGTTCGCGGCGAGGCCCGGCGGGCACTCGATCTCGACGACGACGCCGTCGCGCGGCCGCAGGTCGTCGGCCACTTCGCGCAGGATCGGCTCAAGGGTGGTCGGCTCGAGCCGCGGGCGCTCCTGGCCCGCGTGCGCGCGTGCGAGCGCGAGCAATGCGTGTGCGAGCCGCGCCAGCCGCGCTGCCTCGCGCTCGATGTGCGCGAGGAAGCGGTCGCGCTCTTCGGGGTTCTCCTTGGCACCGGCTTGCAGCACCTCGACCGCACCGATGATGGTCGTCAGCGGCGTACGCAGCTCGTGCGCCGCATTCGAGACGAACTCGCGCTCGGCCAGCTCGCGCCGCTCCTGCTCGGTCAGGTCGTCGAGCACGATCAGCACGGTGTCGCCCTCCGGCTGAGCGGGAATGCCGACGAGCGCGAGCGCGTGTTCTTCGTCCGGCCGCACGTGCGCCTGCGCGAGCGACGCGTCGGGATCGAAGAGGCGTTCGACGAACTCGCGCAACGAGAAGCTCTTCCACGGCTCCGGCAGCTGGTCGCCGGCGGCGAGCCGCACGCCGAGCAGCCGCCGCGCCTCGTTGTTCGCGAAGTTGACGGCGAGCTCCTCGTCGACCGTGACGACGCCCTCGTGCAGGCGCTCGAGCAGCATGCGCAGGCGGTCGCGTTCCCCCTCGATGTGCCGGAACGAACGGCGGAGCTGCCGCCGCATGCGCTCGAAGTTGTACGTGAGCGCGCCGAACTCGTCCCGGAAGCGGAAGCGCAGCGGGGTCTCGAAGTCGCCGTGCGCGAGCGCCTCGGCAGCGAGCGAGAGCCGTCGCAACCGCAGCGCGATGAGTTGCGCGAGCAGCAGGCCGACGATGACGCCGACGACGCCGGCGATGACGCCCGCGCGCAGCGCCTGGTTCCGGACGATGCCGATCGCGGCGGCGACGTCGGGCCGGTCGCTCAGCGCGACGATCGCCTCTCCCGGCAGCGGCACGGCGGCGACGAACGTCTTCCCGTTCGTCGTTCCACCGACGGACTCCCGCCCGCCGAGCGCCGCCGCGACCGCATGGCGCGCCGGCCCTGCAGCCGGGATCGTGCGATAGACGCGCAGCTGCACGTTCAGCTGCTTCGCGAGGCGCTGGAGCCTCGCCGGTGTCGGATCCTTGGCGGCGAGCCGCGCGTCGGTGAGTGCAAGCGCCTGGGCGTTGCCGCGGAAGGCGTTCTCCGAGCGGGTCGAGAACTGGGAGACCACGATCGCCGTCGAGGTGGCGGCGACGACCGCAAAGGCCGCCCCGAGCCACCAGCGCACGCCGATGAAGCGGCGAGTCATGTCTAGATCGTAGGCGAGGTCCCAGAGAGGAGGCGGCCAGCCGAAGTCGTAAGCAGACGGTCCAATGCGGTCCCCGCATCTCTACGACACGCTGCGCCGATTCTGCCTCGGTGCCTTCGCCGTTTTCCACGGCGAGGACTTGCCGTTCGCGTTCGACGAGCACGCGCCCTCCTTCTACGAGTACCGGCCCCTCGTGAAGGGCTTCATCGAGGGACAGGCCGAGCGGCTGCGCTCGCGCGCGGACGTGCAGGCCGCACTCGACGATCTTGCCCGCGAGCCGCTCGCGCGCGTGTACAAGGACGCGTATCGCACCGTCCTCGTCCCCCTGCTCGTGCGCGTCGCGGAGGGCTGCGGCGGCTTCGACTGGGACGACGTCGCGTTCGACCGGGCGTACGAGGAAGCAGAGGCGCTCCTCTTCGGCAGCGGTCACGCGTACGGCGCGATCGCACCGCTCGTCGGCCTCTCGTGTGGCAGCGACATCGAGCTCGGCCAGGGAATGCGCGTGCGCCAGAGCGCGACCGGCGAGTTCGCGGCGCTCTGGCCCGAGTCGTCGGGACTGCTGCCGCGCGACTTCGGCCGCGAGGTCGACCGCGCGTGCGTGCTCGAGCTCGAGCGACAGCTGGAATCCGGAGCAGAGGACGCGCCGGACGCGCCCGGCGAGCTCGCCGACGCAGTCACCGCCATCCGTCTCGCCACCGCGGCGCCCGTCGCGGCCGGCCCCGTGCTGTTCGAGCGCCTCGACTGGCGGCCGTTCGGCATCCGGCCCGTGCTCCCGATCGCGGCAACGCCGCCGCCCGGCGAGGCGACGCGGCTCGATCCGTTCCGCGCCCAGGTGGCCGCGAAGCTCATCCCGCAGCTCGCGCTCGCGGACGGCGACGCGCACTTCGGCGACGCGCTCGACCGCTGGGAGCTGTCGCTCTTCCAGGACGACCCGTTCCGCGGGGAGCAACTCCGGCACGCCGTCGACGCCGCTCTCGGCGAGGGCGACGGGAGGTGGGCGGCGGCGATGCGCGCTGCGGCCTTGCTCGGCGAGACGGCCGAGGAGCGCGGCGAGCTGGCCGAGTCGTTCCGCACGCCGACGCCTGATCTCGTCCGGCGCATGCTCGTCGCGATGCTCCTCCACGGCGATCGCGCGCAACTCCTATGCGAGCTCGACCACGCGCTGCTCGGCCTGCAGGCCGGACGCGCGCGCGTGGCAGAGCTGCGAGCAAGCTGAGACGGTTGCCCGACTACGGTCACGGAATGGACGAGGCCCGCGCGGTGCTGCACCGGCTCGAGCGCATCGAGGCACTCGAGCGCGAGGGCGCGCACCCGGCGGCGGTGCTCTCCGAGCTGCAGGAGCTCGTCCGCGAAGCCGAGGCGTGGGCGCGCCTCGAGGGCGACGAGCGTGCGACTCGAGCGGCGGCAGCGCTTGCGGCGCATGCGATGATCACCGTGTGAGCGTCGTTCACTGGGACGAGATCGCGCCGCGCCGTTCGCCGAAGCCTGCGGCCGGCGGCGACTGGTTCTTCCTCGGCGAGGCGGCCGGGTCGGTCGGCGTCGGCGTGAACCGGATCCTGCTCGGGCCGGGGGAGATCTCGACGCCCGCGCACGTGCACGGCGCAGACGAGGAGACCTTCTTCGTCCTGAACGGCTCGGGGCTCTCGTGGCAGGACGGCGAGACGTTCGAGGTGCGGGCCGGGGACACGCTCGTGCACGCGCCTCGCCTCGCCGCGCACACGCTCAAGGCGGGCGCGCAGGGGTTGGACGTGCTCGCGTACGGCCCGCGCAGCCGGCTCGGCGGCGCGTACCTCCCGAAGATCGGCATCTACTGGCTCTGGCCGACGTGGACCGAGGCAGGCGCGGGCGCGCATCCGTACGACCGCGACCAGAAGCTCGAGTGGCCCGAGCCGAGCGAGCGGCCGCCGTCGATCGTCAACGTCGACGACGTCGAGGCGCACTTCGGCGGACGCTCGCGCCCGCTCGGCGCCGCCGCGGGCGCGAAGCTCACCGGGCTCAATCTCGTATCGCTCCCGCCCGGCGAGGAGGGAGCGCCACCGCACTGTCACACGGTCGAGGAGGAGCTCTTCGTCATCCTCCACGGCGAGGGCGAGCTGGAGCTGTGGTCGCAGCCCGATCCCAAGCACCCGTTTCCGGCCGATCCGACGGAGGCGCTGCCGGTACGCGCGGGCCACATCGTCTCGCGCCCGCCCGGGACGCGCATCCCGCATTCCTTCCGGGCCGGCGTGAACGGGCTCACCTATCTCGCGTACGGAACGCGCGATCCGGCCGACGTCTGCTGGTACCCGCGCTCGAACAAGGTCTTCTTCCGCGGCCTCGGGGTCATCACCCGTTTGGAGCTTCTGGACTACCTGGACGGGGAACCGGGATAGCCAGTTCGAGGTAGCCGGGCCGGGAGGTTCCTGCCGATAACCGCATCGGAACGACTGTGCGGCGGGTTCTCACAAATAGAAAAGTCCAGGTCATCTTCAACGGTGGTCTCGCGGCGGTGCTCCTCGTCGTCGCGGTCGTCGGCGGGCGGAAGTTCGCCCACAGCGGCTTCCCGCTGAGGCACGCCGACCCGCTCCTCGTCTCCGGCGCGATCCTCCTCTTCCTCGTCGCGTACGCCTTCAAGGCCTGGGGATGGCAGCGGCTGTTCGCGGCCGACGATCGCCCCGGCGCCGCCTCGCTCGCCTTCGCAGGCGGCGCGGCATGCGTCGGCGGCGTCGCGCTGCCGGGCCGGCTCGACGACGCGCTGCGCATCGCGTGCGTCAAGCGCTTCCCCGGCGTGCGCACCGGGCTCGGCGCGGTCGCGCTCAGCCTCGTCGTCCTCGGCCTGCTCGACAACGTCGCGCTCGCGCCGTTCTCCGCGGTGGCCGCCGTGCATGCGCACTCGTGGACGGTGCGCGTCGGCTTCGCCGTCGTGGCCGGCGCGGGGATCCTCGCGGCGCTGCTCGTCGCCTCGCTGCCGCGCCTCGCCGGTCGCAGCTTCGTCCTGCGCTTCCGTCTCGGCCGCTGGCTCGCGGGGCACACGCACTCCAACCGTCGGGCCATCGCGGCACTCGTCTTCATCTCGGTCTCGTGGACGTTGCGCGCGACCGCCGTCTTCCTGCTGCTCGACGCGCTCTCGATGCGCACCTCGTTCCCGCTCGCGCTCGCGTTTCTCTGCGCATCCGCCGCGTCGGCAGCGCTGCCGATCGCACCCGCGGGTGCGGCCACGCAAGCGGGCGCCGGCTCCGCGATCCTCATCGCGAGCGGCGTGCACGCGGGCGACGCGATCGCCTTCGCGCTCTCGGCTCAGCTGCTCGTCGTCGGCACCGGCGCGATGGTCATGCTCGTCCTCGCCGGCTGGCACTTCGCCACGCGCGGCCGCGCTGCGGTCAGGCTTGCGCCTGCGCTGGCTGCCCGCTAGCGACGAAGTCCTTGCCGCGCACGAGCACGAACGCCAACACGGCTCCGGCGAGCGCGACGAACGTCGACACGAGCAGGATCTGGTTCAGCCCGTGGATGAACTGCGCGGGCGTGCCGCCCGGCCGGTAGTACGACTGGAAGATCGCGCCGAGACCGGCGATGCCCGTGGCGATCCCGACCTGCCGGAACGTGTTGTTCACGCCCGCCGCCATCCCCGCGCGCTGCACCGGCACGACACTCACGGCCGTCGTCGCGAGCGGCGGGTTCACCATCCCTATGCCGATGCCTCCGATGAGGAAGCCGGCGAGCAGCGTCGTCCACCCCGACGACACCTTCACGCCGTACATGAGGTAGAGCGCGATCGTGACGAGGCCCATGCCCGACCCGAGCAGGACGCGGATCGGCACGCGACCCATCAGCCGCCCCGTCGCCGGCGCGACGAAGAACGAGATCATCGACAGCGGCAGGAAGCGCAAGCCGGCCTGGAGCGGCGAGTACAGGAGGATGTCCTGTAGGTAGAGCGTGAAGTACAGGAACATCGCGAACATCGAGGCCGAGATCGTGAACGCGACGATCTGCGCGCCCGCGAACGCCGGCACGCGGAAGAGGCGCACGTCGAACATCGGCCGCTCCTGCCGCAGCTCGACGAGGCCGAAGACGACCAGCGCCAGAACCGACCCTGCCAGCAATCCGACCACGCGCCCGCTCGACCAGCCCCAGTCGTTGCCGCGCAGGAGCCCGAGGACGAACGCGAAGAGCCCCACCGACAAGGTGATCTGGCCAGGAATGTCGAGCCCCCCGTGCTCCTCGTCCCGCGACTCGCGCAGCATGCGCGCGCCGAAGAACAGGCAGGCCACGCCGATGGGCAGGTTGACGAAGAAGATCCACCGCCAGCCGGCCCACTCGGTCAGCGCGCCCCCGACGAGCGGCCCGATGGCGACCGCCGCTCCGATGGTCGCGCCCCAGATCCCGAAGGCCGTCCCGCGCTCCCGCCCGTGGAATTCCTGGGTCAAAAGAGCCAGCGAGACCGCGAACATGATGGCGCCGCCGATACCCTGCGCGCCCCGTGCCAGGTTCAGGAACAGAGGGTCCGTCGCCGCGCCGCACAGGGCGGAGGCGGCCGTGAACAGCACCACTCCGGTGAGGAACACCCGTTTGCGACCGAGCAGGTCGCCGAGCGACCCGGCGTTGAGGACGACGCTCGCCAGCATGAGCGAGTACGCGTCCACGACCCACTGGAGGTCGGTGAAGGAGCTGTGCAGGTCCCGCTGGATCTTCGGGAGCGCCACGTTGACGACCGTGATGTCCAGCAGCAGCATGAAGATGCCGACGCAGACGATGATCAAAGTCCGCCACTTCCGGTCCATGGCTGCGACCGTATCGGAGCAGGACTCGGCTATGCCGGATGGAATGGTGAGCGACTATGGCGCTTGCGCGTTTGCTTCCGCGCCCCCAGGGCCGGGGGCGGGCAGATCGGGGACCGTCGGTGGCTAGGGTCATCGCGTTCGCCAACCAGAAGGGCGGCGTCGCCAAGACGACGACGACGCTGAACCTCGGCGTCGCGCTCATGGAGCAGGGCAAGCGCGTGCTCGCGGTCGACCTCGATCCGCAGGGCAACCTGACCATGTCGCAGGGCTGGAACCCGGACGAGATCGAGCGCTCGCTCTTCGACGTGCTCGTGCACAAGCTTCCGATCACCGAGATCGTCCGCAAGGGCGAGATCGACATCGCCGTCTCCTCCATCGACCTCGCGGGCGCCGAGCTCGCGCTGTCCTCGATGATCGGCCGCGAGCGCGCGCTCGACAAGGCGCTGCTCCCCGTGAAGGAGGACTACGACTACATCCTCATCGACACGCCGCCGTCGCTCGGGCTGCTGACGATCAACGCGCTCGTCGCCTCGAACGGCGTGATCGTGCCGGTGCAATGCGAGTACCTCTCGCTGCGCGGCCTCGTCCAGCTCGAGAACACGCTGACGATGATCCGGGAGAACCTGAATCCGGACGTGGCGATCCAGGGGATCCTCCCGACGATGTACGACAAGCGGCTCCTGCACTCGAAAGAGGCGGTCGAGATCCTGCGCGAGAACTTCGGGGACCTCGTGTTGAACACGAAGATCCGCAAGACTGTGCGGTATGCGGAGGCCCCGGTGAAGGGAATGTCGGTGTTGAAGTACGACCCGACCGGAGAGGCTGCGAGCATGTATCGCGACCTCGCCAAGGAGGTGCTCGATGGCGCGTCGGCGCGCCAGCATGCGTGAAGGCCCGCTCGCGGAGCTCTTCCGCGCGACGGAGGCTGCGCAGCGCCAGGCAGAGCAGAAGCCTGGAGGCGACCGCGGCGATGTAACTCAGGCGCGTAGCGCAGAGCCGGAGGCTGCGCCGAAGGAGCCCGAGGAGCGCACGGTCGAGCACGTCCCAAGCTGGGAGGAGGCGCGTGCGGAAGCGCCGGTGCCGCAGCCTGTGCCTGTTCCGCTCCCGCCGCCGCCTATGCCCGTTCCACTCCCGCCGCCGCCTGCGCCCATTCCGCCGCCGCCTGCCCCGGCGCCCCCGCAGATTCGCCACGAGCCTCCCGTCACCCGGTACGTCGAGCCGATGCCGGAGGCGCCGCCGCGCCTGTACCGCGCCCCGTCGGCCGACACCGGTGCGTACCTCGCCGTCATCAAGGTCGTCGGCGTCGGCGGCGCGGGATTGAACGCGGTGAACCGGATGATCGACGCCGGCATCAGCGAGGTCGACTTCGTCGCTGTGAACACCGACAGCCAAGCGCTGCAGATGAGCGACGCGCCCTCGAAGATCCACATCGGGCGCGAGCTCACGAAGGGGCTCGGGTCGGGCTCAGATCCCGACGTCGGCCGCCGCTCCGCCGAGGAGGGTTACGACCAGCTCAAGAACGCGCTCCGTGGGGCGGACATGGTGTTTGTCGCCGCAGGCGAGGGCGGAGGCACCGGATCGGGCGCCGCGCCGGTCGTGGCGAAGATCGCGCGCGACCTCGGCGCGCTCACGGTCGGCATCGTGACCACGCCGTTCAAGTTCGAGGGCACGAAGCGGCGCACGCAGGCCGACCAGGGCGTGCAGGCGCTGCGCGCGGCGTGCGACACGACGATCGTCATCCCGAACGACCGCCTGCTCGAGGTACTCGACCGTTCAACCTCGATGCTCGATGCGTTCAAGGTCGCCGACGACGTCCTCCGCCAGGGCGTGCAGGGCATCACCGACCTGATCACGCTTCCCGGCCTCATCAATCTCGACTTCGCTGACGTGCGCACGATCATGAGCAACTCCGGCACGGCGCTCATGGGCATCGGTTTTTCGTCGACGGGCGACAACCGCGCGCGTGAGGCGGCCGAGCGCGCGCTGCGCTCGCCGCTGATCGACGAGGAGATCACCGGCGCGACCGGCATCCTGCTTTCCGTCGCCGGCGGCGACGACATGACGCTCATCGAGGTGAACGAGGCGGCAGAGGTGATTCGCGCCGCCGCCACCGAGGAGACGAACATCATCTTCGGCGCCACGGTCGACGACCGGCTCACGGGCCAGGTGTGGGTGACCGTCGTCGCGACCGGCATCGGCCGCGGCCGGCGTGCGCATCGGCCGACGTTCGCGCCGCCGTCGCTCGTCGACGACGTCGACGTCGACGTGCCGTCCTTCCTGAAGCAGTAGTGGCCCGCCCGGTGATGGTTTCGCGTTCCTGGCGGGCGAAAAGCCAGCGATGCAAGGACGCAGGGAGCGTTCGTAGCCGTGGCTACGGACGCGACCGAGGACGCCGCAGCGCGCCGCTTTGCGGTCGCCAGGGACGCACTAACTATCGCCGGGTGGGCCACTAGGTGGACGCGTTCCTCGCGATCGCGAGCAAGCGCGACGAGCGCCGCTACGCCGATCGCCCGGTGTCGGAGGAAGACGTGCTGCGGATCCTCGACGCCGGCCGGCTCTCCGGCAGCTCTCGCAACACGCAGAAGTGGCAGTTCGTCGTCGTCTCCGACCAGGCGGCGCTGGCGGAGGCCGTGTACGCGCCCGAGAACGTGCAGACCGCGGGCCTCGTCGTCGCGATCACGGGCGAGGCGTTCCCGTTCGACGTCGGCCGCTGCGCGCAGAACATGATGCTCGCCGCCTGGGACCTGGGCGTCGTCTCGTGCCCGAACGGGATCCGCGATGCCGAGCGCGCGGCGGAGCTCGTGGGCGGCGAGGTGAAGATGATCCTCTCCTTCGGCTATCCGCAGCGTGAGCTGCACGTCGAGTCGCGGAGCGCGGAGGACTGGTCCGCCAGCGCGAAGCGCAAGCCGCTCGACGACCTCGTCATCCGATAGCGTTTCGGCCATGGCGCCTCCCCGGAACCGGCCGAAGCCGATCGTCGCCGTCGGCGAGGTGCTCATGTGGGTGCTCTTCGTGCTGCTGCTCTTCCCGGCCGGAGTCGTCGGCTGGGCGGTGGGCCACTACACCGGCCACCAGGGCGGCGGGACGCGCACGGTGACCGTGTCGGCGTCGGCTCCCGCGACCACGACGGCCGCCGCGCCCACGACGACGACGGCAAAGGCGGCCGCGACGACCACCGCCGCCGCGGCGCCGACCGCGGCCGGGAAGGCGATCTTCACCTCCGCCGGCTGCGCCGCGTGCCATACGTTCAAGGCGGCCGGGGCGACCGGGAAGGTCGGTCCCGATCTCGACACCGCTCCGGCGGTGGACGCGAAGAAGGACAACATGGCGCTCGCAGCCTTCGTGCGCGAGTCGATCGTGAGCCCGAACGCGTTCATCGCGCCGGGCTACACGAAGGGCCTCATGCCGCAGACTTTCGCCACGACGCTGAGCAAGGCGAAGATCGACACGCTCGTCTCCTTCATCACGGGCGGCAAGTGATCGAGGCCATCCACATCGGCCCGGAGGACGGCGGCCCGCTCGAGCAGGTCGACTCCGTGCGCGCGTTCGCGGGCAAGGGGCTCGAGGGCGACAGGCACTTCGACGCCGGCGGCGCGAAGCCCGGTCAGGCGCTGACGCTCGTCGAGGCGGAGCAGGTCGAGGACGTCGGCCTGGGCGTGGGCGAGGCGCGCCGGCAAATCACGGTGCGCGGCGTGCCGCTGAACGACCTCGTCGGCAAGACGTTCAAGGTGGGCGAGGTGGAGTGCTACGGCGTCGAGCTGTGCGAGCCGTGCGAGCACCTCGAGTCGATGACGCGGCCGGGAATCATCAAGGATCTCGTGCACCGCGCCGGCATCAACGCCGACATCCTGAACGACGGCGTCATTCGCGTCGGCGATCAGATCTCGATCTAGCTACGGCAGCGTGCAGGTCGGCGACTGGCCGGCGAGCGTGTCGAGCGCGCTGTCCGCGCTGACGATGAACCCGATGCTCGCCGTGCGCGCGTGCAGCGTCGTCAGGTGCAACATCCCGTCCGCGCCCTGGCTCAGGCATCCATCCGACGTGCGCCAGTACGGCGACCAGCGCACGGCGATGCGGTACGTCCCGCCGCTCTTGACGCCGACGATGATGCGTGTCTGCGTCATCGCGTCGACACGCGGCTTGTCCGGCCCGGTGACGATCGGCCGGAAGTGCGGGACGCGGTAGATCGTGATGACGCCGTCCTCGTACACGCGCGTGAGACCGGCGCGGCCGCTCCGCACGAGTGCCGCCTCCGCGATCGAGCTGTAGTCGGGCGTCGTCCGCGCGAGCACGACGTACCCGACGCCGAGCCCGTGCAGCCACTGCAGATACGTGCGCGGGCCGAGCTTGCTGTACAGCACTTCGTTCTGCGGGAAGTCGTCCTGCCGGAACCAGCCGCGCGCGAGCGGGATGTCGGCATCTGCCAGATAGACGGCGGGCCAGTGCCCGGCCGTGTCGACCGCTTCGACGCGGACGTTCGGTCCTGCGTGCGCATGCAGGAAGGCGATCGCGCCCGACCATGTTGATGCCTTGGCGGTCACATCTGCTTGCCCGTGGATGAAGCTCGCGGCGAGCGGCGAGACGTTCCACGAGACCGCGAGCGCAACGACGCCGATCGCGACCGGCAGCGGCCGCCAGCGCCGCAGCGTCAAGACGAGCACCGCGAGCGGAATGGCGATGAAGCGCAGCCGCTCGATGTTTCCGCCGAGCTCGGAGGGAACGATGTACGAGCCGATCATCGCGGCGAGGTAGACGGCGAAGAAGAAGCGGAGCACTCGCGCCCGCTCGATGCGCCACGTCAGTGCGAGCCCGAGCACGCAGAACGCGGACCCGGCGAGGACGTCGGCGGTGTAGAACGGGAAGCGCCCACCGCCCGGGAACAGCCGCCACAGCACAAACTCGCCGAGACCGGCGATCGCGATGACTGCGACCGGAACCCACGCGCTCCGTAGCGAGACGCGCCGGCCGAACGCGATGCCGGCGAGGACGATCGCCAGGAGGAGAAACGCGAGCGGGCTCGCGGCCAGCGTCAGCACCGCAAGGCCGGCGAACCGCCAACGCGCGTTCGCCTGCAACGCCCAGATCGCCAGAAGCGCGAGCGCGAATCCAAGCGCGAATGGGAATGCGGCCGAGAGGACGATGCCGGCCCACACGGCCGCGAACGAGCGGCTCGACCAGCGTGTCGTCGGGCCCCATTCGCGCCAGACGATGACCGCGAACGCGAGTGCCGCAAGCGCGACGGTCGCGACCGCGAGCAGCTTGATCCCGAATGCGGCGGCAAGCGGGTAGTAGATGAGGCTGTACGTGATGAAGCTGTACCGGCC
Source organism: Gaiellaceae bacterium (assembly GCA_036512155.1). Taxonomy (GTDB): domain Bacteria; phylum Actinomycetota; class Thermoleophilia; order Gaiellales; family Gaiellaceae; genus Palsa-739. Next base: position 1,829 of record DATCBD010000041.1, on the reverse strand, counting down.
CGCGTACCAGAAGTTGTTCCAGAGCGTGAAGCCGTGCTCGAGGAAGAGCGTGCGCTGATATGCGTGCGCGGCCAGGTCGGTGCCGGGCGGGCCGAGCCACGCGAGGATTGCGGCGATCGACGCGGCGGCGGCCGCAGAAAGCAGCGCCTCGCTGACGAGCGGATGGCGCCGGACCATGTATGGAGGTTACCCCTAGGTCAGGGAGACCAGCCGGCGAGCCAGAGCCAGCGCGGGTCGGCGCGCCCGAGCGTTCCGAGCGCGCTCCCTACCCGCGACCCGAGGATTTGTGGTGTCGCCACCGCAGCGGCGAGCGCGCACAACAGGAGCGCCCCTGCGGCGAGGCTGCTCCTGCTGACCCTCCGTCCGTGCGCGACCAACGACCCCAACTGTCCTCACCTGTATAGACGCCGAAGCCCCGGGTTGGTTTGCTCTCGGGATGAGAGGCGCGATTGCAGCCGGGCACCCCTTCACCGCGGCGGCCGGGGCGGCCGTCCTGGAGGCGGGCGGGAACGCGGTCGACGCCTGCGTGGCGGCCGCTTTCACCTCCTGGGTGGCCGAGAGCATGCTCACCGGGCCGGGCGGGGGCGGGTTCATGCTCGTCCACCGCGGGGGCGAGACGGTCGTCTTCGACGCGTTCGTCGCGGTACCGCGGGCGCCGGTGGAGGGGGAGCTGCTCGCGGTCACGGTCGACTTCGACGGAGACACGCAGCAGGTGTTCCACACGGGGCCGGCCGCGGTCGGCGTGCCGGGGACTGCATTGGGACTGGAGGCGGCGCACGCCCGCTTCGGGTCGCTGCCGTGGGCCGAGCTCGCAGCGCCGGCGGCTGCGCTCGCGCGCGAGGGCGTGGAGCTGACGCCGGCGCAGGGGTACCTGCACCGGATCCTGGACGGGCTGCTGCGCCACTCGCCGGAGGGCGACGCGTTCTACGGCGGGCGCATGCTGCAGGCGGGCGAGCGTTTCCGTCTGCCCGATCTCGCGGACACGATCGACCGGATCGCGGCCGACGGCGCGCGCGTCCTGTACGCAGGCGATCTACCTTTCTCGCGCGAGGATCTCGAGTCGTACGCAGTGATCGAACGCGAGCCGGTGGCCGGTGCATATCGCGGCTGCGAGTTCCTCTCGAACCCGCCGCCGTCGAGCGGCGGGAGGTTGATCGCGCTCGGCCTCGAGTCGCTCGGGGACGACTTCGACATCGTTCACGCAATGGAAGTGATGGACGCGGCCCGCGTTCCTGCCGCAGGCGGGACGACGCATATCTCGGTCGTGGACGCGCGCGGCGACGCGGCGTCGTTGTCGTGCTCGCTCGGGTCGGGGAGCGGCGTCGTCGTCCCAGGGACGGGAATTCACCTGAACAACATGCTCGGAGAAGCGGATCTGAAGGGAAGCGCGCGCCCAGGAGAGAGGTTGACCTCGATGATGGCGCCGTCGGTCGTGCTGCAGGGCGGCCGCCCGCGGCTCGTCGTCGGCTCGGCCGGCTCGGAGCGTCTCCGCGGCGCGATCCTGCAGGTCGTGGCGAACGTAATAGGTCGTGGCATGGGAGTTGAAGCCGCAGTCGAAGCGCCGCGCCTCCATCTCGACGGCGGCGTCGTCCACGTGGAGCCGGGCATCGAGCTCGAGCGCGCGAACGTCGTCCGCTTCGGCCGGAGGAATCTGTACTTCGGCGGTGTCAGCGCAGTCGAGGTGCGCGCCGACGGCGAGCTCGCAGCCGCGGGCGACCCGCGCCGTGGCGGTGCGGGCATGGTGGTCGCGTGAGCGACTTCGTCGTCCGTCGTGCAGAACCGTCAGACGCAGAGGCGCTGACGCGCCTAGCCGAGGAAGTCAGCGGCGA
>DATCBD010000040.1:0-23969 GCA_036512155.1 Gaiellaceae bacterium | reverse complement strand
CACGAACCCGGTGGAGCTCGTGCCGCTCGTCAAGGCCGCCGAGGGGCTCGGGTACGACTCGGTGTGGGCGGCGGAGGCATGGGGCACCGATGCCGTAACGGTGCTCGCGTGGATGGCAGCGAGCACGAGCCGCATCAAGGTCGGCTCGGCGATCATGCAGATCCCGGGACGCACGCCGGCGAACACGGCGATGACAGCCGCAACGCTCGACCTCATGTCCGGCGGCCGCTTCCTGCTCGGCCTCGGCACGTCCGGGCCGCAGGTGGTGGAGGGCTGGCACGGCGAGGCATGGGGCAAGCCGCTCGGGAAGACGCGCGAGTATGTCGAGATCGTGCGCGCGGCGCTGCGACGCGACGTCGTCGAGCACGAGGGCGAGCACTACCGCATCCCGTACGACGGGCCCGGGGCAACCGGCCTCGGCAAGCCGTTGAAGCTGATGTTGCGCCCGCTACGGGCCGACATCCCGATCTACCTCGCGGCGATCGGCCCGAAGAACGTCGCGCTCGCGTACGAGATCGCGGACGGCTGGCTCCCGATCTTCGTCGACCCCGCGCGGTTCGCGGACGCATTCCCGGCGCCTCCGCCCGGCTTCGAGATCGCCGCGACTGCGAACGTCCTCGTCGGCGACGACGTGCAGGCGTTGCGCGACTCGCTCAAGCCGCACCTCGCGCTGTACGTGGGCGGCATGGGTGCGAAGGGGAAGAACTTCTACAACGCGCTCGCGCGCCGGTACGGCTGGGAGGACGCGGCGGAGGAGATCCAGGAGCTGTACCTCGGCGGGCACCAGCGCGAGGCGATTGCCGCCGTGCCGGACGAGCTCGTCGACGCGGTCGCGCTCGTCGGGCCGAAGGAGCGCATCGCCGAGCGGCTCGCCGCCTGGCGGGAGACGCCCGTGACGACGCTCATCGTCGGCTCCCCGCAGCCCGAGGCGCTGCAGGTCCTGGCCGAGTTGCTGCTCTAAAAAGGCCCTAAAAATGCCTAGTCCCCGTGAACCCGAGGGCCCACAGGGACTTGGCAAACGGCAATCTGCCAGAACGGGAGGGTGCTGTCAAGCGCGTATCGTCGTACGCCGTGACAGAGGTGTCCGAGATCGAGGTGACGCTCTCCCGCTCTGGCCCGCGGTACGTGTCGCCCGACCTCGAGTTCGCCGTCTGGTCGGCGACGCTCGGCGAGAACCTGGACGGGGAGCCGGTAACGCTCGCCGGGCCGCTCGGTCACGTCGCCGCCGGCGACCAGATCGTCTGCTCCGGGGCGTTCTCCGAGCACAAGCGCTACGGCCCGCAGTTCGCGGTCGAGACGTTCCGCGCCGCGCTGCCCCGCTCGGCCGAGGGAGTCGAGCGCTGGCTCACCACACGTGTGCCGGGCATCGGGCCGACGTTCGGGCGCGCGATCGTCGACCACTTCGGCGCCGGCGAGGTCTTCGCCGAGCTCGACCGCGACCCCGAGCGGCTGCGCGAGGTGCGCACGAAGGCCGGTCGCGCTATCTCGCGCAAAAGCGTCGAGCGCGCGATCGCGGCGTGGCGGGAGGTGGCGACGATCCGCGAGGTCGAGACGTTCCTGTTCGCGCACGGCATCGCGGCCGGGCTGGCCGGCCGGCTCGTGCGCGAGTACGGCGACGAGGTCGCGGACGTGCTCACGCACGACCCCTACCGGCTGATCGAGCTCCCACGCGTCGGCTTCAAGACCGCCGACCGGATCGCGCGCTCGCTCGGCATCGAGCTCGACGACCCGCAGCGCCTGCGCGCGGGGCTGCGCTTCGCGCTCGAGGAGTCCGAGGCGGACGGCAACACGTTCCTCCCGGTCGAAGAGCTGTGGCAGCGTGCCGGGAAGCTCCTCGAGATCGGCGAGGTGGAGCCGCTCGAGTCGGCCGTTCGCGTGCTCGTCGCCGAAGCGGAGGCTGTGGTCGAGGGCGACCGCATCTACCGCACGGAGCTGTGGGAGATGGAGCGCCGCCTGGCGGCCATCCTCGCCGAGCGTGCCCGGACGGCGGCGGTCGAGCTCTTCGACGCGCACGACCGGCCGGCGATTGAAGTCTCGGACGAACAGTGGGCGGTCGTCGAGCTCGTGCGCACGCGCCCACTCGTCCTCCTCACGGGCCTCCCGGGCGCGGGCAAGACGCACACGCAGCGGGCGATCGTCGACATCGCGCGCCGGGCGCGCACGCGCGTGCTCCTCTGTGCGCCGACAGGCAAGGCCGCACGTCGTATGCGCGACCTGACGGGCCACGACGCGATGACGATCCACCGCGCGCTCGGCTACTCACCATTCGCGGGCGGCTTCCAGCGCAACGAGGACGACCCGCTCTCGAACGAGTACGAGCTCGTCATCGTGGACGAGGCGTCGATGCTCTCGCTCGAGCTCGCGGACGCGCTCTTCCGCGCTTCCGGCGACTGTCACGTGCTGCTCGTCGGCGACACGGACCAGCTTCCGCCGATCGGCGCCGGCCGCGTCCTCGCCGACCTCGTCGACACCGGCGTCGTTCCGCAGGCGCACCTGACCGCGATCTACCGCCAGGCAGCGCGGTCGCTCATCGTGCGCAGCGCCCGCCGGATCAACGCCGGTGAGCTGCCATTCCTCTCGCCCGACGACGCGCGTGCGTCGCTCGGCGACGACGTCGAGCTGGACGAGGACTTCTTCTTCGTCGCGAAGCAGGAGCAGGAGGCGATACGCGACGCGGTGCTCGACCTCGTGTGCGAACGGATCCCGTCGCACTACGGTCTCGATCCGCGCACGGAGGTGATGACGCTCGTGCCGATGCGGCGCGGCGCGGTCGGCCTCAATGCGCTGAATGAGGAGCTCGAGCGGCGGCTCAACCCGGGCGAGCCGGCGGTCGTGCTCGCGCGCGCGGGAATCCGCGTCGGCTCGCGCATCGTGCAGACGAAGAACGACTACACGCCCGACCGTGAGGTGATGAACGGCGAGGTCGCGTTCGTCGTGGCGTGGGACGAGGAGGAGGCGGAGGCCGTGCTCTCACTCGACGACGGCGAGCGCGAGATCGTCGTGCCCGCCGCGGCGCTCGAGACGTACACACTCGCGTGGGCGTTGACGGTGCATCGCGCGCAGGGGTCGCAGTTCCCCGCGGTGGTCGCGCCGTGGTCGATGGCGTATGCCGTGATGCTGTCGCGGCCGCTTCTCTATACGGCGGTCACGCGCGCGGAGCGGCTGTGCGTGATCGTCGGCGAGCGGCGCGCGCTCGCGACGGCGGTCGGCCGCGCGGAAGGCCGGCGACGCCACTCGGCGCTCGCCGAGCGGATTGTCGAATTAGCGGACTAGCAAGCGCCGGGCTGAGGCTGGCCGCCGGGGCCGTTCTCGTGCTGGGCCGTGCCGTCGGCCGCCGTGGCCTGGAGGCAGTACGAGGTCGCGTCCGCGCGGACGAGGACGACGCCGGAGCCGGGCGGCAGCGTCGCGCCGGCGTAGGTGCTGCTCTGCGCGAAGAAGGCCTGCATCGCCGTGTCCGCTCCCTGGAAGTTCGTGGCCGCCACCGCCGTGTTCGCCTGGGCGATCGCCAGGGTCACCGTCGGAGAGGTAGGCCCGTTCGTCTTGGCGTCCTTCGCGTATAGGTAGCCGCCGATGACGAGCACGACGAGGAGCGAGGGGAGGCCGAGAACGCGGAGCATGTCGCCTATATCGGCGGCAACCGGCGAGATCTCAATAGCGGCCGAGCTCGACCAGCCGTTCGTCGCTGATCCCGAAATGGTGGGCGACCTCGTGCCAGACGACGTGGCGCACCTGGGCGCGCAACAGCTCGGCGTCAGCTCCGTAGAGCCGTTCGAGCGGGCCGCCGTAGATGGTGATCTTGTCCGGCAGCGCGCCCTGGTAGCCGCTCGTGCGCCGCGTCAGCGGCACTCCCTGGTACAGGCCAAGGAGGGGCGCACCGGCAGGTGGTTCCTCCTCGACGACGATGGTCACGTTCGACATAGCGTCGCGGAGCTCGGCAGGGAGATCGTCGAGCGCGTCGCGCACCGCCTGCTCGAAGTCGAACCCGGCCGCTTCGCTCACGCGGCGGTCGCCCCTGCTTCCGCCTCGACGAGCGCGACGCAGCGACCGCACGTGCGGGCCGCTCCCCAGTCGGGCGTCGAGACCATGAACGCGGTCCCCACAGCACCGCAGCGCGCGCCGCTCGACGGCAGTCCGCTCGTCGTCTCCGCCAGGTGGACGACGCCGTCGTTGCCCATCACCGCCCACTCGCCCGGACCGAACGGACCTCGAATCGAACGCACAGCCACGGGCACACCTACTTTCTCTGAGCCGCAGGACGAAACCGCCACACCCAGCATGCCTGACGCCTCTCTATGCTGGGCGAGCCGTGAAGCGCCTCGTCGCACTCATCGTGGTCGTGCTGCTCGCGTTCGCAGCCGGCGGTGCGGCGCTCGCCGCGCGGGTCGACCTGGTCGTCTCACCGGCAACGGTCGCTCCCGGGGCTGCCGTGCGCGTCATCGCGCGCTCGTCGCCGTGCCATGTCGGCGGGTCGGCGGTCGCGATCTCGGCGGCGTTCCCGGGGCGGGCGTTCGGCGCAGGCACGCTCTCGGGCCGGGTCGGCAGGGGCGGCGCGTTCTCGATCCACGGCCACGTGCGCTCAGGCGTCCATCCCGGCCGCTACACCGTGGGTGTGCGCTGCGGTGGCGGGAATCTGGGCGTGACCGCATACCTCCGCGTCCGCTAGTAGTCGATCTCTTACGATGCGCACCGTGACGAGTGTCGTGGTGTCCAATATCAAGGGCGGCGTCGGGAAGACGACGACGTCGGTCTACCTGGCCGCAGCCGCCGTCGAGCGTGGGCACGAGCCGGTCGTGCTCGTCGATGCCGACCGGCAGGCCTCCTCCGCCGAGTGGCTCGAGACGCGCCCCATCGAGGGCGTCGCGGTGATCGAGGCGCCGTCCCAGCGAACGCTGACGCGCGCGATGGGGCGTGACGACGGCCTTGTCGTCGTCGATACGCCGCCCGGTGACGAGAGGCTGTTGCAATCCGCCGCCGGCGCGGCGGACGCGGTCGTGATCCCGACGCGAGCCGGAGGGGTCGAGTTCTCTCCGGTGCTCGCCACGCTCGAGCTCATCCCGGCGCGGACGCCGCGAGGCGTCGTCATCTGCGCCGCCCGCCTCGGGACGAACGATCTCGAGGAGGCGATCGCCTGGTGGAAGTCGCAGTCGGTCTCGATCTGGGGCGTGATCCCGGAACGGGTCGGCATCGCCTCCGGCCCCGAGGCGCGGCTCTATCGGGACGGCCTCAACGAGTACACCGTCGTGCTTCGGCGCGCGCTGCGCAGCAAGCGCTGAGCATTACACAGGGCTGGACACTCGCGTGCGCGAGTGTGCGGGAATGTCACCCGACAGCTTGCTGTGAGGAGAGACGCATATTGGCGGCTGGAGGACGCGGGACTACGCAACTGCGTATGACCTTCACTTACCCAACAATGCGAGCCGGAACCTTAGACCGAACGCCGCAAACACAAGGACGATGCCGACATTTACTGCAAGCCGCGCCCAGAAGTGGTGCCTGAAAAACAGGACATCCACGCCCACCACAACAGCGACCAGGGTAAGCACGTAAAGCGCGATGGCCACCTGTCTTCCCACCGTTTCATCCTAAGCGTGGGCGGCCCTCCCGAAGGTCGCCGCGCCGTGCGGTTCCGGGCGGGTGGCTCATTGGCTAAGTGCGCCTGCAACGAGTAGGTTCGCGCCTTAGCCGGTCAAGGTGACGCGGGCAGGCCGCGTTACCGTCGCCGCGGAAAGGGTTGGGTCAAGAATGTCTCTGGACCAGAAGAGAGCGCGCGTCTTCGGCGTGCTCTACCTCATCACGTACGTCACATCGATCCCGGCGCTACTGCTCTACGAGCCGGTACTCAGAGATCCCGTGAGCTACATTGCGGGTGCCGGGCACGACAAGCGGATCCTCCTCGGAGCGCTGCTGGAGCTGCTCCTGATCATCGCGAACATCGGCACCGCGGTCGTGATCGTCCCGATCATGAGGCGGCAGAGCGAAGAACTGGCAATCGGGTATGTGACGGCGCGAATTTTCGAATGCGCGTTCATCCTCGTCGGCATCGTCTCCGTGCTCGCAATCATCACATTGCGCAACCAGGCAGCAGGTGCGTCTGAGGGGACGGTCGCCTACACGCTCGCGGCGATCAAGGACTGGACGTTCCTCCTCGGCCCGGGCTGGATGGTCGGCTGGGGGAACGGGCTGATCCTCGGCTACCTGATGTACCGCACGGGCCTGGTGCCGCGACGCGCGGCCTGGCTTGGCCTCATCGGCGGGCCGCTGATCATCATCACCGGAACGGCAATCATGTTCGGCGGCAACCATCCGAGCAGCACGCTGCACTCGCTGCAAGGCATCGCGACGATCCCGGAGTTCCTGTGGGAGCTCTTCCTCGGCGTCTACTGCACCATCTGGGGCTTCAGGCGTGATTCCCCGATTCTTTCCCGGGCCGCGACGTGACGACTCAACCCTTGCCAACGCCGCACTCCTCAGATGCAGCGACCGGCGCTCACGCACCGCCGCGGCAGCGGCTCATGGCCTTGTCCGGAGTCGCGTTCGCCCCGTTCTTCGTCATCGGATGGGTGACAAGCGTTGCCAATAATCCCCACTACACCGCCTCAGATCAGGAGTGGACAAACTGGGCACACGACAACCAGTGGAAGGGCCGCATCAGTGCCTTCGCGATGCTGCTCGCAGCCTTCATCTTCCTGTACTTCATCGCCGCGATTCGGAGCACGCTCGAAACTGCGGAGTCTTCGGTTCGCGGCTCCGTACAACTCGCCCGCGTCGCGTTCGCCGGTGCGCTAACCGGCATCGTCGGCACGACTATGGCGTTCATCACGATCGCCGCTGCGAGTTCCGAGGGTGCCGACGCAAATCCCGTGGTGAGTAGGGCGGTGACCACTGGCTCGACCGGACCTTTCCTGGTCGGCGCAATGGGCTTTGCCGCTTTTCTGATGGCCGCAGGAGTGCTAACGCTGCGCAGCGGAGTCTTCTCCCGCTGGACTGGCTTCGTGGCGCTGATTGGTGCGGTCTGTTTCCTCATCACGTTCTTGACGATCATCAACAACACTGGCAACGGGAGCGTGTTCGGCTACGCGTTCTTTCCAGGCCTCCTCGCGCTCATCACTTGGACGATCGCAACGAGCATCGCCAGCTACCGAACAGAGACGGCGAAGCCAGCCGTAACACTCGTTTAGCCGCAGCACCAGTGTGTGAGGGGAGGCGGCAACTCAGTCGCCTCCCCTCACAGTTCACCTCGACGAATGGCCGATTCGGCTCGCCTGCGCGAGCGCACTGGCGCCTGAGCTCCGCTGAACTTGCTCAGGTAATGACGCGGTACACCTGGAACACCTCGGCGTACTCGCGGTTCACGTTGATCCCGTGCGTGCGCGCGACGTTCCAGACGTATTCCGGATTCGCGTACCTCCGGTGCTGCTGTGATGCGTACTTCTCCAGCGCCGCCACCTTTCGCTCGACGTGCCGCTTGTCGAGCGAGACGTACCACTGGTACGCGAAGTCGAAGTTGTTCCACGGGATCTCGTAGCCCAGGATCGTCGTGCGCTTGAACGCGCGCAGGCCCTCCTGCGCGATCGTCTGGTGATCCTGGTGGATGTCGTGCAGGCTCGGCTGGAAGACGACCTCCGGCTTCCAGTCCTCCCACATCGCGACGAGCAGTTCGAGGATCTCCTGCCGCCGCTCCGGGAACGTGCGCACGTCGAAGTCGTGCACCGTCAGCCGCTCCTCCGGAATCCCGAGCTCCGTCGTCGCCGCGCGCACCTCGCGCGACAGCGTGTCCGGCGGGAAGCCCTCCGCCAGCGAACGCGTCGCGATGGAGAACGCGACGTAGCGCACCTCGCACCCGGCCTCGACGAGCCGCGCCATCGTGCCGCCGCACCCGAACTCGCCGTCGTCGGTGTGCGGCGCCAGGACGAGCGCCCGCTTCCACTGCTCGATCACGCCGCCACCGCCTCCCGCCTCTCTACCGCCGGCGGGAGCGCGAACGCCACGAGTCCGAGCAGCAGCCAGGTGGTCGGATCCTCGAAGAAGTCGTTGTAGAAGAGCGAGTGCACGAGGATCGCGGCCAGCGAGAGTCCGGCCGCGAACGGCACGAGGCGCCGCGTCCGCAGCACGTCGGAACCACACGCGACGAGCAGCCAGACGAACAGCGCGAAGCCGACCAGCCCCGTCTCGGCGGCGACGGTCACCGGCGTGTCGTGCGACGCCGCCGTCTTGAGGTTCTTCTTGCCGTGGAGCCTCTGCACGCGCTTAGCGTACGCGTGCTGGAAGCCACCCACGCCGACGCCGCGCACCGGATGCGCCACCGCGATGCGGATCCCGTTGGCGACAAGGCTGTAGCGCCCGCTCGAAGCGCTGTTCAGGCCGCTCTTCGTGTGATGCTCGATCGACCTCCGTACCGTCGGCTGCGCGACCGCGAGACCGCCGAGGACGACGACCGCCAGCCCGACCGCCAGTAGCGCGCGCCAGCGCCATGCGACGAACGCGACCCCGATCACCGCCACCAGCAGCGCCGCGAAGCTCGACTGCGAGAACGAGATGAGCAGGCCGAACCACGTGATGGTGAGCGCGGCCGCGGCCGCCCACACGACCCGCGGCGACCGGCCCCGGACGATGAGCACGACGCTCGGGATCATCGCCACGACGAGGAAGCGGCCGTACACGGACGGATCCCAGAAGACCGAGTTGACGCGGAAGAACGCGGCGTACGCGTTCGAGTTGATCACCTTCGGGTTCTCGAACACCGTCCGGGTCTCGTATTGGTAGAAGCCGACGACCGCGAAGACGAGCCCCATGATCGTCAGCTCGGCGTACAGGGCCCACAGGCCGATTCGCTTCCATGGGAGCCGCGCGACCGCGACCACGAGCACCGTGAAGGGAACATAGAACGCAAGCACCTCGGTTGCCCCGGCGCGCACGTCCTGCGTCCAGCTGAGGGAGAGACCGACCCAGGCGAGATAGAGCGCGAGTGGCCACGTGATCGCACGCAGCTCGCGCGGGCGGATGTCGCCGTGCGCAAGCTCCCACGCGAGCTGCATCGCCGCTGCGAGCACGACGACATAGAGCGGCACGAGCAGCTGGTGACCGAGCGCGCCGATGCGCACGGGAATGCAGGCGAGCGCGAGCAAGGGCAGCAGCCACGGTTCACGCCGGAACGCGATCGCGAGCGCAGCAGCGATCGCGATCGCCGCGAACGTCCCGCCGACGGCCTCCGCGTAGTCGTGCGGCGCAAACGACGCCGCGAGCATGCACGCGCCGAGCGCCGCGAAGCCGAGCCCCGCCAGCCGGTCGCGCCGCGACCGCGCGAGCAGCAGAAGCGCGAGCCCCAGACACGCCACCGGGCCGCCTAGACGCGCGAGCCCGATCACCGGACCACCACGGTTGCCGACCCGGAGTGACCGCGCTCGCTCACGACCAACCTGTACGTGCCCGCCGCCGCAGGCGCGCGGAGCTTCAGCTCCCTGCCCGACGCCGTGCCGCGGCGCGCGCCGAGCGCCCAGCGATAGCGCTTCGCGTCCGTCGACACGCCGATGCGCAGCTGCCCGCCCGGCCGCACGACCACGCGCTTCGCTACGAGCGCGATGTACCGCAACGTGACGGAGACGCGCTGCACTTTGGCGGAACGGTTGCCGGCAGGATCGACGGCGCTCACCGTCAGGACGTACGTCCCGGGCGACAGCAGACTCCCGTTCACCTTGCCGTTCCACGACACCTTGTCCTTCGGCCTGGACGAGCGGCCGCGGATGATGCGATGGCCGTTCACGAGGACGACGACGTGCGCCTCCTCGCTCAACTTGTAATGGATCGTCACCGTGTCCGACTGGTGGTCACCGTCCGGCGAGAACGTGGGCCGCACGGCGCCGGCGTCGAGCACAGCCGGCGCCTTCGTCTCGAGCACCATCGGGTTCGGGAGGAGGATCGTCCGGCGTTGGCTCTCGAAATGCACCTCGAGGTGGTACGTCCCCTCCGGGGCGCGGGCACCGGCGTCGTCGCGGCCGTTCCATGTGAATACGTGCCATCCGTGCGGCTCGAGGACGCGATACGCGAGCGTGTCCACCTCGTGCCCGCTCGAGCCCCGGATCGTCGCGGTGACCCGGTCGGTCCGGCGCGTGCGCACGCGAATTGTGGCGGCGCTGTGCGCCGCAGGCGACACGTACTCACGCACGACCTTGACGCCGTTGATCGGGCTCTTCGTGAGCTTCAGCCGCTCGGTGATCGCAAAGGCGGCGGCGGTCGCCGCGAGCAGGCCGACAATGACGGCCGTCGAGAGAATCCGCTGCAAAGCGGCGTCAGTCTAGTCTCGGAGCTCGGCCAGGAACTCGGCTGCCGTCCGGACCGGCATAGCCGGCGCGAGCGCGAGCACGTGGCGATCCCCGGAGACGAGCACCGCCGAAGCGCCTTCGGCGAGCGCGATCAGATAGTCGTCGCCGGAATCGGTCGATCGTGCGGGAGGCGCCGGCGGATCGGACCATCGGACCGCCGCCCGCTCGAACATCGAGACGTACGCGGCGGCTTCGGCCTCCGGTATCCGCTTCTGAAGCTTGGGATACGCGAGTGCGCGCTCGAGCTCCGCCAGGAGGTTGTCGGACACGACGAGCTCGAACTCACCCGAGAGCCAGCGGGCGACGAGCTGCGCAGGCGGCCCCAACGGGGAGAGGATCGCGGCAATCAGGACGTTCGAGTCGAGGACGGCGCGCACTCAGCGCCGGCGCCGTGCGTGCTCCTGCGCTTCGAGGGCGAGTGCCTTCGCGTCGTCCTCGGTCAGATCGTCGTTGCGCGACCAGATGCGCTCGAGCAGGTCAAACCCCAGCTCACGGCGGAGCGCCTCCTCGATCACCTCGCTGTCACCCTTGCCGGTTCGAGCGCCGCGAACCTTGACCGCGCGGAGCACGCCCTCGTCGATCGTCAGCGTCGTACGAACCTTTGCCACATCCGCATCATAGCATCTTGATGCGGTGATGCGTCTAGATCAGCAGCCCGCGCTCCTCGAGCGCGGCGACGATCCTGTCCGCCGCCTCCTCGATGCCGAGCGACGCCATCTCGAGGTGCACCTCAGGGCTCTCCGGCGGCTCGTATGTCGACCCGATGCCGGTCAGGTTCTCCAGGCCGCCCTCGCGCGCCTTCGCGTACAGGCCCTTCGTGTCGCGCTCGGCGGCGACCTCGGGCGGGACGTCGACGAACACCTCGAGGAACTCGTCCGCGCCGAACTGCGCGCGCGTCGTCGCGCGCTCGACGCGGAACGGGGACACGAACGCCGCGATGACGATCAGCCCCGCGTCGGTGAGCATCTTCGTCACCTCGGCGGCGCGGCGGTTGTTCTCCGCCCGGTCGGCGTCGGTGAAGCCGAGATCCTTGGACAGGCCGTGGCGCAGGTTGTCGCCGTCGAGCATGAACGTGTGGCGGCCGAGCACGTGCAGCCGCCGCTCAACGGCGTTCGCGATCGAGGACTTGCCCGCCCCGGGCAGGCCGGTGAGCCAGACGACGAACGGCTGCTGACCCTTCGCCGCCGCCCGCGCCGCGCGGTCGACCTCGACCGACTGCCACGGGACGTTGTGCGAGCGGCGCAGCGCGAAGTGGAGCAGGCCGGAGCCGACGGTGTGGTTCGTGATCCGGTCGATGAGGATGAAGCCGCCCGTGTCGCGGTTCTCGACGTACGGGTCGAAGGCGATCGGCTCGCTCAGCTCGAGGTTGACGACGCCGATCGCGTTCAGCTCCAGGTGGTTGGCGGCGATGCGGTCGAGCGTGTCGACGTCGAGCTTGTACTTGATCGGTGCGACAGTGGCCGCGACCGTCTTCGTGCCCGCGCGCATGAGGTAGGTACGGCCGCGCAGGAGCGGCTCGTCCGCCATCCACACGACCGTGGCCTCGAACTGGTCGCCCACCTGCGCCGGCGTCTCCACGGGAGCGATGACGTCGCCACGGCTGACGTCGATCTCGTCCGCGAGCGTGAGCGTGACCGCCTGGCCCGCGACTGCCCGCTCGAGGTCGCCGTCGAAGGTGACGACCCGGTCGACGGTCGTCTCCTGCCCGCGCGGGAGGACGACGACGCGGTCCCCGGGCGCGACCGAGCCGCCGGCGACGGTGCCGGTGAAGCCGCGAAAGTCGGAGCTGGGCCGGTTCACCCACTGCACGGGGAGCCGGAAGGGCGCGTCCTGCATCCGCTCCTGATCGACCTCGACCGCCTCGAGGTACTGCATGAGCGTCGGCCCGCCGTACCACGGCATCGCGTCGGACGCGTCGACGATGTTGTCGCCGCGTAGCGCCGACATGGGGATGAGCGTCACGTCCTCGAGGCCGATCTGCGCGGCGAACTCGCCGTATTCGGCCGCGATCTCCGCGAAGCGCTCCTCGGAGAAGCCGACGAGGTCCATCTTGTTCACCGCCACCGCGACGTGGCGGATGCCGAGCAGCCACACGAGGTAGCTGTGGCGCCGGGTCTGCGTCAGCACGCCCTTGCGCGCATCGACGAGGATCAGCGCGCAATCGGCGGTGGACGCGCCGGTGACCATGTTGCGCGTGTACTGCTCGTGGCCGGGCGTGTCGGCGACGATGTACTTGCGCGTGTCGGTGGAGAAGAACCGGTACGCGACGTCGATCGTGATGCCCTGCTCGCGCTCGGCGGCGAGGCCGTCGAGGAGCAGCGCGAAGTCGAGGTCGTCGCCCTGCGTGCCAAGGCGGCGCGAGTCGACCTCCAAGGCGGCGAGCTGGTCCTCGAACAGGAGCTGCGACTCGAACAGCAGGCGGCCGATGAGCGTGCTCTTGCCGTCGTCGACGCTGCCGCACGTGATGAAGCGCAGGAGGCTCTTGTGCTCGTGCGCGTCGAGGTAGGCGAGGATGTCTTCGGAGATGAGGTCGGAGACGTTCAGAAGTAGCCCTCGACCTTCTTCTTCTCCATCGACGCGGCTGCGTCGTGATCGATGACGCGCCCCTGCCGCTCGGACGTCCGCGCGAGCAGCATCTCCTGGATGATCTCCGGCAGCGTCGCCGCGTTGCTCTCGATCGCGCCCGTGAGCGGGTAGCAGCCGAGCGTGCGGAAGCGAACCGTCTTCAGCTCCGGCACCTCGCCGGCCTCGAGAGGCATGCGCCCGTCGTCGACCATGATCATCGTCCCGTCCCGCATGACGACGGGACGCTCAGCGGCGAAGTAGAGCGGGACGATCGGGATCTGCTCGAGATAGATGTAGAGCCAGACGTCGAGCTCCGTCCAGTTGGAGAGCGGGAAGACGCGCATGGACTCGCCGCGCCGGTGGCGCGCGTTGTAGAGGCGCCACAGCTCGGGCCGCTGGTTCTTCGGGTCCCACCGGTGCTGCGCCGACCGGAAGGAGAAGATGCGCTCCTTCGCGCGCGAGCGCTCCTCGTCGCGGCGCGCGCCGCCGAACGCGACGTCGAAGCCGTACTTGTCCAGCGCTTGCTTCAGGCCCTCGGTCTTCATCACGTCCGTGTGGACGACCGACCCACTGTCGAACGGGTTGATGCCGCGCGCGAGGCCGTCCTCGTTCACGTGCACGAGCAGGTCGAAGCCGTGCTCGGCCGCCATGCGCTCGCGGAACCGGTACATGTCCTGGAACTTCCACGTCGTGTCGACGTGCAGGAACGGGAACGGCGGCGGCGCGGGATGGAAGGCTTTGCGCGCCAGGTGCAGCATCACGGAGCTGTCCTTTCCGATCGAGTACAGCATCACCGGGTTCTCGGCCTCGGCGACGACCTCGCGCATGATGTCGATCGCCTCCGCCTCCAGCCGCTGCAGGTGTGTGAGCTTCACGCGGCCGATCACGCCGGCACTCCCAGGCAACCGATCTCCTCGAGCTTCGCGATGACGAGCTGCGCCGACTCCTTGGGCGCGAGCGCGGTCGTGTCGAGGCGCAGCTCCGGCGCCGCCGGATCCTCGTACGGATCCGAGACGCCCGTGAACTCCGGGATCTCGCCGGCCCGGGCCTTCGCGTACAGGCCCTTCACGTCGCGCCGCTCGCACTCGTCCACGGGCGTCGCGACGTGGATCTCGACGAACATGCCCTCGGCCTCGACGAGCGCACGCGCCTTGCGCCGCGCCTCCGCGTACGGCGAAATGGCGGAGACGATCACCGCAGCGCCGTGCCGCGTCAACCGCGAGGCGACCCAGCCGATGCGCTCGACGTTCGCGTCGCGGTCCTCCTTCGAGAAGCCGAGCCCGTGCGACAGGTGCGTGCGCACGACGTCGCCGTCGAGCTTCTCCACGAGCAGGCCCCGCCGCACCAGTTCAGGCGCGACGAGGTCCGCGATCGTCGTCTTGCCCGACCCGGAGAGGCCGGTGAACCAGAGTGTGAACCCGATCACTTCGTGTGGATTCCGCACTCGATCTTGTCCGAGTCGGCCCAGCGTCCCGCCCGCTCGTCCTGGTCGCGGCTCACCGGCCGCGTGCACGGGATGCACCCGATGGACGGATAGCCGGCGTCGTGCAGCGGGTTGTACGGGATCTCGTTCACGTGGATGTACGCGTCGACGCGCTTCGCGTCCCAGTCGACGAGCGGCTGGATCTTCCACACGTCGTAGAGTTCGCTGAACTCGACGCGCTGCGCGTCCTTGCGCGTGAGGCTCTGCTCGCGGCGGATACCGGAGATCCACGCATCGTAGTCCTTCAGCGCACGCTTGAGCGGCTCCACCTTGCGCACGTGGCAGCAGCGGTCGGGGTTCGACTCCCACAGGTTCGGCCCTTCCTGCTTGTGTTGCTCGGCCACCGAGATCACCTCGGGGCGGATCAGCTCAAGCCCGTATCGCTCGACGAGCCGCTCGCGCGTCTCGTACGTCTCGCGGAAGAAGAGCGCCGTGTCGAGCTCGATGACGGGGATGTCGATCCCGAGCTCGGAGACCATGTGCACGAGCACCGACGACTGCTTCTGCCACGAGCAGGTGAGGCAGAGCTTGTCGCCGAAGCGGTCGTAGGCCCAGAGGAGGCAGTCCTCCGCGGTCATCGCGTCGACGTCAGGAAGCTGCAGGCTGAGGCTCGCCACCGAGCAGCACCTCCTTCAGCGTGTCGCCGCGCAGCCCGAGGCGGAGCGTCTCGAGCGGGATGACTTCCTCGGGCGGGATGTTGCCGAGGTTGACCTCGGGCCCGAAGTGCTTGATGAACCACGCCTGCGACGCCTTCGTCGGAGCCTCCCAGACGAGGTCGTGGAAGTCGATCGAGTGCGCGATCTCGTCCACGAGGCCCGTGCGCATCTCGCCGGACGGCCGGAAGATGCCGGCGGTGCCGCCCTCGCGCGACTCGGTGATCACCTTCCAGGCGCCGGCCTCGAGCTCTTCCTTGATCCACTCCACCCACTCGTACGGCGCGAACACGACCTCCGAGTCCTTCGAGCCCACCTCGGAGAGGACTGTGAAATCCTTCGCGAAGTCCTGGATCAATTCGAGCTTGCGCTCACGCGGGATCTCGATCGTGCCGTCGGAGATCTCGACGTGCGAGATGCCGAGGCTCTGGAGCCAGCGCTTGTACTCGTCCAGCTTGTCGCGGACGTAGCAGACCTCGAAGAACGTGCCGCCGATGACGACGGGCTTGCCGCGCAGGACGTCGAGCTTTTTGCGCAGGTTCTGCGTGACGTACGCGGTGCCCCAGCCGAGCTTGACGATGTCGATGTGGTCGCCGGAGACCTCGAGCACGTCTTCCCACCCGCTCGGGCCGAGGCCCTTGTCGAGCACGTGCGTCAGGCCGCCGTCACGCTTGAGGCCGAGATCAAAAACGGGCATAGAGCTCCTCCAGCTTCTTCGTCGCGGCCGCCTGGACGTCGTGGTAGAGCGAGTTGCCGTGCGCGTCGATGCCGACGGTGAGCGGCCCGAAGTCCTTCACCCGGAACTTCCACAGGCACTCGGGCATGAGCTCCTCCCACGCGACCTCCTCAATCTCCTCGATCTGCGTGGTCTCGAGCGCGGCGGCCCCGCCGACGATGGCGAAGTAGACCATCCCGAGCCGCTGCATGGGCTCGATCGCCTCGTCGGGGAAGCCGCCCTTGCCGCAGATGGCGCGCACGCCGTACTGCGCGCCGAGCGGCTCGGTGAAGCGCACCATGCGCGCGCTCGTCGTCGTGCCGATGCAGACCTTCTCGTACTTGCCGTCGGCGAGCTTGCGCACGCCGGGCGCGGTGTGCAGCAGGAACGCACCCTTTAGGTCCATCGGCGGCTCGACGCCCTGGTCGAAGATGCGGATCTGCGTGCGGTCGCGGATGCCGATGATGTGGCCCTGCACCGTCACCTCGTCGCCCGCCTTCAGCTTGAGGATCTCCTGCGGGTCGGTGATCGGGAACGTGACTTCGTGCGTCGCCATCTCAGGCCTCTCTGTCGAAGTCGGTGGTCCCGTCGGCGGCGATGTGCGCGCTCGCACGCCGCGCCGCCCAGCACTGGTAGTTGACGGCCACGGGGTTGAGCGTCATGTGCGTGTCCGCGTGCTCGATGTGGCAGTTGAGGACAGTGACGTCGCCGCCGAGCCCCATCGGCCCGATGCCGGTCTCGTTCAGGAGCCCCATCAGCTCGTCCTCGAGCTCGGCCACGATCGGGTCGGAGTTACGCGTGCCGATCGGGCGCGCGATCGCCTCCTTCGCGAGATACATGGCGTAGTCGGCGGAGCCGCCGATGCCGACGCCGACGATCCCGGGCGGGCACGGCTTGCCGCCGGCGCCGACGATCGACTCGAGCACGAACTTCTTGATGCCCGTCACGCCGTCGGCGGGGACGCACATCTTCAGGAAGCTCATGTTCTCGGAGCCGGATCCCTTCGGCACGCACTTCACGTCGAGGCCGTCCCAGTCCTTGATGAACTCCCAGTGCACGATCGGCAGGCGGTAGCCGATGTTGGGGCCGGTGTTCTCGCGCGTGATCGTGTGCACGGCGTTCGAGCGCAGCGGGTGCTCGATCGTTGCGCGCGCGGTGCCGTCGCGGAGCGCCTCGTAGATGCGCGCGGGGTGGAGCGGGAAGTGCTCGCCGACGCGGCACGTGTACACGGCGATGCCGGTGTCCTGGCAGACGAGGTTGTTCTCGCCGTCGGCGACCTCGACGTTCTTGAGGATCGTGTTGAGCACGCGCTGCCCGGGCACCGACGTCTCGCGCTCTGCGGCGGCCTTGAGCGCGTCGCGCAGGTCCTGCGGGATGTCCTTCAGCGCCCAGACGTACAGGTGCGCGGCGGCGTCCTCCACCGCGGCTTGCAGGTCAGTGTCGATCAGCAGCGGCACGGCCGGCCCTCCCTCCGAAGACGACGCATTCGAGCAGCGAGTTGCCCATCATCCGGTTCCGTCCGTGCGTGCCGCCCGCGATCTCGCCGCAGGCGTAGAGCCCTTCGAGCGTCGTCTCGGCATCGCGGTCGATGACGAGCCCGCCGTTCTGGTAGTGCAGCACGGGGTAGGTCATGATCTTCTCGGCCAGCGGGTCGATGCCGCCGGCGCGGTAGCGGCGCAGCATGTACGGGAGCGAGAGCTCAGCGTCGTGCGCGCTGATGTGCGTCGTGTCGAGCCACACCGCCGGTCGGCCGTCGGGCGTCTCGACGCCCTTGCCCTTCGCCACCTCGTCCACGATCGCCTGCGCGACGACGTCGCGGGGGCCGAGCGAGTCGGTGAACTCCTCGTCGTCCGCGTTCAGGAGGACGGCTCCGTACGCGCGCGTCGTCTCCGGGATGGAGTAGCCCTGCATGTTCTCCGGCCACGCGCCGCCGTTCGGGTGGTACTGGAGCGCGTCGAGGTCGCGCGACTCGGCGCCGAGGCCGAGCGCGATCTTCGTCACCTCGCCGGTGGCGCCGGGATGGTTGGTGGAGAGCTCGCCACGCTCCTCCGCCTCGCGAAAGCAGCGGCCGCCGGCGGCGAGGACGATCGTTCCGGCTTCGACCGTGTGGTCTCCCACACGCGCGGTCCACTCAGGCTCGAGCTCGTGCAGCGGACTGTTGGGAAAGAGCGTGATGCTCGAGCTCTCGACCGCGTCGCGCAGCGCCTTCGTGATCGCGTGCCCCGTGCGGTCGCCGACCTGGAGCAGGCGCTTCTGCGACGCGCCGCCACAGCGCGCGAGCCGGTAGCCGCCATTTTCCCTCGTGAACTGAACGCCGAGCTCCTCGAGCCAGTGGATGGCCGACGGCGCCTCCGAGGTGAGGATCTCGACGAGCTCCATGTTCGCCGTCTCGTGCGAGCTGCGCCAGACGTCCTGCGCGTGCTGCTCGGGCGAGTCGTCCTCGCCGAAGGCGGCCTGGATGCCGCCCTGCGCCTTCGCGGAGTTACACGACTGGAGCGAGCCCTTCGTCGCGAGGGCGACGCGCGCGCCCGCTCTCTCGGCGGACACGGCTGCGGCGAGGCCCGAGGCCCCGCTGCCGATCACGAGCACGTCGAAAGAGGCTGGAGAAGCCACGCCGCGCCTGATGGTACCCGGTGTGATTAATTGCACCAATAAGCGATCCATATGTAGCGCCCGTGCGGCCATGGCTGAAAGTGCCATCTTGATTGTCAATCTTGACAACGGTACGGTGGCCGGACTGTCGTCCACGGGAGGAGGCGCACATGCTCGACAACCTTGCGGGGGAGCTCCTCGACCTTCGCGTCACGGAGAAGGGATCGCCGGCGGTCGGGCACGCCTACGCGGCGTACCCGCTCTGCATCGCCATCATCCTCTGCTGCTCCTGTTCGAAGCGGGCCGGTCAGTAGCCGGTGGAAAACCTGGAGCGGCCGCTGCTCAAGCCGTGGTACCGGCTGTCGGTCGAGGGCGGCCGCTCCATCCTGCGCTACGCCGGCTCCGTGCTCGAGTTCGAGGGCGCGGCGGCTGAGCTGCTCGTGCCGCACCTGCTGCCGCTGCTCGACGGCACGCGGTCGCTCGACGACGTCGTCGCGGAGCTGGGAGAGCCCGCCCGGCCTGCGGTGGAGCATGCGCTTGCGCTCCTCCACGCGCACGACCTCGTGACCGAACGCGCTCCCGACGGCTCGGGGGAGGGCGCCCGCCGCTGTGCCGAGCTCCTCGCCGCGACGGACGCCGCCGGGCGCACGGTCGCGGAGCTGCACGCACGCCTCGCGACGGTCGAGGTGCACGTCCTCGGGAACGGTCCGGCGGCGGAGCCGATCGGCCGCCTCCTGCAGGCGAGTGGCGCCGCGTGCGTCACAAGCGTCGGCTGGAACGGCCGGCCCCCCGCGGACGGCCTCGTCGTCGCTGCCCCTGCAAGCGAGGAGCTGCTGCTGCTCGAACAATGGAACCGGCGCGCGCTGGTCGCTCGCACACCATGGCTGCAAGTGCTTCCGTTCGACGGGCGCCTCGCCGCCGTCGGACCAGTCTTCGTGCCGGGCGAGACGGCCTGCCACGAGTGCTTCCGACTTCGGCGCGATTCGACCATCGCGCCGATCCGCGACCGGACGGCCGGAAGTCACGTCGGCTCGCCCGCCCTCGACGCCGTGCTTGCCGGACTTGCAGCGCATGTCGCCCTCCGCCGAATGGCGGCGGCGGACACGGCCGAGACCGGCGTGCTCATCGCCGTCGAGCTCGTTCCCGAGCTCAGGTGCACCCGCCACTTCGTGTATCGCGTCCCTCGCTGCCCTGAGTGCTCACCGGCCATGCGGCGCGCAGCGAGCGCTCCGTGGAGCGACGTTGCCGCTTGAGTCGCTCGTTTCGCCGTTCGTCGGCGTTGTCCGCGGCACGCAAGAGGTGCTCGCCGGGCCCGAAGACGTCCGCCTCGCGACTGCGTGGTGCGAGAGCGCGTTTCCGCATGCGCTCGTCGGCGGCGGCTCCGGGCCGACCGTGCACGAGGCGCGCGCCGCGGCAATCGGCGAAGCGGTGGAGCGCTACTCCGCGTGCATCGTCGATCCGGACGCGTGCGTCGTCGCCTCCGCGCGCGAGCTCGGCGGCCGGGCGGTCGATCCCGCACGATTCGCGCTCTTCTCCCAGACGCAGTACCGCACGGCAGGCTTCCCCTACGTTCGCTTCGACCGCGACGCGCAGCTCGCCTGGATCGAGGGCGTCTCGCTGCCCGAGGGTCGGCCGGCGTGGTTGCCCGCGCAGCTCGTCCACCTCGCGGGCCACGAGTCGGAGCCCCCGATCTGCCGCACGACGAGCAGCGGGCTCGCGTGTCAAGCGTCGGCGGCGGAGGCGACGCTCGCCGCGCTCCTCGAGTTGCTCGAGCGCGACGCCTTCATGATCACCTGGAAGGCGCGGCTCTCGTGGCCTTCGCTCGACTGGCGCGGGCATGAGCGTCTCACCGAGTTCGAGCGCGCGTTCCTGCGGCCCACCGGCCTGCAGTGGCGGGCCGTCGACCTGAGCGCGTTTTGGGACATCCCGATCGTCGCCGCCGTCGTCCGCGGCGGCGAGACGCTCGGCGTCGGCGCGGCGGCTGGGGTGACGGTCGACCGCGCTGTGACGAAAGCGCTGGACGAGGCGGCGCGCGTCCGAACGTGGGCGCTCGCGCTCCGGGCGCACGGACAGGTCGCACCCACAGCGGACGAGGTCGAGGAGTTCGACGACCACGTCCGCTTCTACGCCCATTCCCGCAACACCTCGCGCGTCGAGTTCCTTGACGGCTCGCAGCGTCGCCGTCGCGTCGAGAGCGTGCCGACGATCCGGGGGAGGACCGCCGAGGCGCGCATCGAGACGATCTGTCGGCGACTCGCTCGCCGGCGCGTCACCGCATACGCGGTCGACGTCACGGCGCCCGACGTCCGCGAAGCAGGGCTCGCCGTCGTGCGAGTGATCGCCCCGGAGCTCTGCGCGCTCGACGTTGAGCACAGCGCCCGGCTGCTCGGCGGGGACCGTCTGTACGACGAGCCACTCCGCCTGGGCATGCGAGAACGACGGCTCACCGAGACGGACATCAACCCGGATCCGCATCCGTTCCCGTGAGGCTTCCGCAGGCACCGCTCGTGCGCGGCGAGTTGTACGGCGACGGCGAACCGGCGTTGGACGACCCCGCGGAGCTCTTTCACGAGGCCTCGAAGCTGCACCCCGCGCTCGCGCACCGGCAGAGCGCCGGTCTCGCGCGCTTGGCGGTGAACGAGCATCTGCAGACGGCATCCGCGCATCCGGTGCGGCGCAATCCGCAGCGACGATGCCATCCACTGCCGGCGCCTCGGCGACCCGCATGCTCGCTCTGGTCCGCGCTCGACCGTCGGCGCAGCCGACGAGACTTCGGCGGCGAGGCGCTGGAGGCCGCACACCTGGCGGCGCTGCTCGACGCCGGCTACGGGTTGCGCGACGGCAATCGGCGCGCGGTCCCTTCCGGCGGCGCGCTCTATCCCTTCGAGCTCCATGTCGCCGCACGGGCGGTCGCCGGCATACCGCCTGGTATCTACCGGTACGACCAGGAGTTGCACGCGCTCGAGGAGCACGAGCTCGGCGATCCCTGGCCCGCGCTCGAAGCTGCGTGTCCTCTACCGGGGCTCTTGGACGGAGCCGCTGCCGTCCTGCTCCTGCTCGCGGTGTTCGGACGCACGCGTTTCAAGTACGGCCTGCGCGGCTACCGCTTTGCACTCCTCGAGGCGGGTCACGTCGTCCAGAACGTCGCGCTCACAGCGGTTGCGCTCGACCTGGCGGCGTTGCCGCTCGGCGGCTTCTACGACGCGCAGGTGGACGATCTCGTCGGCGCAGACGGCGTCGAGGAATCTGTCGTGTACGGCGTCGTCGTCGGAGTGGCAGCGTGAAGCGCACGCTGCTTTCGACTGCTGCGCTGATCGCACTCGGGCCTGCTCTTCTGCGGCTCTCACCCACTCCACCGCCGCGACCGCCGCTTGCGAGCCTCACATCGGCGTCGCTCGGGTTGCTGGCAGGCATCGCACTCTTCGTCGTGCTCGCCCGCGCCCGGCCGCACGTGCTGCTGACGCCGCTTGCGTTTGTAACCGCGATCGTCGTCGCCGGCGCCGGTATGAGCGAAGAGGCGATCTGGCGCGCGTTCGCGCTCGGCCGGATCGCGCCAACGGCGGGCGTCTGGCCTGCCGTTGCGGTCACCACCGCGGCGTTCGCGGCGACGCACCTGCCGATGCTCCGCACACGCGGCGCCGCGGCGCAGCTCGTCACCGGCGGCGCGTTCGGCGCGCTCTTCGCAGCGACGGGCAGCTTGCTCGCATGTGCGCTCGCGCATGCGACGTACAACCTCATTGCGGTGCTGAGTCGCGGCGGAGTGCGCCCGGCGTCGGCGATCGCGTTCCGGCGAGCGGAAAAGCGCTTCGGGGAACACCTGGCACTCGGGCCTCTCGATCTGACGGTCGAGCAAGGCGAGCTCGTCGCGCTCCTCGGGCCAAACGGCGCAGGCAAGACGACGCTCGTCAGCCTCGTGACCGGTGTGCGTCGACCGAGCGCCGGTGACGTCCGGCTCTTCGGCCGTGACCCGCGCGACCGGCGTGCGCGCGCACGACTCGGGACGACGCCGCAACAGATGGACTTCCCGCCGACGCTTCGCGGCCGAGAGATCCTCGATCTCGCTCGGGCGCACACGCCCAGCCCTCCGCCCCTGAGCGAGCTCGCCGAGCGGTTCGATCTCGGCGACACGCTGCAGGCGCAGAACGGCTCACTGTCCGGCGGCCAGCGCCGCCGGCTCGCGCTCGCACTGGCGTTCGCGAATGCGCCCGCGCTCGTCGTCCTCGATGAGCCGACGACGGGTCTCGACGTCGAGTCGCGCCGAGGCGCGTGGGACGCGATCGCGGCGTTCGCCGCTCAGGGCGGGACCGTGCTCCTCACGACGCACTACCTCGAGGAGGCCGACTCGTTCGCCGACCGCGTGATCGTCCTCGCACACGGCGAAGTCGTGGCCGACGGCTCTCCGCAAAGCCTCAAGGCCTGCGCCGGAGGCGATATCGAGCAAGCGTTCATCGACCTGGTGACCGCGTGAGGCTCGCGGTCGTTCACGCGAGGCTCCAAGTCTGTGAGCTCGTTCGTTTCCCCGGCTTCAGCGCGGGCACGCTCGCATTTCCAGGCATCGTCTTCGTGCTGTTCGGATTGCCGCGTGCTGGACATCATCCGAACCTGCTGCTCGCGTCCTACGCCGCGTTCGCAGTGCTCGGAGTCGGCTTCTTCCAGTTCGGGGTCTCCGGCGCGATCGAGCGCGGCACGCCCTGGCAAGCGTGGCTGCGGACTCTGCCCACGCCCCCGGCCGCGCGCATCGCCGCGCGTGTGCTGTCGGCGCTCGTCTTCACGCTCGCCTCCGTCGCCGTCGTCGTCGTGATCGCGCTCACGACGACGTCGGCCTCACTCTCCACCGTCGCCTGGCTTCGCCTCGCCACCGCGCTGCTCGCCGGCTCCATTCCGTTCGTGGTTCTCGGTCTCGCGATCGCCTACTGGGCCTCGCCGAAGAGCGCGCTGCCCGTCGCGAACATCCTCTACATGCTGCTCGCATACGCGGGCGGCCTCTGGACGGGTCCTGCAGACCTGCCGCACACCGTGCGCTCGATCTCGCCGTACACGCCGGCGCGGCAATGGGGCGACGTGCTCTGGCCTGCCGCTACCGGTGCGCCATGGCATGCGTCGCACTGGCTTCTGCTCGGCGCGTACTCGATCGGATTCGGAGCCCTCGCCGCCTGGGGCTTCGCGCGCGACGAGCAACAGCACTACCGGTGACACTCACCAGACGGAGCGGAGCAGCTCCTCGATCTCCTTCGGCGTGGCCGGGTGCGGGTTCGCCTGGTTGCCGCCGCGCTGCGCGGTCGACGCGGCGAGCTCAGGGATGTCCAGCTCGGGGACGCCAAGCTCGCGCAGGCGCGTTATGCCACCGAGCGCATTGAGCTCCTCGACGCGCGCCGCCGCGTCGCCGCCGACCGCATCGCCGAAACGGCGGATCGCCGCCGGCGCATAGCGCGCGTTGTAGCGGAGCGCCGGCGGCAAGAGGATGCCGTTCAGCGTTCCGTGCGCGAAGCCGTACTTGCCACCGACGGCCTGTGCCATCGCATGCGCGAGCGCAAGCATCGAGCCGGCGAGCGCCTCGCCCGCGAACGATGCGCCGCGGAGGAGCTCCGTGCGCAGGTCGCGGTCGAGCGGCGACTCGACCACCCGCGGAAGGAACTCGGAGA
>DATCBD010000039.1:0-82360 GCA_036512155.1 Gaiellaceae bacterium | reverse complement strand
CCCGATCCAGAAGCCGATCGCCACCGAGCGCACGCTCGGCACGCGCTCGGAGATGACGCGCTCACCCGAATCCAGCTCGGACAGGACGTACTTCTGCACGTCCGGATCGTAGACGTGTTCCAGAGACACGACCGGGGCCAGACCCCGTTACGAGAGTGTTAGGGAGTTACCACGTGCCTCGCGCAAACGCACCCAGTGCGCTGCCGACGACGTGACATCCCCGTGACGGGGCCTGGCCCCAGCCTGCGGAGAAGCCGGTGCTGCTAGACGAACTGGAGGCCGGTGCCGGAGCGCTTTGCGTGGTACAGCGCCTCGTCGGCCAGGCGGAACAGCGTCTGGGCATCGGCCGCGTCGGTGGGGCACGAGGCAACGCCGAAGCTCGCGCGCATGCCGTCCATCTTGTCGCGGATGCGGTCGATCACCTCTCGCGCGTCGTCCTCGGTCGCCTCCGCGAGGAGCAGCGCGAACTCGTCGCCGCCGATGCGGAACGCGTTGTCGCTCTTGCGCAGCGCCCTCTGGATCGTCCGCGCGAACATCTGGAGAGCCTCGTCGCCGGCGGCGTGCCCGAGCCGGTCGTTCACGCTCTTGAAGCCGTCGAGGTCGCTCACCACGAGCCCGAACTGGCGCTCGTAGCGAATCGCCCGCGCAACCTCCGCCTCGAGGCGCTCGACGAACGCGCGCCGGTTCAGCAGCCGCGTCAGCGGATCGTGGTCGGCGAGGAAGCTCAACTCTCGCACGCGCTCGGCCGAGACGATCGCCGCCGCAGCCTGGTTCGCAAAGATACGCAGCGCCTGGAGCTTCTCACTCGACGGCAGCAACCGGTCGGCCGGCTCGTCGGCGGAGAGGATGCCGATGATGGCATCGTCGGCGCCGCGGAGCGGGACGAGCAGCCAGTGCCGGTTCCAGGCGTGCGGGCCGCGCCCGTTGAGCTTCGACGCGTACGTGATCTTCTCCCGGGAGACGAGGCGTTCGGCCTCGTCGTTCGGGACGAGATAGCAGCCTTCGACCTCGTACGCCGGGGCGAAGAGCGGCAGGACGTCCGGCAGATAAATCGGGGCCGTGAGGACGCTGTCGCGGTTCCAGCCGACGGCCGCGCCCGCGCTCACCTGGCTCGTGAGCGGATCCGTCAGCAGGACGAGGACGTTCTGGAAGCCGAGCGCGTCGCGCACGCCGACGCACACCCGCTGCATGATCGCGTCTGCGCTCGGGTGCGCCGTGAGACCGGTCGACACACGCAGCAGCTGTTCAAGCGCGAGCCGGTGCCGCCCTGCGTTGGCTGCCTCCTGTGCCGACTGCAACGCGATCGCAGCATGGTCAGCAAGCGCGACGAGGACTTCGAGGTCGTCGTCGGTCGGGCGCTGACGGTTCGCCGGCTCGTCCACCGAGAGGATGCCCAGAAGATGACCGTCGTGGTGCCGCATCGGCACGAAGAGCGCGTCGAGTGGATGCCACGCGTTCTCGCCGACGCCGGCCTCCTCGTCCGGGAGATAGAAGTCCTGGCCGGGCGTCCCCCAGTCAAACTCGCCTGCGGGGACGACGTATGCGCCGCCCCGGTGGAAGCGCTCGGCCAGCACCGGCTCCCACTCCTCGATCCGGCGCACGTGCCCGATGAGCGTCTTCTGCGCCTCCTCGCCGCCGTGCACGGTCGCGGTCTCGAAGTCGTCCCATTCGGGCCGGTACAGGTTGATCGCGACCGTGCCGTAGCCGAGCGACTCGGCAACGACGCGCGCGATTGCCACCAGGAGCTCAGGGACTTCGTCGGCCGCGCGGACGAGCCGCGTGACCTCGAGCAGGCCGCGGAGCGGTGAAACGGGTGGAAGGTTCGGCTCGTCCAGGGCGGGATTCCTCACCCAGGGTCATCGGCACAAACGGGGGATTCGAGGTACCCCCAAAGAGTGAGAGGGCGGCCCGTCTGGGCCGCCCTCTCGGTGTTTTTCCCTAGCGCCGGCCGCGGCCGCCGCCACCGCGACGGTCGTCCCGGCGCGGGCGCTCCTCCTCCGGAGGCCTCGGCGGTGCGTCCTTCGCCCGCTCGATCAGCTCCTCCGGCTGGACGAGGCGGCCGTCCTCGTGCTTCGCGATGAGCTTCAGCCCGATCCGGCCGCGCGCCTTGTCCACCTCCTGGACGACGACGTCCACGACGTCGCCGCGCGCCATCACGTCCTCGATGTGACCGACGCGGCCCGGGCCGACGTTGGAGACGTGCAGCAGGCCGTCCGTCCCCTTCTTCAGCTCGACGAAGGCGCCGAACTGCGTCGTCTTGACGACCTTGCCGGTGTAGGTGTCCCCCACTTCCGGCTCCTTCGTCAACGCCTGGATCGCAGAGATAGCCGCCGCGGCCTTCTCGCCATCGGTCGCGTAGATGAGGATCGTGCCGTCCTCCTCGATGTCGATCTGCACCTCATAGTCCGACTCGAGGCCGCGGATCGTCTCGCCGCCCTTGCCGATGACCATGCCGATCTTCTCCTGATCGATCTTGACCGACGTGATCCGCGGCGCGTTCTGCGAAAGCTCCGCGCGCGACTCCGGAATCACGTCGAGCATGATGTCGAGGATCGCGTTGCGCGCCCGGTTCGCCTGCTCGAGTGCGCCTTTCATGATCTCCTGCGTGACGCCGGTGATCTTGATGTCCATCTGGAGGGCGGTGATTCCGTCCCGTGTCCCCGCGACCTTGAAGTCCATGTCGCCGAGGTGGTCCTCCGCACCCTGGATGTCGGTCAGGATCACATAGTCGTCGCCCTCCTTCACGAGGCCCATCGCGATGCCGGAGACCGGCGCCTTGATCGGCACACCGGCGTCCATCAACGCGAGCGTCGAGCCGCAGACGGAGCCCATCGACGACGAGCCATTCGACTCGAGCGTCTCCGAGACGATGCGGATCGTGTACGGGAACTCGTCGGCACTCGGGATCATCGCCTCGAGCGCCCGCTGAGCGAGCGCGCCGTGGCCGATGTCACGCCGCTTCGGGCCGCGCATGAAGCCCGTCTCCCCGACCGAGAAGGGCGGGAAGTTGTAGTGATGCATGAAGCGGCGGTCGGTCTCGAGCGACAGGTCGTCGATCCGCTGGCCCTCCTTCGCCGTGCCGAGCGTGAGCGTCGACAGGACCTGCGTCTGACCGCGCGTGAAGAGGCCGGACCCATGGGCGCGCGGGTTGACGCCGACTTCGCACTCGATCGGCCTGATCTCGTCTGTGCTGCGACCGTCGGGCCGCCGCTTGTCGACCGCAATCTTCTTGCGGACGAGGTCCTTGTAGATCGCCTCGGCAGCCTTTTTGATGTAGCTCTTCGTGAGATTGTCCTTCGTCGCCGGAGCGTCGGTGTCGGCCGGGGCAGGCCCGACGGGGAACTGCAGCTCGACGTTCGAGACGATCTGCTCGAAGAGCAGGTTGCGCTTCGCCGACTTGAGCTCCTTCGAGTCCTGCTCGGCATCCGTGAGTGCCCGCAGGCCGCTCTCGAACTGGTCGCGGACCGGGCCTTCGACGGCCGCGAGGCGCTGCTTCTCGAGCAGCATGTTCAGGCTCGCACGCACCTGTGTCAGACGCTGGATGTCCTCTTCGCTCGAGTCCATCGTGACCTCGCCTGCAAGCTGCGTCGCGAGCTCGTCGACGATCGCTCCCGCGTCTCGGAGGCCGACGCTCTGGATGCGCTCCCAGATCGCGTGTCCGTGCGACGACTCGATTTCCGCCGTGAGCTCCATGTCGAGCCACTTCGGCTTGCCGGCCTGGCGGCGCAGATCCTCCTGCGCCTCGCACAGCTTCTTGATCTCACCATGAGCGAGCTCGAGCGCCTCGAGGAGCACGTCCTCGGGCACCTCGTCGGCGCCGGCCTCGACCATCGTCAGGCCGTCCTTCGTGCCGACGACGATCAGGTCGAGCGACGTCTCGGTCCAGTTCTGCTGCAACGTCGGGTTGACGACGAGCTCGCCATCGAGCCGGCCGATGCGGACGGCTCCGACGGGGCCAAAGAACGGCAGCGGCGAGAGCATGAGCGACGCAGACGCCCCGTTGATGCACAGGATGTCGTGTGGCGTGACGAGGTCCGCGGAGAGCACGGTGCAGATCACCTGTACCTCGTTGCGAAAGCCCTTCGGCCACAAGGGCCGGATCGGGCGGTCGATCATTCGTGCGGTCAGGGTGGCGCGCTCGCTGGCGCGACCTTCCCGCTTGAAGAAACCGCCCGGGATCTTGCCGGCGGCGTACATCCGCTCTTCGACGTCGATAGTCAATGGGAAGAAGTCCGCGCCTTCGCGCGCCTCCGCCCGTCCGACCGCCGTCGCGAGCACCATCGTCTCGCCGCTGCGAACGACGACTGCGCCGTCCGCCTGCTTCGCGAGCTTGCCGGTCTCGAACGTGATCTCCTGCTCACCCACCTGCACGGAGACGCGAGCCCGTTGCTCGGTCGTGATACTCATCGATTTTCCTCCACTCTGCTTGGGCGGAGAGTGGGAGTTGAGACAGCCCCGGTCTCTCGTCGGAGCTCGCTCAACTTCCACTCCCCATTGTTGGTCCCGGCCGCCCTATCTGCGCAGGCCGAGCTCCTTGATCAGGGCGCGATAGCCCTCGAGGTCGTGCTTCTGGAGATACGTCAGAAAGCGGCGGCGCCGGCCGACGAGCTTCAGGAGCCCGCGGCGGGAGTAATGGTCGTGCTTATGCGTGCGCAGATGCTCTGTCAGCTCGTTGACGCGCTGCGTGAGCATTGCGATCTGCACCTGCGGCGAGCCGGTGTCGGCCTCGCCGCGGCCGTGCTTCTTGATGATCTCCAGCTTTGCTTCCTTCGTGAGGGCCATGGGCCTCCCTGGTAGGCGTCTCCCGAGCCTCCGCTCACCGCGCGAAGGAAGAACGCGCTGCGGCCGGGGCTGGGTCGCCGACTAGGGTAGCAATCCCGCATGGACCCTGCCTTCGCGCTCATTCCGGCAGTCGCCGCCGGCCATCCCGCCACCGCCGAGGCAGGTGTCGAGATCCTCGCCGAAGGTGGATCGGCGGCGGATGCGGCCGTCGCGGCCGCGCTCGCCTCCTGCGTCGCGGAGACGGTGATGACCGGGCTCCTCGGCGGCGGCCACGCCATCTACTGGGACGCAGCCGCCGGCCGGGCGCGCAATCTCGACTGTTTCTGCGCAGTGCCCTCGGGATCGGGCGGTGAGCTCATCGGGCTCGACGTGCCCTTTGGCGAGGAGCTCGTCCACTACGCGGTCGGGGCGGCCAGCTGCGCCGTGCCCGGGGTCGCGGCCGGCCTCGGCGCGCTGTGGGAGGCGCACGGCCGCCTGCCGTGGGCGCGGCTCGTCGAGCCGGCGCTCCGGCTCGCCCGCGCCGGCGTGGAGATGCCGCCCGCGCACGCCTCGTGCCTCGCCATGCTCGAGCCCGTCATGACGATGCGCGAGGGCGCACGCATGTACGCGCCGGGCGGCCTGCTGCTGCAGGCGGGCGACCGACTCGAGCAGCCCGGTCTCGTCGCGGCGCTCGAGTCGCTCGCCGGCGAGGG
Organism: Gaiellaceae bacterium; assembly: GCA_036512155.1. Classification (GTDB taxonomy): domain Bacteria; phylum Actinomycetota; class Thermoleophilia; order Gaiellales; family Gaiellaceae; genus Palsa-739. Next base: position 76,886 of record DATCBD010000039.1, on the reverse strand, counting down.
CGCGGCCGGCGCGTACACCGGGACGATCGGAGTCGCGCTTCTGGCCATGTCGGACGAGCGCGGCGGGCTCGTCACCGCCGACGATCTCGCCGACTACGAGGCGCACTGGACGGAGCCGGCCGAGGCTGCGTGGCTCGGACTGCGCTTCCTCACGCGCGGCGGGCTCTCCCGCGTGCCGGAAACGATCGAGCGGCTACCGCGGCTGCGCGGGCTCGCACCCGCGGACCGTGTCCTCGCGCTGCTCGCGGCGCTCGACGGCACACCTGGGCCGGAGACGCACACGACGAACCTCGTCGCGGTCGACCACGACGGCAACGCGTGCGTCCTCACCACGAGCCTCGGGCTCGGCTCGGGCGACTGGCTGCCCGGCCTCGATCTCCATCTGAACAGCATGCTCGGCGAGGCCGATCTCCTCGTCGGCGCCCTCGAGCCAGGCGAGCGCATGCGGAGCATGATGGCGCCGAGCGTCGCGCTCGACGACCGCGGGCTCGTGCTCGCGATCGGCGCGGCCGGCGGCACGCGACTGCGCACGGCACTCGTCGGCGTCGCCGCGGGCATCCTCGACGAAAGGCTCACCCCGCAAGAGGCGGTGGAACGGCCGCGCGCGCATCCCGCTCCGGGCGTCGTCAACGCCGAGCCGGGCGTCGACGAAGACGCGCTTGCCCAGCTGGAGTCGTCGGGCCTGCGCGTTCGGCGCTGGCCCGCGCTGCACCACTACTTCGGCGGCGTCAGCGGAATCGGGCGGCGAGGCGCGGCGGCCGACCCCCGACGGAGCGGTGTCGCGCTTTCGGCTCGAGAGCGAGCCTGACCGGTATCCACCCGACGTACCCGCACACGGGGCAGCCCGGGTTCATCTCGCTCGTCCCGCCGATGGTGGGCTTCGCGTACACGCCGCCGCATTCGAGGCAGCGCACGCTGGCGAGCACCGCCAGCCGGTTGGACGTGGAGTTCACAGCGGCTTCCATACCGAGGAAGATGCCGGCCGCCGGAAAAACTCACGCTGGGCGTCGGGCCTCGCGCGTGCGACGAACGTCGCCGGCGATCGCCTCCACGAGCTCGACCTCGGACTCGAAGGCCGCCTCGTCCCGCAGCCGCTCCCAGAGCTCGACCACGAGCCGGCTGCCGTACAGGTCGCCCTCGTAGTCGAGGAGATATGCCTCGACGCGCCGATCCGTGCCGCCGAAGTGCGGGTTCGTCCCGATCGAGACCGCGGTCCGGCGGTCGAGCGCGGCACCGGCGTAGATGCCGAGCGCCGGGACGAGCAGGCCGGGCGCGACGTCGAGGTTCGCGGTCGGGAACCCGAGACCGGCTCCGCGATGCGCGCCGTGCACGACCGTTCCCTCCACCTCGGGAGGCCGGCCGAGCAGCTGCGCCGCCTGCCCCACTTCGCCAGCCGCCAGCAGACGACGGATGTGACTCGACGACACGTTGTCGACGATCGGCACGCGGCGGACGTCGAATCCCATGCGCTCCAGGAGCGCGAGGTCGCCCGAGCGGCCACTCCCGAAGCGGAAGCCGTCGCCCGCGGCAACGACCTCGGCGCCTGCCGCGCGGAGGATCGATTCGGCGAACTCCTCCGCCGGCAGCTCGGCGAGCCCCGGGTCAAACCGGCACACGAGCACGTCTTCGATGCCGAGCGCTGCGAACAGCTCGATCCGCCGCTCGAGCGACGTGAGGAGCTCGACCGGCTCGCCGAACAGCGTGCGCGGATGCGGATCGAAGGTGACCACCGCCGGCCGCAGACCGGACGCGGTCGCCGCCTCGAGCACGCGGGCGTGACCGCGGTGGACGCCGTCGAACGTGCCGACCGCGACCGCGCGGCGCGCCGGCTCGAGCTCTTCTGGGCGGTGCGCGACGTTCACAGCGCGGCGAGCACCTCCTCCTCGCTCATGAGCCTGCTCGGCTCGAACGCCTCCGGCGAAACAGCGTCCTCGACTGAGAACGGCCCCACCTCGGTCCGGCGGAGCGTGCGGCAATGGCCGCCAAGCGCGTCGGCGATGGCGCGGATGTACGTTCCGCTGCTGACGCGGAGATCGATCGTCACCGTCGTCTCGTCGCGCTCGACGACGTCGAGGACATGCACGATCGAACGTCGCAGCGGCATTTCGACTTCCACTCCGCGCCTGTGCAGCTTGTACGCACGTTCGCCGCCGATCTTCACGGCGGAAGCGGCCGGCACGGGCAGCTCGATCTCGCCGCGCAGGCGCTCGACGTCGAGCACCGCCGGCGGGTCGTGCCATTCGACCACCTCTCCCTCGGGATCGCCGGTCGTCGTCGTGGAAGTCAGGTCGATCGTCGTCAGGTAGCGCTTGTCGAGCCCGACGAGCTGCGGTGCGAGCTTCGTCGCGCGGCCGGAAAGCAGCAGGAGCAGCCCGGTCGCGAACGGGTCGAGCGTGCCTGCGTGTCCCGTGCGCGCGCCGGTGACGCGGCGGATCTGCGCGACGATGGCGAACGACGACGGGCCGGCGGGCTTGTCGACGAGCGCGACGCCTGCAGGCTCAAGCGCTCGCGCGAGCACGTTGCTCCACGAACCCGTCGTGGATGATCGCGGTGATCTCGTCGATCGACGCATCGCTCGAGAAGCCCGCGGCCTGGCGATGGCCGCCTCCGCCGAAGCGCCGCGCGATCGCCGACACGTCGAGCTCGTCGACGCTCGAGCGCAGCGAGACGCGCCGCGTCGGCCCATCGTCGCCGGGCGGCTCGCGGATGAGGACCGCGAGCTCCGAGCCCTCGACGGCGCGGAGGTAGTCGATGATCCCTTCCGAGTAGGCCGCGACCGCGCCGACCTCCGTGAAGTCGCTCTGCAGCAGCACGGAGACGATGATGCGACCGCCCTCGAGGACCTGCGCGCGGTCGAGGGCGCGCGCGAGCAGCTTCAGCTTCGCGAACTCGACCGACTCGTACACCTGTTGGAAGACCGCGTGCACGTCGGCGCCGGCCTCGACGAGCTCCGCGGCGAGGCGGAGTGCCTTCGGCGTCGTGTTCGTGTACTGGAAGCGGCCGGTGTCGGTGACGAGCGCGATGTACAGCGGCTCGGCGATGTCGGGGGTGATCTCGACGCCGAGCTCGCGGAAGATGTCGCGCATGACCTCGCCGGTCGACGACGCCTGCGCGACGATGAGGTTCACATCGCCGAAACGCGAGTTGTCGTGGTGGTGGTCGATGTCGAGCTTGAGCTTCGCGGCCAGGAGCGGCTCGGGGTTGGGGCCGATGCGATCCGCCTTCGCGCAGTCGACGGCGACGAGCACGCGCTCCGAAATGTCGGCCGGGACCTCGCGCTTCAGGTCGTCGAGCGGCATGAACCCGTACTCGCGCGGGATGGGCGAGTCGCCGCTGAGATACATGACCGCGTCCTTGCCGAGCTGTCTGAGCGCGAGCGTCGTCGCGAGGAGCGAGCCCAGGGAGTCGCCGTCCGGGTTCTCGTGGCTGACCACGACAAAGCGGTCGTTCGCGCGAAGCGCGTCGACCATGGCCAGCAGGTCACTCGTCGTCTGGGGCGAGCTCATCGATGAGGTGGGTCATTCGCACGCCGCGCTCGACCGTCGGATCGTACTCGAAGGTCAGCTGAGGGGTTCGTTTCATTCTCAGCTCCCGCGCCAGCCGTCCCTGGAGCAGCCCGTGGGCGGCGGCCAGCCCCTGGAGGGAGGCCTGCCGCTTGCGGGGAGAGCCGAAGACGCTCACGAACACGGTCGCTTGCCGGAGATCCGAGGTCGTGTCGACCCCCGTGACCGTCACAAGGCCGATGCGGGGATCTTTCAGTTCGAGGAGCGCTTCGGCCAGCACCTGCCGCACCGACTCGTTCACCCTGCGCATTCGGTCGGGCATGAAGCCCTAGTGTCGCAGGGGCGCGCCTGCGAGTGCGGCGATGATGCCGACGGCCCCCGCGAGGAGCAGTGTGACGACGATGCTGCGCCGCAGCAAGAGGAGGACGACCGCAGCCGCGGCGAGGACGCCGAACTGCCAGTTCTCGTGCAGTGCGCGCGCGAGCGGCACGGCCGCCCCGACGATCGCCCCGATCGCGGCCGGGCCGGCGCCGTCGAGAAAGGCGCGCGCCCGAGCATCTCTGCGGATCCGGTCGAAGCGGTCGCCGCCGACGAGGACGAAGGCGAACGAGGGCGTGAAGGCGACGAGCGCGGCGAGGAGGGCGCCGCCGATGCCCCGCGCCGCGTAGCCGACGACGGCGACCGTCTGGACGACGGGGCCCGGTGTGACCTGGCCGAGGGCGACGGCGTTCAGGAACTGCGCCGCCGTCATCCAGTGGTAGTGAGCGACCGCATCGGCCTGCATGAGCGGGACGATGACGAAGCCGCCGCCATAGGAGAGCGCGCCCACCTTGAAGGCGACCCAGACGAGCGCGAGCAGGCCGCCTGCGGGCGCGGCCGCGAAGAGCGGGACGAACGCCGCCGCTCCGCCGCGCTGGATGAGCAGCTCGACTGCGCCGCAGACGAGGAGCACGAGGACGACCCACGCACCGACGAGCGAGGCCGCCGCCGCGCCGGCGACGGCGTAGGCGATCCAGCGGAGGCGGCCCGCAGATGCGACGCGCGCCCAGCTGCCCGGCACGAGCGAGGCACCGGCGCGCACGGCCACCGCGGCGACGGCCGCTCCGGCTCCGGCTCCGGCGCCGAGCACCCAGCGCGGCGGCGCGGACGCGAGGAACACGGCTGCGAGCCCGATGATGAGCGCGAGCCCCGGGACGATGAACGCGACGCCGCCGGCAAGGCCGCCGAGCCGTCCGCGCAGCCGCCAGGCGCAGTAGATCGCGAGCTGCGTGGAGGCAGGACCGGGAAGCAAGTTGCACGCGGCGATCGCGTCCTCGAAATCCTGCTCCGCCAACCAACCGCGCTTGCGCACGCAGAGATCTCGGAGCAGCGCGATGTGCGTCGGCGGCCCGCCGAAGCCGATGCACCCGATGCGTCCCCACTCGCGGACGATCGTCGTAAGCGAGACCCGCATCCGCTCAGTCGTCCGGGTCGACGACGAGGCGCTCGGCGAGTGCGACCTCCCACTCCTGTCCGCGCAGCCACCGCTCGGCCTCGTCGAGCAGCCGCTCGACCTCGCCGCTCTCCCTCGCGGCGCAAGCGACGGTGATGCGCGCGCGCTGCCACACGTCGTGGTGGTCGACCTCCGCCACGGAGGCGCCGACCCGGCGCTGCAGCTGCGCCTTCGCGGATCGGAGGTGGTGCCGCTTCTCCTTCAGCGAGTGCGACTCGGGGAACTGCAGCTCGCAGGTGAGGATCCCGACGAAGCCGCTGGCCATGCGCGTGATTCAATCCGATTGATGCTCTAAGCGTCGCTCCAGAAGCCGACACTCAAGGCCGGAGCTAACGCGAAGCGTTAGCGGAGGCCGCACCAGCGCGTGGGTACGGCGCAGCCGCCATCGCGCGCGCAGAACGAAACCGTCGCTGAGACCCTCAAGAGCTCGACGGCTTAGCCGTCGAGCGCTCCCGCGAAAGCTGGAACCTTCACAAGGCGAAAGTGCGCAGCACTTTCGGCTTAGGCGACGGACGGAGCTTCGTCGAGCGAGGTGCGCTCGACTTCGCGCGTCTCGAACGCTTCGAGCACGTCGCCTTCCTTCACGTCGTTGAAGCCGTCGAGGAGGATGCCGCACTCGAAGCCCTCCGCCACTTCGCGAGCGTCGTCCTTGAACCGCTTCAGCGCGCCGATGGTGGTCGTGTAGATGACGGTGCCGTCGCGGATGACGCGTACGTCCGCGTTCCTCCGCACAACGCCGTGCGTGACCATGCAGCCGGCGATCGTTCCCAGGCGCGAGACCTTGAACAGCGCCCGTACCTCGGCCTCGCCGATCGTCTCCTCGGTCTTGACCGCGGCGAGCTTGCCGACGAGGGCACGCTCGATGTCGTCCGTGAGCTGGTAGATGACGTTGTAGCTGCGGATCTCGACGCCTTCGCGCAGCGCGAGCTCGCGCGCTTCCGCGTTCGGTCGCACGTTGAAGCCAACGATGAGTGCGTCGGACGCGGACGCCAGCATGATGTCGTTCTGCGTGATCGCGCCGACGCCCTGGTGGATCACGTTCAGCCGCACCTCGGAGTGCTCGAACTTCGAGAGCTCCGACACGACGGCCTCGACGGAGCCGACGACGTCGCCCTTGACGACGAGGTTCAGGTCGGCGACCTCGCCGGTTTGCATCTGCTCGAAGAGGTTCTCGAGCGACACGCCGCTCGTGCGCTGCGTCGCCAGCTGCTCGCGACGGAGCCGCTCCGCGCGCCGCGTCGCCAACTCGCGCGCGAGCCTGTCGTTCTCGACGACGCGTCCGAGCTCGCCTGCGGGCGGCGGCTTGTCGAAGCCGAGGATCTCCACCGGCTCGCCGGGGAGCGCCTTCTGAATCTTCTCGCCCTTGTAGTTGAAGAGCGCCTTCACGCGGCCGTGCGCGTCTCCGGCCACGATCGCGTCGCCGACGATCAGCGTCCCGCGGTGGATGAGCATCGTCGCCACCGGGCCGCGGCCGACGTCGAGGCGCGACTCGATGATCGGGCCGGACGCCTCGGTGTTCGGGTTCGCCTTCGGATCGAGCTCGAGGTCGGCGACGAGCAAGATCTTCTCGAGCAGCGCGTCGAGACCCACCTGGGTCTTCGCCGACACCTCTGCGAACTGCGTCGTCCCGCCCCAGTCCTCCGGCTGCAGCCCTTCCTGGGCGAGCTCGGCCTTGACGCGGTCGATGTTCGAGTCGGGCAAGTCGATCTTGTTGATCGCGACGACGATCGGCACGTCCGCGGCACGTGCGTGCGAGATGGACTCCTTCGTCTGCGGCATGACGCCGTCGTCGGCTGCGACGACAAGGACGGCGATGTCCGTCACCTTCGCGCCGCGGGCGCGCATGGCGGTGAACGCTTCGTGGCCCGGCGTGTCGAGGAACGTGACCTTCCGGCCGTCGACGTTGACCTGGTAGGCGCCGATGTGCTGCGTGATGCCGCCCGCCTCGGTCGCGACGACCTTCGCGTTACGGATCGCGTCGAGCAGCGTCGTCTTGCCGTGGTCGACGTGGCCCATGATGGTGACGACCGGCGGACGCGTAACGAGCGCCTCTTCGGGATCGTCGTACGTCTCCGGCTCGTCGCCCTCCTCGTCGGACGCGTGCTTGATCTGCACCTCGCGCTTGAGCTCGGCGCCGATCAGCTCCACTTCCTCGTCGGTGAGCGACTGCGTCGCCGTGCGCATCTGGCCGAGGGCCATGAGAATCTTGATCAGCTCCGGCATTGGGACGCCGAGCGCCTGCGAGAAGTCGCGGACGGTGACGCCGGACTCGACGGTGACAGGCCCGGTCGGCTGGACCGGAGGCGTCGTGCGCGGCTCGCGCGGTGGCCCTTCGTTGCGGCCGCGCGACTGACGGCCGTCCGCGCGCGGCCGGGCTGCCTGGTTGTCGATGACGACGCGCCGGCGCCGGCCTGCAGCTCCGCCGCCGCCGCGAGGGCGGAGCGGGCGGTTCGGCCTGTTCCCTCCGTTAGGCATACGCCGGTCCAGTGTAGATGCGGGCGAGCGCGGGATCGATCCGGACGGGGGTGTGCAGCGTGCGATCGAAGCCCCGCTGGGCGGTCGCTCGCTCGAAGCAAGCAAGCCGCCGGCACGTGTATGCGCCGCGGCCCGGTGCGGCGGCGGGACCGCGCACGAGCTCCCCGTCGACGGCGACGAAGCGGATGAGCTCACGCTGCGGTGAGCGCCGGCCGCAGCCGGCGCACCGCCTGAGCGGGACTGCCATTACTCCTCTACCGCCCCTTCCTGCTCGACCGGGATGCCGGCGGGAATCTCCTCCAGCGGGGCGACCTCCGGATGCGGCAGGACCGTGTCGAGGTCGACCTCGCCTTCCGCCTCCGCGATCGCGGTCGCGTCGGGACCGTGCGTCGCGGCGACGTCGGCGGGCGCCTCGTCGTCGACCTCGTCCAGCGCAGGGCCGGACAGGGACGGGCCGAAGCTCTCGGCCTCCGGCGGTGAGATGACGGCCTCGAGCTCGGGCTCGTCCTCGGGAAGGACCGGCTCTTCGTCCTCCGGCACGTCCTCGAGCGCGAGCGCCTGGTGTGCGGCCACGCCGCACCAGCGGGAGCCGGGCAGCGCCGCATTCGGGCACCGCTTGCCGTTGGCGAGGATGGCGCCGCAGCGGCCGGACAGATCCTGCTCGTCGCCACCGCCGCCGAAGGCGACGTCGACCTCGGCCTGTGCGAACTCGCTGTCGCTCTGGATGTCGATCTTCCAGCCGGTCAGGCGCGCCGCGAGCCGGGCGTTCATGCCCTCCTTGCCGATCGCGAGCGCGAGCTGGTCGTCCGGGACGACGACGGTTGCTTCCTTCGCGTCGTCGTCGAGGTACACCTCACGCACGCGCGCTGGGGACAGCGCCTTCGCGACGAAGCGTGCGGGCTCCGGGTTCCACGGGATGATGTCGATCTTCTCGCCGCGTAGCTCGGACACGACCATGCGCACGCGCGAGCCTCTCGGCCCGACGCACGCGCCGACCGGGTCGACGCCCTGCGTGTGCGACTCGACCGCGATCTTCGAGCGGTAGCCCGGCTCCCGCGCGACGCCGCGGATCTCGACGAGGCCGTCGGCGATCTCCGGCACCTCGAGCTCGAACAGCGTCTTGATCAGCTCCGGGTCGCGGCGCGAGAGGATGACCTGCGGCCCCTTCGTCCCGGACCGAACCTCGGTGATGACGGCCTTGATGCGCGAGCCCTGCTCGTAGCGCTCGCCGTCGACCTGCTCCGAGCGGGGCAGCAGCGCCTCGACCTTGCCGAGGTCGACGAGGACGTTGTTGCGGTCGCCGGCCTGCTGCACGATGCCGGTGACGACTTCACTGACGCGGTCGATGTACTCGTCGTACATCATCCGGCGCTCCTCCTCGCGGATGCGCTGGAGGATGACCTGCTTCGCGGTCTGCGCCGCGATGCGGCCGAAGCCTTCCGGCGTCACGTCCTCGCGCTGAACCTGGTTCTCGGGAATGTCCGACCAGTCGATGTCGAGGTCGTCATCGGTGATGAGGGTGTGCTGGCGCTCGCCCGTCTCCTCCTCGAGACGCTCGAGCTCCTCGAGCTTGCGCTCGCGGGCCTCTTCGAGCAGGCGCGTCTCGATGTCGCCGGGAAGCTCGATCGAGAACACCCGGAAGTCGCCCTGGTTGTCCATCTCGACGGTCGCGTGGCGCGATGCGCCCGGTGTCTTCTTGTACGCCGCGAGCAGCGCATCCTCGAGCGCGGACACGAGCGCGCCTTCCTCGATGCCCTTGTCACGCTCGATCTCGCGAACGGCCTCGATGATCTCCTGGCTCATGTCACACCTCTCCGTCGATCAGGTTCGCCCGCACGATCTCGTCGTACGGAATCTCGGTCTCGTCGACTCGCACTCGGCTCTCGTCTGCAAAAACAACCTCACCCTTCAGCTGCCGGCGACCGAGCGTGCGGAGCTTCACGCGGCGCCCGACGGCACCCACGAAGTGCTCCGGCTTGCGCAACGGCCGCTCCGTCCCGGGCGAGGAGACGTCGATGGCGTACTCACGCTGGTAGTCGCGCAGGCTGTCGGTGACGCGCGCGCACAGCGCGTGGTCGACGCCGGCAGCATGGTCGACGAACACGGTGAACCGGTCCGGGCCCTGCAGCTCGACCGCGAGCACCTCGACGCCGTCGAGGCTGCCCTCGACTCGCTCGCTGATCTCGCGCTCCAGCTGCTTTTCCTTCTGCCGTACGTCCGCCAAATATCGCTCCTGTCACAAAAAATGGGCCCGCAGGCCCATTTCGCCGAACCGGTGAAAATGGTCTCAGGAGTGTAGCAATCACCGCTTGATTTCGCGGATTCCGCGCAGTCTCGTCCCCAGGAGGCGTGCGGCCCGCGACGAGTCTAGGGCGACGTTCCGAGCGCGGCCCGGAGGCGTGGGAACACCGCGCGGCTCGCGGGCTCCGAGGAGCCGTGCGAGCTCCAGTCGGGAGACCGCTTCCGGGGCGGCGACGTGCAGAACCCCGGTGAGGTCGAGCGCCGCGAGCTCGAGCAGCGCGGCGGCGAGATCGGAGACGTGCGTCGGGCAGCGGATCTCGTCCGTGTGGAAGACGACGTCGTCGCGGGCGGCGAGGGCTTCCTGCGGGCCGGGCTTTCCATACAGGAGCGATGCGCGGACGACGAGGCCGTGGACGAAGCGCTCGGCCTCGAGCTTCGCCTGCCCGTAGGCGGACACGGGGCGTGGCTCGTCCTCCTCGCTGTACGGCGCATGCTCGCCGTCGAAGACGAGGTCGGTGGAGAGATGGATGAGCCGGGCGCCGGCGCCGTCGGCGGCCTCGGCGACGTTGCGCGTGCTGCGAACGATCATATCCGGGTCGGCCTGGACGTATGCCGTGTGGACGACGACGTCCACGTCGTCCAGCTCGAACGGCCCGCGCAGGTCGACGGTCAGCGCGCGGCCGAACGGCGCCGGCGTCCGCAGCTCGGTGGCGACGACGTCGTGACCCGCGTCGACCGCCTGCCGGCAAACCTCCGAGCCGAGGTACCCGGCGCCGCCGGTGACGAGGATCCTCATCCGAGGACGATGGTCACGGGCCCGTCGTTTACGAGCTCCAGCTCCATGTGCGCGCCAAAGGCGCCGCGCTCGACCTGGACGCCGAGCGCCTCGAGCTCCGTGCAGAACCGCTCGTACAGGGGCTCGGCTTCCTCCGGCGGTGCCGCATCGGTGAAGCTCGGCCGGTTGCCCTTCGCCGTGTCGGCGATAAGCGTGAACTGGGACACGACGAGGGCCGCTCCGGCGACGTCGAGAACGCTCCGGTCGAACCGTCCCGCCTCGTCGGGAAACACGCGGAGCCGAGCCACCTTGCCCGCCAGCCGGCCCGCGTCCTCGCTCCCGTCCCCGCGCGCCACCCCGAGAAGGACGCAGAGTCCCGGCCCGATCTGGCCTACGGTGCGGCCCTCGACCCGCACCTGCGCCCGGCTGACCCGCTGGCAGACGGCCCTCATGGCGCGCGCACCATAGTCCGATAGAGGGAATCGTGGAGAGCCCTGCAGACCTCCCCACCCCCCTTCCCATGCGCCTGGCGCCGGAGGGCACGTGGCGCGTGCCCTTGGGCTCGCTGCTCCTGCGCGACGGCGTGCTCACGACCGAGCAGCTCGAGCAGGCCCTCACCGAGAAAGACGTCACAGGCCGTCGCATCGGCGAGATCGTCGTCTCCCGCGGCTGGGTCCCGGCCGGAACGGTCGCACGACTGCTCGCTGAGCAGCACGGGCTCGAGTACCTCGACCTGACGACCGTCCAGATCGATCCACGCACGCTCGAGTTGCTGCCCGAGAAGTACGCGCGCCGGTACGAGGCGTTTCCGGTGCGCTTCCTGCGCGACGACCTCGTGCTCGTCACGGTCGCCGACCCGACCAACGTCCTCGCCTCCGACGACCTCAAGCTGACCCTCGGTGTGAACGTGCGGCTTGCCGTCTCGGCCGCGACCGACGTTGCGGCGGCGATCAACCGCTTCTACAGCGAGGTGCTCCACGTCACGGAAGGCGAAGCGGAGGATGCGGGTCCCGACCTCGACGACGTGCGCAGCATCGCGGCGAGCGCACCCGCGATCAACACGGTCAACTCGCTCATCTCCCGTGCGATAGCGGAAGGTGCATCCGACCTCCATTTCGAGCCGGAGGCCGGGCATCTTGCCGTGCGCGCCCGGATCGACGGCGTCATGCGCCAGTTCACGACGATCTCGAAGTCGCTCCAGCCGTCGATCACGAGCCGCTTGAAGGTGATGGCCGAGCTGGACATCGCCGAGCGGCGCGCGCCCCAGGACGGACGCATGTCGGTTCGGTACGGCGGCCACCCGATGGACATCCGCGTCGCCATCCTCCCGACGACCCACGGCGAACAGATCGTGCTGCGCGTCATGAACCGGCCGGGCGCACGCCTCGGCTTGAGCGAGCTCGGGATGAGCGCCGATGCGGAGGAGCGCTTCGCACGTGCGATCCGTCAGCCGTACGGCGCCGTGCTCGCGGTCGGGCCGACCGGCTCCGGAAAGACCACGACGCTCTACGCGGCGCTCGACGTGCTGAACCAGAGCGAGCGCGTCCTCATGACGATCGAAGACCCGGCGGAGTACCAGATGCCCGGCGTGAATCAGATCGAGGTGAACTTCAAGAGCGGCCTGACGTTCGCGCGCGGGCTGCGGACGATCCTGCGCTCCGACCCCGACGTGCTCCTCGTCGGCGAGATCCGCGACGAGGAGACCGCGCGCATTGCGATTCAGGCGGCGATGACGGGCCACCTCGTGCTCACGACGCTGCACACGCACAACGCGGCTTCGTCCATCGCGCGACTGGCGGACATGGGCGCAGAGCCGAGCCTCCTGGCGACGTCGATCAACTGCATTGTCGCGCAGCGACTCGCGCGCCGACTGTGCCTGCAGTGCCGCGAACCGTACGAGCCCAACGAGTCCGAGCTTGCAGAGCTCGGGATCGTCGACTCGGGCCCTGAGACGATCCTGCACCGCGCGATCGGATGCGTGCAGTGCGGCGGGACAGGATTCGCGGGCCGGGTCGCGCTGTACGAGGTTCTGGCCGTCCACGGGCGCATGCGCAAGCTGATCGAGTCCGGGTCGACCGACGAGATCTTCGCGGAGGCGGTCACGGACGGAATGACGACGCTGCGCGAGGACGGGCTTCGGCTCGCGGTCGCGGGGCTCTCGTCGCTCGACGAGGTCCGCCGCGTCACCGGCGACCGGCTCTCCTAGTCGAGCTCCTGTATCCGCGCGCGGTACTGCTCGGACTCGGGCTTCAAGGAGCTCGCGAGCTTGTAGTGCCCGTTCGCCTCGTGCGTGCGTCCCTGCTTCTCGAGACAGCGTCCGAGGGCGTAGTGGGCGTAGTCGTTCACCGGGGAGAGATCGAGCAGCTTGCGGAACTCGGCCTCGGCCGCGTCCCAGCGGCGAATCCGGAAGTACGCGATTCCGAGCGCCTCACGGATCGATTCCTTGTTCGGCTCGCGCTTCTTTGCCTTCTCCAGCGCCACCGTCGCCTGGGCCGGCATGCCGCGCTGCAGATGCTCCTTGCCTTGCTGGAAGAGGCTGTACGTCGATTCGCTCATGACTCCAGGTATGGGAAGTTCTCCCTCACCAAGTCAATCGGATACGTCAAGTCCCGTGTTCTCCCGATCTCGAGCCCCGCGATCGGAAGCCCGGCCGCGATCGCGTTCTCGAAGGCGACGCCGAGCTCGAACGGCGGGCCGGTGAGCGCGTCCACGAACGGACGGAGCTCTGGCCCGAGCGCCCACAGCGGCGCGCTCCCGACCGGATTGGTCGGATCGTCGTCGATCGGCTTCACGACGAGGCCGTCGACGATCTTCAACGCGGCGCGGTGCGGGAACTCGGCGGGTGGATCGCGCCGGCCGCTCATCGCGCCGGCGGCGCCCGAGCGGGTGAACGCCTGCGCGAACACCCCGACGTCGCCGGCGGTGAACACCGTGTCGGCGGCGAGGACGACGCAGGGAAGCTCGATGCCCGCCGAGAGCGCGCGCTGCACCGCGTCGGCGGAGCCGAGCACGCCGGGTTGCCGCACGGTGCGAATCTCGAGGCCGAACGCGCTGCCGTCGCCGATGAGCTCCTCGACCTGCTCCGCCAGGTGGCCGGTGACGACGACTACGAGCGCGCAACCCGCGGCGGCGAGCTCGCGCAGCAGCGTGGCGATCACCGGGCGCCCGTCGATCGGCAGCACGGGCTTCGGCCAGCGCTCGGTCAGTGGACGCATGCGCGTCCCCTCCCCGGCCGCCATCACGACGGCGTTCAGTGGATCAGCTTCTCGACTTCGTCGAGGATCGCCGCGGCGATCTCGTCCTTCCGCGCCTTCGGGACTGCCCGCTCGCCGTTCGCCGCGATCAGCGTCACCTCGTTGGCGGCGGAGTCGAATCCGATGTCCGCCCGCCCGACGTCGTTGTAGACGAAGAGATCGGCGTTCTTGCGGTCGAGCTTCGCGCGTGCGCGGGCGAGGCCGGGCTCGCCTTCGTCGGCGGCGAAGCCGACCAGAATCTGGCCGGGATGTTTCGCGGCGCCGAGCGTTGCGAGCACGTCGGTGGTCGGCTCGAGCTCGACGGTCCACGCGGCGGTGTCCTTCGGCCGCTTCCCGGCGAGGGCGAGTGCCGGGCGGTAGTCGGCGACGGCCGCCGCCATGACGACGACGTCGGCGTCGGTACCGCGTTCGAGCGCTTCCCGCTCGAGGTCGGCCGCGGTCGGCGTCTCGACGAGCTCGACACCGAGGGGCGCCGGCACGGCGAGGTTGGCCCCGAGCAGGGTCACGTGCGCGCCGCGCCGCCGCGCCTCCGCCGCAAGCGCAACACCCATGCGTCCCGACGAGCGGTTCCCGACGAAGCGCACCGTGTCGATCGGCTCGCGCGTCCCTCCCGCGGAGACGAGCACCCGCTTCCCCTTCAGCTTGCTGTTGCCGGCGAGCAGCTCTTCGGCCGCGCGCACGATCTCGTCCGGCTCGACCATCCTCCCCACGCCGAGCTCGCCCTCGGCCGTCTCGCCCTCATCGGGACCGATGAGCACGATGCCGCGGGCGCGCAACGCCTCCGCGTTCGCGCGCGTTGCCGGGTGCGACCACATGCGCGGGTTCATCGCCGGAGCGACGAGGACCGGCCCGCGGTGCGCGAGCGCCGCCTCGGTCAGGACGTTGTCCGCGAGCCCGTGCGCGAGCTTGGCCAGGGTGTTCGCGGTGCACGGCGCCACGACGAGAAGGTCGGCGCGCGTCAGGTGCAGATAGACGTCGTCTCCGGCCGGTCGGCGCGCGAGCGCACGGAAGGTCTCGGCGGTGACGAAGCGTTCCGCCCCGGGCGTGACGAGCGGCACGACCTCGTGCCCGCCCTTCACGAACAGCCGGCAGACCTCGCAAGCCTTGTAGGCCGCAATGCCGCCGCTGACTCCGAGCAGGATCCGCGCCATGCGCGAATTGTGCCTCCCGGAGCTAAGACTTGGGGTAGTCGTAGCTCAGAAGACCCTCGGCGATCTCTTCCATCGCCATTGTGAGGTAGTTCTTCGAGCGTGACTCGACAAGCGGCGGCGGATTGTCGTCGAAGGTGCCCTCGCCGAGCTGGTGGTGGTAGTTGTTGATCTGCCGCGCGCGCTTCGCCGCCACGATCACGAGTGCGTAGCGGGAGTCCACGTTCTGCAGCAGGTCGTCAACGCGAGGGTGGATCATGGTCGGGACATGGTACCGGCAGGTGCAAGCAGGCCGCGGGCCAGCCTCGTGAGCTCCTCCACCGCCCGGTCGAGCTCGTCGTTCTCGACCGTGTAGTCGAACTCGTCGGCCTGCTCCAGCTGGTGGCGCGCGAGGGCGATCCGCTCGCCGATCTCACCGGTGCTCTCGGTCGCGCGCTCGCGCAGGCGCCGCTCGAGCTCCTCCACGCTCGCCGAGATGAAGATCGTCACCGCACCGGGGACCTCGCCCTTGACCCGCAGCGCACCCTCGGTCTCGAGCTCGAGCAGCGGCACCTTGCCCTCGCTCCGGATGCGGTCGAGCTCGGAGCGCAGCGTGCCGTAGCGGTGGCCCGACACGTAGGTCACGTACTCGAGGAGGTCCCCGCGCTCGATCCGGGTCAGGAAATCCTCAGTGCTGAGGAAGTAGTACTCCTTGCCGTCCAGCTCCCCCGGGCGCCGGTCGCGGGTCGTCGCCGAGACGGTCGCACCGATGCCGGGGACGCGTTCGAGCACCTCCCGGATCAACGTCCCCTTGCCGGCTCCCGAGGGGCCGGTGACGACGATGACGGAGGGGGCTCTACTTGTGGAAGAGGTCAATCAGCTCCGCGCGCTGACGATCGGAGAGACCACCGACGGTCTTCGACTGGCTGATGCGGCACGTGTTGAGGAAGCGCGCTGCCTTCACGCGGCCGAACTTCGGGACCGCCATGAGGATGTCGATGACCTTCGCCGTCGACACGTACTCGGGTGGGTTGCCGAGAATCTGCTCGATGCGCACCCGGCCGTCCTTGAGGTCCTTCTTGAGCTTTGCGCGACGCACGCGCACATCGTTCGCGCGCTTCAGTGCGTCCATGCGTTGATCGAGCGACCGGAGAGGTGCGTGCGCTTGCGTCTTCGCGGCCGTCGGCATGAGCGCCCGGATACTACCAACGCTTTGGCGCGGATCAAGCGAGCACTTCACTCGCTTCGTGCGCGGTCCCGAATACCTCGTCCAGGTCCACGGAGGCGATCTCCGCGCGCACGCGCGAGGGTGCATCCGGGTCCGAGAAGAGGACGGTCCCGAGCGCGACGTCGCGCGCGCCGCACGCGACGAGCTCCACCACGTCCTGCCCGGTGACCACTCCACCCATCCCGACGACCGGCAACTTCGTCGCCGCGTAACAGGTGTGCACCGCGGCGAGCGCGACCGGCTTGAGGGACGGGCCGGAGAGCCCGCCCTGCCCGCGGGCGAGAAGTGGCTCGAGGGAGCGCGGATGAAGCGCCATGCCGCGCAGCGTGTTGATGAGCGAGAGACCGTCTGCCCCGGCGGCCGCCACCGCACGCGCCACCTCTCCCAGATCCGGGTGCGCGGCCGAGAGCTTCGCGTACAGCGGCAGCGCCGTGGCCCGCCGGCAGGCGGCGACGATCTCCGCAGACGAGTCGGCCGCCTCGTCCACGTTCGGGCACGAAAGGTTCAACTCGATCGCCTCGACGCCGGCGAGCGCGGCACAGGTCTCGGCGTAGTCGGCGGCACAGAACCCGCCGACGGAGATCCAGAGCGGCAGCTTCAGCTCGAGCAGACGAGGGAGCGTCTCGGCCAGGAAGCGCTCGCGCCCGGGGTTCGCGAGGCCGATCGCGTTTAGCATCCCGTGCGCCGTCTCGGCGATGCGCGGCGGCGCGTTCCCTTCACGCGGCAACGGGGTGATCGTCTTCGTGACGAAGCCGTCGAGCTGCCGCGCCACCTCCGGCGCCGTCAGCGCGTCGAGGCAGCCGGAGGCGTTAAGCAGCCGCAAGAACGGGGCCCTCCACGCACAGCCGCTTCAGCTCGCCGTCGACTTCGAACGCGCACCCGTAACACGCGCCGTACCCGCAGGCCATCGCCGCCTCCCACGCGAGCTGCCCACCCGGGCTCCGTTCGGCGACCGCGCGCAGCATCGGTTCCGGCCCGCACGCGAGCACGTCGAAGCCGGGCTCGATCAGCTCGGTGACGAGCACCGGGTCGACGACGACCTCCGCGTCGGGAAGGAGTGCCGCCGCCTCAGCGTGGAGGTCGGAGCGGAAACCGAGCACGACCGGCGGACGGCCGATCTTCTCGGCGAGATACGGCAGCGGGGCCATGCCAATGCCGCCGCCCACGAGGAGCGGCCGCTCGACGTCGAGCCGGAAACCGTTGCCGAGCGGGCCGAAGACGTGGATGCGCTCGCCCGGCTGCAGCGCGCAGAGCGCCTCCGTCCCGGGGCCGACCACTTCGAGCAGGAACGCGAGCTCGCCGGGCGGCGCGAGGCAGAGCGAGAGCGCGCGCGGCAGCAGGCGCCCCGGCGCCTCGAGCATGAAGAACTGTCCCGGCGCTCCCGGGTCGAGGCCGCCGCGATCGAGGCGAAGCAGCGTGTACGCGCCGATCGCTTCGACGCCAGCGACGCTACGCCGTTCGCGTCTCGGCATCGATCCGCTCTTGCAGCGACAACGTCTGCTCCGCGCGCGCGTTCGCGATCGCGTGCACCGCCGCCGCTGCGCCGGCGATGGTCGTGATGCACGGGACGCGCCGGCTCAGCGCGGCCTCGCGGATCGCGTAGCCGTCCGAGCGCGCGTTCCGACCCTCGGGCGTGTTGATGACGAGATCGCATCGCCCGCGGCGGATGAGGTCGATGACCGTCAGCTCGTCGCCCTCGGCCTCGCTCAGCTTGCGCACCGCTTCGACGTCGAGGCCGGCGCCCGCGAGCGTGGCCGCGGTCCCCTCGGTCGCGTACAGGCGGAAGCCGAGACCGGCGAGCGTCGCCGCAATCGGAACGGCGGACTTCTGCTCCACCGGACGGATGGAGAGGAACACCGCCCCTTCGTGCGGCAGCGTGCGTCCCGCCGCGCGTTCCGCCTTCGCGAGCGCGGTGGGAAGGTCGGCGGCGCTCGCCATCACCTCTCCGGTGGAGCGCATCTCCGGTCCGAGGACCGGGTCGCTGCCGGCGAAGCGCGCAAACGGAAGCACGGCTGCCTTTACGCTCCACTGCTTCGGCGGTCGCTCGCGCGGCAAGCCGAGGTCGCCGACGCGCGCACCCGCCGCGAGCCGGCACGCGGCGGGAACGAGCTGCACGCCGGTGGCCTTGCTCACGAACGGGACGGTGCGCGACGCGCGCGGGTTCGCCTCCAGCACGTACAGGTCACCGGCCGGCGTGAGGGCGAGCTGGACGTTGAGCAGTCCGACGACGCCGAGCGCGCGGCCGAGCGTACGCACGGTCCGCTGGATCTCCTCCTGCTGCGCCGGCGACAGGCCCGGCGCCGGCAGGACGCACGACGAGTCGCCCGAGTGGATGCCGGCCTCCTCCACGTGCTGCATGACCGCGGCGACGTACGTGTCGACGCCGTCGCAGAGCGCGTCGACGTCGATCTCTACTGAGTCCTCCAGGAAGCGGTCGACGAGCACACGGCCGAGCACGGGCACCTCGCGCACCTCTTCGTCGCTGAAGCACACGCGCATCGCACGGCCGCCGAGGACGTACGACGGCCGGATCAGCACCGGGTAGCCGATGTCGTTCGCGACGCCCACCGCCTCATCGCTCGACGACGCCATCCCCCACCCCGGCGAGCGGATGTCGTGCGCGCGCAGCAGGCCAGCGAAGCGCTCGCGGTCCTCGGCGAGGTCGACGGCGTCGTACGGAGTGCCGAGGATCTTGTATCCCGCCTCCTCGATCGCGCGCGCGAGCTTGAGCGGCGTCTGGCCCCCGAACTGGATGACGATGCCCTCGGGCCGCTCGCGGTCGCAGATGGCGAGCACGGACTCGGCGTCGAGCGGCTCGAAGTACAGGCGGTCGGAGGTGTCGTAATCGGTCGAGACCGTCTCCGGGTTGCAGTTCACCATCACCGCCTCGTAACCGAGCTCGCGGAACGTCCAGACGGCGTGCACGCAGCAGTAGTCGAACTCGATCCCCTGGCCGATGCGGTTCGGGCCTGACCCGAGGATGAGGACGCGCGGCTTCGCACCCGTCGGAGCCGCCTCCTCCGCTTCGCCCCACGTGGAGTAGTAGTAGTTCGAGGCCGCCTCGACCTCGCCCGCGCACGAGTCGACGCGCCGGTACACCGGCCGCACGCCGCAGTCGCGGCGCCGCGCGCGGACGACGGGCTCGCGCACGTCGGCGGCGGCCGCGATGTCGCTGTCGGAGATGCCGAGCCGCTTGAGCCGCAACCAGTCGTCGGCAACGAACTGCTCCACATCGCTCCCGGCGATCTCGAGCAGTGCCTCCTGGATGCGCCAGATCTCCTCGACGAAGAACGGGTGCACGCCCTCGGGCACGTCGGCGAGCGTCTGCCATGGCGTCGCGGCACCCGCGTCGAGCTCGCGCGAGCGCATCGCCTTCTGGAACGCCTCCGCGAACGTGCGGCCGATGCCCATCGTCTCCCCGACCGACTTCATCTGCGTCCCGAGCGTCCGGTCGGCGCCGGGGAACTTCTCGAAGGCGAAGCGCGGGAACTTGACCACGACGTAGTCGAGCGTCGGCTCGAAGCTCGCAGGGGTGGTGCCGGTCAAGTCGTTGGGAATCTCGTCGAGCGTGTAGCCGACGGCGAGCTTCGCGGCCACCTTCGCGATCGGGTAGCCGGTCGCCTTCGATGCGAGCGCGGACGAGCGCGATACGCGCGGGTTCATCTCGATCACACGCACGTCGCCGGTCTCGCGCGAGCGCGCGAACTGGATGTTCGACCCACCGGTGTCGACGCCGACTGCGCGGACCACCGCTGCGGCCGCATCGCGCAGCTCCTGATACGCCTCGTCGGGAAGCGTCATTTGCGGCGCGACCGTCACCGAGTCGCCGGTGTGCACGCCCATCGGGTCGAGATTCTCGATCGAGCAGACGATGACGACGTTGTCGAGACGGTCGCGCACGACCTCGAGCTCGAACTCGTCCCAGCCGCGCACCGAGTCCTCCACGAGCACCTGGCGGATCGGGCTCTCGCGCAGGCCGATGTCGACCTGCTTGCGCAGCTCTTCGCGCGTCGACGCGAACCCGCCGCCGTGACCGCCGAGCGTGAACGCCGGCCGCACGACCGCGGGGAGCCCCAGCTTTTCGATCTGGTCGATGTCGGTGACGATGCGCGAGCTCGGGACACGCAGCCCGCACGACTCGACCGCGTCCTTGAAGAGTTGCCGGTCCTCGGCGCGATTGATGACGTCGAGTGGCGCGCCGATGAGCTCGATGCCGAGCTCATCGAGGACGCCCGCCTGGGCGAGCTCGCGCGCAAGGTTCAGCGCCGTCTGCCCGCCCATCGTCGGCAGGAGCGCGTCGGGCCGTTCGCGTCGGAGGACGTCGGCGACGCTCTCGAGGTCGAGCGGCTCGAGATACGTGCGATCGGCGAAGCCGGGGTCGGTCATGATCGTCGCCGGGTTCGAGTTGATGACGACGGTGCGGAATCCGTCCTCGCGCAGCACCTTCAGTGCCTGGCAGCCCGCGTAGTCGAACTCGGCCGCTTGCCCGATGACGATCGGGCCGGAGCCGACGAGGCAGATCGTCTCGATGTCGCTGCGCCTAGGCATTGGCGGCAACCTCGTCCACCCAGTGCTCGAGCAGCGGCCACGCGTCGTGCGGGCCGGGGCCGGCCTCGGGATGGAACTGCAGCGAGCGGGCGCGCAGCTCCGGGAACTCGAGGCCTTCGACGGTGCCGTCGTAGAGCGAGACGTGCGTCGCCACCTCGGTATCGGTCGCGCGCACGGCGAAGCCGTGGTTCTGGCTCGTGACGAGCACGCGCTGGTCGGCGCGCTGCAGGACCGGATGGTTCGCGCCGCGGTGGCCGAACGGGAGCTTGAACGTCTCGTGCCCGGTCGCGAGCGCCAGCACCTGGTGGCCAAGGCAGATGCCGAGCACCTGCGTGCGCCCGAGCAGGTCGCGCATCGTCGCCACTTCCGGTTGGAGCGGTCCCGGGTCGCCGGGGCCTGGTGAGAAGAGGACGCCGTCGTAGCCGGCCAGCTCGTCGGCGCCGACGTCATGCGGATGGACGGTGACGGCGGCGCCCGCGGCGGCAAGCCGACGGAGCACGGAGCTCTTCACGCCGTAGTCGACGACCGCGACGCGCGCGCGGCCCTCTTCGGCGAAGACGAACGGCTCGGTCGTCGAGACAGCTGCTGCGAGTGCGCGCCCCTCCATCGGCGGCAGCGCGCGAGCTGCCTCAACCGCTTCCTCGATCGAGCCGCCGCCGGCGACGGCGACCGCCCGCATCGAGCCGAGATCGCGGATCTTCAGCACGAGCGACCGCGTGTCGATGCCCGACAGCGCGACGATGCCGCGCTCGTGCAGCCACTCGGTCCACTCCGGGCCGCGCGCCTCGCGCATGAGCACCGCCTTCGCGTGCACCCGGCCCGACTCGGAGCGTGCGGCGGCGATGCCGTAGTTGCCGATCATCGGCGCCGTGAAGCAGACGATCTGCTCTGCGAAGCTCGGATCGGTGACTGCCTCCTGATAGCCGCTCATCCCGGTGGTGAAGACGGCCTCTCCGGCGGCGAAGCCCTCAGAGCCGACCGACTCGCCGCGGAAGACGGTCCCGTCCTCGAGTGCGAGGAAGCCCGTCATGCCTCGAACGCCACCGCGCCGCCGGCAATCGTCATCGCGACGACTCCCGTGAGCCGCTCGCCGAGCAGCCAGCTGTTGCGCGAGCGCGATCTGAAGGACTGCGCGTCGACGTCCCACTCGCGCTCGAGATCGAGGAGCACGAGGTTGGCCGCGGCGCCGACGGCGACACACGGCCGGTCGAGGCCGAAAGCGCGTGCCGGTCCTGCCGTCATTCGCTCGACGAGGGTCGCCAGGGGCAGGAGCCCGGGCTGCACGAGCCGCGTGTACAGGACGGCGAACGCGGTCTCGAGGCCAGTGACGCCGAACGGCGCCGCCTCGAACGGAACGTCCTTCTCGTGCAACGCGTGCGGCGCGTGGTCGGTCGCGATCGACTCGATCGTCCCGTCGCGGAGCGCGTCGAGGAGTGCTGCGCGATCGAGCTCTGCGCGCAGCGGAGGATTCATCTTCACGTTCGGGTCGAGCGAGCGAACGACGTCGTCCGTGAGAACGAGATGGTGCGGCGTCACTTCCGCCGTCGCCGCGACGCCGGCGGCGCGGGCGCGACGAAGCGCGGTCACGGATTCCACGGACGAAAGATGGAGCAGATGGATGGGCTGTCCTTCGTACGCGGCGAGCGCGAGGTCGCGCTCGACCATCACCGATTCCGCCACCGACGGGTAGCCGGCGAAGCCGAGCTCGGCGGCGACCGCGCCTTCGTGCACGTGCCCGTCGTGCGAGAGCGAGCGCTCCTCGCAGTGGAGTGCGAGCTTGCGGCCGGTGATGGACGAGTACTGGAGCGCGCGGCGCATCATCCCGGCCGACGCGACGGGAACGCCGTCGTCGGAGAACGCGACCGCGCCGGCGTCGGCGAGCTCCGCCATCTCGGTCAGCTCTTCGCCCCGCTGGCCGCGCGTGATGGCGGCAAGGAAGCCGACGGCGACTTCGGCCTCGCGGCCCGCCGTCTCCACGAGTGCGCCGAGTGTTGCCGCAGAGTCGACAACCGGATCGGTGTTCGGCATTGCGAGGATCGCGCAAAAACCGCCGGCCGCCGCAGCCTGCGTGCCGCTCGCAATCGTCTCCTCGTCCTCGCGGCCTGGCGTGCGCAGGTGCACGTGCGGGTCGACGAACGCGGGCGCGAGCACGAGGCCGGCCCCGTCGACGACGCGATGCTCGTTCGTGTCGAGCTGCTCGCCGATCGCGGAGATGACGCCGGCGTCGATGCGCACGTCGACGACCGAGTCGATTCCCTCGACCGGATCGAGCACGCGTGCACCTCGCACGACGATGTTCGCTCCCGGGCGATCCTTCAGGTACAGCATCACGCCACCTCCGCGGCCGCGAGCGCGCGCACCCCGACGGGGCCGCCGGTGAGCACGTCGTAGAGGACAGCCATCCGGATCACGAGGCCCGACCGCACCTGCGTCTCGACGAGCGCGTCGACCGAGTCCGCAACGCGCGGGTCGATCTCGACGCCGCGGTTCATCGGTCCCGGGTGCATGACCTTCTGGCCCGGCCGCAGCCGGTCGGGCGTGACGCCCCACCGCGCTGCGTACTCGCGCAGGCTCGGAACGTAGTTCGAGCCCGCCTCCATGCGCTCCTGTTGCATGCGCAGGACGTAGACGACGTCGGCGTCGCGGATGACGCCGATGTCGGTCGTCATCTCCGCGTCGAGCCCGCGCGGCAGGAGCGCCGGCGGCCCGACGAGCGTGCAGCGGATCCCGACGAGCGCGAACGCCTGCAGCAGCGAGCGTGCGACGCGCGAGTGCAGGACGTCTCCGACCACGGCGACGTGGAGCCCTTCGAGGCGGTCGAACTCCTGTTGCATCGTGTACAGGTCGAGCAGCGCCTGCGTCGGATGCTGATGCTTCCCGTCCCCGGCGTTCACCACGTGCGCGTCGGTGACGCGGGCGACGAGCTGCGGCGCTCCGATCTGCGGATGCCGGATGACGATCACGTCCGGGTCGTACGCGCCGAGCGTCTGCGCGGTGTCCTTCAGCGATTCGCCCTTGTCCACCGAAGAGCCCGCCGACTTGATCGTGAGCGTGTCGGCGGAGAGCCGCTTCGCGGCGAGCTCGAAGCTCGACGACGTGCGCGTGGACGCCTCGTAGAAGAGGTTGACGACGAGCCGGCCTTTCAGGGTCGGCAGCTTCTTCACCTCGCGGTCGAGCGCGGACTCGAACGTGCGCGCGGTGCCGAGCAGCCGCTGCACGTCGTCGCGCGTGAGGTCGGAGACGGAGAGCAGGTGGCGGCGCGGCGGCGGCCCCGGAGGGCGAAGGTCGTCGCGCACGAGGCGGATGGACGTCATCGGGATTCCTCCTCGGGCACGGAGACGAGCAGGACGGAGTCGACCTCGTCGATCTCGACGAGCTGCACCTGGATGCGCTCGCTGCGCGCCGTCGGCAGGTTCTTGCCGACGTAGTCGGGGCGGATGGGCAACTCGCGGTGACCGCGGTCGACGAGGACCGCAAGCTGGACGCGCGCAGGGCGGCCGTAGTCGAAGAGCGCCTCGATCGCGGCGCGGATCGTGCGGCCGGTGTAGAGGACGTCGTCGACGAGCACGACCGTCCGGCCCTCGAGCGGGAAGTCGAGCAATGTCTCGCGGACGATCGGCTGCGCGTGCAGGGGCGCTTCGCCTCCGCGCACGTGGACGTCGTCGCGGTAGAAGGTGATGTCGACGGCGCCGAGCTGCGGCGCCTCGCCGGCGCGCTCCTCGATCAGTCGCGCCAGCCGTTGCGCGAGCGGCACGCCGCGCGTCTGGATGCCGACGAGCGCGACCTCGTCAAGCTCCGGGTTCGCCTCGATGATCTCGTGGGCGATGCGGGAAAGCGTCCGCGACAGCGCTTCCGCGTCGAGCAGGACCTTCCCCGACGTTTCGGGGGCGTGCGTCGTCATTCGACTCCTTTCCGGCCTCGCTGGACCGGGTTAAAGGGTTCGTGCCGACGCAACACTAGCGGCCCTGACGGATGGACGTAGGATGCCCGCCGTGCGCGAGCTGCAGCCCGGCCTTTGGCACTGGACGTCGCGGCATCCCGACTGGGATGAGGAGCAATGGTGGCCGGAGCTCGTCTCGTCGTACGCGATCGACCTTGGCGACGATTTCCTGCTGTTCGACCCGCTCTCCGTTCCCGACGAGCTGCGCGAGCGTGCGACCGCCGTCGTTTTGACCGCGCCGTACCACGAGCGCGACGCGCGCCGGCTCGGCCTCCCGGTGCATACGCCGCCCGCCGACACCTGGCAGGACTGGGTCGAGAAGTTCGGCATCGACCCCGAGCGCGTGCGCGGCATGGAGAGCGACGACCTCACCTGGCTGCGTGCGGGCGAAGGCGAAGGGCACTTCCACGGTCCCGGAGCGTGGCCGTTCGGCATCCACGCGTACGCAGGCCGCGAGGACAACGATCTCATCCTCTGGCTGCCGGCGATCAACGCGATCGTCACCGGCGACTCGCTTTCCGACTTCGGCGACGGATTGGACATCCAGCTCGGCGGTCGAAAGCACGTCACGCGCGACGATGTCGCCCACCAGCTTCGTCCGCTGCTCGAGCTGCCGGTCGAGCTCGTGCTGCCCGCCCACGGCGAGCCGACGGACCGGGCCGCGGTCGAGCATGCGCTCGCTTGAACGTGAGGACTGGACAGCGCGGTTTCAGACCCTCTTCGAGAGTCCTTCGCCCGCAGTCCTCACGACGTATCGCGCAGACGGGAGCGCGTTGGTATCGCCCGTATGGTTTCGTTGGGCTGACGGAGCGTTGGAAGTCGTCGTGGCCGAGGGCGACATCAAGTTGCGCCACCTGGCTCGCGACCGGCGATGCATTCTCGTTGTGTTCGAGGCAGTCCCGCCGTTCCGCGGCGTCGAGGTGCGCGGTGTCCCCGAGCTCGTCGAAGGTGACGTCACGGCCGTGCGTGAAGCGATCGCCGGACGGTATTTGGGCATCGAAGCCGGGAAGCGGTTCGCCGGCGAGCGACGCTCCCATCCCGGTGTCGTCGTGCGTCTGGATGCGGGCGACCCGCGCGTCTGGGATCTCTCCGCGATGATTTCTCCCGCTCTGCCGAGTCTGGTTGATTGACAGGCGTCGCCTGGCCCATGAATCGAGAGAGGGAGCAAGTGGACGAATCGGTTGAAGGGAAAGACGGAGCGTGGCCCGGAGCTATCGCTGCGATCACGCTCTTCGTGGAGGACCTGGCGGAGGCGAAGCGCTTTTACCTCGAGGTGTTCGGATTGCCGGTGGTGTTCGAGGACGAGAACTCAGCGGTATTCCGCTTCGGCGAAACACTCATCAACCTGCTGAAGGTAACCGAGGCGCCAGAGCTGATCGAGCCGGCAATCGTGGCGTCTTCCGAAGCCGGGGCTCGGTTCCAGTTCACGCTCGGCGTTCAGGATGTCGACGCGATGTGTGAGGAACTGCGGCGGCGCGGTGTTGAGCTCCTGAACGGCCCGATGGATCGGCCCTGGGGAATCCGCACCGCGAGCTTTCGCGATCCCGGTGGTCACATCTGGGAGATAGCGCATTGAGCCTCCCGTTCTCCTCTCTGCGCGTCGCCGGCGGCTTCGAGCCGAGAACGTAGCCATCGGGCTTGCTAGCCCCGAGCCGACCCACGAAATCGAGAAGGAAGTAGCTCCCGTGGCGCACAGCGCAAGAATGACCTCGTCAGAGCCCCGCGCCGCGCTCATCCCGCACGGCGCGGGGATGTTCCGCAGTCCACACTCGGCGAGAGGGATGATCCGGGTGCAGGGCCGGATTCTCTCGCTATGGACAAGGCCCGTCTAGGCCGCCTCCGCCGTCGCCGTGTAGACCGACTGTGGTCTAGGGGAGGCAGGCTTGCGTATAGAAGGGAGCGGCTTCAAGGCCGCTACGTCTTCTCGTCAGTCGGGAAGAGGCCCGGGCAGTGCCGCTACCCGGGCCTCTTCGATCGCTTCTGGCTCCCCGGCTAGCGAGTTATTTGGGAGGAGCGTTCCACATGTAGGTGCCCCAGTTCACCACCGTCGGGGTGCCGGGCGGCGGGATGTACTCGGCGGCCATGAAGATGCGCTGGCCGAAGGCGACGCCCATCGAGTAGTCGCCCCAGCGGCAGTCCGAAGAGGTACTGCCCAGGGTGCCGAAGGGCGGGTAGCAGGTGAAGCCATCTTCGTCGTTCACGCCTTGCGCCGGCAACAACGCGGATCCACTAGGTCCGTTGTGCTTGTCGAAGGCGATGTAGCCCGGGCTCGGGTAAAAGTCGGCGCCCGAGACCGAGAAGAGCATGAACCCGTCCCCGGCGCCGTCGACGGCGATGTCGGGATAGAGGAAGCTGTCGTTGGGGTTCGAGACGACTCCCTGGTTATCCAGCGCCACCGACTGCGGCTTGTTCTGCTTGGCGTCAAGGATGAACCACTCGGCTTGCGCCGGTCCCGTTCCCGGGAACGCCTGCGTGAACGGGGGCGTGCCGCTGTCGAGCTCGGCGTAGAGCGTGCCGTGCGCCTCCGTGACTTCCTGCACCGCGTTGAAGTCAGCATCGACAGTGCACGTCGGGCAGATCCCCGCCGGCTGGTTCGCGTTCGGCGGAGCACTGTAGCCCTGCGTCGTCAGGCTCGAGGCTGCGAGCGAGGGGAAGCCGCCCGAGTCCAGGAGCTGCGTGTTGGTCATGTCGTAGACGAGCAGGTGGTTGTCCGAATTGGCGTCGGAGTTCGACTCGACGAAGAACTCCGTGTCGTGGAAGTACGCACCGTCCGGCGGTGTGTCCGCGGGCGAGACGTGGTACGGCAACCCGAACTGGTCGCTGGTCACCGCGTACCTGTCGACCGGTGGCGGCGCCGCCTTCGAGTCCGCCGCCTGAGCGAGCTGCTCCTTCGACATCGCCCAGATATCGGCGCCGTTGAACTGGCCGGTGACGTTGCTGAACTCGTTCGTCGCGATGTAATAGCCGTTATTGTCGGCGCCCTGCTGGTCGAAGTCACCGAAGCACGGGCAGTTTGATGCCGGCGGAGCACTCGCGTCCGTCGTGTCGAACTGGAAGACGGTGTACTTGCCGAGCGCGTCGCTCGTCTGGCTGACGGCGATGTACTGCGTCGCCGGGATTCCGGAGGTGAACTCCTGGAAGTACCAGCGACTGGTGTCGCGGTCCCAGTAGCAGCGCGGATCCGACAGGAAGGCATCCGCGGGCAGGTCGAAGAGCTGAGCGCTCGGGATCACCTGCGACTCGGGTGCGCCCGACGGCGAGAACGCCTGCAGCGTGTTGTTGATGAACTCGATCACCGTGGCGTTGGGACCGCCCTTGCCACCGACACAGAGGCCCTGATCGGGTGGCTCAAGGTAGTAGCCCTCGGCAGCCGCGCTCTGCTGGCCGCTGATGCCAGGGAAGGCCACCGTCTTCGGGTAGGTGCCGGGCGTGATCGCCGTCGGACCGGACGAACTCTTCGCGGCCGGGGCGGCGTTCGCCGTCACGCCCGAGTGAGGCGGCAGGAGCAACGGAACGACGAGCTGCGGTAAGCCAGGGGGCGGCACCGTCAAAGGCGAAGCAGCCGCCACGGTCGAAGCCGCCCCAGAGCTGAGGTCGCTCTGACCCGTGATAACCAGCGGCACCTGCGAGGTCGTGTACACGATCGGGCTCGGAACCGACGACCCGGAGCCAGGGCCTGCGCCCTGGGCCGCGCCCACAGCAAGCACCAACCCGCCACTCGCAACGCCGGCGGTCAAAGCCGCCAGCCGACGCCACCGAATAGCAGTCCGCATAACTCTCTCCTCCCTGGGCCGACCCCACTGGGCATCGCCCGGATGGGTGCACGAACGCGAGCCGGAGACAATCCCGCGCCAGTCCCGCTGGCCCTCCATGGTCTCCACCTCCCCGCTCCCGTGCTCCGAAGTGACAGACGCCGGGCAATATACGACGTTTCCCAAGCCAAGGCCGGACACACGCAGCGCGCCGGGCCGAGAACCCGGCCGGCCCCACAGAAAGAGTTTCCGACCAGAAGCTGACGGGCACTACAAAGAGTTCCGGCACACTGCCCTCACCACGAGTAGCCCGCGCGGGAAAGGAACGATTGAGCAGCAGGTTCATGTCGATCATGATCGCCGCGCCGCTCCTGGCGGGAACGGCAGCAGCGGCCGGAGGGACGGCTCCCTCCGGACACCTCGCCGGTCAGACCGAGATCTCGATCGGCTGCCCAGCCGAGCGGCCCGGCTCAAGCTGTAAGCCGACGCGGCCGCTACCGAACGCCCACTTCTCCATCGCCAAGTCCACAGCGAGCGGCCAGCCAGGCCCGCACGCCCGCATCGTCGCCGCCAACGCGCAAGCCCTGTTCTCGATCGCGCTCCCGGCCGGCCCATACGTGATCACGCCGCTCGCGCAAAGCGGGACTCCGGAAGGCCCCAAGCTCGCCCTGCGCATCCGCGCCGGACACACGACCCACGTAGTCGTTAGCTTCCGAAGCTCACACCCGATCGCCTAAACACCCAGAGCCTCGTCGCAACACCGTCAGGCCACCCGCCCAACAAGTTATGGATTTGGTTGTTCTTCACGAGCACCTACGGCGGCGCCTTC
Source organism: Gaiellaceae bacterium (assembly GCA_036512155.1). Classification (GTDB taxonomy): domain Bacteria; phylum Actinomycetota; class Thermoleophilia; order Gaiellales; family Gaiellaceae; genus Palsa-739. The sequence goes on along the minus strand of DATCBD010000039.1, from coordinate 47,722 downwards.
AGAAGCAGCAACAGCGTGAGAGCTGGCAGCCATACGGACGCGGCCTAGCCGCCGGCGGCGTCGCCGCATTCGCGATCGACCCGGCTGGCCGCACCCGTTGACGCGGGCACCAACGGCGATAGGCATCGTCTCGCTCCAGGCTCGACGGCCGACCGCGAAGCCCAACCGGGACGAACGCCCGCGATCGCGTCGGCGCAAAACCATCACCGCGAAAGGATCACTGCGAAAGTCACGGGACACACCGTTGGCCGTCCGGCGGCGCGTTCACACTCCCGGACAACCCCCCGGCCGGAAAGGACCCACAATGGACCGCATCACGAAGCTCCCGCGCGAGCTGCAGATGGTCATCGGCGGAAGCCTCCTCTACCTGATCATCTCGTTCCTCGACTGGCAGCAGGTCAGCGTTGCCGGCTTCACCGTCGGCGTGGACGAGTGGCACGGCATCGGCATCGTCGCCGGCTTGCTCGCCTTCGCCGTCCTGCTGTGGGAGGCGGCGCGCTACTTCGGCGTGAAGATCGAGCTCGCGTCGCTGTCCGCCGGACTCGTGTCGGCGTCGCTCGCGCTCCTGCTGCTCGTGTTCACCGTCATCACGTTCCTCTCGCACAGCACGGCGCGCCACTGGCCCGCGTGGCTCGGGCTCGTCCTCTCGATCGTGATCGCCATCGGGGCGCTCAGGCGCGCGAAGACCGAGGACGTCCACCTGCCTGTTGGTCCGCCGACGAATTAACTCGTCTCATGCCCGAGTGTGTTGCTGCCTGAAGCGGGAACCCGCTACGGCTCCGAGATGATGTCGTCGGGCTCGCTCAACGCCTCGATCGCGTCCTGCGCAGCCTCGAGTGCACCTTCGGGGACCATCACGTTCAGGCCGTCTTCGTTGTCGACCGGCTCGAGCCCCGCCTCGATGCCGGCGTTGCGTAGGAGCTCCTGCAGCTCCTCGGCCTCGGTGACGTCGCCTGCTGTCGCGACCTGGACCAAGCGGCTCATCGCGCTCGGATCATAGGCCGTCCGCTCCGGCGCGGCTCCACCGCGCTTCACGAGCAGCGGAGCGCCGCGCTCGGCGTATGGAACCTCGATCGTGTCGAAGTCGCGCGGAGCCACCGTCTCCGGGAAGGTCGCCCGCGCCTCGCGCACGAGCTCGCCGCCGGCGTATCGCGGCGACAGGTGCGTGATCGCGAGGAGCTTCACCTCGGCGAGCTTCGCCACCTGCGCCGCCTCCGCGGCGGTCGCGTGCAACGTCTCGCGCGCGCGTTCCTTGTCCTCGTCGCCGAACGTCGCCTCGTGCACGAGCAGGTCGGCCTGGTACGCCGCCTGGATCACGCTCGGCGCCGGCGCCGTGTCACCTGTGAGCGCGAGCTTCCGCCCCGGCCGCGCCGGGCCGAGCACCGCGTCCGGCGTGATCACTCGGCCGTCCGTGAGCGTGACCGGGTCGCCGCCTTGCAGGATCCCCCGCTCCGGCCCCGGCGGCACCCCGAGCGCATCGGCCGCGGCGACGTCGAAGCGGCCCGGCCGCTCCTCCTCGACGAGCGCGTACCCGACGGCGGACACGCCGTGGTCGACCGCGAAGGCCTCGATCTTGTACTCCCCTCGCTCCAAGACGTCGCCGGGCGCGAGCTCGACGATCGTCAGGGGATACGGCAAGCGGCCAAGGAACGGCTTGAGGTTCCCGAACAGGTCGCGCACCCCGCGCGGCCCGTACACGGTGAGCCCGAGCTGCTCGCGCCCCCGGAGGGCGAACGTCTTGAGCATCCCCGGTAGCCCGAGCACGTGGTCGGCATGGAGGTGGGTGAGGAAGATCTCCTCGATCTCCGGGAGGCCGACGGCCGAGCGCTGGAGCTGCCGCTGCGTCCCCTCGGCGCAGTCGAACAGGAGCCGCTCGCCGCCGCGGCGCAGCAGGATCGCCGCCGGAGCCCGCCTGGCGGTGGGCATCGAGGCGGACGTTCCCAGGAAGACGAGATCGAGGTCCATTCCCGAGGAGTGTATGGAGGCCTCAAGCCGGAGAAGCGACGCGGCTGGAGGGCTCGCTGACCCTCATGCGCCTGTTCGTCGTCGCGTCGGCGACGATCCTCATCGCAGCGGCCTTCCCCCTCGGCTCGATGCTCACGCGGACGCTGCGGAGCCAGGCGCTCGGCGAGGAGCGGACGTCCCTCTCGCAGTACGTCGACGACGGCGTCCTCGGCCCCGTGCTTGTGCACAACAACCAGGTCGTGACGACCCACTGGATCTCGGCGACGATGCTGCGCGTCCTCCGCGGGCAGCCCGACGTCGTCAGCATTAAGGTCTGGCGCGCCGACGGCACGCTCGCGTGGACGACCCTCGACACGAGCCGCATCGGCCACCGCTTCCCGCTCGACAGCGACCTCGGCGCTGCAGCACATCCTCGGGTCGCGCGTCCGCATGATCTCGTTCATCCGCCACCACCACGAGCGGTGGGACGGCGCCGGATATCCGGCGGGCCTCGCCGGTCCTGAGATCCCGCTCGAAGCCGCCATCGTCGGGCTCGCGGACGCCTGGGACGCGATGACGACCGAGCGGCCATACAGCCGTGCCCGCTCGACCGACGAGGCCGCGGACGAGATCCTCCGCGCCCGCGGGACGCAGTTCGCACCCACCGTCGTCGACGCATTCTTCACCGTCGCCCGCGAGCGTCGTCCGGCGCCGGAGAGCGACTCCGCGCTTGTACCCGCGGGTTAGTCTCTGCCGCAATGGCGGACGAGGCGATTCTCGAGCTCTACCGGCGCGAGATCACGCCGGCGCTCTACAGCGAGATCCGCGACCTGTACAAGAGGCACTCGATCGCCGAGGACGCGCGCGACCTCCCGGGCCTCATCTCGACGCTCACGCCCGACTGCGTCTACGAGCTCGTCCAAACGGCTCACCGGTGGGAAGGGCACGAGGGCGCGGCCCGCTTCTACACGCAGCTGCTGACCGCGTTCCCCGACATCAAGTTCGACCTGACCGACATCGTCATCGGCCCACAGGGCGTCTGCGAGGAGGCGCACGTCACCGCGACGCACGCCGCGCCGTGGCTCGGCGTCGAACCGACCGGAGAGCACCTCGAGTGGGACGTCGTCATCTGGTTCCCGTGGGACGAGGAACGACGGCTCTTCCGCGGCGAGAAGGTCTACGTCTCCGGGATCGACATCCCAGGCGTCGACTAGCCCGGCAGGACGAGCTTCTGGCCCGGACGCAGCGTGTCCGTGGCCAGGTGGTTCCGCTGCTCGAGCTCCCACACGCCCTGGCGCGGGTCGCCGGCGTACGTCCGGGCGGCGATCGCCCATAGGGTGTCGGCCGGCCGGACGACGTACGTCCGCTCCGGGCCCGCCCCGTGCGAGGTGCGGGCGACGAGGCCGACCGCAAGGGCGGCGAGGACGGAGACGATGAGGAGCTTTACGAACATGTGTTCGCCATGGTACGGCGAACACATGTTCGTGTCAAGGGTCCAGGCTCAGAACTTGTGCGGCTTCGGCTTGTGGTGCTTCTTCGGCGGCTTCGGCTTCGCCTTGTGCTTGGCCGGCTTGCCAGATTTCCCGCCCGTCGAACCGCCGGTCTTGCCGCCGGAGCCCGACATCGATGCCGCTAACGGTGTCCAGTTGGACATCCCGTCCGTACAGGCTGCGCGACCCTGCGCGAAGAACGGCGCGTCCGCGGTGTAGGCGACCTTCTCGGTCGACACGCCCTGACCGCCGGCGGTCAGGAGCCCGCTCTGCCAGCCGCCGCCGATGGTCGTGCCGTTTTTGTCCTTGCCGTTCCGCGTCGCCTCGTCGACGAGCAGGAACCACTCGACGTCGGTGACGGTCGAGTCGCATGCGAGGTACTTCTGGATCGCTTGCTGGACGTAGCTCGCCTGTGTCTGCTCGCTGACCACGGCGACGTTTTCCTGGTTGTAGTACTGCGGGTACGCAGTGGTGTTCGTCTGCCAGCCGAGCTCGTCGATGCGGAAGGTGAGCCCATTGAGCGTCGTCGGCTGGCCGGTGCCGTGGAAGGCGTCGTAGATCGCTTGCTTCACGCGGTTGAGGTTCGGCACGCCGTAGAAGTCGGGGTTCGAGTAGCCCACGTCAGGCCCGTCTGCCGGACTGCTCGGGTTCGGGTACGGATGGATCGACATCTGATCCATGATCGGCGTCGTCCGGCCGGATGCCGTGTAGGCGGCGCCGACGGCGAGGATGAACGGAATCGGCGCCGTCTGGCCGGAGCCGTTCGAGCGCGGCGAGAGACCGAAGCCGATGACACGCGCGCTCGAGTCGGCCGCATGGATCGCGTCGTAGCAGCGCGCGAGCAATGCCTCGTAGGCCGCGGGCGCCGTCGAGTCTTGCGGCGACCAGTACAGCGACGTGTTCGGCTCGTTCCAGATGATGAAGTCGTGGATGCCCCACTGGCTCACCGTGGTCGCGACCAGCGCGGCCCATGAGCAGAACGCAGTCGGGTCGTGCATCGTCCCCGGCCGGCCGTAGAGCGCGAGAACGACGTGCACGCCGTCCTTCTGCGCCTGCGGCGCTGCGCGCTGGATGAAGGGCAGCTCGGTGATCGTTGCGGGATCGCCGTTGAACGCGAGCGTCCATCGCACCTCGGTGAGGTTTGCGCCCTTCAGCATCCCGTCGAACCAGGCTCCGCCGTCGTCGGCGTACTTGCCTGTGTCGTCGGCGACGCCATAGTTGATGGGCGGCACGACTTTTGGCTTCGCGCCGGCAGGCGCAACCACGCTCCCGAGGAGCGCAGCGGACACCGCCAGCAAAACGGCAATTTTCTTCATCCAACCTTTGATCGACCCCAGGGCCCCGGTCCTTCAATCGGATTTGGAAGAGTCGCGGTAGCCCGCGACAGCTGCCATGGGCCGGTCGGCCCATCTTCGCTGGCGGTGGGGACTACCCTCTTGCCGCCAGAACCGCGTCCACGAGCCGTCCGGCCCCGAATCGGACGGGATCGTCGGCCGGGAGGCCCGTGTCCGCCTGGGTGGCCGCAACGGCCGCCCGGGCGCCTTCCTCGTCCAGCGCGCGCGTGTTGACCGCCACCGCCACGACCCGCGACGGCCGGACCGTCAGCGCCAGCCGCTCGTGCAGACCGACGAGCTCGCGCAGGGGCGGGATCGGGTGCGGGCCTCCGCCGGCGCCCTCGATCTCGGTCCGCCCCGCCTCGTGGCACAGCACGAGCAGATGCGGCGCGCTGCCGTGGTAGAGGCCGACAGTGACGCCGGAATACACCGGGTGCAGGATCGCGCCCTGCCCCTCGACCCAAAGGAGCTCGCCGCCGCGCGCGCTCCCTTCGACGACGAGCCGCTCCGCCGCGCCCGCGATGAAGTCGGCGACGACTGCGTCGACGGCGATCCCCCAGCCCGCGATCGCGATGCCCGTCTGCCCCGTCGGAACGAACAACGAGCGCTCGCCGCGGCGGCGCGCCTCGAGATCGAGCTCGAGCGCGACGGTCATCTTTCCGATCGCGCAGTCGGAGCCGACCGTCAGCACGATCGTCCCCGGTACCTCGAGGTTCGCGCCCGTCGCCGTCGACAAGTCCGCGGGCGGCCGGCGCAGGTCGCGCAGCACGACGCCGTGCTGGTCCGCGAGCGAGCGCAGTTCCGGATCGTCGGCGAGGAACACGTGCAGGCCGTTCTCGACGTCGATGCCGTTGACGATGCACTGCTTCAGGAGCTCGATCCACGCGGGCGGGAAGCGTCCGCCCTGTGTCGCCACGCCGACGAGCGCCGTCGTCGGCGCAAACGGAAGCGCGTCCTCGACTGCGCCGACGACCGGAACGCCGTCGTCGCTCTCGCCCGCGCGCTCCGAGTCGAGGATGGCGACGACGTCGTCGCGCCTGTAGCGGAGGACGCCGTGCGCCGTCTTCCCGTAGTGCGGGTCGGCGGAGAAGCCTTCAGCGAGGATCAGATATCTGGTTGGCGGCTGCCTCACGATGCGGCTCGTCGATTCCGGTGCGATTCCCGGATGCGAAGCAAGGACGCAGGGAGCGACGCCGCATCGCGCCGGGAAGCACGGCGGAGCGACTCAGCTCTCATCGTGAGGCAGCCGCCCGGACACCGAGCCCCGGCTCGTCGGAGGGAAGCTGCACGCCGTCCGTGAAGCGCACGCCAGGCCACGGGTCGTGCGCGATGAGGATGTTGCCGTCCAGGTCGACGTGGTCGAACAGGCTCGCGATGTGCGCGCCCGCCGCAATGCCGAGGCCCGACTCGACCATGCAACCGAGCATGCAGCCGAGCCCGAGAGCGCGCGCCGCGTGCACCATGCGCACCGCCTCGCGGATCCCGCCCGACTTCGCGAGCTTGACGTTGATCCCGTGCGCGCGTTCCGCGCACGCGGCGACATCCGCAAGCGTGTGGCAGTCCTCGTCGACGTAGATCGGGACCGGGGAGCGCTGCTTCAGCTCCGCGCCGCCCGGATCGCCGGCGCGCAGAGGCTGTTCGCAGTATTGAACGTCGATCTGCGGGAGCGCGTCGAGTGCTTCGTCGAGCGTCCAGGCCTCGTTGACGTCGCACTGCAGCGGCAAGTCGGTGATGGAACGCACCGCGCGCACGCGCTCGACGTCGAGCCCGTCGCCGCCGCCGAGCTTGAGCTTCAGGCGCTGGAAGCGGTCGCCGACCTTCTCTGCGCGGCGGGCCATGTCGTCGGGGTCGCCGAGCCAGATCGTCCAGCTCGTCGGCGGCCCTTCGCGCCTGAGGCCGAGCAGCTTCCACACGGGCAGGCCCGCGAGCTTCCCCTGAAGGTCGTGGAGCGCAGCGTCCAGCGCTGCGCGCGCGGCGAACTCCGTCGGCGGGAGGCGCGCCATCACCTCCTCGATCGCGAACGGGTCGCCGCCGAGCAGCCCGGCGTGCTCCTCGACATACGCGAGCGCCGACGCCGGCGACTCGTCGTACCGCTCGATCGGCGCCGCCTCGCCGTGACCGCGGACGCCGCTGTGCGTCAGCTCGACCTGGACGACGTCGACTTCGTCGCTCGACTCGCGCGCGATGACGAAGGTCTCGGCAAGCTCGAGCGTCGCGATCCGCGCGGAAACATCCACGCGGGTAACCTAGAGCTTCCCGCGCCCGTAGCTCAGGGGATAGAGCGCGCGCCTCCGGAGCGCGAGGTCGCAGGTTCGAATCCTGCCGGGCGCACTCGTTCTGCGAAACGGTCCGGAACCCCCGTTTGGGGTTACGCTCCGCGCTTCTGGCGGCCGAAGCACTTGCGTATGGCGCCGTCACCGACGTCACGGGTGCGGCTGGGCTACGTCCCGGCGTTGGACGGCCTGCGCGGGATCGCCATCCTCGGCGTTCTCGGCGTGCATCTCTTCGGGCTGAGCGGCGGCTTCTACGGCGTCGACCTCTTCTTCGTCCTCTCCGGCTTTCTCATCACGACGCTGCTGCTCGAGGAGCACGACCGGAACGGGCTCGTCTCTCTGCGGGCGTTCTACATCCGGCGCGCGCGGCGACTGCTGCCCGCGCTCGGCGCCGTGCTCGTCCTCATCGCCGCCGTCGGCCCGCTGTTCTATTCACCGGGCCTCGTCGCGAGCATCGTCGCCTCCGGGCTCTACGCGGCCAACATCGTCCGAGGGTTCGGTCACTCGGACTTCCTCGCGGCAACGCCCGCCGCTCACCTCTGGTCGCTCGCGCAGGAAGAGCAGTTCTATGTGCTCTGGCCGATCGGGCTCCTCGCGCTCCGGCGCCGGCTCACCGAACGACGCGTGATGATCCTCCTGGCAGCGAGCTTCATCGGGCTCGTCCTCTATCGCGCCGCCCTCGCCGGCGCCGGCGCCGGCTGGCACCGCCTCTACTACGCGCCCGACACCCATGTGGACGGGCTCGTCCTCGGCTGCTTCCTCGCGTACGCCCGCCGGCACGGCCTCACGACCGTCTCGGCACTGACGGGCTGCGTCGCGGGCGCGCTCGTCGTGGCCGCCTTCTTCCTCGGCGCGCAGACAGTTCCCTGGTCGGTCGGCGGGCTCCCCGTCGTGGAAGTGGCCGCCGCCGCACTCGTGCTCGCAGCGCTCTCGCCCGGGCCGGTCCGAGCCGTGTTGAGCGTGCGGCCGCTCGTCTGGATCGGCGCGCTCTCGTACAGCCTGTATCTCTGGCAGATCCCGGCGATGTGGTTGACGGGCTGGAACGATCGCTGGGGCGCGCTCGCGCTCACCGCGGCCCTCACGCTTCTCTCCTACTACGTGATCGAGCGGCCGTTCCGCCGCCGTCAGGCGGACGGGAAGTTCGGGGTCGAGAGCACGCGGCCGTCGGAGAGGATCGTCATCGCCTCGTAGCCGCGCAGTCGCGCGGTCCAGCCGGGCGCGCGGCGTGCGCCCATCGCGAACGCGGCGGTCGCATACGCGTCGACCGTGCCGAGATCGGGGCCGGTGATCGTGACGGACAGGATTCCGCTCGGTGCTTCATCGGTGTGCGGATCGCGGACGTGGTCGCCCCGCTCGTATGCGCCGGACGTGGCGACGGCGAGGTCGTCGCCCTCGACGACCTTCGCGATCGACTGCGGCTCGAGCGGATGCTGGATGCCGATCGTCCAGTGGCCGCGCGTGCGGATGTCGCCGCCCGCGTTGACGCCGTACTCGGTCATGCCGGCGCGGTCGAGGATCGCGGCCGCCTCGTCGACGGCCCAGCCCTTGACGAAGCCGGACGGATCGCCGTCGACCGCATCGATATCGAAGAACCCTGACGTCTCCTCGCGCAGCTCGTCGCAGCGCGCGAGCACCTGCTGTACCTCGTCGCTCGCGTCCGCGCGCGCGAGCTCGCCCCGGCGTAAGCGGCTGATCTCGCTCTCCTCCTTGAACGTGCTGAACGTCGCGTCGACGTGCCGGAACCAGTCGAACACCGCGTCGGGCACGTCGCCGTCGCGCACGGCGACGACGATCGGCATCCCCATGACGTGCTCGACGCGATGCATCAGATCTTCTTCGCCTGGAGGATTGCCGCCTGGAGCGACTGCGCAAACGCGCCGCTCGTCGCGGTCGCGCCTCCCACGAACTCGATGTTCGGATTGAACTGCGTCATGGTCAGCACTTCGTTGGTGAGCAGCGGCACCGCCTGTTGGTTGATGAAGACGGAGCGGTCGGTGTGGTTCGGATAGATCGGTACGAGGACGTTCGTGATCTTCCGGGTCACCTTCTTGTGCGTGCCGACGATCCTCGTGGTCTTCTTGACGACGAGGATGACCTCGACGTAGCCCCAGCGGTCGGCGACCGCCTGCGGGCCGGTGACGCGTTTGGTCGTCACGATCGTCTTCGCCGTCGCGGCGGCGGCGTTCACCGTCGGGAGAACGAGTGCGACCAATCCGGCGAGAGCGCCTATGAGTCGTTTGCGCATGCGTGTTCCTTTCAGAGAGCGAAGCGTTCGACGTGGATGTGGCGGCGGGGAACGCCCGCGCGGCGGACGTTCCGAACTGCGAAGTCGGTCATGCCGGGCGGCCCGCAGACGTAGACGTCGCGCTCCGCGAGATCGGGGACGAGCTCGTGCAGGTGCTCCGGCGAGAGGAGCAGCTCACCTCCTGGCGCTGCGTGGTCGCCGACGACATAGTGCGCATCGACGCCCAGCTCCTCGAGCTCCTGCCGCAGGACGAGCTCGTCGTCGCGCAGGGTGCGGTAGATCACGACGTCGTCGCCCGTCGAGCTCTCGACGAGCGCGCGAACAGGCGTGATGCCGATGCCGCCGGCGATGAGCAGGCGCTTGCTCCGACGCTGCAGCGAATCGGTGAAGACGCCGAACGGCCCTTCCGCGAGGACGCGCGTCCCGACCGGGAGCGATCCCAGCTTCGCCGTGTGGTCGCCGAGCGCCTTGACCGTGATGCGCAGCGACCGCCCGTCGGGCGCTTCCGAGAGCGAGAACGGATGCGCCGTCGCCCAGCGGCCGCGCGTGAGGAAGCGCCAGAGGAAGAACTGCCCCGCGCGGGCGTGGAGCCGGTCGAGCCGGCGGCCCTCGATCCGGACCGACACGACGCCGGGGCCTTCCTCGACGATCTGGGCGACGCGCAGCCGGTATCGGAACCCGTTCACGAGCGGGACGACGACGCGAAAGCCGACGATGAGCGCGATGGTCGCGACGTAGAGCGCGCGCCAGTAATCGGCTGCGACCGTGTCGAGCACGAGCTCGTTGCCGGTCGGGATCTGGTGGAACCACGCGAGCGCGATCCCGGCGTACGCGAGCAGGTGCACCGCGTACCACCACTCGTACCGCAGTCGCCTGCGCACGATCACGTACGACGTCGCCACGACGGCGAGGAGGAACGCGGTGCCGATCGTTGCGACGATCATCCCCGGGTAGATCCCGCCCCAGATCATCGTGGAGATCTCCTTGCCGATCGAGAACTTGTCCATCAGGGCATAGCCCCAGACGCTGAAGAAGACGTGCGCGACGACGAGGTCGATCGTCGCGTGGCCGTTCCACCGATGCCAGACCGTCAGCCGGTCGAAGCCAACGAGCCGCTCGAGCACGGGCAGCCGCGCGAGGAGGATGACCTGGATGAGCGCCATGTACGCGCTCAGGAGCCCGGTGATGCGCGCGACGCTCGTGAGCGCCTCGCCGGTGGTCGTGGTGGACAGGTTCCCGCCGTTCGCCCACAGCCAGAAGATCCCGGCGGCGTTCCCGAGCACGAAGGTCCAGACGAGGGCGAGGCCCACGGCCCGGCGCACATGCGTCCGCCGGCGCGACGGCGCCTCGGAAGCGGCTCTCGCGATCGCCACCTCGCTCACGTCGCCCATGAAAGCCGCAAAGTCTGAGGATCGCCTGAGAGCCCGGCGGCTTTACGTCCGCCTTACCCGTGCCAATGTACCCACGGTCCTGCGTACTGGACCGTCGACACGGCGAGGATCGCGCCGGCCGTGACCGCGCCCGCGAGGAGCGACCGCCGGGCGAGGGAGCCCGGCACCGCGGAGGCGCCGCTCCTCCAGTCCGCCGCGGCGAGGCGCGGGACGCGCGAGAGGTACGCGAGCACGTGGACACCCGTGGCGACGAGCCACACGACGAAGCTCGCCTTGTGCAGCCCGAGGACGATGCCCCGGCCGGGCCCCTGGACGAGCAGGGCGATGCCGGTGGCAAAAACGGCGACGGTGGACGCGACAACGACCGGGGCGAGCAGCCGCAGGGGCAACAGCGGCGGGCCCTTCTCCCGGTACGGCCGCGCTCCGCGGTAGTACCGCACGAAGCGCCAGCTCGTGCTCGCGATCTTCAGTGCCACCGGCGGGACGAGCAGCATCCCGATGAAGACATGGACGGAGAGCAGCTGCCGGATCGACAGGATCGTCACGCCCTCCGCGGCGAGCATGAGGAACAGGACCGCGGCCGATGCCGCCGTCAGGCGCTCGTTGCCGTCCGGTCCCCCGCGCATCGTTTTCATTGCAGCGCGCGAAGCTGAAGATCTGCTGTGAGCTGGGTACACTTGGACGCATGACAACGCAGGCAACAGGAGACCCCCTCAGTACCGATGCCGAGCCCGCCTCGCATCCGCACGCGCCGCGGCCGTCCGGTCACTGTCGCTGACGCCGCTCCGCCGCCCCGCCTCGCCGAGCTCCATCACGCCGGGCTGACCTGGATCAACCTCGAGCGTCCGAGCCAGGAGGAGGCGCTCGCACTCGCGCACCGCTTCGGCTGGCATCCGCTCGATGTCGAGGACGTCATGTCCCGCCGCCAGCGGCCCAAGGTCGACGCGTACACGGAGGAGGAGGGCGAGAGCTATCTCTTCGCGGTCCTCCATTTCCCGGTGTACGACAACGCGATCGGCCGCCTCAACGCCGGCGAGCTCGACGTCTTCCTTGGGCCGAGCTACCTCGTAACGCTGCCGAGCGTCGAGCTCCGCCCCGTGTCGGCGCTCTTCCGGCGCGCGTACGAGAACGAGGCCTTCCGCGAGTCGTTGTTCGCGCGCGGCTCGGGCCGCCTCTTCTACGAGGTGCTCGACGACCTGTACGACTACTGCTTCCCGATCCTCGACAAGATCGGCTTCAAGCTCGAGCAGATCGACGAGCAAATCGACGATGTCGCGATCCGCGCGAAGGACCTCGTGCGCGACATCCACAAGGTCAAGCAGGAGATCATCTCCTACCGCAAGATCATCAAGCCGCAGCGGCCGACGCTGCGACAGCTCGAGCGCGGCGTCGAGCGCTTCCTGCCCGAGGAGCTCGAGCTCTATTTCGACGACATCGTCGACGCGAGCGAGCGCATCTGGGACCTGCTCGACAACTACAAGGAAGTGGTCGAGGCGCTCGAAGACACGAACGAGTCGCTCATCTCGCACCAGCAGAACGACATCCTGTACGTGTTGACCATCTTCAGCGTCGTCGTCCTGCCGCTGACGTTCCTCACCGGCCTCTTCGGGATGAACGTCCAGTTCCCCGGCTTCGGCAGCGAGACCGCCTTCTGGGCGATCCTCGGGTCGTTTGTCGCGCTCATCGTCTCGATGCTCGGCTTCTTCCGCTACAAGCGCTGGCTCTAGGAGGGTTTGGCGGGATGGTGCTCGTCGCAGGGATGCGCTGGTCGGATGCGATACAAGGACGCAGGGCGCGTTCGTAGTTTCACTACGGACGCAACCGAGGACGCAGCAGCGCGCCGATCCAGCGCACCATCTGCGACACAGCCACTATTCCCCCAGACCCTCCTAGCTCAAGCGGACGACGGGATTCGAACCCGCGACACCTGGCTTGGGAAGCCAGTGCTCTACCAACTGAGCTACGTCCGCGCTGGGGCCGGATTCTAGCCCCGCAAGGAATCGGCTCTTCCGGCATCTCAGCTGTCATGGCCGCAGACGTCGAGTAAGCGCGGGGGGTCGTCCGGGATCGGCAGCCGCCCGGGGGAGCGGCTGTCTCTTCCCGGAGAACCCGGCCTCGGGCCTCGCCCGCGGGCGATACCGTTTCGGGACGGAATCCGAACGGGAGAGAAACGCATGGCCAACAACGAGCTGCACGAGACCGCCCGGGCCCTGGTCGCCGAGGGCAAGGGCATCCTTGCCGCGGACGAAAGCACCGGCACCATCAAGAAGCGCTTCGACTCGATCGGCCTCGAGTCGACCGAGGACACGCGGAGGGCGTATCGCGACCTGCTCTTCACGACGCCCGGCGTCGAGGAGTACATCAGCGGCGTCATCCTCTACGACGAGACGATCCGGCAGAGCGCGCTGGACGGGACACCGTTCCCGCAGCTGCTCGAGTCGAAGGGCATCATCCCCGGCATCAAGGTGGACGAGGGCGCGAAGCCGCTCGCGCACGCCGAGGGCGAGACGGTGACGGAGGGCCTCGACGGCCTGCGGGAGCGGCTCGCCGAGTACCGCCAGCTCGGCGCGCGCTTCGCCAAGTGGCGCGGCGTCTACTCGATCTCGGACACCCACCCGAGCGAGTACTGCATCTGGACGAACGCGCACGCGCTCGCCCGGTATGCCGCGCTCTGCCAGGAGGCGGGCATCGTCCCGATCGTCGAGCCCGAGGTGTTGCAGGACGGCACGCACACGATCGAGCGCAGCGAGTTCGTCACCTCGCGCGTGCTCGCCGCGCTGTACACGGAGCTCTTCGACCAGAAGGTCGACGTGGCCGGCACGCTGCTCAAGCCGAACATGGTGCTCTCCGGCTACGAAGCGTCGAAGCGCGCCGGCGTCGACGAGGTCGCCGAGCAGAGCCTGCACGCCTACTACAAGCACGTGCCCGCCGCGGTGCCCGGCATCGTGTTCCTCTCCGGCGGCCAGACGGACGAGGACGCGACCGCGCATCTGAACGCAATGAACGCCCGCGGCCCGCACCCGTGGCAACTGTCGTTCTCGTACGGCCGCGCGCTGCAGGCGCCCGCGCTGCATGCGTGGAGCGGGAAGCCGGAGAACGTCGAAGCCGGCCAGCGTGCGTACTACCACCGCGCGAAGATGAACTCGGCCGCACGAAGCGGGCGGTATGCGCCCGCCATGGAACGCGAGGCGGTCGCGGTTTAGGTGTATTCGAAGCCGGTGAGTGCGGAGAGCTTCGTCAGCGACTGCTGCGCGACGACTCTCCGCACCGTGCCGGATCGCGAGCGCATGACGATCGAATCCGTGGTCGCGCCGTCGGCTGTGTACAGCACGCCCCGCAGCAGTGCGCCGGTGGTGACGCCGGTCGCGGCGACGAAGACGTCCTCGCCCGAGACGAGATCGTCCGTGTACAGCACGCGTTCGGGATCGAGCCCGGCCTCGACGAGCTGACGGCGCTCGTCGTCGTTCCGCGGCCATAGCCGTCCCTGGATCCCTCCGCCGACGCACTTGAGCGCCGCAGCCGAGATCACGCCTTCCGGCGTGCCGCCGATGCCGTACAGCATGTCCACGCCGGTGCCGGCCTGCGCCGCCGCGATCGACGGCGCGACGTCGCCGTCGCGGATGAGCCGAACGCGCGCGCCGGCCTCGCGCAGCTCCGCGATGAGCGCGTCGTGCCGTTCGCGCTCGAGCACGACCACGTCCACCGCGCGCGGTGTCTTGCCGAGCGCATCCGCGACGGCGTGGACGTTCTCGGTCGGACTCCGCGTGATGTCGATCACGTCGATCGCCGCCGGCCCGACCGCGATCTTCTCCATGTACAGGGCCGCGCCGGGGAACAGCATCGTGCCGCGCTCTGCAACGGCGATGACCGTGATCGCATTCGGCTGACCGAGAGCCGTCAGCCGGGTGCCCTCGAGCGGGTCGACGGCCACGTCGACCTCGGGGCCTTCGCCGCTGCCGACCTCCTCGCCGTTGTAGAGCATCGGCGCCTCGTCCTTCTCCCCCTCGCCGATGACGACGACGCCGCGCATCGCGACGCTGTCGAGGACGTAGCGCATCGCGTCGACCGCGGCCTTGTCCGCCGCCTCCTTGTCGCCGCGCCCGATCCACCGGGCCGCGGCCATCGCCCCCGCCTCGGTCACGCGGACGAGCTCCATGGCGATGTTCCGGTCGGGTGCCTGCCGGGCGCTCACGGCGCTACATCCTGTCAGGTGCTTCGACGCCGACGAGCTGCAAGCAGCGCGCGATCACCGTCTGCGTCGCCCGGCAGAGGCCGAGCCGGAAGGCCTCCTGCTCGCTCTCGAGCACGCGATGCTCGTGGTAGAAGCGGTGAAAGTCGTCGGCGACGCGGATCGCGTACGCCGGGATGGCCTGCGGCCCGCGGTGCTCGGTCGCCTCGCGCAGGACGGCGGGGAGCTCGGCGAGCCGTTTGACGAGCTCGCGCTCCTCGGGCGCGAGCGGCGCCGCGAGCGACACGTCGTTCGTCGCGTGGTCGGTGTTGCGGAGGATGCCGGCGATGCGCGCGTGCGCGTACTGCACGTAGTACACGGGGTTCTTCTGCGAGCGCTCGGCGGCGAGGTCGACGTCGATCTCGATCGTCTGGTCGGGCCCGCGGTTGACGAGGTACCAGCGCGCTGCGTCGACGCCAATCTCGTCGAGGAACTCGTCGAGGAAGACGATATCGCCGCGCCGGCGCGACATGCGCGCCTGTTCGCCGCCCCTCGTCAGGTGCACGAGCTGGTACAGCAGCACCTCGACGCGGCCGGGGTCGTACCCGAGCATGCGCGCGACCGCCGCGTACCAGTTCCGTGTGCCGTGGTGGTCGGCGCCGAGGACGTAGATCGCGCGGTCGTAGCCGCGCTCGAGCTTCTCCACGAGATACGGCACGTCCGCCGCGCGGTAGGTCGGGCTGCGGTCGCCCGAACGGAGCAGCACACGGTCCTCCTCGTCCCCGTACGCCGACGAGCGTGCCCACAGCGCCCCGTCCTTCTCGTAGGTGTCGAGCTTCGTCAGTAGGTCGGGAAGCCGCTGCTCGACGACGCTCTGCCGCTCCCAGGAGTCGAAGTGGATGCGGAAGCGCTCGAGCGACGCCTCGATCCGGTGCAGCATCTCGGGCACGGGGTCGCCGGGCTGCGCCGCGAGCTCGCGGACGTAGTCGCCGCGATACCCGTCGGCGGGCGGCTCCTCCCCGCGCCGAATCGCCTCGACGGACGCGCGGAAGCGATCCATCTGGCCGCCGGAATCGTTGTAGTAATACTCGCGGCTCACGTCGTTCCCGGCGAACTCGAGCAGGCGCGCGACCGAATCCCCGTACGCGCCGTTGCGTGCGTGCGCGACGTGCAGCGGCCCCGTCGGGTTCGCAGAGACCATCTCCACCTGGTAGCGCGCCCGCGGATCGGCGCTGCCGCCGCCGAAGCGGTCCCCCTCGGCGAGGACGACCGCGAGCGTGTCGGCGAACCACGCATCACCGAGGAACAGGTTCACGAACCCGGGACCGGCGACCTCTGCGCGCTCGACGTCCGGGAGCGATTCCGCCAGCGCAACGAGCTCGCTCGCGAGCTCCCGTGGAGCCATCCGCCGCGCGCCGGCGAGCTTCAGCGCCGCGTTCGTTGCGTAGTCGCCGTGCGCGGACTCGCCGGGTCGCTCGAGCACGACGTCCGTGCCGAGCGCCTCGGCCAGCTTGCTGACGGGATCAGGCGCCAACGGCGAAGAGATCCTCGAGCGCCTGCAGCTCGTCCGTCGTCCCGATACCGACGATGACGTCGCCCGGGTCGATCGTGACGTCCGGCTCCGGCGTCGTGTCGAAGCTGCCGTCGCCCTTGCGCAACGCGATGATGAGCGCACCCGTCTCGTGCCGGACCCGGATGTCTCGGATGGTCTTCCCCGCCTGGAGGCACGTCCGGTGCACGACGATCTCGGCCATGTGCAGATCGGGGCCGGTCGCCGTCGTCACCGCGTCGAGAAATGCGGTCACCTGCGGCTTGAGGACGAGGTTCGCCATCGTGCGGCCGGCGGTCGCGTACGGGAGGACCACGCGATCGGCGCCGGCGAGCTTCAACTTCTTCGCTGCGTCCTCGTCAGCGCCGCGCGCGACGATCTGCAGGTCGGGTCGCGTCGAGCGCGCCGAGAGGACGATGTACAGGTTGTCGGCGTCCGAGTCCGAGGCGGCCACGAGCCCCTTCGCGCGATCGAGGCCCGCATGCTGCAGGTCCTCGTCCTTCGTCGCATCTCCCTCGATGAAGAGGTCGCCGTGCTCCTTCGCGGCGTCGATCGACTCCGGGCGGAAGTCGAGCACGACGTACTGGACGCCCGCCGCGCGGAACTCCTCGGCCACGCGGCGGCCGACGCGCCCGTAGCCGCAGATGATGAAGTGGTCGTTGAGCCTCTCGATGGTGCGCTCCCTCCGCCGTTCCGCCACGGCGCCGGTCAAGACGCCGCCGGCGATCGCCTCGACGATAACCGCGCCGGCGTAGGCGATGATCGTCAGACCGGCGAGAATCATCGCGATCGAGAGCCAACGCGCACCGTTCGACGACGGCACCGTGTCGAGGCCTGTCAGCGTGGCGGTGATGATCGCCCGGTAGAAGGACTGCGGCCAGGGCTCGTGCAGGGTCAGCCGGAACCCGACCGTTCCCGCGCCCAACGTGGCGGCCACTGCGAGCAGCAGCCATTCGATCCGGCGGAGGCGGCGAACGGGGTCCACGAGGCCTCTAGTATCGTGGCGCCGTGGACGAGGACGAGATTCAAGAGACCGGCGAGCGCCGCCTCAACATCCATCTCGACCCTGCGGACATCGCCGGCGCCTACGCGAACTTCGCGAACATCAGCTTCTCGCGGTACGAGTTCACGCTCACGTTCGCGCGCATCGAGCACGAGGTCGAGGAGGGCGACGTCCCCGGCGCAGTCGTGGCGCGGATCAATGCGTCGCCCCGCTTCATCGAAGAGCTGATGGCGGCGTTGCAGGACTCCTGGTCGAAGTGGCAGACGACCGAGGGCATCCGCAACCTGCCCGAAGCGCCCGAGCACTAGCGGTTGCTCCGGAGGGTTCGGTGCTGCTCGGCCGCGCGAAAACCGAGCAGCGCAAGGACGCAGGTCGCGTTCGTAGCCGTAGCTACGGACGCGACCGAGGATGCGGCGATGCGAAGCGTTTGCAGCCGGCCGAGTAGTGCCGCCACCCTCCGGGGCGACCGCTGAGCCTCGGTCCGTCCTACGCTGTTCTTTGCGCGGTGCAGGCCGCGGTCGTGCTCGCATCGCGACCGCCCGAGCACCGCGGACGCGTCGGCATCGCAGGGATCGCCACTCCTGCCGTCGCGTTGATCGTAGGAGTCGTGCTCATTCGCAGCAGCGGCGCGCACGCGCTCGCGTATGTGGGCGCGGTCGGAACGCCGCTGCTCGCCGCCGCGGGCCTCTGGAGGCTCCCGGTCGCGGCCGGATTGTGGATCGTCGCCTGGCGGACGGACGGTCTCGTCGCGCAAGCGGCGTCCGTCGCGCTCATCGCGCTCGCGGCGATCACGGTCGCGCGGCTCATCGCGCGCGTCGCGCCTGCATGGTCGATCGCGGCCGGCCTCGTCGTCGTCGCGCTCGTCGACATCGCCCTCGTCTGGGGAACACGGCAGGTGCAGCCAGCGAGTACCGCGCTGCACCAGGCGTCCCTGCCCGCGATCCCGCGCCTCCAGGATGCGACGTTCGGATCGGCGACGATGGGCTGGCTCGACCTCCTCGCCCCCGCGCTCCTCGGCGTCGTCGTGCGCGCGCGGCTGCGCGCGGCCGCGGCGACGGGGCTCGCTGCGGGAGCATGGGGGCTGCTGCTGGCGGTCACGTCGACCGTCCCCGCGACGGTTCCGGTGCTCGCGGGACTAGCTTTGGGCGGTGCAGATCGCGGTCGTCTCGGACGTGCATGCGAATCTCGCCGCGCTCGAAGCGGTGCTGTCGGCGATCGACGCCGCCCCGCCTGATGAGATCTGGTGCCTCGGCGACGTGGTCGGTTACGGCCCGCGGCCGAACGAGTGCTGCGAGATCGTCGAGTCGCGTGCAGATATCTGCCTGGGCGGGAACCACGATCTGGCCGTGCGCGGAACGATCGACCTGGCCGAGTTCCGTGGCGACGCCGCCGTCGCCGCGCGGTGGACGCGCGACATCCTGACGGAGCCGGCGCGCGCGTTCCTCGACCGGCTCGAACCGGAGGGCGAACGGGACGAGGTCGCGCTGTACCACGGAAGCGCGCGCGACCCGGTGTGGGAATACGTGCTCTCCGACGAGGCCGCCGCCGCCACGCTGGCCGTCAGCCCGTTTCCGCTCGTGCTCGTCGGGCACAGCCACGTTGCGCTCGAGGTCGAATGGAGGGACGACATGCTCACCGGCGGGCTTGCGCCGGACGGAACGCAAATCGGCGTGCGGGACCGCGTCCTGCTCAATCCCGGCTCGGTCGGCCAGCCCCGCGACGGCGAATGGCGTGCGGCCTACCTCCTCCTCGACCGCGAGGCGGAGACGGCCACGTTCCACCGCGTCGAGTACGACGTCGAGCGCACGCAGGCGGAGATGCGAGCGGCAGGGCTCCCCGAAGCGCTGGCGGCGCGGCTCACGCACGGCGAATGAGACGCGCCGGCGTAGCGCTCCTCGTCACGCTCGCGCTGGCCGGCTGCGGCAGCGTTGCGAGGCTGCCCGCAGCGGCGAAGCCACCCCGCCTCCCCCATGCGCTCGCGCAGACGCTGGCCATGCAGGCGAACGCGGTCGCGCAGGCGCTGGAAGGCGGGGACGGCTGCACCGCACTCGCGGACGCGACTGGACTCCAGAACGCCGTGGCACAGGCGATCGCCGCGCACGAGATTCCCGTGCGGCTGCAGCCCACCCTGAACGCGACCGTCGACGCGCTGCCGGGACGCATCACCTGCAACCCCGGTCCGCCGCCGAAGCACGGGCCGAAGCCGCCGAAGCATCACGATCACGGCAAGCACGGACCGGGCGGCGACAACAACCAGTGAGCACACTCGTCGCAGGCAGGTACGACGTGCAGCGGCCGCTCGGACACGGCGCGATGGCAGTCGTGGACCTCGCGCACGACCGCGAGCTCGACCGCGACGTCGCGCTCAAGCGCTTGGCGGAGAATCTCGCGCGCGACGCCGACCTGCGCGAACGCTTCGTGCGCGAAGGCCGGCTGGCCGCGCGGCTCGGGCATCCGAACATCGTGCACGTCTTCGACGTCGGCGAAGCCGACGGCCGGCCGTACATCGCCATGGAGCTCGTCGATGGGGAGACGCTCGCCGAATTGCTCGCCCGCCGGCGAAAGCTCTCGCCCGCAGAGGCGGAGGATCTTGGCGCGCAGGCGGCGCGCGCACTCGCGGCCGCGCATGCTGCCGGTCTCGTCCACCGCGACGTGAAGCCGCACAACCTCCTGCTCCGCCGCGACGGCGTGCTGAAGCTCGGCGACTTCGGCATCGCCGTCTTACTCGAGGGCACACGGCTGACGATGGCGGGCACCGTCCTCGGGACGGCGGCGTACCTCGCGCCCGAGCAGGCGCGCGGCGACCACGTGACCGGTGCCGCCGACGTCTACGCGCTCGGGCTCGTGCTCGTGGAGATGCTCACCGGCACGCCGGACCGGTCGACGCGGCTGAGCGGCGTGCCGCCGGAGCTGGCCGCGACGATCCGGCGGTGCCTCGCAACGGATCCGGGCGCGCGGCCGACGGCCGCGGAGCTCGAGCGCGTGCTCGCGCACGATCCATCCGCTGCGCCGACCGCGATCCTCAGCCGGCCGCGACCGCGCCGGCGCGCGCCGCTCGTGCTCGCCGGCGCAGCTGCGGCGGTGCTCGCCGCAGGCATCGTGGCGGCGGTGGTGACCTCGGGAAGCCCGTCGCATCCGGCTCCGCCGCAACCGGCGCGCATCGCGCCCGTGCCGCAGGAGACGACGGCGCAGCAGCAGGCGCAGGCGCTCGCCGCGTGGCTCTTGCGGTACTCGCGCTAAGAGCTAGAGCAGCGGAGCCGGCTGTGCAGCCGGCTCCGGCTCACTCGATGCGTAGAAGTAGATGCCCTCGCGCGCGAGAGCGAGCTGTACGTCCTCGCGCGCTTTGTAGATCCGCCACTTGACGGTGGCGAGGGTGATCTCGAGCGAATCGGCGATCTCGGTGTACGAGAGCCCGACCACATCCCGCAGCAGGAGCGCCGACTTCAGGTCGACGTTGAGGTTCTCGACCGCGCGCCACACGGCGTCGATCGCCTCGAGCCGCTCGAACGGCGCATCCAGCACTTCGAGTGCCGGCACGTCGTCGAGGTCGACGGTTGCGCGCGGCCGGCGTTCGACCGCACGGAGCTCGTCGAGCACGCGGTTCTTCGCCACCTGGAAGAGCCACGTCGTGAATTTCGACCGCAGTGAAAAGCGCGGCAGTCCTTGGTACACGCGAAGGAAGATCTCCTGTGTCAGGTCCTCCGCGAGCGACCGGTCGCCGACCAGCCTGAGCACGTAGTTGAACACCGGCACCTGGTAGGCGTGCACGATGATCGAGAAGGCGCGTTCATCACCCCGCTGCGCCTTCCGCAGGACGCCAAAATCAGGCTGGGGCAGCGACAAGAGGCCTCATAATAGCCCCCTTAGGTCCCGTCCGCGACCGCATTTTGGCCGGTCATCTGGCGGGGCGGGTCATAGCCGAGCAGGGCGAGGGCGGTCGGGGCGAGATCGGAGAGCTCGCCTTCCCGCAGCGTGAGGCCTGGGGCGGTGACGATCAGGGGCACGAGATTGGTCGTGTGGGCCGTGTGCGGGCTCACGCCGTCGTCCTCCAGTTGCTTCTCGGCGTTGCCGTGGTCGGCGGTCACGAGGCAGACGCCGCCCAGGAGAGAGACCGCCTCGACCACCCGGCCGAGGCAGGCGTCGGCCGTCTCGACCGCCGCGACGACGGCCGGGATAACCCCCGTGTGGCCGACCATGTCGGGGTTCGCGAAGTTGATCACGGCAAACGCGTAGCCGTCGGCGATCTCCTCGACGAATCGGTCGGTGAGCTCGACCGCCGACATCTCGGGTTTCTTGTCGTAGCTCGGGACGTCACGAGGCGAGGGCACGAGCAGGCGCGTCTCGCGCGGAAACTCCTCCTCGCGGCCGCCGTCGAAGAAGTACGTCACGTGTGCGTACTTCTCCGTCTCCGCGGCATGGAGTTGGCGCAGGCCGTGCTCGGCAAGCACCTCGCCCAGCACCTGGTCGACCTTCTGCTCGGGGAACGCGACGGGAAAGTCGAAGTCGTCGCGGTAGCGCGTCATCGTGGTCAGGTCGACGCCGAGCTCGCGGAGCTTCTCCGACAGCTGGCGCCCGCGGTCGGGGCGGAAGTTGAAGAAGATCGCCGTGTCGCGCTCGGGGTCGAGCCGCGGGCGGCCGTCGATGACGACGGGCTCGATGAACTCGTCGGTGACGTCGCGGTCGTAGCTCTCCTGCACCGCGGCGATCGGATCGCTCGCGTGCGAGCCGCGGCCGTGGACGATCGCGTCGATCGCGCGCTCCGTGCGATCCCAGCGCTGGTCGCGGTCCATCGCGTAATACCGCCCTACGACGGTGGCGATGCGGTCGACGGGCAGCTCGGCGAGATCGTGCACAGCAGCGTGCGGCGACACGTCGCGGCCGTCGGTGAACGCGTGGATCCACGTCTTCTCGGGAGCGAACTGGAGCAGCGCCTTGACGTGGTCGATGTGCGAGTGCACGCCGCCGTGGGAGACGAGCCCGAGCAGGTGCACCTTCTCGCCGCGCTCGAACGCGGAGCGCAGGGCCGCGTTCTCGAAGAGCTCGCCGGTCTCGATCGCCTTGTTCACGCGCATGAGGTCCTGGAAGAGGATGCGGCCCGAGCCGATGGTGAGATGGCCGACCTCGGAGTTGCCCATCTGGCCGGGCGGGAGTCCAACGGCTTCGCCGGACGCCTTGAGCTTCGTGTGCGGGAACTCCGCCCACAAGCGATCGAAGACCGGCGTGCGCGCGAGCGAGATGGCGTTCCCCGGGCCTGCGGGCGCGCAGCCCCAGCCGTCGAGGATGACGAGGACTACGAGCGGATACGTGCGGCCGTCTGACATATCGCCTTGAAGGAGTCGACGTCGAGCGAGGCCCCGCCGACGAGCGCGCCGTCGACATCCGGCTGCGCGAGCAGGCCGGCGGCGTTGTCTGGCTTGACCGACCCGCCGTACAGGACCGGTGCGTCGAGGAGCGACTTGATGAACGCGTGCGCGTCCTGCGCCATCTCGGGCGTCGCAGTGAGCCCCGTGCCGATCGCCCAGACGGGCTCGTACGCGAGCACGAGCTGCGGGTGCGGCTCGAGGACCGAGAGCTGCCGGCGAAGGACGTCCTCGGTCTCGTTCCCTTCGCGCTGGGCGAGGGTCTCGCCGACGCACGCGATGACCCGCAGGCCCGCGTCCAGCGCGGCGCGCGTGCGGAGCGCGACCGTCTCGTCGGTCTCACCGAAGTACTGCCGCCGCTCGGAGTGGCCGACGAGCGAGCCGGTGACGCCGAGCTCGAGCAACATCGGCGCGGAGATCTCGCCCGTGTACGCGCCTTCCGGTTCCCAGTGGACGTTCTGCGCGTACGTGGTCAGGCCCGCGTCGACGCACTCGCGCAGCCGTGTGAACGGCGGGCAGACGATCGCGTCCAGGCCGACGAGCGCGTGCGGGTCCGGCCCGCGGAACATCTTCCAGTTCCCGGCGATGATCACGACGGAATCACCGCCACGCCGGGCAGCTCCTTTCCCTCGAGCAGCTCGAGGCTCGCGCCGCCGCCGGTCGAGACCCATGAGATCTTGTCGGCGAGGCCGAGCTCGTTCAGTGCGCGCACCGAGTCCGCGCCGCCGACGACCGTGAATGCGTCCGCGTTGCCGGCGACCGCCTCGGCCACCGCCTTCGTGCCCTCGGCGAAGCGCGGCCACTCGAACACGCCCATCGGTCCGTTCCAGAAGATCGTTCGCGCCCCGGCGAGACGCGCGGCAAACGCCTTGCGCGTCTCCGGGCCGATGTCGAGGCCGAGCCAGCCGTCCGGAATCTCGTCGACGGCGAACGTCGCCGATTCCGCGCCGGCTTCGAACGCGGCCGCGCCGACGACGTCGGTCGGCAGCTCGACGTCGAAGTCGAGCGGGTTCTCGACTCGCAGCTGCTCGGCCATCTTGCCGCCGATGAGCACCGTGTCCGCGCGGCCGCCGAGGTGCTGGAGCACACCGAGCTTGTCGTCGACCTTCGCGCCGCCGGAGACGAGCACGAACGGACGCTCGACGTCGCCGAGAAGCGTGCCGAGGTTTCGAAGCTCCTCCTCCATGAGCAAGCCTGCATACGCCGGAAGGATCCGCGCGACCGCCTCCGTCGACGAGTGCGCGCGGTGCGCGGAGCCGAACGCGTCGTCCACGTACAGATCGCAGCCGTTCGCGAGCTCGCGGGCGAAGCCCTCGTCGTTCTTCGTCTCGCCGGGATTGAAGCGCGTGTTC
The DNA here is from genome assembly GCA_036512155.1 of Gaiellaceae bacterium. Lineage (GTDB taxonomy): Bacteria > Actinomycetota > Thermoleophilia > Gaiellales > Gaiellaceae > Palsa-739. Next base: position 23,613 of record DATCBD010000039.1, on the reverse strand, counting down.
TCGAGCACGCGGATGCCGTCGCCGGGAAGCAACTCATGCAGCCGGGCCGCGACCGGCGCCATCCGGAATGCCTCGTCGACGCCCTTCGGCCGGCCGAGGTGCGAGCACACGTGGATCTCGGCCGCGCCCCTGTCGAGCAAGAGCTGCAACGTCGGCAGCGACGCGCGAATGCGAGTGTCGTCGGCGACGGCACCGTTCTCGAGAGGCACGTTCAGGTCCGCGCGGACCAGCACGACCTTGCCGGAGACGTCGGCTTCGCGCACGGACCGCGGCAGCCGCATCAGGCGGCGACGGCCGCAGGCATCGTCTGCGCGATCTTGGCCACGAGGTCGACGAGGCGGCAGCTGTAGCCCCACTCGTTGTCGTACCAGCCGAACACCTTGACGAGGTTCCCGTTCACCATCGTCAGGTCGCTGTCGAAGATCGAGGAGTACGACGAATGGATGATGTCGGTGGAGACGAGGGGCTCGTCCGAGTACTGGAGGATGCCCTCGAAGTCACCGGTGTCCGCCTTCGAGCGGAACAGTTCATTGACGGCGTCGCGACTCGTCTCACGCGTGACCTGGACGACGAGGTCGACGATCGATCCCGTCGGCACCGGGGCACGCATGGACATGCCGTCCACCTTGCCCTTCAGCTCGGGCAGGACGACGCCGATCGCGCGCGCCGCACCCGTGGACGTCGGGATGAGGTTGATCGCCGCGGCGCGTGCACGCCGGAGATCCTTGTGCGGGAGATCGAGGATGTTCTGGTCGTTCGTGTACGCGTGGATCGTCGTCATGAAGCCGCGCTCGATCGTGTACGCCTCGTGCAGGAGCTTTGCGAGCGGCGCAACACAGTTCGTCGTGCACGACGCGTTGGAGATGATGTGGTGCTGCTCCGGGTCGTACTCCCGGTCGTTGACACCGAGCACGACGGTGAGGTCGGGATCGGTCGCGGGGGCCGAGATGACGACCTTCTTCGCGCCGGCCTCGAGATGCTTCGCGGCGCCATCGCGGCTCGTGAAGATCCCGGTGGACTCGATGGCGAGGTCGACGCCGAGCTCGCCCCAGGGGAGCTGCGCGGGATCTCGCTCGGTCGTGAACCTGATCTCGTGGCCGCCGACGCGGATGAACCCGTCGCCCGCCTCCACCGGGACAGCCAGGGCCCCAAGCACCGAGTCGTGCTTGAGCAGGTGCGCCATCGTCTTCGTGTCGCCGATGTCGTTGGCGGCCACGATCTCGAAGTCGCCGCCGCGCTCGAGCTGGGCGCGCAAGAAGTTGCGACCGATCCTGCCGAATCCGTTGATCCCGACCCTGATCTTCGCCATGAGTGCGATGCCTTTCGTCTCTTGTGGTTTCTGCTCCGAGTGTAACGAGGGAGGCCGCGCAGCCACGGAGTAGGAAGCCGCAGTTGAACGGGTTACAACTCCGCACTTACGACTTTGAAAAGGCCTAGCGCGTTTTGCACATAAGTCGTCATACTCGGCAACGGCGGGTCCGCGCTCGTCCGGTGACGGATTCAGACCCCGTCCGTCACCACGGTCTCGGGTGTGGCACTAGGACCGGGAGGGTCGTCCTCGGAGCTTCCCGGTCCACCGCCGCTATTCCGCCAGCTCCTGGAGCCGCCGCAGCCGCCGGTAAGCGGAGGCCTTCGTCACCGGCGGCCGGCAGCGGCGCGCAAGGTCGGCGATCGACGCCGTCGGATGGCGGATGCGGAGGACCGCGAGCTCGCGCAGGTCGTCGGGCAACGCGTCCACGTCGAGCTTCCGCACGGCCTGGAGCTGCGCGTGCGCCGCACGGCCCGTGCGGACGAGGTTGGCATGATCGGCGTTCGCGAGCCTGTTCGCGTCCGCTTTCGTCGCCGACACGACCGAGCGCTCTTCGAGCACGAGGACGACGTCAGTTGCCCCGGCCGCGACGAGAAGATCGGCGATCGCCTCCGTGCCCTTCGCGTACGCGATCGCGTGGCTCGCCCGCTGGAGGATGTGCAGCTCGGCCCCTTCGCGCGCCGCGACGCCGGCGAGGAACTGGGCGCCTTCGATCTCCGCCGTGCGGATCTCCACATGCGGGTCGCGCGGCCCGCTGAGCGAGCCGGCGCCGAGCAGCGCGCCCCGCAGATAGGCGCGACGGCAGCACCGCCGTGCGACGACACGCGCGGGCGGATGGTCGATCGGCCGGTGGCCGGAGTCGAGCACGCCCGCGCGATGGAGTGTGTCGTAGGCGTGCTGGGTTCCCTCGACGTGCAGCTGGTACCGCGTTGAGCGGTCGAACGCCGGTCGCTGATACGTCCGGATCTCGGACTCGACGCCGAATGCGCGCAGCAGCGTGAATGCCCGCCGCGCGACTGCCGAGCTGACGAGGTCGAGGTGGACGGCGACCTCGCCGCGGCCGCGAAGGTGCACGCTGCCGGCGACGTGGAAGAGACCGGACAGCTCGGCGAGCCGATCGCAGTCGGACTCGGGCGCGATCGCCGCGAGCTCGTTGCGGAGATCCTCAGAGAGCACCTTCGAGCTCCAGGAGACGGCGCTTGTACCCGACGCCGTACGAGCCGTACGAGCCGAGATCGCCGGCGGCGACGACGCGATGACACGGGACGAACAAACCGAGGCGGTTGCGCGCGCAGAAGCTTCCCGCCGCGCGAGCGGCGCCGGGCGCCCCGGCGAGCGCTGCCAGCTCGCCGTAGGTGACCACCTCGCCCCGCGGAACCGAGCGCAGCGCCTCGGCACAGCGGGAGAAGAACGCGCTGTCGTACTCGAGGTCGACGGGCACCTCGCCGAGCGGGACGTCCTCTCCTGCGAAGTACGCCTTGATCCGATCCACGAGCTCCAAGTGACAACGTGTTACTTGCGCTGTTCGGGCAGGATGCGGCAGCTCGTGCCAGACGACCCGGCCGTCGACGAGAACGAGCTCTCCCACGCCCCAGTCCTCAGCTTCGTATGCCACCTGCGTCGTCACTACTCCCTTAATCCTAGAATCGCCCCATGAGCACCCACGCGATCTTCCGAGCGCCCGAGCCGTACAACGAGCTCGCCCGCGATTACGCACCCGGCTCGCCGGAGCGCGAGGCCTTGCGCCTGCGGCTCCAGGAGATGGAAGCGCAGCAGCTCGACATCCCACTCGTCATCGGCGGCGAGGAGGTTCGGACCGGGAACACGTTCGAGGCCGTCGAGCCGCACAAGCGCTCGCACGTGCTCGCAACCGTGCACAAGGGAGGCGCCGCCGAGGTCGAGCGCGCCGTCGCTGCCGCCGCCGACGCGTGGAACGACTGGTCGCGCACGCCGTGGGAGGAGCGCGCGACGATTCTCCTCCGTGCCGCTGACCTCCTCGCGGGGCCGTGGCGCTCGACGCTGAACGCGGCGACGATGCTCGGCCAATCGAAGACCGCGCATCAAGCCGAGATCGACTCCGCGTGCGAGGTGATCGACTTCTGGCGCTTCAACGTCAGCTTCATGACGCGCATCTACGAAGAGCAGCCCGTCTCATCCCCGGGCGTCTGGAATCGGATGGAATACCGGCCGCTCGAGGGCTTCGTCTTCGCAGTCACGCCGTTCAACTTCACCGCCATCGGCGCGAACCTGCCGACGTCTGCTGCCCTCATGGGGAACACGGTCGTCTGGAAGCCGGCGTCGACGGCCGCGTACTCGGCGTGGTGGCTGATGAAGCTGTACGAGGAAGCGGGCCTGCCGCCCGGCGTCATCAACCTCGTGTACGGCAACGGCGCCGACATCGGCGACCCGGCGATCGCGCACCGCGATCTCGCCGGCATCCACTTCACCGGGTCGACCGGCGTGTTCAACGGAATGTGGAAGTCGGTCGGCGAAAACATCGCCGCCGGCGGCTACCGCAACTACCCGAGGATCGTCGGCGAGACCGGCGGCAAGGACTTCATCGTCGCGCACCCGTCCGCAGACGTTGCATCGCTCGCGACGGCGATCGTGCGCGGCTCGTTCGAGTACCAGGGACAGAAGTGCTCCGCTGCGTCACGCGTGTTCGCCCCGTCCAATCTCTGGCCCGAGCTGCGCGAGCGGCTCGTCGAGGAAGTGCGCAGCCTGCGCATGGGCGACGTCGGCGACTTCTCCAACTTCATGGGCGCCGTCATCGACAAGAACTCGTTCGCCACCCAGAAGCAGGCGATCGACGAGGCCAACGCATCGAAGGGCCAGGCCTCGGTTCTCGTCGGCGGTGGCTACGACGACTCGGACGGCTGGTTCGTCGAGCCGACCGTGATCGAGACCCGCGACCCGAACTTCCGCACGATGAAGGAGGAGCTCTTCGGCCCCGTCGTCACTGCGTTCGTCTACGACGAGAAGAAGTACGAGGACACGCTCGACCTGATCGACGGCGGCGCGCCGTACGGCCTCACCGGCGCCGTGTTCGCGCGCGACCGCGCGGCGGTCGAGACGGCGAAGGACCGGCTGCGCTACGCGGCGGGGAACTTCTACGTCAACGACAAGCCCACCGGGGCGGTCGTCGGGCAGCAGCCCTTCGGCGGAGCGCGGGCGTCGGGCACGAACGACAAGGCGGGTTCGATGTGGAATCTCATCCGCTGGGTCTCGCCGCGCACGATCAAGGAGACGTTCGTCCCCCCGACGGACTACCGCTACCCGTTCATGCAGTCCGACTAGGAGGCTCCGGCGAAACGGTGCTCGTCGCAGGGATGCGCTGGGCGGATGCGATGCAAGGACGCAGGTCGCGTCAGCGCGCCGATCCAGCGCACCACCTGCGACACAGTCACTGTTGCGCCGGAGCCTCCTACGTCGTGATGCGGTGGTGGCGCCGCGGCTTCGGCTTCGGCTTCGCCTTGACCTTCGCCTTGGGCTTCGTCTGCACTTGCGGTTGCGTGACCTGAGCCGGGACGAACGCGACGGTGAAGTCCGAGCCGTCGGGCGAGAGCGCCGCCGGGCTCGCTGAGCCGGCAATGCCGCCGAGCTCGATCGACGTCGCGCTCCAGCTCTGATCCGAGATCGTCCCGACATGGCCATTGGCGGTCGTCGACGATCCACTGAACTCGATCGTGCCGAAGTTCGCCAGGGGGAGCTGCGCGCAGTGGTCTGTGCTGAAGCACCGCGACGGCGCCTCCGCGATCCACTCGGCGGACGACGTGTCGAGGACCGACGGCGTCGCCTGCGTCGTGAACGTCTGGTCCGTGGTCACGTCGATGAGCGTCAACGTGACCGCAGCGCCGTCGATGCTGACCTCGGCGGAGATGGTGTCGCCGGCCGAAATCGTGAGCGGCGCGCTGACGGAGCCGTCCGGGAGGAGCTCGTACCACGCGGCGTACACCGGCTGGCCGTTACGGCAGTCCGACTCGGTGCCCGTCTGCTCGAGGCCGCCGTCGCTGCCGACGAGGCCGCCGATGCCGACCCAGAAGGCCGAGTAGCTGGACGTGGCGACTCCCGTGCACACGGCGGCGGGCTGCACCCAGGTGCCCTTCACGTCGGTGAAGGTGGAGCCGCTGACCGCGTACCCGGCCCAGTTGGTGCTCTGATCGACGTCATGGACGACCCCGGCCTGCGCGGCGCCCACCAGGGCGAGCCCGGCGACGGCGGTGGCGAGGACGGCCAGCGTTCTCACGACAGACCTATCGAAGCGCAAGACGCTATGCGGTGCCTAAGAATCGTGTACGGGACGGGTAAACCGCTCGTCCCCGGCCGGCTCGAGCGTCTCGACAGCGGCCTCGAAGGCCGCCCAGCGCCCGACGTACGCCTCGACCTCGGCGATCGTGCCGACGAAGAGCTCCTCGTACCACGCGTGGTCGCGCAGGTCGTCCTCGATCCGGTGTAGTACCGCCATGCCCCGGAGGCTAGACGGGCTGCGTTAGGGATCGATCAAGTCCCTGTAAGAACTCACGCGCGTCCTGCCTTGTGCAGCTGGGCATAGATGCGGCGCGCGGTCTTCGCCGGCACGCCCGGGACGCCCTCGAGCTCCTCCTGGTTGGCGGCCACCATCCGCTCGACCGAGCCGAAGTGCTGCAGGAGCGCACGACGGCGCGCCGGCCCGACGCCTTCGAGCTCGTCGAAGAGCGACGCGAACCCGCGTGACTCGCGCCGCTGGCGGTGGAAGCCGAGCGCGAACCGGTGCGCCTCGTCGCGGATGCGCTGCAGGAGCTGGAGGCCGGGGTTGTGCCGCGAGAGCACGATCGCGTCCGGCCGGCCGGGGACGAAGACTTCCTCGATCCGCTTCGCGAGCGCGATGACGGCGACGCGCGGCAGGTCGTACGCCTGCATCGCTTCGAGCGCGGCAGAGAGCTGGCCCTTGCCGCCGTCGATGACGACGAGGTTCGGCACCGTCGTCCACGCCGGCTCTCCGACGGGATCGGCCACGCGTGCGAAGCGGCGCGAGACCACCTCCGCCATGGCGGCGAAGTCGTCCGGCTCGTCCCCCGCCGTCTTGATCCCGAACTTGCGGTAGTCGCTCTTGCGCGGCATCGCATCCTGGAAGACGACCATCGAGCCGACCGGGTCCTGCCCCATCGCGTGCGAGATGTCGAAGCACTCGATGCGGATCGGCAGCGACTCGAGGTTGAGCGCCTCGCGCAGCTCCTCGAGGGCTTCCACCCTGCGCGCGCGCCGCTGGTCCGACTGCGCCTGCTCGTTGACGAGCGCATGGCGCGCGTTCTCGTCCGCCAGCGCCAGCAGGCGGCGCTTCTCCCCCCGTTCGGCGGTGCGCACCTCCACCCGGGCGCCGCGACGCTCGGAGAGGAGCTCGGCGAGCGCCGAGAGGTCGCCGGCGTCACGCGGCACGACGATCTGCGGCGGCACGCTCGGCGCGTTGCCGTAGTACTCGAGCCCGAACGACTCGAGGATCGTCGTCACGTCCTGACCGCCGACGTTCTCGAGATGGAACGAGTGGCGGTCGACCATCTTGCCGTCGCGGAGGGGAAAGATCTGCACGACTGCGCGGTCGCCTTCGGCTGCGAAGCCGATCACGTCGGCGGTCCCGCCCGAGTGCCGCTCGACCGCCTGTCGCTCGACGAGGTGCTCCACCGCCTGCAGCCGGTTGCGGTAGCGCGCCGCGTCCTCGAATCGCTCCTCGCTCGCAGCCGCCTGCATCTTCTCCTCGAGCTCGTGCTGGATTGGCTTCACGTTGCCGGAAAGGAACTCGGTGACGCTGTCAATGATCGCGCGGTAGTCCTCCTGCGAGACGTAGCCGACGCACGGCGCGAGGCAGCGTTCGATGTGGAAGTCGAGGCACGGAATCCCGGAGTGGCGGCCCGGCTTCGGCCCCTCGCACGGCCGGTAAGGGAAGACGCGGTTGAGCACGTCGAGCGTCTCGCGCACTTTCTTCGCGTTCGCGTACGGCCCGAAATACCAGACACCGGGCCGGTGGCGCTCGCGCGTGAACATGACTCGTGGGTATTCGTCCTCGATCGTGACCGCGATGTACGGGAACGACTTGTCGTCACGCAGGCGGACGTTGAAGGGCGGCCGGTGGCGGTGGACGAGGTTCTGCTCCAGGTGGAGCGCCTCCACCTCGGTGCCGGTGACGATCACCTCGATGTCCGCGACCCGCTCCGGAAGCAGCCGGATCTGGGCCCGGCCGTCTGTCGTACGCTGGAAGTACGAGCGGACGCGCGGACGTAAGGTTTTCGCCTTGCCGACGTAAAGAACGTCTCCCGCCTCGTCGCGGAACAGGTACACCCCGGGCTTCGTGGGCAATGCTTTGAGCTGACCTTGAACGCGTTCCGACACAGCCTGACAACGGTAGCCGTGCTCCTGGCGCTGGGGCTCGCCCCTGCCGCCCACGCCGGCGGCCCGAGCCTCGTGCTCGGGGCGACCGAGGACGCCGTCCGTTCCCAGAACCCCGCCGTCGCGCAACGGCAGATGGATCTCCTGGCGAAGGCCGGGTTCCGGGCGGTGCGGATCACGCAGATCTGGGTACCCGGCGCGACCGCCGTCTCGAAGGCGGACGCCACCGTGCTCGGCAACGTCGTCGCGGCGGCGAAGACGGACGGCATCGAGGTGTTCGTGTCCGTCCTCAACTACGGGAGCAAGACGACGCCGCTGACCGACACCGATCAGCTCGACTTCGCCGCGTACGCCGCCTCGGTCGCAACGACGAGCGGGATCCGGCACCTGATCGTCGGCAACGAGCCGAACCTGAACCGCTACTGGCTGCCGCAGTTCGACGCGAGCGGCGGCGACGCGGCAGCGGCTGCCTACGAGACGCTGCTCGCGCGCACCTACGACGCCGTCAAGGCGGCCGCGCCGGACGTCGAGGTGATCGGCGGCGCGCTCGCTCCGCGCGGCGGTGACAAGCCGGGGACGGGCCGCGACACGCACTCGCCGACCGCGTTCATCACCGATCTCGGCGCCGACTATCGCGCCACCGGCCGTACGGAGCCGATCATGGACGCGCTCTCCCTCCATCCCTACGAGGATCACTCGAGCGTCGCGCCCGTCGACGGCGTGCACCCGAGCACGACGACGATCGCCCTCGCCGACTATCCCAAGCTCGTGACGCTGCTCGGGCAGGCTTTCGACGGCACCGCGCAGCCGGGGTCCGCGCTGCCGATCTACTTCGACGAGTTCGGCGTCGAGTCCCAGATACCGCCGGACAAGCAGCAGCTCTACACCGGCACCGAGCCGACCGTGACGCAGCCGGTCGACGAGGCGACGCAGGCCGCGTACTACCGGCAGGCGATCCAGCTGGCCTTCTGCCAGCCGACGGTGCGCGGCCTCTTCCTTTTCCACGCGGTGGACGAGAAGGCGCTGTCCGGCTGGCAGTCGGGCGTCTACTACCCGGACGACACGCCGAAGTCGAGCCTCGCCGGGGTGCGCCTCGCGATCCAGCAGTCGCTGCGCGGCATCGTTGCGAGCTGTCCCGGCCTCGCGCTGACGCCGAAGCCGAAAGTGGCGCAGAAGGCCGCCGTGCTTACGCTCACGTGCGACATCGACTGCACGTTCGTCGCGCAGCTGTATCGCGGCGCCGGGAAGCTGATCGTCTCCAAGCGGGGGCGCGCGACCGGCGGCCGGCCGACGACGCTGCCGCTGCGCGTGCCGACGGCGAAGGCGACGTACCGGCTCCGGCTCTCGCTCGTCGCGCCGGTCAATCCAGGTGTTGCCGTCGTCCTCCGGCGCGTCGTCGCGCCGGGCTAGCATTTGCCGCGTGGAAGGCCAGTACGTCGCCTACACCTGTTACCGCGTCGACCCGGCGTGGCGGCGGCTGCCGATCGACGAGCGCCAGGCCGGCAAGGACGCGTTCGCCGACGCGATCGACGACTTCGCCGAGCGCTTCGACGCCCTCCGCTGCTACACGACGACGGGCGTCCGCCCGGAGGTGGACTTCTTCTTCTGGAAGATCACGCCCCGCTACGAGGACCTGCTCGAGCTCGGAGCCGCCCTGAACGGGACGCCGCTCGCCGCCTGGCTGGAGACCCCGTACTCGTATCTCGCGACGACGAAGGCGTCGTCGTACACGAATGCGCGCAAGCCGCGCAAGATCGTGCCGAAGGGATCGCCGTATCTCGTCGTCTATCCGTTCGTGAAGGTCCGGCCCTGGTACGCGCTCCCGGAGGATGACCGGCAGCGCGCGATGGACGAGCACATGCGCGTCGGGCACGAGTTCGCGACGATCCACAACCACACGACGTACTCGTTCGGGATCGACGACCAGGAGTTCATGACCGCGTTCGAGTGCGACGAGCCGGCCGACTTCATGCACCTCATGCTGACGCTGCGCGAGAGCGAAGCCTCTCGTTACACCGAGCGCGACACGCCGATCTTCGTCGGCCGGCACGTGCCCGTGCGCGAGGCCCTGGCTGCCCTCGATGGCGCCTCGGTTCGCGCCGAAGCCTAGATATACGTGTGCTGATCTCTCCAGGTTCGCCACATAGCGAGCCCGCAGAGGACCAGGACGCCGACGAACGCGAGAATCTGCAGCCCGTGCGCGCCGCCGTACCAGTCGGCGCCGAGGTCGGCGACGGCGAGGACCGCGGCACCGTAGAACACGACGCGCCCCCGGTTCGACCAGGCCGCGATCTCCTCGCGCCGCTCGCGCCACATGAGGTAGATGAAGAACGCGATCGCGAGCACGAACGCGATCCGGGCGAGGATCAATAGCGCAGTGAGCGTCGCCTCGAGCTGGAGCAGCACGATCGCGGCGACGACGACGAGGATGATGAGGAACCCGCGCACCGTCGGGTTCATCCGGGAGAAGAACGTTTTCATGTTCCGGTCATGTACGCGCGCACTGCGAGCGCTCCTGCAACCAGGGTAGCTCCGGCGAACCAGCCGAGCCGAGCGCGGCGGTCGGCGGGCGCGTACATCCATGGGGCAAGCACGGCGAGCAGCGCAAGGGTCCCGTACAGGTAGTGCAGCCGCTCGGGCGCGCGCTTGTGCTCCGACAGGAGCAGCAGGCCGAGCGCCACCTGGGCGACGATGACGGACTGGGTGAGCGCGAGGAGGTGGGTGACGATCGACCGGGGCTCCTTCCGGCGCACGTAGGTGAGCCCGGCCACGAGCGCGGCCGCCCAGGTCACGGCGAGGACCAGGAATGCGACGGTCTGGTGTGCCGTTAGCATCAGTCGACGATGATCGCAGAGGGACAGGAAGCCCCAGACTTCGAGCTCACGAGCGACGCCGGCGAGACGGTGAAGCTGTCAGACCTGCGCGGCAAGCCCGTCGTTCTCTACTTCTATCCCAAGGACGACACGCCGGGGTGCACGACGCAGGCGTGCGGAATCCGGGACGCATATGGCGAGTTCGAGCGGGCCGGCGCGGTCGTGCTCGGCGTCTCGCCCGACGACGAGCGGTCGCACGTGAAGTTCCGGTCGAAGTACGAGCTCCCCTTCACCCTCCTCGCCGACACCGAGCACGCCGTTGCCGAGCAGTACGGCGTGTGGGGCGAGAAGAAGTACATGGGCAAGAAGTACATGGGCATCAGCCGCTCGACCTTCGTCATCGACGAGGACGGCAAGGTCAAGAAGATCTTCGAGAAGGTCACGCCCGCGACGCACGCCGACGACGTGCTCGCTGCGCTCGCGTCAGACTGACGCGATGATCCGCGACGAGATCAGCCGGCTCTTCCACTGGGAGGAGCGCCACCGGCGCCTCGTTGCGCGCATGGCGATCGTGTTCGGCCTCACGGCGGTGGTCGACGCCGTCGCCAGCGTGCTCATCTGGCACTGGGAGAGCGGGATCAAGGGCAGCGACGTCCACGGCTTCGGGGATGCGGTCTTCTTCGTCACCGTTCAGATCCTCACCGTGTCGTCCCAGCTCAAGAACCCCGTCACCTCAGACGGCAGGATCCTTGACGTCTTCCTCGAGATCTGGGCGATCTTCGTCATCACCGCAGTCGCCGGCTCGTTCAGCGCGTTCTTCGGCACCGGCGACTCCGAGTAGGCGCTACAACCGGAAGACGCTGCCCATGAGGTTGGCTCCGAGATTCATCGCCATCCCCATCTCCATCGCTCGACCGAACCCGCCGCCGTAGTAGCCGCCGAACATGCCGCCGCCCATCATCCCGGCGAGCATCCCGCGGTGCTGCGGAGCGGGCTGTTGCGCGGATTCGTCGGGCTCGTGTCCAGGGGCATAGAGCGGCGGCTTTTCCTCGGCGGCCGGCTGTTGGGCCTGAGCGATGCCCCCGACGAAGTCGTGGATCGCGAGCAGGAGCGTCTTCACCTGCGCCTGCTCGGCATCGACATCTTGCGCGACCTGCTTCAGGTCGCCCAGCCACTCCGTCGCGTTCGCATCCCCGGCAGTCTGTGCCGCCTGCATCTTCGCCGCCAGGCTCGCGACCGTCTTGGCGACATCCTGAAACTCGGCCTGCAGCTGCTCGAACTCTTGGTCGATCGTCGTCGCATCCATGACGGGGATCCCTTCTTCGGCACCGGCGCCTGCGCATGCGGATGAGAGGACTTGAACCTCCACGAGCTTTCGCCCACACGGACCTGAACCGTGCGCGTCTACCAATTCCGCCACATCCGCGCGGACGGACAGTGTAGCCGGGTACCGTGTTCCGCCTGCCCCGTATCGCCCTCGTCCTGCCGCTCGTTCTCGGTGTGCCACTCGCTCTTTTCGCGGGCGGAGCCGGCGCGCGGGTGACGTCTTCGTCGCCGCTCACCGAGGTCGTCGTCACGCTTCCGCAGCCGCCGCTTTCAGAGGCGATGGAGCGCGACCGAACGCTCGCCGCGGCCGTGCGGACGCACCACAGCCTCGACCTGCGCACCCCCGCGGCGGTCTCGTACCTGCGCACGCTCGCCTCCGCCCAGCGGACGCTCCAGAGCCGCATCGCGAGCACCATTCCGGGCGCCTCGGTGCGCTGGCGGTACAGCGTCGTCCTCAACGGGCTCGCCGTCGTCCTGCCGACAGCGGACGTCGCGCGCCTCGCCGCCATTCCAGGCGCGACGGTCTGGCCGTCGGTCACGTACCACAGCCTGCTCAACAACGGCCCACAGCTGATCGGGGCGCCGGCCGTCTGGGGACCGACGCTCTCCACCGCCGGCCAGGGGATGAAGATCGGGATCATCGACGACGGCCTCGACCAGTCGCATCCCTACTTCGACCCGAGCGGCTTCAGCTACCCCGCCGGCTTCCCGAAGGGGAACACCGCCTTCACGACGCCGAAGGTGATCGTCGCGCGCGCGTTCGCCCCCGCTTCCGAGACGTGGAAGTACGCGAACACGCCGTTCGACCCGCTCAACTCCGACCACGCGACGCATGTCGCAGGCATCGCCGCCGGCGACAACAATACGACGGCGACCCTCCAGGGAACGCGCTACCGCGTCTCCGGGGTCGCGCCGATGGCGTACATCGGCAACTACAAGGTCCTGACGATCCCGACGACCAACTTCGGCCTGGACGGGAACTCGCCCGAGATCGCCGCCGGCATCGAGGCGGCGGTCAAGGACGGCATGAACGTCATCAACCTCTCGCTCGGCGAGCCCGAGATCCAGCCGCAGCGCGACCTCGTTGTGCAGGCGATCGACGACGCTGCCGCCGCCGGTGTCGTCCCCGTGATCGCAGCCGGGAACGAGTTCGACTCCTCCGGCCGCGGGTCGGTCGGGTCGCCGGGCTCGGCGCCCGACGCCATCACCGTCGCCGCGTCTACCGAGGGCGGCGACGGCAGCCCGCCGGACGAGGTCGCAAGCTTCTCGTCGGGTGGCCCCACCCCGGTCTCGCTGCTGATGAAGCCCGACGTCACCGCCCCCGGCGTCGACATCCTCTCGTCACTGCCCATGTCGCAGTGGGCGTCCTGGAGCGGCACGAGCATGGCTTCACCGCACGTCGCCGGCGCCGCGGCCGTACTTATGCAACGCCACCCGACATGGTCGGTCGAGCAGATCAAGTCCGCGCTCGAGTCGACCGGCGATCCCGTGCACGTGCCCGGCACGACGAACGAGGTGCCGGCGATGCGCGAGGGCGGCGGCCGCATCGACCTCGCGCGCGCGGACAACCCGCTCCTCTTCACCGATCCGACCGGCCTGACGTTCGGCCTCGTGAACGTGGGAACCACGGCGACGCAAACCCTGCAGGTGACGGACGCGGGCGGTGGGCCTGCGCCGTGGACGGTTTCGATCCAATCGCAGTCCACGCTCTCCGGGGCCACGATCGTGCCCTCGACTCCCTCCGTCGTTGCGGGCTCGAGCGTCGACCTCACCGTGACGGCCGCCGCAACCGCGACGGAGGGCGACGCGACGGGCTTCGCGCTCTTGACGCGCGGGACGGACGTCCGCCGCGTGCCGTACTGGTTCGGCGTCGAGGCGCCGAAGCTGGGAACCGAGCCGATCCGGTCGATCAAGCGCGCCGGCGTCTATACCGGCGACACCGCCGGTAAGCCCTCGCTCGTCTCCTCGTATCGCTATCCCGTCGGGATCGTCGGCAGCTCGCCGATTCCGCTCGCGCTCGGCGGCCCGGAGCAGGTGTTCGAGTTCGTCCTGACGCGGCCGGTCGCGAACTTCGGGGTCGCCGTCGTGTCGCACGCCCGCGGAGTCCACGTCTCGCCGCGCCTCGTCGTGAACCGCGACGAGAACCGGCTGCTCGGGGACACCGGCCTTCCGATCGATCTCAACCCGTACTCGAACTTCGGCAAGGCCGAGCCGGTCGTCGGCGCGGTCCTGCCCACACTGGGGACGTACGACTTCGTCTTCGACACGCCGACGGGGGCGAAGCCCGGCCTCTACACGTTCCGCTTCTGGATCAACGACACGACGCCGCCGAGCGTCCGCCTGCTCACGCGCACGGTCCGCGCGACACAGCCGCTACGGCTCGCCCTGAAGGATGCTGGCTCAGGCGTCGACCCGCAGTCGATCCAGGTGACCGTCGACCGGGTGCTCTCCGACTTCCACTTCAAGGGCGGCGTCCTCACCATCGCGCCGTCGCATCTGCTCGCCGGCACGCATCACGTGAGCGTCACCGTTGCCGACTACCAGGAGACGAGGAACATGGAGGACGTCCTGAACGGTGCGACACCGAACACGCGGACGTTCTCGACGACCTTCGTCGTCCGCTAGCGCCTGTCCGTTTCTTCGATCGTGGGGAGGTTGGCGAGGTCGCGCTCGACGCTCGCCGCGAAATCGTCGGCGTCAGTCTCCACGACGTGCAGGGTCGACTTCCGCCTCGCGCGCTGACGGCGCCGGCGCCCGTCCGCCCCGAAGCGCGGCGCGAGTCGCGGCCATTCCGCACCCGCGAAAACCGCAACGGCCACCGCGAGCAGGGCGATGTACAGCCAGCTCACGTCGGGATCGTACCGAAGCCGGGGAGTGCTCGGATCAGCCGACGGCGGTGCCGAACAGCTCGTCCAGCTCACGCTGGAGGTACCCGAGATACGGCTCGGGATCCATCGTCGAGCCGACCGTCCGCCGCAGCAGCTCCTGCGGCTCGTACATCCGGCCGAAGCGGTGGATGTGCTCGCGCAGCCACTCCGCGAGCAGCGCGAACTCGCCCCGCTCGAACTGCTCGTCGAAGTCGCCGAGGTCGGCCTCCGCGCGCTCCCACAGCTGGACGGAGACGACGTTGCCGAGCGCGTACGTCGGGAAATACCCGAGGCTCATGTCCGACCAGTGGACGTCCTGGAGGACGCCGCTCGCGAGGTCGGGCGGCTGGAGGCCGAGGTACTCGCGCATCTTCGCGTCGAACGCCTCCGGAAGGTCGCGCACGTCGAGGCGTCCGCCGAGCAGCTCCCGCTCGATCTCGAAGCGCAGGATGACGTGCAGGCAGTACGTGACCTCGTCGGCGTCGACACGCCGGAGCGTCGGCTTCACCTTGTTCAGCGCGCGCTGGAACGTCTCCAGTGGGACGTCGGCGAAGGCGGGCAGCTCGCGCTGGAGAAGCGGATAGAAGAACCGCCAGGTCGACGAGCGCCTGCCGACGAGGTTCTCCCACATCCGGCTCTGCGACTCGTGGATCGCCGAGGACACGCCGTCGGCGAGCGACGTGCGCGCGAAACGCGGATCGATCTGCCGCTCGTACAGGCCGTGACCGAACTCGTGCAGGCACGAGAGGATCCCGTGGATGTTGTCCTCGTCGAAGCGCGTGGTGAGGCGGATGTCCGGGATCGCCATCGAGACCTCGAACGGATGCACGGTGTAGTCGAGCCGCCACGCCTCGTCGTCCATCCCCCACGTCTCGAGGATCGCGACGGAGACACGGTGCTGCGCCTCGCGCGAGAACGAACCGCGCAGGCACGAGTCGTCGATCGGCTCCAAGTCGGCAACGGCCCGGATCATCGGCACGAGCCGCTCCTTCAGACGGGCGAAGATCGCCTCGACCTCGGTCGTCTTCATGCCCGGCTCGTAGTCGTCGAGGACGACGTCGTACGGATCGCCTATGGGAGAGAAGCAAGCGACGTAGCGGCGGCGCAGCTCGAGGTTGCGCTCGAAGTGCGGGAGGATGACTGAGAAGTCGTTGTCGGCCCGGGCACGCAGCCATGCCCGGTAGCCGAGGGATCCGGCCCGCTCGAGCTCGGCCTGGAGCTCCGACGGCACGCAGACCGCCTTCTCGTAGTCGCGGCGTGCGACGCGGACGACGCCCGCCTCGAAGGAGTCCGGATCATGGGCGTCCTCGAACGGCCGCAGGGCCTCGATCAGCTCGCCGAGCCGCGGATCCACGCGGTGCTCGTGGGTGACGGCCTCGACGGTCGCGCGCTGCTCAGCGCGCGCGTCGGCACCGGCCACGGGCATCTTCGTCTCTTCGTCCCAGCCGAGCAGAGTGCCCGCCCTGACGAGATCGTCGATTACCCCGAGCCGACGAAGAAGTTCGTCGAAGCGGTCGTCCACGCTCAACTACGGTAATGGACGGCGGCGGCCTGTCGTGCGGTAGTCGCTTACGCGGAAGACGCCGCTGCCGCGAAGGCTCGGCCGAGCTCTTCGACAGCGCCAGGGATGGCGGCCTCGGAGACTTGCCCGAAGCCAACGAGGAGGCCTTCTGGCCCGTCATAGCCAGGGAGCGCGTGATCGGAGAAGGAGTCGAGCGCAACCCCCCTCTCGCGGGCAAAAGCGCAGACCGTCCGAGCGACCCCGCTAGGAGTCAGAAGAACGACGTGCAGCCCCAGGGCCGGCCCGCCGATCACCGAGTCGGGTACCTCCGTGTGCAGAGCGTCGATGAGAACAGCGCGTCTCTTTCGATAGATCTCGCGCATCTTGCGTATGTGACGGTCATAGTCTCCGCGCGCGAGGAAGTCGACGAACGCCAGCTGATCGAAGCTGGAGACGTGGAGAAGCGATGTCGACAACTCCTGCACACGCGGGATGAATCGATCGGGCAGGACAGCCCAGCCCAGACTTGCGCAAGGGCCAAGAGTCTTTCGCGTCGAGCCGAGATAGATCACGCGATCAGGCGCCTGCCGCTGCAACGTCGCAACGGGCGCGTTGTCGTCGCGGAGCTCGGAATCGCATTCGATGATAAGCCCGCCGGTGTCGGTCGCCCAAGCGATCAGTGCGTCGCGCCGGGACTCGGACAGCCTGGGTCCCGTGGGAAACTGGTGCGTCGGGCACACCACGACGGCTCGGCTAACGGCAGCGTTGAGCTCGGAGACGATCAGCCCTTGCTCATCGATTCTCATTCCGCGCGGCTCCATGCCGGCCATGCGAACGGCTTCGTGGTGACGAGCGCAGCTCGGATTCTCGAAGGCGATCTCCGACAGTCCTTCGGCGGCAAGCGCTCGCGTTACGAGGCTGAGAGATTGGGACGTCCCGGCAGTGACGACGAGGTTCTCGGCCTGCACGACGACGCCGCGCGACCTTCCCAAATAGGCCGCGAGCTCTGCCCGCAGCGACCAAAGGCCAAGGCGGTCGGTGTTTCCCAGCTCTCGCGTCGACGCCGACTGCAGCGCACGCTGTTGCGCGCGCGACCAGCCACTGCGAGGGAAGGTGGCCAGGTCAGGCAGATCGGGACGCAGGTCGAACCGATACTTCTCGGTTGGCCCGCTCTGCTGCTGAGCTGAGAAGCCGTTTACACAGGGATTCGCTCCCTGCCGAAGCGAGATGTAGCCCTCGGCTGCAAGCTGGCTATATGCACGAGCGACCACGCCACGAGAGACCGCGAGGTCCTCGGCAAGAACCCGAGTCGACGGGAGCGCAGTCCCCGTGGGTAACACACCCGAGCTGATCGTCTCTCTCAGCTGGGTCTCTATCTGGCGACCGATTGCACCTCCCCCACCCCGGTCGATGGAGAGCAATAGCTCGCGAACTTGGCGACGACGTGGGGACATGCAATGACTCAGACGTTCGGGCTCTCCCAAAGTCATCCAGGGGACGTGGCCATTACGACGAGACATTTGGAATCCAGTTAGGGACTCGCACTGACCTTGGATCACACATTTGCTCCCAAACTGGCACTTCGCGGCTGCACATCGGTCGGCATCATCGGGTCTTCCCTCCGTTTGTAGAGGCGGGAGGGAACGGCCCTCCGGTGCCCTCCCGCCTCTCGACGGACTGGTCTCGAAAATCGACGCGAAAGAGGCTTTCGCGCTTTCCGGCTCGACTTCGTCGTAGTCGTCGGAGTGATTGCGACACATCGACTGGAAGGGAGCGCTATGCGTTGGCGGATCTGGCTCATGGCGGGAGCGATCGCAGCCGTACTTCTTCTGGCTGCATCTGCGACCGCAAAGACCACCGCGGCTCAGGTGTCGCTTGGCACCCCGGCGGCTGCGCCGTTTGCTCAGGCGTGGGCAAAGGTTCCGACGACGGCGGCCGGCCGCAGGGCCGCGAACGTCGTCGTGTTCGGTGCCGAGCAGGACATCGACGGCTTCAATACGCAGCTCAGCTGCTGTAACGAGGTCTGGGCGAGTTGGATGGGCGGGGAGGAAACCACCTACGGCCCGTTCATCCAGAACAACACCGGTCTCTGGATTCCGACGGGGATCACGACGTCGGCGTCGGCGAACTCGAAGGGCGTGTCGTACACGATCAACCCGAAGGCGTACTGGTACTGGGGCGGCAAGAAGATCCCGGTCACCTACCAGGACTTCGTGTACACGCTCCAGAGCATCGACAACCCCAACAACGACCTCGTTGAACGCACCGGGTACAGCAACATCGATCCGACGCACTTCACGCACAAGGGGATGAAGCAAGTCACGTTCTTCTGGAAGACGAAGAACTGCACCTCCGACTTCCCATGTGGTCCGTTTGCGGACTGGCAATACATCTTCAACACGCTCTACCCGTCCACCGCCCTTCGTGGGGTGGACTTCAACAAGACCTGGACGAACTGCATCTGCGGCTCCAACGGGCAGCCGGTCTCCGACGGCCCGTACTACCTCTCCAACTACACCAAGGGCCAGGGCGCTGTGTTGAAGGCGAACCCGTTCTACGTCGGCAAGAAGCCCGGCATCGGCGAGATCGACTTCAAGATCATCTCGGACACCAACTCCGAGGAAGAGGCCATGCGCGGTGGTGAGGTCGACGCGATCTCGCCGACGTTCGGCCTCTACCTGGCTCCGTTGAAGAGCACGCCGGGCATCACGTTCAACCAGATCCCGGGCTACTACTTCGAGCACCTCGAAATGCGCGAGGGCAATGCGAAGGCGGCGAGCAGTGTGAACGCCGGCTCGACGAACAAGCTCCTTCGTGCCCCGTGGTTCCGCGAGGCCATCGCAATGTCGATCGATCGCCAGTCGATCATCAACACCGTCTACGGCTCGTTGGCCGGCGGCCTCAAGCCGATGAACAACGCGATCTACTATGCGACCGAAGCGGCATACAAGCCGGACTTCGCGAAGTGGAACTTCAACCCGCAGAAGGCTCTCGCCTTGATGGCGAAGCACTGCACGGGCGGCCCTTCGTCGGTCGATCCGAGCAACTCGAAGATCTGGACCTGCTCAGGGCTCCCGGCCGTCATCAACTGGTCGTGGACCTCGGGTAACTCGGTTCGGGCAACCTCCGAAGCGATCGGCAAGGCCGAGATGAAGGCCATCGGCATCCAGGTCAACGACAAGCCGCTCCCGCCGAACGTCATCTTCGGCTCGACGGGTCTCCCCTCCGGCAACTTCGACGTTGCCGAGTTCGCGGAGGTCACGACCGGCGATCCCGGTGACTGGTACGACTCGTGGCGCTGCCAGGGCGGCAGCAACTGGACCGGCTACTGCAGCCACAAGGTCGACACGCTGGTGAAGGCCGGCAACGCCGAGCTGAACCCGACCAAGCGGACCGCCGACTTCCAGCAGGCCGACGCGATCATGTCGGACACCGTTCCGGTGTTCCCGCTCTACCAGCGCCCGACGCCGCTGGTGTACAAGTCGACCCTCCTCGGGATGGTCAACAGCGCCGCCAACGTCGGGCCGTTCTGGAACATCCAGGACTGGCACTGGAAGTCGTAGTCCAGTAACACCTCTCGCCCACGCGCGGACCCTCCCGCGTGGGCGAGAGCCACCCTTGTGAGCTCCCCGGGTTGGACTCGAACCAACAACCCTCCGGTTAACAGCCGGATGCTCTGCCAATTGAGCTACCGGGGATCGGCGGCGCGCATTGTACCCAGGCTCACGCGAATTCCCGGATGGCTGTGCGGATCTGCAACAGCGCCTGCTGCAGGTCGACGAGCCGGTCGTCGTCGGCGTCCGCGAGCTCCCGCTGGAGGCGGCGTTCGCGCAGTCGAAGCAGGAGCTGTTCCCCGGTCTGCTCGCCGATGCTCTCCTCGTCCGCCTGCGCGTAGAGCTCCGCGAGGAGCGCGGTCAGCTCGCCGTCGGCCGACTCGTTCCCGAGCAGGTGCGCCTGCGCGCGGCGGTGGAGCTCGTCGTCGAAGTGCTCCGGGCCGAGCTCGCCGAGGATCCGCGCCAGGCCGGGGTTCCCGGCCACACCGGCGAGCGCGGTGCGCTCGAGCCGCGTGCCGGCGTCCAGGAGCCGCGGCGAGATGACGCCCGCCGTGCGCGCCCCGGTACGCGGAGGCGCAAGGCCCGCCTGCGTCTCCGGCGGCAGGTCGAGGAGGTCGGCGGCGAGCCGGATGGCGTCGAGCCGCTCGGGCGAATCGGGCTGCGTGCCGAGGAAGGCGCGGATGGCGGCGTACGACGACTGCTTGTCACCGGCGCGCTCGTGCAGGAGCCGCACCATGTGCACCTGGTAGCTGACCGGGGCGGCGAGCTCGCGCTCGAACGCGGCCGGGTCGTCGGCGGGATCCGTTCCCTTCGGCAGCGAGACGACGTTGACGGTGAAGCCCTGCTTGACTGCGAGCTCCATCCCGCGCAGCGTCGCGTCCTGACCGGCGGCGTCCGCGTCGAAGCAGAGGTAGAGGCGCTTCGTCAGCTTCGTGAGCTCCTTCAGCTGCGCTTCGGTGAGCGCGGTCCCCATCGATGCAACCACCGGCTGGAAGCCGGCCTGCCGCAGGGCGAGCACGTCGGTGTTCCCCTCGACGACGACGCCGCGGTCCTCCTTCGCGATCGCCTGCCGCGCGGTGTCGAGCCCGTACAGGAGGTCGCCTTTCTTGAACAGACCGCTCTCGGGCGAGTTGACGTACTTCGCCTGGAGCGCGTCGTCGTCGTGCAGTTTGCGCGCCTGGAAGCCGCGCACCTTGCCGCGCGCGTCCGCGAGCGGGAAGACGAGCCGCCGGGAGAAGTAGTCGTCGCCGCGTTGCCGCACGAGGCCCGCCGTCCGCAGGTCGTCCTGGGTGAACCCCTCTTGCAGCGCACGACGCGCGAGCGTCGGACCGCCCGGCGCGTAGCCGAGCCGGAACTGCCGGCCGACCTCCTCGCCGAGCCCGCGGGAGGCGAGGTACTCGCGGGCGAACGCTCCGGCGTCGCTCTCCCACAGCACCCGTTCGTAGAACACCGTCGCTCGCTCGAGCAGCTGCTCGAGCCGCTTGCCACGTTCCCGCTTCTGAGCGGCCTCAGGCGAGATCTCCTCGTACTCGATCTCGATTCCGAAGCGCCCGGCGAGGAACTCGATCGCGCCGACGAAGTCGACCTGCTCGAGCTTCTCGACGAAGGCGATCGCGTCGCCGCCCTCGCCGCAGCCGAAGCACTTGAAGGTGCCGCGCGCGGGCGAGACGGTGAAGCTCGGCGTCCGCTCCTGATGGAACGGGCATAGGCCCTTGTACGTGCCGCCGGCCTTGCGCAGGCGCACGTGGTCCTCGACGAGCGGCAGGATCTGGGTCGCCGACTTGACGGCCTCGACCGAGCTGTCCTTGATGCGGGCCATCAGTACGCGAGCGCGAACCGGTCGGTCATGCCGGCGATGTAGTCGGTCGCATCCTCGACGCTGTAGCCCTGCACGTCGACCAGGTCGTCGAAGATGCGCCGGATATCCGCGCGGATGAGCGCGTGCTCCTGCTGCATGTACACGCGGTCGAACATGAATGCGCGCAACGACAGCATCGCGCTGCCGATCTCGTCGCTCTGCACGATGTCGCCGGCGCCGACGGAGGTCTCGACGAGGTCGTGCACAAGCGTGTCGATGCGGCGCGAGCCGGTGTCGCCGAGCAGCGCAAGCTCGTCGACGGGGAGGTCGCTCTGGGAGAGAAGGCCGGCGCGGACGGCGTCGTCGATGTCGTGGTTGATGTACGCGACGCGGTCGACGATGCGCACGATCTTCCCCTCCAGCGTCTCCGGCTCGTCAGGCCCGGTGTGCTTGAGGATCCCGTCGCGCACTTCCCACGTGAGATTGAGCCCGCGTCCGTCGCGTTCGAGGCGCTCGACCACGCGCAGCGAGTGCTCGTTGTGACGGAAGCCGCGCTCGCCGCGCTCGCGCAGCAGCTCGTCGAGCGCTTCCTCGCCGGCGTGCCCGAACGGCGGGTGGCCGAGGTCGTGCCCGAGCCCGATCGCCTCGACGAGAT
Source organism: Gaiellaceae bacterium (assembly GCA_036512155.1). Lineage (GTDB taxonomy): Bacteria > Actinomycetota > Thermoleophilia > Gaiellales > Gaiellaceae > Palsa-739. The sequence continues at coordinate 1,430 of DATCBD010000039.1, read as the reverse complement.
CCTCGTTCAGCCGGAGCGCGCGGCCCACACCGCGGGCGATGCCGGTCGTCTCCAGCGTGTGCGTCAGGCGGGTGCGAAAGTGGTCGCCCTCGGGATCGACGAAGACCTGCGTCTTCAGCCGGAGGCGCCGGAACGCCTTCGAGTGGACGATGCGGTCACGGTCGCGCTGGAACGGCGTCCGCAGCCGGCATTCCTCCTCCGGCAGGTTCCGCCCGCGCGACTCGTACGACCGCACGGCGAGCGGCGACAGCCAGCGCTCCTCGTGCTCCCGCACGAGGGTTTCGAAGGCATCGGCAACCTGACCGGCGAGCTCCGGCATCCCAGGTTCCAGCGTAGTGGCTAGGCCCGACGCCGCACAGTGGCGAATCGGGACCCGAGCTCAGATGATGATCGGGACGGTGCCACCGTCGGCACTCCACGCCGCGCCGGTGACGTAGCTCGAGCGCGGCGAGCACAGGAACGCGATCACCGCGGCGATCTCCTCCGGCTGGGCGAGCCGTCCGAGCGGCCGCCCCGCTCCGACCTTGGCGAGCACCTCGTCGCGGTTTCCCTGCTGGTCGGCGAGCCCGCCCTCGCCGAGCCACGCGCCCGTCGCTGTCGGCCCGGGCGTGACCGCGTTGCAGCGCACGCCGTCCTTCGCATATAGGTCGGCGACGAGCCGCGAGAACGAGAGCATCGCGGCCTTCATGACCGAGTAGTCCGGCATCGACGTCGACGGGCGCTTCGCCGCGGTCGAGGACACGTTCACGATCGTGCCGGCGCCGCGCGCGCGCATGCCGGGCAGCGTCGCCTGCGTCGCGCGGATCGCGGTCATGAGGTTGAGCTCGAAGGACGCCTGCCAGTCAGCGTCGGTGAGCTCCTCGAGCTTGCGGATGTCGGTGCCGCCGACGTTGTTCACGAGCACGTCGATCCGCCCGTGCATTTCCTCGGTCTCCCGCACGACGCGCTCGGGCTCGCCGGCCCGCGAGAGGTCGGCCTGTACGTCTCCACCGCTCCGGCCGGTGCTGACGACGATCGCGCCCTCGGCGCGGAGGAGGTTCACCGTCTCCAGGCCGATGCCGGCCGTCGACCCCGTCACGAGGCACACCTTGTCGCGCAGGCCGAGATCCATCGCGCGAGTACCTTAGTCAGACGTGACCACTTTGCTTCTCGTTCGCCACGGCGAGACGGACTGGAACGCCGAGCGCCGCTGGCAGGGCCACGCGGACGTCCCGTTGAACGACCGTGGCCGCGAGCAGGCGCGCGTGCTCGCCGAGCAGCTCACCGGCGAGTCGATCGACGCGATCTACTCCAGCGACCTCAGCCGTGCGCGGGACACTGCCGACATCGTCGGCGTGCGCCTGGGCGTGCCGGTCGTCGTCGACGCCGACCTGCGGGAGATCGACGTCGGCCCGATCGAGGGGATGACTGCCGAGGAGACGGGGACGCTC
>DATCBD010000038.1:0-82359 GCA_036512155.1 Gaiellaceae bacterium | reverse complement strand
TCACGGTGTGCCGACGTAACCCGGTGCGCTACCTGGGTGAGCTCGTACTGGAGCGCGGCGTCGTAAACGCGCGGGGCCGGGACCCGGTTACCCGCGAAGAACCGCAGCGTCAGCCGCCGGTAGCCCCTGAGCGGCGCGAAGCCGCCACCGGCATGCGCGGCCGAGGCGACGGCGGCGTGCCAGTCGACGCTCACCCCCAGCTCGTGCGGCGTGATCGCGACGCGCTTCGAGCCGACGACGAAGGTCACCGGCACTCCGGCAAGCCGCGCGGCGCGCCGTGCGAGCAGCCGCTCCGCGTCGTCCGGCTTCATGCCGCCCACGTCGACGCCTGCGATACGCGTGCCGTGAGCCAGGGTGTCCGACGCGCCCGCGAACACGAGGCCGACAACTGCCGCGACGAGGAGCAGGGCTCCGGTGGCCGCTGCGAGCCAGGTCCAGCGCCGAATACGCGCTGTCGCGCGCGGAAGTACGGCCGACGACGAGGCAGCCACGGCGAGCGCCATGGTAGCGCCAGCCTCAAAATGGCTTAGATCAGTCGCGCGGGAGGAAGATCTCCTTGGCAATCACGAGCCGCTGGATCTGCGACGTCCCCTCGTAGATCTGGAACAGCTTCGCGTCGCGCATCAGCTTCTCGACCGGGTACTCCTTGATGTAGCCGTAGCCGCCAAACACCTGCACGGCATCGGTGGCGACCTTCATCGCCGTGTCGGCGGCGAAGCGCTTTGCGAAGGACGAGTACAGCGTCGCCTTGCGGCCGAACCCCTGATCGAGCATCCATGCCGCCTGCCAGCAGAGCAGGCGTGACGCCTCGATCTCGGTCGCCATGTCGGCAATCATGAAGCTGACGGCCTGGTGCATCGCGATCGGCACATCGAAGGTGATGCGTTCCTTCGAATAGGCGACCGAGTGCTCGTAGGCGGCCTGCGCGACGCCGACCGCTCCGATCGCGGTTCCGGGACGCGTGAAGTCGAGCGTCGCCATCGCGATCTTGAACCCGTCGCCTTCCTCGCCGATGCGGTTCTCGACGGGGACGCGCACGTCCTGGAGCGCGAATGCGGACGTGTCGGTGGCGCGCTGGCCCATCTTTTCCAGGTGCTGCTCGATGGTCACGCCGGGCGCGTCCATCGGGACGATGAACGCCGACATCCCCTTCGCTCCGCCCTTGGCGTCCGTCTTCGCGAAGACGACCGTCCACGCTGCGTAGCCGGCATTGGTGATGAACGTCTTCGATCCGTTGAGGACGTACTCGTCGCCGTCGCGGACGGCGGTCGTCTTCAAGGACGCGACGTCCGAGCCGGCGCCGGGCTCGGAGAGCCCGAACGAGCAGAGGATCGGCGAGTCGATGAGCGGCGGGAGCCACTGCGCTTTCTGCTGTTCCCTGCCGTACAGGATCACGGGGCCGGCGCCGAGGCCGTTGGCGGTGAGCGACGTGCCGATGCCGGAGCAGCCCCAATGCAGCTCCTCGCCGACGAGCATGCCGTCGAACGCGGACAGCTCGGGGCCGCCGTACTCTTCGGGCACGTGCAGGTTCATGAGACCGAGCTCGTGCGCCTTCGCGATCACGTCGACCGGATGCCGCATGTGCTCGTCGCATTCGTGCTCGTGGGGCCGGATCTCGTTCGCGGCGAAGCCGCGCGCGAGCTCCCGCAGCGCCTTCTGCTCATCCGTCAGCCCGAACGAGACGCCCGTGCTCTGCTCGATGGAGACCATCCTCGACTCCCGCGTCGATTGACTAGTCAGTCAATGGTACAGGCTCGAGCGCGCCCGCTCCCGGCCCGCGCCGGCTGAGCGCGACGCCTCCGGCGAGGACGAGCGCGAAGGCGGCGACGCGGAGGCCGCCGCGCACGCCGCCCGGGAGCGCCTCCGAGAAGAGGACCGTCCCGGCCACGATCGGCAGCGCGTTCGTCCAGAGGACGGCCAGCCCCGCGGACGCGAGACGGCTGCCGCGCTGGAAGGCGAGCTGGAGGCAGACGAACGCGAGGCCGTGGCACGCGAGGAGGACGGGTGCGAACGCGAGCCGGGCGCCGCCGACGACGGCCGCCTTCGTGGCGACGTCGCCGGCTGCGTACAGCACGCCCGCAGCGGTGCCGAGCGCCGCGGCTGACGATCTCCACCGTGCGAGAGCGCCGGCGCACGCCGCCGAGACGACGACCCAGATCGCAACTGCCGCGGCGGCGCCGTGCGCCGTCGGAGGGTGCGACCCGACGGAGAACGCGAGCAGCACGAGCCCGCCCAGCGCCGCTCCGACGCCGATGCGCTCGGACCGGCGCAGCCGCCCGCCGCCGAGCGCGAGCACTCCGATGCCGCCCGCCGACGCCGCCTGGACGAGCGAGAGCGGCGCAAGGCGCAACGCGACGACGTACAGCACCCAGCCGCCGATGCCCGCGAAGAAGCCGAACGTCCACCGGCCGCTCCGGAAGAGCAGGGCGAGCGAGTGGATTGGGCGGCGGAGCGTGAGCGGCGGGAGTTGCGACGCCGACGTGTGCTGGAGCGCGTAGCCGCCGCCGATCGCGATCGCAGAGCCGACGGCCAGCGCGAGGCCGGCAACGATCACTGGAAGGGGAGGTACGCCTCGACGGCGAGCGCCGCGATTCCCACGCGCGGCAGATCGCGCCGCCGCTCATACACGACGAACCGCCGCTGCCAGGAGGGGAAGAACTTCCGGTTGAAGAGCAGCAGGTTGTCGAGTTGGAACCAGGGCTTCATCCGGCGAAGTGTCGCAGCCTGGAGGCGTTGCCCGACGCTCAGCTCTGCGTCGGGTGACAGCAGGGCGGCGAACGGCGAGAAATTGAGCGACACGCGCGCAAACCCCTGCCTACGCGCCCAGTCGATCGAGGAGCAGATGAGCCACTCGGTGAACCCGTTCGGGACGCCCGCCGCCCGCGGCATCGACGACAGCGACAACGCCGACCCGGCCCGGCACACCGCAAAGTGCAGGAACCCCTGCGCGTGCCCCGTCCCGTCGACTCCGACGACGAAGACGGCGTCGTCCTCGTCCGCTCGAAACAACGCGTCGAACGCCATGGCGAAGCCGCGTTCCGGCGCGTTTCCGCGCCAGGCCCGCGCGATCTCCTCGAGCTCCTGGCGCAACGCGCCGCCGATCTCGCTCGGACGGAGCACGCGCGCCGCGAAGCCTGCCTTCTCCAACCGGTGCACCGACTGGCGCACCTTGCGAATCGCTCTACCGTCGAGCGAGAACGCCGCCGTCTCGACGACCGCCTCGTCGCCGTGGTAGAGCGCACGGAGGCCGACCGAGCGATAGAGATCGAGATCCCGCTCCGATGCCCCGAGCACGGCCACCCGCCAGCCGCGATCGTGCGCGAACTCGAGGAACGACCGCACGAGCTCCTCGCGCGCGCCGGCGCGACCGACCGGGTCGCCCGCGACAACCGCCACCCCGTTGACGACGCGGTACGCGAGGAACGCCGATTCGTCGCGCGCACAGAAGTACGACTTGTCCGAGCGCAGCGCGAACGGCGCCAATGTGTCGACGCCGAAGATCGCGACCAGACGCCGGACGACGTTCAACTCGTGCACGCCGCACGTGCGGCGATAGCGCCACGGCCCGAGCCACTCGAGCAGCACGACGACGCCGCCGCCGACACCGAGCAGGAAGACGGAGAGCGGGAACCAGTCGGCGACCGGGCCTGTGAGGTGATGCGCGCCGTGGAAGCTCAGACCTACGAGCGCGCGACCGGTGACGCGGAGTGCAAACCCGACCGTGTACGGCTGGTCGGCCATGAGGCGGTTCACCCACAACGTGACGAGGCCGTAGAGACCGACGGCGCTCGCGAGGACGGCTGCATGCAGTGCGATGCGCGGCTTGGAGGACGGATCGCCCCGCAGCCGGAAGTCGCCGCGCCGGGCGAGCAAGGCGACGACGGCCATGCCGGTGACGATCGCGCCGTCGTCGAATCCGCGCTCGACGTGCAACACGAGCAGCACGGTGAGCAGCGCGACCGCGAGCTGCCAGGCGCGGCGGCTTCCGCGCACGAGGCTGCGCGCCGTCACCATCAGCCCGAGCGCGAGCGGAACGATGAGCGCCTTGGAGAACCCGTGCACGTGGGCGGCGTCCAGCGCCGCGACGAGGGACCGGCGATGCTCCGGGAACGTCCCGTCCAGGGCGGCAAGCAGTCCCACGCCGGCGACGAACCACGAGAGGACGACACGCGCCCTCGGCGTGTCCACCGTCCGCGCCCGACCGAGAAGCGCACCGGCCATCCCTGCGAGAACGGCGGGAATCACTACCGCCTGCTCCGCCGCAGCGGCGTGGAACGCCTCGTGCGCCGGGATCTGCCGCACGACGAGGATCGACACGCCGTTGGCGGCGTAGAGCCAGGCCGCGACCGCCGGGCCGAGGAGCATCCCGGCCGTGAGCCGTTCCGCGCGCGCCCAGCGGGCGAGGAGGCCGAGCAGGAACGCGGCCGCTCCCCAGACCAGCAGGTAAAGCCAGATGGAGACGCTCCCGTGCTGCGACAGCTCGTCGAGCGCCAGCGCGTCGTGCACGACCGGTCCCGGCACGGAGACGGCCGGGCGCGCAACGTAGAGCCACCCCGTCGCAGCGAGGAGGACGCCGACGGCGAGCAAGCTCGCGGCCGCGCTGCGCACGGCGCTACGCACGACCAAGCCTCTCCGCAGCAACGAGATAGGCGGCCCGCGCGTTGTCCCGCCAGAGCGCCCAGTTGTGACCGCCGAACACCTGGAAGAAGCGGTGAGCGATTCGCGCTCTCGCGAGCTCACGCGAGAACGCAGCGTTCTGCTTGTGCAACGGATCCGTCGAGCCCGAGTAGAACCAGAAGTACGTACCGAGCTTCCGCAGCGTCGGCGCAACCCGCGGAAGCAGGAGACGAGGATCGTTCGCGGCGAGCGTCCGCAGGTTCGGCCCGAAGATCGATCGGATCCTGTCGGGCCGCTGGTACCCCGACCACGATTCGACGACGGAGAACTCGTGCGGATGGTGGAGCGCAATATTGATCGCGCCGTAGCCGCCCTCGGACAAACCGGCGATCGCGCGGCCGCGAGGCGATGCGATCGTGCGATAGCGCGAATCCACCGTACGCACGAGGTCGCGGGCGACGAACGTCGCCCATCCGTTCCCGGCGCGAATACCGTCGACCCACTCCTCGTCGCTGAACGTGCTGGTCGAGCCGAACGGCATCACGAGGATGAGCGGCTGCGCTCGATGTCGCGCCGTGATGGCGTCGTCGACTATGCCCATCTGCACCGTCTCGAGGAACGCAAGCGGACGGCCCGGAAAGCCGTGCAGCAGGTACATGACCGGATACCGCCGCGCGCGGTGTTGCGCATAGCCGGAAGGCAGATAGACGTATGCCTCCTGCTTCCGGCCGCCGAGCGCCGGGCTCGAGATCAGGAGCCGTTCGGTGGTTCCCGGCGAGGTGACGAACGCCGGCTCACGCGGCGGTGCGAATCCTCGGTACTGGAGGTAGTTATCCAGGTACCCGCGCACGCCAAGAAGCCCGACGGCGAGAAATGCCGCCAAGGCGGCCGCTCCGGCCGCATAGGCAGCCGGAATCGGAGGTTTGAGGCGTGCGGCCCACACGCATGTGTGTGTAGCTTGGTGACGTTAAGCGCACGTTGCGCGTCGATTGTGCCTCCACGATGAAAACCGCTCTCCTCGCCCTGGCAGGCGCAGCAGCGGTGGCCCTTCTCGGCTCGCCCGCGGCATCCGCGTCCCAGCGGCGAGTGGACAGCGCCTTTGCGTCGGCAGCGATCGGTGGGCAACTCCACTTCGAGGTGTATCTCCCGCAGGGGTATGACGCAGGCTCCCAGCGCTATCCCGTGCTCTACGTTCTGCACGGGCTGCCGTCCACCGCGTTCGCCTACACGTCGCTCGGATTCGTCGAGCGCGCGCTCGACTCGATCGGCCGTCCCGCGATCGTCGTCGTCCCTCAGGGGGCGCGCGCCGGCGAGAGCGATCCGGAATACGTCGACCGCGGCCCCGGCGACCGGTGGGCGACGGCGATCGCGACCGAGCTGCCGCGGGTCGTCGACGCACGCTTCCGGACGATCCGTTCGCGCGCAGGCCGCGCGCTGATCGGCATCTCCGCCGGCGGCTACGGAGCGATGCAGCTCACGCTCAACCACCTGGACGAGTTCTCCGTCGTCGAATCGTGGAGCGGCTACTTCCACCCCACCGACCCGACCGGCACGAAGCCGCTCGATCTCGGCTCGGCCGCCCGCAACGCGAAGGCCGACGTCCACCGCGTGCTCCCGACCGTCCGCGACCGGCTCCGCGCCACTCGGACGTTCATCGCTTTCTACGTGGGGCGCAGCGACTGGCGCTTCTACGCCGAGAACGAGACCCTGAACCAGGAGTTGTCGGAGGAGGGCGTCCCGCACGTCTTCCGGGCGTATCCGGGGGGCCACGATCAGGCCCTCTGGCAGCGGTACGCAGCGCCCTGGCTGGAGCTCGCGCTCGTTCACCTCGCGCCGGCGCACTAGGATCTCGGCGTGGCGACGACGGCGAAGCCCACCGCACTCGACCCGCGCGACTTCCTCGCCATCGACGCGCTGCTGGACGACGAGGAGCGCGCGATCCGGGACACCGTGCGCAAGTTCGTGCGCGACCGCGTGCTCCCGGACATCGGCGACTGGTTCGAGCGCGCGGTCCTGCCGCGGGAGCTTGTGAAGGAACTGGCCCAGCTCGGGCTGTTCGGCATGCACCTCGAGGGATACGGACTTCCTGGCGCGAGCTCCGTCGCCTATGGGCTCACGTGCCTGGAGCTCGAGGCCGGGGACGCCGGCATCCGCAGCCTCGTCTCGGTCCAGGGCTCACTCGCGATGTACGCAATCTGGCGCTGGGGGACGGAGGAGCAGAAGCAACGCTGGCTGCCGCAGATGCACGAGGGCGACGCGATCGGCTGCTTCGGCCTGACCGAGCCCGACGCCGGCTCCGACCCGGGTGCGATGCGCACGCACGCACGACGCGACGGCTCCGACTGGATCCTGAACGGATCGAAGATGTGGATCACGAACGGATCGATTGCCGACGTCGCCGTCGTGTGGGCGCGCACCGAGGAGGGGCAGATCAACGGCTTCCTCGTCGAGCGCGGGATGCCCGGGTTCGAAGCGCCGGAGATGCACCGCAAGATGTCGCTGCGCGCTTCCGTCACCTCCGAGCTCGTGTTCCACGACGTGCGCGTCCCTGAGGAGAACCGCTTCCCCGAGGTCTCGACGCTGCGTGGCCCGCTCGCCTGCCTGAGCGAGGCGCGCTACGGGATCGTCTGGGGCTCCGTGGGATCTGCACGCGCGTGTTTCGAGTCCGCGCTCGAGTACGCGAAGGAGCGCATCGTCTTCGGCAAGCCGATCGCCGGCTATCAGCTCACGCAGCAGAAGCTCGCGGAGATGGCGCTCGAGGTGAACCGCGGAACGCTCGTAGCGCTGCACCTCGGCCGGAAGAAGGACGAGGGGACGCTGCGGCCCGAGCACGTGAGCATGGGCAAGATGGGCAACGTCCGCGGCGCGCTCGAAGTCGCACGCAGCGCGCGAACCGTTCTCGGCGGCAACGGGATCACGCTCGAGTATCCGGTCATCCGGCACATGAACAACCTCGAGTCCGTCCTGACGTACGAAGGCACGCACGAAGTACACACGCTCGTCGTCGGCCAGGCGCTCACCGGCGAGAACGCGTTCCGCTAAGCCGGAAACGCTGGCGCGTTTCCGGCTTCTTTAGAGTCCCGCTTCGCGGGAGCGGAGGCGGGCGGAGCCCGCCTCCTCTTGAGGCTGTGGGCGGATGGTCTGTTCTGCGCGGGCGTTCGTGCCTGCGGCATGCCCGCCCGCGGCCTGGGGCGGGCCGCAGTCTCAGCGAGACGGTTTCGAGCCGCCGCCCGGAACAACCACCATTGGCCGGAGCCAACGCCTAGCGTTGGCGGAGGCCGCACTCGCGCGCGGGGACGGCGTAGCCGCCACCGCGCGCGCAGAACGAGACCGTCGCTGACACTCGTAAGAGGACGCGGGCTTCGCCCGGTCCGCTCCCGCGAAGCGGGAACCTCATTCAGCGGGAAGTGCGCATCACTTCCCGCTGTTTACTCGCCGTCCCAGTAGTCGACGGCGTCCCGCATGCGGAAGACCTTCCGGTTCGCGCCGACCTTGTCGCTGTCGACATAGACCGGAAGCGTCGTCCGGTTGAGCGTCGAGAAGAGCGCAACTCGCGCGTCGGCGTCGGTGCGGTTCAGGAACGTGTGCGCGCCGGCCTCGCCCTCCGCGAAAGCGACGATGTCGCCGGGCGTAAGCTCGCGCTCGCCTTCCGGTGTTCGCACTGTCGGCCGGCCGGCGACGACGACCGCCCACTCCTCGTTACCGAGGTGGTAGTGGTAGGGCCAGAGCTGCTCGCCCGGAGGCACGTCGTACAAGGAACAGCCAAGGAGCTCCGCGCCGAGTTTCGAGCCGACCCAACGATCGAAGAAGCGGAAGCCCTCGCGGTCGTTCTGGTCGCCGCTCTCGGCGTCGAGCAGGTTGACGATCACGTCGGCTCCTCGACCCAACCGCGGATCGTGCGCACGGCCTCGCGGCTCCAGCCGGCGATCACGCCGATCCGGTCTTCGTCCGGATACCCGACGACCTCCGGGTCGGAGACGGTCGAGAAGAACGCCGCACGCACCGGCCCGTCCGTCTGGTTCCTCAGCTGATGCGCCCCGGCCTCGCCGCGGGGAAAGACGGTGAGGTCCCACGGCCGCAACGGCTGCTCCCCGTCGGGCGTGCGCAGCGTCGGCGTTCCGACGAGTACGAGGAGCCACTCCTCCTCCCCGACGTGCCAGTGGTACCTCGACTCCTCGCCTGGTCCGAGCTCGTAGACGGTGCAGCCCCACTCGACCGCGCCGACCGCGTCGCCGATCCTCCCGAGCTCCTCGAAGAGGTTCAGAACCCGATCCCTTCCGGAGCTGCGAGCGGGCTGCGTGGCAGCTGCGGACTCGGTCCGCCCTCGTTGTACTCGGACGGCGCGACGTCGTTCGGGCCGTCGGCGTAGAACACGCTCGCCAGCCGCTGGATTTGCAAGCGGCCGTGGCCGAGCTCGAACTGGCCACCGCCGTACATGCTCACGCCGCGCGCCTCGCACGCCTCGATGCACTCGACGAGCTTGCGCACCGTGCCGAACCGCGACGGCTTCACGTTCAACCACCGCGCCTCGATCGGCAAGCCGTCGAAGTCCGCGAGCGAGTGGATCGGCGCGTCGAAGCTCAGCCGCCCCTCCGCCCCGCTCAGCGCCTCTAGGCAGCCGTCTTCGAGCCATGCGTCTTCGATCACCACCTCGGGAAACGCGTCAGCCACCGCGCGGTAGAAGACGGGATCGGGCTCGAGATCGACGACGGTACCGCGGTAGTACGCCTTCAGGTCGACGACCCGCACGCGGTCGAGCGCGGCAAGGCGGCGCATGAGCTCCTCGTCCCATTCCTTCGTCGCATCGAGCTTGAACTCGAGCGCGGGATCGTTCTCGAGCCAGGGAGCAACGTCGCTGCGCGTGGAGGCGACGAAGCGGATGGGCCGGTACGGCCGCCCGACGACGTCGGCCAGCGAGCGGGCGGTCTGGCGCAGCGCAAGGTCGAGCGCGGCGCTCTCGAAAGCCCAGCGCCGGTAGTCCGGCAGCTCGAAATGGTCGAGGCGACGCGAGAGATCGTCGAGCGACCAGGTGCCGGCGAGCATGAGCTCTGCAGGAAACGTGTCGTGCTCCGCCGCCTCGTAGGTGACGTCCTCCCCCTCGCCGGCGTCGCCGTCCCCGTCGAGCACGACCGTCGTCGTCACACGCGTCCAGCTGTCGCGCGCGAGCTCGCGGCGCTGGAGCGCACACCCGTCGACGCGGACTTCGAGACCGGCCAACTCGTCCCAGAGGGGCATACTCCCAACCTTATGAGGATCGCGCTCGCCCTCGCTGCAACGGTCGCCGCGACGGGAGCGCTCCCCCACAACGGCGTGCTCGTTCTCGGGCGCTCCCTCGGAGGCGTCCGGCTGGGCGAGACGACGGCGCAGGTCCGCTCCCAGCTCGGCACCTTCTACGGCGCCTGCGACGGCTGCGCGCGGCCCACCTGGTATTTCACGTACACGCAGTTCACGCATGCGGGGCTCGCGGTGGAGCTGCAGGGCGGACGCGTCTCGGCCCTGTACACCGTCTGGCGGCCGCACGGATGGCGAACGCCCGGCGGCCTTCAGCTCGGCGCCGTCGAAGCACAAGTGACGAAGCTCGCGTCGCCGGTGACGCCGCTGCAGTGCCCCGCGTACACCGCACTGGTGCACGACGAGCACGGCGTGCGCACGGTCTACTACATCCTCGACGGCAAGCTGTGGGGATTCGGATTGATGCACACGCGAGCGAGCCCGTGCCGGTGATCTCCCTCGACGACGTCCGCGCCGCGGCCGCCCGGCTGGACGGCGTCGCGAACCGAACACCGGTGTTCACGTCGCGCACGCTCGACGATCGCGTCGGCGCATCGGTGCATGTGAAAGCGGAGTGCTTTCAGCGCGGCGGCGCGTTCAAGTTCCGCGGCGCGTACAACAAGATCGCGTCGCTGTCACCCGACGTGCGCGGCCGCGGTGTCCTCGCGTACTCGTCGGGCAACCACGCTCAGGCCGTTGCGATCGCCGCGCGACTGCTCGGGACGGGCGCGACGATCGTCATGCCCGAGGATGCGCCGCCGGCGAAGCTCGAGGCGACGCGCGGCTACGGCGCGGAGGTCGTGAGCTACGACCGCTGGAACGAGGACCGGGAGGAGATCGGACGTCGGCTCGCGGAGGAGCGCGGAGTCGAGCTCGTACGCCCCTACGACGATCCGCTCGTGATGGCGGGCCAGGGGACGACGGCGCTCGAGCTGCTCGACGACGTCCCCGACCTCGACGTGCTCGTGGTCCCGGTCGGCGGTGGCGGCCTGATCGCCGGCTGCGCGACCGCAGCGAAGGCGCTGCGGCCTGGCATCCGCATCGTCGGCGTCGAGCCGGAAGCGGGCGACGACACGCAACGGTCGCTGGCCGCGGGCGAGCGCGTGCGCATCGACGTCCCGCGGACGATCGCGGACGGGCTGCAGGCCGCGGAGCCCGGCGAGCTCACCTTCGAGGTGAATCGCGTTCTCCTCGACAAGGTTGTGACGGTCTCCGACGACGAGATCCTCGAGGCGATGGCCTTCCTCTTCGACCGGATGAAGCTCGTCGTCGAACCGAGCGGCGCGGTCGGCATCGCCGCCCTGCTGAAGGGCCGCGTCGCGGCGCCCGGCAAGAACGCCGGCGTCGTGATCTCAGGTGGAAACGTCGGCGTGACGCGCTTTGCGGAGCTGCTCGGCCGAGGCTGACAGTCCCGCCCCGAGCACCTCGACGATGTGATGCTCGGAGTTCGCAACGTCGTCCTCGTCACCAGGGAGGCGTCCGAGCACCCACCCCGTGATGAGCTCGTCGATCGCGCCGTAGACGATGACGGCCGCCGTGTCCGCGTCGAGGTCGCGGCGGAACTCGCCGTCGGCCTGGCCGCGCTCGAAGATCCTTCGGATCGCACCGATCGGCTTCACCAGCTCGCCCACCCGCTGACTCACCTCCGCGCTGCGCGCGATCTCGCGGATGACGACACGCACGACGTCCGGCTCCACACGCCAGCCGTGGAACATGGCACGGACGATGCCGCGGAGCTGTTCGATCGGAGGATCCCCGGAGGACTCGACGGCATGGATGCGCTCGAGCAGCGCAGTCCAGTGCTCGCGGAAGATCGTCTCCAGCACCTCGTCCTTCGAGGAGAAGTAGTGATAGAGCAATCCGTGCGCGACACCGGCCTCCTCGGCGATGTCGCCGACGCGCGACGCGTGGAACCCCTTGCGGGCGAACACGCGCACGGCGGCATCGAGGATGACCCTCCGTTTCTCCTCCGCTGCGGTCGACCGTTCGTTCAACGTCGCCGAAGGCTAGTGCTAGGTTCGCCGTAAATGCAACGTCCGCTCACCGGAACGCTCGTGGTCGACTTCTCGCGCTACCTCCCAGGCGCGTTCGCGGGCGCGGAGCTCCTGCGCCTCGGCGCGCGCGTCGTCCGGGTGGAACGGCCCGGTGGCGACCCGATGCGGACGACGGCCCCGGAGTGGTACGGCCTGCTCCACGCCGGGAAGGAGGAGGCGGATTGGACGCAGGGCTCGGAGCTCCTGGGGCAGGCGGACGTCGTGCTCGAGTCGTTCCGGCCCGGCGTTGCGGCGCAGCTCGGGATCGGCCCCGACGCGGCCCGGGCGGACGCGGTCTACTGCTCCATCACGGGCTTTGGCATCGGCGGCGCGCACGAGCAACGCGCCGGTCACGATCTCAACTACCTGGGGTGGGCCGGCGTGCTCGAGCCGACCGCGCCTGCGCTTCCACCCGTGCAGGTCGCCGATCTCGCCGGAGGCGCGCTCGGCGCTGTGACCGAGATCCTCGCCGCGCTCCTCGAGCGGACGCGAACGGGGAAAGGCGCGCGGATCGTCGTGTCGATGACGCACAACGCGCACAAGCTGGCCTCCCGCGCGCCGGTGCTGACCGAGGGGTTCGCCTGCTACCGGATGTACGAGACGTCCGACGGCCGTCATCTGACCGTCGCGGCGCTCGAGCCCAAGTTCTTCGTCCGCCTGTGCGAGCTCGTCGGACAGCGGCAGCTGGCAGAACGGCAATACGACGTCGACCAGACCGAGCTCGCAGCCGCGCTCGCGGAAATCTTCGCCCAGCGCAGCCTCGCCGACTGGCTCGCGCTCTTCGACGGCGAGGACGTCTGCGTCGGCCCGGTCGCGACACTCGCCGAGGCCGACGCGGCGCTCTAAGCGTCCTTGTCCTCCTCGCGGCCGATGCGGCCGAGCGCGCGCTGGAACTCGGCGGGGACGATCCACACCTTGTTCGACTCGCCCTGCGCGATGAGCGGAAGCGCCTGCACGTACTGGTACGCGAGGAGCTGAGGATCGGGGTTCCCCTCGTGGATCGCCTTGAAGACGGTGCCGATCGCCTGCGCCTGTCCCTCTGCTTCGAGGATCGTCGCCTGCTTGTTCCCTTGCGCGCGCAGCACCGCGGCCTGCTGCTCGCCCTCGGCGGTGAGGATCGCGGACTGCTTCTGCCCCTCCGCCTGGAGGATCGTCGCGCGCTTCTCACGGTCGGCGCGCATCTGCTTCTCCATCGAGTCCTTGATCGATGCGGGCGGATCGATCGCCTTCAGCTCGACGCGGTTCACGCGGATCCCCCACTTTCCGGTCGCCTCGTCGAGCACGCCGCGCAGCTGACCGTTGATCTCGTCGCGCGACGTGAGGGTGCTCTCGAGCGCCAGGCCGCCGATCACGTTGCGGAGCGTCGTCACTGTCAGCTGCTCGATCGCCTGGATGTAGTTCGCGATCTCGTACGTCGCCGATTTCGGATCGTTGACCTGGAAGTAGATGACCGTGTCGATGTTGACGACGAGGTTGTCCTCGGTGATCACCGGCTGCGGCGGGAACGACACGACCTGCTCGCGCAGGTCGATGAGCGGGCGCAGCCGGTCGACGAACGGGACGACGATCGCCAGGCCCGGGTTCAACGTGCGGTGGTACCGGCCGAGCCGCTCGATGACGCCGGCGCGCGCTTGCGGAACGATGCGAATCGTGCGCGCGAGCACGATCAGCACGAGCACTGCGACGACGGCGATGACGATCAACGCGACCATTCGCTCTCCTTTGTGTCACTCATAGACGAGAGCAGTCGCGCCCTCGATCTTCATGACTTCGACCTGCGAGCCGGGCTCAATCACCTGGTCGGGCATGTACGCGCGCGCGGACCACTCGTCGCCGCCGATGCGGACGCGCCCACCCTCACGATCGACCCGCTGCAAGACGACGGCGTGCGCACCTTCGAGCGCCGCAGCGCCGGTGCGAATCGCCACCGGCATATGCAGATGCGCCCGGGCGATCGGCCGCAGCAGCCCGAGCGACGCGACCGAGCCGGCGATGAAGACGACGAGCTGCAGCCACACCGCACCGCCGATCGCAGCTGCGACCGCGCTTGCGATGGCTGCGAGCGCGACCGGTCCGAGGAAGAACAACCCCGGCGTGAAGATCTCGCCCGCGGCGAGCAGCACCGCGGCGATCGACCAGGCAAGCCAAGCCGCCACTACTCAGAGAGTAGTACGCCGAGCGCTTCCGGCAGAGCGCGCAGGTCATCGATGCGCGGCTCGAACCCCGGATGACGCCCGAGCCGGTCGACGAGGATCGCCCGCATGCCGACGGCGCGCGCGCCCTCGATGTCGTCCTCCACCGTGTCTCCCACCATCACGGTCTCCTCCGGGGTCACCTCGAGCAGGTCGAGGACAGCCCGGAAGATGGACGCGTGCGGTTTCGTCTTGCCGTGCTGAAACGAGCTGATGCCCGCGTCCACGTCGAGCGCGTGATGGCGTGCGAACGCGCCCACGTCGCGTGCCGAGTTGGACACGAGCCCGATCTTCAGGCCGGCCGAGCGCAACACCTCGAGCACCGGGAGCGTGTCTTCATAGAGCTCGAAGTTCTCGTGCCGCTCCCAGCCGCGCGTGATCTCGATCGCGCAGGCCTCGGCGTCGGGAGCCGTACCTCCCATCCCGCGAACGATCCGTTCCGTGAACGCGAACCAGATCGTGTCGTCGTGCTCGAAGTTGGGATGGAGCTTCAGCTCGACAAGAGCAGCGTCGCGGGCTCGGTCGTAGCGCGAGGGGTCGAGCGTGAGCCCGTGCCGTGCGCCCGCTCTGACGTAGCCCTCGGGCCCGAGCTCTGGGCCGGGCCGGGCGAGGGTGAAGTCGACGTCGAATAGAACCGCTTGGAGAGTCAATCGGGGTGCCCAGATTCGAACTGGGGACCTCTCCGACCCGAACGGAGCGCGCTACCAGGCTGCGCCACACCCCGAGAGGCCACCACCCTAGCCAAAGCCGTAGAGACCCGGGAAGCGCTCGGCGAGGAGCGCCACGAGCGTCGCCGCCGGCAGGCCGACGACGTTGAGGTAGTCGCCCTCGATGCGCTCC
This sequence comes from Gaiellaceae bacterium, assembly GCA_036512155.1. Lineage (GTDB taxonomy): Bacteria > Actinomycetota > Thermoleophilia > Gaiellales > Gaiellaceae > Palsa-739. The sequence continues at coordinate 67,406 of DATCBD010000038.1, read as the reverse complement.
ACGAGCGCCGCGCCTTGGCCCTGGATCGCGTACGCGCCCGCACGCCCTTCCCACTCGTGCGCCGAGAGATACCAGGCCAGGTCGCGTGGTGTCAGCGCGCGGAAGGTGACGACTGTCGTCTCGACGCGCAGCTCCTCCCACGCCGGCGTGCGCAGGCACAGGCCGGAGACGACCTCGTGCCGCTTGCCCGAGAGGAGCTCGAGCATCTCCTCCGCCTCGCCTTCGTGCGACGGCTTGCCGAGCACACGGTCGCCGCAACGCACGACGGTGTCGACGCCGACGACCGGGCGCTCACCGCCTTCCACGGAGCGCGCCTTGCCGGCTGCGTGCTCGAGCGGGTCGTCGCCGATCTCCTCGTAGCGCGGCGCGACCACCTCGAAGGGAACGCCGAGCTGCTCGAGGATGGCGCGACGCTGCGGCGACGTCGACGCAAGCAGGAGCGGCGTCACGATTTGCGTGCGACCCAAATCTCCTCGGACGGCCACTGCCGCGCCCACTCTGGGGTGACGTAGTCGTAGTACACGGGGTCCTGCGCGTCCTCGGGCGCCTGCAATTCGTGCAGCGCTTCGATCTCGAACCCGTTCGCGCGCAGCAAGCGGATCCACTCCCCGTGTGGCAGGTGGAACTCGACGCCGAGCTCGCCGGGCCATTCCATGCGGAACATGCCGAACAGCGGGCGGAGGAGTGCCGTTCCGAGCTTTCCGTCATCCGGCGCACACAGCTGGGAGATGTTCGAGTTCGTCAAGAAGATGAGCCGGCCGCTCGGCCGCAGAAGCCGCGCCGCTTCGGGAACCCACGCATACGGATCCGCCCAGAGGCATGCGCCGTACTCGCTGATCGCGAGATCGAACGACGCATCGGGCAGCGGCACGGACTCGCCCGGCGCCTGGACGAGCGGGAACTCGATGCCGGTCTCGCGCATCATCCTGCGCGCGGTCTGAAGCTGTGCCGGAGTCGGGTCGACCCCGACCGGCCGCGCGCCGCGTTTGGCGAGCCATGCAGCGATGTACGCGGTGCCGCAACCGAGCTCCACGACGTCGAGACCTTCCACGTCGCCGATGCAGCCGACGCTCGACTCGGGAACGCCGAAGACACCCCACGAGATCTCGTCGCGACTCCACTGGCGCGGCGCCGCACCGTCGGTGTGCTCGGCGTTCGCCTTCGTCCAGGAGGCGATATTCCGGTCGACGCTAGACGAGCTCATCGCCGGAGAACCAGAGCGCGACCTCGCGCTCGGCCGACTCCGGCGAGTCGGACCCGTGCACGAGGTTGTCGGGCATCGACATCGCGAGGTCGCCGCGGATCGTGCCCGCCTCCGCATTCGCTGGATTCGTCGCGCCGATCGTCTTGCGCATGGTCGAGATCGCGCCCTCGCCCTCGACGACGAGCGCCCACGTCGGCCCCGAGGTGATGAAGTCGACGAGCTCGCCGAAGAACGGCTTCTCCCGGTGCTCGGCATAGTGGGTCTCGCCGAGCGCGCGGTCAGCGGTCACGAGCTTGCCTGCCCGGACGACGAAGCCGCGCCGTTCGATGCGGGACAGGATGTCGCCTGCGAGATGTCGCCGAACCGCATCCGGCTTGATCAGGATCAGTGTCCGCTCAACGCTCACGGGCGCGGGACTATAGACGGAGCCGCCGTGACTTCGATCGGGGTCTCGCAGTACGGACATACCTGCCACAGCGCCTCGAGCGGCGCGCGGCACTTGACGCATGCCTGGCGGAGCTTCGTCGTGCAGATCGGGCAGACGAGGAAGCTCGAGTCGACATCGGAGCGGCACACCGGGCACACAAGGCCGCGCCGCGACAGCCGGTCCTCCATCGCCTTGATCTCGAGCTCGCGCTCGCGCACGTCTTCGAGGTACTCGGGCGGCCGGAAGAGCATGTAGACGAGCGGGCCGACGTAGGGCACGAGCCCCAGCACCGTCGCCATCGCGACGAGCCACGGGTCGTCGATCCGGCGGTTTGCGTCCTTGTACGTCCAGTACGCGGACGCGAGCCAGAACAGCACCGCGAAGGCGATCACGACCTCGGCGACCGACCGCGCCGTCACAGCAGCGTCCTGCCGATCAGCCAGCCGGCCGCGAACGCCCCGCCGACGATGATCACGAGGACGAGGATCGCGAAGGCGAAGATTCCGAGCTTCTCGCCCGTCGTATGTCTGCTAACCGTGGCCATGGAGCTCGGTCAGAAGATAGAGGGACCCGGTGACGAGCACGGCGCCGTCGGCGCCGGCGGCGGCCACGGCGAGGCGGCGGGCCGCCCCGGGATCGGGCTCGAGCTCGACCCTGGCGAAGAAGGGCCGTGCGAGGTCGGCGAGCTCCGACGCGGCAAGCGAGCGCGCGTTTGCCGACTCCGTGGCCACGAGCGTGTCGCCCAGAACGGAAAGCGCCTCGAGCATGAGCTCGGGCCGCTTGTCGCGCAGGATCGACGCGACGATCACGAACCGACGGTCCGGCAGCCGCGGCAAGAGGTACCCGATCCCGGCGAGGTTGTGCGCGCCGTCCCAGATCTCCAGCGGTTGCTCGCTGCGATGCTCGAGCCGCCCGGGCAGCTGGACGCCGGCGGCGGCCGACGCTTCGACGGGCCGTCCGAGGAACGCCTCGGCGGCGGTGACGGCGAGCGCGAGGTTGCTGCGCGCCGTGAGCTCGACGCGGACGGCGCCGTTCTCGGTGGCAGGCTCCTGCCACTCCGGCTCGGCGAGCACGACGACGACACCCGGACGGACGACGGCGAGCTTCTCGGCCGCGATCGCCTCGCGCGTGTCGCCCAGGACGTCCATGTGCTCGAGCGCAACGTTGGTGAGGACGACGACCCGCGTCTCGAGGACGTTCGTCGCGTCGTGCCGCCCGCCGAGACCGGCCTCGACGACGGCGACGTCGACCTCCGCCTCCGCGAACGCCGTGAGCGCGGCGGCGGTCAGCACCTCGAACTGCGTCGCCCCGAGACGCTCGGCGGGCGGGTGAACGGCGGCGACGGCCCGCTCGAAGTCGGCCTCTTCGCCGCGGATGCGGATGCGCTCGCCCCAGCCGCGCACGTGCGGCGAGAAATACGCGCCGACCGCAAGACCCGCGTCGTCGAGCAGGGCCTCCGTCAGCCGCGTCGTCGTCGACTTGCCGTTCGTGCCGACGACGTGGATGGCCGGATAGCGTCGCTGCGGATCGCCGAGCTCGGCGAGCAGTGCGCGCATACGGTCGAGCCCGAAGCCGTCGGCCGGCCACGGGCTCAGCGACTCAACCCAGCGCGTCGCGCTCGGCAAGGTATTGCGCCAGCTTCTCGCGCTCAACAGCCACCGCCTCGGGCGCCGCGTTCGCCACGAACTTCTCGTTCGCGAGCATCCGCTCGGACCGCTCGATCTCCTTGCGGACGCGCTCGCGCTCGGCCTCGACGTCTCCGTGTCCATCCTCGGTCGGGCGAACGACCGCCTCGAAGATGCGCGCTGCGTCACCCATCAGCTTGGGGCGAACGCGGCTGCGCCGATAGATCCGTGCGGCGGTTTGCGCGTTCTCCATAGGCCGAAAGTCACCGCCGTACGTCTCGGCTTCGAGCCACGGCGACACGATCAGGCGCGTGTCGTGGAACTGCGCCCAGATCTCCTCCGTCACGTGGGGCATCACCAGGTGGAGGAGCGTCAGCAGACGCTCGAGCGCCGCCAGCGCAGTTGCCTTCGCATCCGCCTCGCCGAGGCGGGGCTTGATCGCTTCGAGATACCAGTCGCAGAAGTCGTCGAATGTGAGGTGGTAGAGCCGGTCGACCGCATGCGCAAAGTCGAAGCGCTCGAGGTCGGTCTCGACCTCTGCCCGCGTCGCGTCGATGCGGGCAAGGATCCAACGCTCCTCGATCGACGACGGGTCGAGCTCGGCGCGGCCGTCGCCCGACATGAGCAGGAGACGGCTCGCGTTCCAGAGCTTGTTCGCGAGCTTCCTGCCCTCCTCGATCGGCTGGGTGGAGAAGCGCACGTCCTGGGTCGACGACATCTTCAGCAGGCCGTAGCGCGTCGCATCGGCGCCGTACTGCGCGATGAGCTCGAGCGGGTCGATCCCGGTGCCGAGGCTCTTCGACATGCGCCGGCCGTCCGGCGCGAGGATCGTCGAGTGGATGATCACGTCGCTGAACGGCATGTCCCCGATCAGCTCGAGGCCTGCCATCACCATCCGCGCCTCCCAGAGGAAGATGATCTCGCGCGCGGTCGAGTTGACGTCGCCCGGGTAGTAACGGCGCAGGTCCGGCGTGTCGTCCGGCCAGCCGAGCGTCGCGAACGGCCAGAGCGCCGACGAGAACCAGGTGTCGAGCACGTCGGGGTCGCGGACGAGCTCTCCCGAACCGCACTCGGCGCATGCGTCCGGCTCCGTCTCGGCGCAGGTGACGTGCCCGTCGGGGCAGTACCAGATGGGCAGCTGGTGCCCCCACCACAGCTGGCGCGACACATTCCACGGACGGATGTTCTTCAGCCAGTCGAGCGCGACGCGGTTCTGCACCGGCGGATGGAACGTGACACGGCCCGACTCGATCGCGTCGACGGCGGCGGCCGCCATCGGCCCCATGTCGACCCACCACTGCAGCGAGGCAAGCGGCTGGATGCGCGTACCGCTGCGCTCGCAGTGGCCGACGGAGTGGCGGTAGCTCTCGCGCTTCTCGAGCAGCCCTTCCTGGCGCAGCCAGTCGACGACGTAGTCGGCCGCCTCCTCTTCGGTCAGCCCGATGAGAAGATCGGGGATGTCGCCGGTCATGCGGCCGTCGAGCCCGATTACCGCCGGCGCGGGCAGGTCGTGGTCGCGGCCGATCTCGAAATCGATCGGATCGTGTCCGGGCGTGACCTTCAGCGCGCCGGTGCCGAAGTCGCGCTCGACGCGCTCGTCGGCGATCACCGGTACGTGCCGGCCGACGACCGGCACGATCACCTGCTTGCCGACGAGATCCCGGTATCGCTCGTCGGCGGGGTTCACCGCGACGGCCACATCGGCGAGGATGGTCGCAGGGCGCACGGTGGCGACCGTGATGGCGCCGCTGCCGTCGACAAGCGGGTAGCGGGCGTACGTGAGCGCGTCGTCGACCTCGATGTGCTCGACCTCGAGGTCCGAGATCGAGGTGCGGCAGTCGCTGCACCAGTTGACGACGCGGTTGTCGCGGAACAGCCAGCCGCGCTCGTACAGATGCACGAAGAAGCGCATCACGGCGCGGATGTAGGCGTCGTCCATCGTGAAGCGCTCGCGCTCGTAGTCGAGCGAGCAGCCGAGACGACGGAACTGCCCCATGATCACGCCGCCGTACTCGTGCAGCCACTCCCACACGCGCTCGACGAAGGCTTCGCGGCCGATCTCGAGCCGCGAGGTGCCCTCCTTGCGGAGCTCCCGTTCCACGACCGCCTGTGTGGCGATGCCGGCGTGGTCGAACCCCGGCTGCCAAAGCGTGTTGAAGCCGCGCATGCGGTGCCAGCGGATCAGCGCGTCCTGGATCGAGCCGTTGAGCGCATGCCCCATATGGAGCGCGCCCGTGACGTTCGGCGGCGGCACGGCGATCACGTACGCATCGCCCGGGCGGGTCGCGTCCGCGCGATACAGCCCTTCGTCCTCCCAGGTGCGCTGCCAGCGCTCCTCGACGCCCTCGTGCCTGTAGAGCGGCTCCATCATGCGGAGCCGATCGTAGTCATGCGACAGGTGGGATCAGGCAGCGACTATGCGCCGATTCTAGCTCAGCGCCGCGCTGGGCGCCCGGCGCGCCAGTCCCGCGGCTGCGCGCCGACCTGCTCAAGGATCGTCTCCAGCAGGTGGAACGACGACAGGACGTGCTCGCGCGCGAGCGCCCGCGCGCCGGCGGCGCTGCCTGCCGCGATCGCCTGCTTGATCGCGCGGTGCTGCTCGGCGTTCTTCGCATAGAGGCCGTCGATGGAGTGGTCGCCCGGCGCCCAGACGGCAGGCCCGGAGAACGTGCGCCGCGCGCTCTTGGCGAGCTGCTCGACGAGCGGGAGGGCTGCGACCCCGTAGATGACGTCGTGGAAGGCGTGGTTCGCCCGTACCCAGTCGCCCATGATCGAGCGGCGGTCGTCTCCCGGCTCGTGGGCGCGCAGCTCCTGGGAGATGGCGGCGAAGAGCCGCTCCGCGGCATCGAGCTCGTCGAGGTCCTCGGGAGCGAACTTCGTCGCCGCCACCTCGGTGGCGAGCCCTTCGAGCTCGGCGCGCACCATGAAGGCCTCGTGCAGCTCGTCCCGCGAGATCGTGCGGACGCGCACGCCGCGGTTGGGCACGAACGACACGAGCCCGAGCGCGGCCAGGCGCCGCAGCGCCTCGCGAACGGGCGTGCGCGAGACGTTGAACTGCTCCGAGAGCTGCTCCTGCCGGAGGACGGTCCCGGGCGCGAGCTCTCCCGAGACGATCGCCTCCTCGATCACGAGCGCGATGTCGTCTGCCTTGGTGCTGTCGAGCGTCACTCCAGATGAGTGTACGCCGGGACCGTCAGAAATTCGACGAGCTCCGGCTGCAGCGCCACCTCCAGGAAAAGCCCCTTCGCCTCCTCGCCCGCCTCGACCTCGGCCACCTCTCGGCGCACGCGCGCCTCGTCGAAGCGGCCGGCGCGCACCCACTGCCACACCTGCGAACGCGAGATCTCCGCCGTCGCTGCGTCCTCCATGAGATTGTCGATCGCCGCCGCCCCGACGCCGTGCAGCCAGGCGTCCAGGTAGCGCACGCCGACCGAGACATTCGTGCGCAGCCCCGCGTCCGTGACGTCGCCCGGTGTGTCCGGGATGGAGAGCAGCGCGGCCGCGTCGGCGACGACGTCGTCGCGCAGCCGGTCGACCTGGTTCGGCCGGTCGCCGAGCACAGCGTCGAACGCGTCCGTCGCCACCGGCACGAGGTCGGGGTGCGCCACCCACGTGCCGTCGAACCCTTGCCCGGCCTCGCGCTCCTTGTCCTCGCGCACCTTGCCGAGCGCGACGCGGTTCACCTCCGGGTCCTTCCGCGACGGGATGAACGCCGCCATGCCCCCGATCGCGTGCGCGCCGCGCTTGTGGCAGGTAGCGACGAGGAGTTCCGTGTATGCGCGCATGAACGGCACGGTCATCGTCACCTGGATGCGGTCCGGCAGCACCCAGTCGCGCGAACGGAACTTCTTGATCACGCTGAAGATGTAGTCCCAGCGCCCGGCGTTGAGCGAGCAGCCGTAGTCGCGCAGCGCGTGCAGGATCTCGTCCATCTCGAAGGCGGCGAGGATCGTCTCGATCAGGACCGTGCAGCGGATGGAGCCGTGCGGAACGCCGAGCTCGTCCTCCGCGAGCGCGAACGCGGCCGCCCACAGCTCCGCCTCCTCCCGCGACTCGAGCTTCGGAAGGTAGAGGTACGGCACCTTGACGGCCGCGTTGTGGAACATGACGAGTCCGAAGTCGAAGAGCGACGCGGACACCGGCTCGCCGTCCACCTCGAAGTGCCGTTCGACCAGGTGCCAACCGCGCGGCCGGATCATGAGCGTCGCGATCTCGTCGTTCAGCCGGTAGCTCTTCTCGTCCGTGTCGAGCGCGATCTCGCGCCGCACCGCGTCGCGAACGTTGGCCTGGCCCTGGACGACGTTCTCCCACGTGGGGGAGTTCGCGTCCTCGAAGTCGGCCATGAACACGCGCGCGCCGGAGTTGAGCGCGTTGATCATCATCTTGCGCTCCACAGGCCCGGTGATCTCGCAGCGCCGGTCGAGGAGGTCGCCGGGCGCCGCTGCGACGCGCCAGTCACCCTCGCGAATCGCGCGCGTGTCGGTGCGAAAGTCCGGGAGCGCGCCGCGGTCGAGCTCGAGCTGCCGCTCGAGCCGCCGATCGAGCAGCTCGAGCCGCCGCGGGTTCAGCTCACGATGGAGCCGTTCGACGAACGCCACCGCCTGCGGGGAAAGGATCTCCTCGGAGGCGGCAACGCTCATGCGACGGCTTCTTGCTCGAACTGCGCCTCTTCCGTGGAGCCCTTGAGCGCGAGCGTCGAGCTCTCCGGCGACACGGCCTGCGCGACGAGGTCGAAGTAGCCGGCGCCGACCTCGCGCTGGTGGCGCGTGGCCGTGTAGCCGAACTCCTCCAGCTCGAACTCGCGCGACTGCAGCTTCACGTAGGCCGTCATGTCGTCGGACGCGTATCCACGGGCGAGCTCGAACATACCCGCATTGAGGGAGTGGAAGCCGGCGAGCGTGATGAACTGGAAGCGATAGCCCATCTCGGCGAGCATGCCCTGGAAGCCGGCGATCTGCTCCGCGTCGAGGTGCTTGCTCCAGTTGAAGGACGGCGAGCAGTTGTACGCGAGCAGCTTCCCGGGGAACTTCTCGTGCACCGCGTCCGCGAACTCGCGCGCCTCGCCGATGTCCGGCGTCGACGTCTCGCACCACAGCACGTCGGCGTACGGCGCGTACGCGAGCGCGCGGGAGATGGCCTGGTCGAGGCCTTCGCGCACGCGGTAGAAGCCCTCCGCCGTCCGCTCGCCGGTGACGAAGTCGCGGTCGTACTCGTCGACGTCGCTTGTGAGCAGCGCGGCCGCGAGCGCGTCCGTCCGTGCGAAGAGCAGCGTCGGGACGTCGAGCACGTCGGCGGCGAGCCTCGCCGCGTTGAGCGTGCGCACGAACTGCGAGGTGGGGACGAGCACCTTGCCGCCCAGGTGGCCGCACTTCTTCTCAGACGCGAGCTGGTCTTCGTAGTGGACACCCGCAGCGCCCGCCTCGACCATCGAGCGCATGAGCTCGTACGCGTTGAGCGGACCGCCGAAGCCGGCCTCGGCGTCCGCGAGGATCGGCGCGAGCCAGTGCGTGCCGTTCTTGCCCTCGGCCCAGTCGATCTGGTCGGCGCGGAGCAGCGCGCTGTTCAGGCGCTTGACCAGCTGAGGTGCGCTGTTGGCCGGATAGAGGCTCTGGTCCGGGTACGTGTGCCCGGAGAGGTTGGCGTCGGCCGCCACCTGCCAGCCCGAGAGATAGACCGCCTTCAGCCCCGCCTTCACCATCTGCACCGCCTGGCCACCGCTCAGGGCGCCGAGCGCGCGCACCGGCTCGTCCTCGTGCAGGAGCTGCCACAGCCGCTCGGCGCCGAGGCGCGCAAGCGTCTGCTCCGGGACGACCGAGCCCCGCAGGCGGACGACCTCCGCCGCCGTGTACGTCCGCTCGATGCCGGCCCAGCGGGCGTCCTGCTCCCACCGGGCTTCGAGGTCTGTCGTCTGCTCCTGGATCCGAATCTCGGGCTGCATGGCGGCTCCTTCGCGAGATGGACGGTGTTTCGGATCCTAAATCACGCTCAGGCGGAGCGCAACCCTGCTTTTTCCGGTTTCTTGGACCCGAGGTGCTAGGAGGGCCTGGCGGGATGGTGCTCGTCGCAGGGATGCGCTGGTGGGATGCGATGCAAGGACGCAGGTCGCAGCAGCGCGCCGATCCAGCGCACCATCTGCGACACAGCCACTATTCCGCCAGGCCCTCCTATTAGCGGGCTGTCCAGCCGAGGTCGAGCACGAAGGGCGTGCCCGTCACCGCCCGGCCGTCCGGCCCGAGCAGCCAGGAGGCGGCCGCGGCGACCTCGGACGGCTCGAGGAACCGCTTGACCGCCTGCGGCGCGAGCAGGTCTTCGAGGGATCGGTCCTCGAGCTGGCGCTCGACGATCTCGGTGCGCACGTACGCGGGGCAGAGCGCGGCGGCGGAGATGCCGACCTCGGCGCCCTCGAGCGCGAGCACCTTCACGAGCCCGACGACGCCGTGCTTCGCGGCGACGTATCCCGCCTTGAACGGCGAGGCGACGAGGCCGTGCACGGACGCGACGACGAGGAAGCGCCCATCGCCGGAGGCCGCCAGCGAATCCCACGCGTATTTCGCGAGCAGGAACGGGCTCGTCAGCAGGAGCGCCACGAGCGCGTCCCATTGGTCCTCGGGGAAGTCGGCGAGCGGCGCGACGTGCTGGAAGCCGGCGTTCGCGACGACCGCGTCGAGGCGCCCGTCGAACCGCGCTAGCGCCGCGTCCACGACGGCGCGATTGCCCTCGCGCGTCGTGAGGTCGCCGTCCTCGACGTCGACCGCGTGCACGTTCCAGCCGTCGGCGGCGAGGCGTTCCGCGATCGCCGCGCCGATGCCGCGCGCGGCGCCGGTGACCAGCACGTTCACTTGTAGTAACGAAACACGAGCTCGGCCACGCAGACGGGCTTGTCGCCGCCCTCGCGTTCGATCGTCGCGGCCATCGTCGCCTGGAAGCCCCACTCGGCCTCGTCGACGGCCTCCACCCGGAAGGTGCCGCGAACGCGCGATCCGGACGGAACCGGTGCAGGGAACCGAACCTTGTTGAGGCCGTAGTTCACGGCCATGCCGCCGTCCTGCCGCGGCACCACCTCGTACGACATCACCGGCAGGAGCGACAGCGTGAGGTAGCCGTGCCCGATCGTCCCGCCGAACGGGCCCTCCTTCGCACGCGCCGCGTCGATGTGGATCCACTGGTGGTCGCCGGTCGCGTCGGCGAACGTGTTGATCCGGTCCTGTCCGACATCGATCCAGGACGAAGGCCCGAACTCGCTACCGGCCTCGAGCATCGCCCCACCGTACGACACTCGCGGCCCACGTGTATCCGGTACCTGCGGCGAGCAGCAGCACGAGGTCGCCGTCCCGCAGCTCGCCCGTGCGCGCGGCACGGTCGAGCGCGAGCAACGGGTCGACGCCGCTCATGTGGCCGGTGTCGTCGAGGTACGCGGCGCGCGACTCGTCGATGCCGAGCTCAGCGAGTAGCGCCCGGTGCATCGACGGCTTCATGTGGATGCCGCACAGGTACCCGACGTCCTCGAGCGTCGCGCCGCTTCGCTCGAGCGCGCCGCGCGCGGCCGCGACGAAGTTCTGCAGGCTCACGCGGTCGAGGGTGTCTTTCATCACGGCCGGATCGGCGACGTCGAGATACCGGTAGCCGCCGTTCGGCGAGACGCTGCCACCCGACGGCACCTTCACCTGCAGCGACAGCGATCCGTCGGTGATGCCGTGGCAGCCGAGGAGCTCGTTGCGATCTCCATCCTTCACGAGCAGGCCGGCGACCGCTCCGTCGCCAAAGTTGAACATGAAGCGCGAGCGTTCGTTCCCGTAGTCGAGGAGGTACGACTCGCGGCAGGCGGCAACGACGAGGACGGTCTGCAGCTCATCCTCGGCGAGGAGCATGTCGCGCGCGATGCGGAGCGCCACCGGCGTCCCGCACGAGACGTTGTCGTACTCGACCGCGTACGCGCGGGTGGCGCCGATCCGGTGGGCGATCCACGGCGCCGCCTGCCAGACGGCGTAGTCCTTCCACATCGAGCCGAAGTACATGACGACGTCGAGCGCCTCCGGATCCACCCCGGCCTCGCCCAGCAGCTGCTCCGCGGCGCGCACGGAGAGGTCGCTCGCGTGCTCGTCCTCGGCGGCGATGTGCTTGCCGCGCAGGCCGAACTTCTCGACGATCACCTGCTCGGGGATGGCGCTCCGTTCGCCCACTTCGGCCGCGGTCATCCATCGCTCCGGCAGGTACGAGGCCGTGGCGGCGATCCCGATGCGGGTCACGACGGCGGGTCCAGGACGCGGCGGATGATCCGGCCGAGCTCTTCGAGGACGTTCTCCGGCACGTCGCCGTCGCCCCAGACGATCCACCGCATGCCGACCATCTCGCCGATCGCCATCAGCGCCCACGCGGTGACGTCGGGGTCGATCGCCCCCGCCTCGCCGGTCGCGACCGCGTCGCGGAGAGCGCGCGCGTACCCCGCCCAGATGCGCTCGTAGTGGTAGAGGAACGTCTCCGGCGAGACGAATGCCGACTGGCGGATGATGCTGTACAGGTCCGGGTGAGCCGCCGTGAACTCGAAGTAGCCCCGGAAGCCCAGCAGCTCCGCCTCGATCCGGTCCTTGCCCTTCGACGACTCCACCTTCATCGCGTGGCGGATGCGGCTGTTCAGGTCGCGGACGAGCTCGTCGAAGATCTCCTTCTTCGACGAGAAGTAGAGGTAGAACGTGCCTTGGCCGACGCCGGCCGCCTCGGTGATCTTGACGATGGACGCGTCGTAGAAGCCGAGCTCGCCGAACACGCGCTCGGCCGCGTCGAGCAGGCGCTGCCGCGTCTCCACGCCTTTCGGCGAGAGCGCGCGGCCGCCGACACCGGTGATGACGTCGCTCATCGTGCGAGCTCCCGCTCGCCGAGCTCCTGCTTCTGGACCTTCCCCATGCTGTTCCGTGGGATCTCGCCGACGAAGTCGATCGACTTCGGGACCTTGAACCGCGCGAGCCTCGATTCGCACCACGCGAGAAGCTCGTCGGCGGAGACGCCGTCTGCGACGACGTACGCGGCGCCGACCTCGCCCCAGCGGTCGTCCGGCACGCCGACGACGGCGGCGTCCGACACGTGCGGGTGCTCGTGCAGGGCCGCCTCCACCTCCGCCGGGTAGACGTTCTCGCCGCCCGAGATGTACATCTCCTTGAGGCGGCCCTTGATGCGATAGAAGCCCTCGTCGTCGCACTCGGCGACGTCGCCGGTGCGGAGCCGTCCGTCGTCGGTGAACGCGGCCGCCGTCGCCTCCGGGTTCCGCCAGTAGCCGGGAAAGACGTTCGGCCCGCGGACGAGCAGCTCGCCGTCGGAGGACAGCCCGACGTCCACGAAGGGATACGGCTTGCCGGCGAAGCCGATCTTCCGTGCAGCGTCCTCGGGTGGCAGACAGAGGACGTTCGGCGCCGCCTCGGTCAGCCCGTAGCCCTGGACGACGGTGATCCCCCGTTCGGCCCAGGTCTCGAGCAACGACTCAGGCATCGGCGCCCCGCCGACGACCGCGCGCCGCAAGCTGGACAGATCGGCGTCGGCGAAGCGCGGATGTTGCGCGAGGAAGAGGTAGATCGCGGGGACGCCCATGACCGTCGTGACCCGTTTCCGTTCGATCAAGTCCAGCACGCGCCCTGCGTCGAAGCCGCGCTCCAGCACGACGCGCGCGCCCTTCCACCAGGCGAGCAAAGGTTGGACGTTCCAGCCTCCGCAATGGAACTGAGGAAGGACCTGCAGAACGACGTCGTCCTCGGCCATGGGCGTGACGAGGTCGAGGCTCAGGTTCGTCCAGAAGCAATTCGCGTGCGTCAAGACCGCGCCTTTCGGCTTCCCGGTCGTGCCGGAGGTGTAGATGAGCAGGAGACCGTCCTCGTCGAGAACGTCCACAGCAGGTACCTGGTTCGGCGAAGCCGTACCAGGTACCGGTCTTTCAAAAGGCCACGACGTCTGCTGAGCCAGCTCCACGAAATCGTCCTCGACGAGAAACAGCGCAGGGTCGGCGTCGGCGAGCTGGTACTGCAATTCGGGGGCAGTCAAACGCCACGACAACGGAACCAGGATCAGTCCTGCCTTCGCGCAGGCGAAGAAGACCTGCACGTGCTCGGGCGCGTTCCCCGTCAGCGTCGCAATGCGGTCGCCCCGGCGGAGCCCGGCCTCGTGGAAGCGCGCCGCGAGCGCGTCGGACCCGGCGTCGAGCTCGCCGTACGTGACGAGCCGGTCCTCGTAATCGACGGCGACGCGTCCGGGCGTCGCCCGCGCGCGGTCACGGATCCAGCGCCCCACCGTATGCCGGCCTGCTTCGCTCACGACCGGAGGAACTCTCGCACGATCGGCGCGAGCATCTCCCCCTCCTGCCAGATGACGAGGTGGCCGCGCTCCGGGACGAGCACCAGCCGCGCGTCCGGGATCCGTTCCACGAGCAGGTCCGCGTTGCGCGGGTCGATCACTGCGTCGCCGCCTCCCTGGATGACGAGCGTGGGCGCCGCGATGCCGGGGATCCGCTCGTACGCGTCGAAGGTCGCGCCCGCGTAGGCCTGTGCCTGCCAGCCCGCGAGTGTCGGCGCGCGGTCGAGCCGGTAGCGGTAGATCTCCTCCACGAGCTCCGGCCGCTCACGGACGCCGTGCTCGCCGAGCGAGTTCTCGACCATGAGCCGCAGGCCTGCCTCGCGCTCCATCGTCGGGAAGCGCGAAAACGCGTCGACGCCGCGCTGCGGCATGGGATACGACGGGGGCACGCTGCCGGCCGCGGTCGAGCAGAGGACGAGCTTGCGCACCCGCTCCGGGTGCGCGAGCGCGAGCTCCTGCGCGATGAATCCGCCGAGACTCACGCCGAGGACGTGCGCCGTCTCGACGCCGGCCGCGTCGAGGACTGCGATCGCGTCGGTCGCGAGCTGCGTCACCGAGTACGGCCCCTCCGGCACATCGCTGTCACCGACGCCGCGATTGTCGAACACGATGACACGGAAGTCGTCCGCGAGCAGCGCCGGCAGCGGGCCGAAGCCGTTGCGGTCGTAGCCGAGCCCCTGTACGAAGAGCAGAGGCTCACCGTCACCGCGCTCCTCGTAGGCGAGACGGACTCCGTCACTCGTTGCGTACGTGCTCATGCATCCTCCTGTGGCGCGGTCAGCGATGGCTCCGGGCGGATGGCCTCCTGCAGTCGGCGCAGCCCGCTCGGCCGTCCGCGCCCGACGATGCCGGCGAGCCCGCCGGGCAGGAAGAAGACGATGAGGATGAAGATGACGCCGAGCAGGAACAGCGGCTGCGACAGCGGTATGCGCAGCGCGTGCGGCAGGCCCTCCACCGCTGAGGAGCTGCCAACCGAGACGAGCCGGTCGTTCAGGTACGTGTAGAGGATCCCGCCGAGCACGGCGCCCCAGCGCGAACCGGCGCCGCCGATCACGACCATGAGCAGGAGCGCCAGTGTGAAGTTGGGAGCGGTGACGGCGAGCGTCGACCCGTTGTACAACAGCATGTAGACGATGCCGCCGCCGGCCGCGAGGGTCGACGAGAGGACGAACGCCTGCAGCTTGTACAGATGCGGCCGCATGCCCAGCACTTCGACGCGCAGCTCGTTCTCCCTGATCGCCTGCCAGACGCGGCCCGGCGACGACTCGACCGCCCAGCGGACCGTGAAGAAGACGACGACGAGAAAGCCGAGCGCCAACCAGTACAGGTTCTTCGTGTTGAAAATGCCCACGAACACGTGCGGCAGCCTCGTGTAGTCCGCGCCGAGGCCTTCCTCGCCGTGCGTCCAGTGGTGAGGGTCCTTGAGCGCGAGCACCGCGCCTGCCTGCGCGAACGCGAGCGTCACCATCGCGAAGGCGATACCACCGACGCGGAGGCTGACGAAGCCCAGGACGTTCGCGAGCACGAACGCGACGCCCATCGTGAAGAGGATGGCAACCCAGAAGTTCCAGTGCCAGTCGGTGATCGCGATGTTCGACAGGTAGACCCCGACCGCGATGTACAGCGCGTGGCCGAACGAGAGCAGGCCGGTGTATCCGAACTGGATGTCGTACGTCAGCGCGAGCCCGCCGAAGAGCACGCACGCCGCGAGGAGCTGCAGCGTTCCCGGACTCGAGATCGGCTGGTCGAACAGCTTCGGGATCGAGAAGTGCAGCTCCGGGACGATCGCGAGCACGGCGAAGACGGCGAGCGGCACGAGCCAGTCGGAGAGGAGCTGCCTGCGCTTCACGCGCGCGCTCCGACGACCGCGCCCGCGAGGCCGCGCGGCCGCGCGAGCAGGACGAGTCCGAGCAGGAGGACGACGACCATGTCGCCGACCCCCGCCGACGCGTAGTAGTTCGTGTACTGCTGCGTCAGGGCGACGACCACGGCCGCAGCGGCGGAGCCGCCGATCGAGCCGAGGCCGCCAATGACGACCACGATGAATGCGAAGATCAGGAGGCTCGTCCCCTGGTCGGGCCCGACGACGTTGAAGTACACGCCGCTGAGCACGCCGGCGACGGCGGCCGCGATGCCGCCGATCGCGAACACGAGCGTGAACGCCTTGCGCACGTCGATGCCGAGCGCCTGCACCATCGCGCGGTTCTCGACGCCCGCGCGGATGATCAGCCCGTAGCGCGTTCGCCGGAGGAAGAGCTGCAGGAGGCCAAGCACGACGGCCGCGGTGCCGATCTCGATCCAGCGGTCGTTCGGGATGTGCGCGCCTGCGATCGTCGTCGTCTCATGCAGCCAAGGCGGGACGGCAAAGGCCTGCGGGTCCGGCCCCCAGATGCCCTGCACGAGCGCGACGAAGGCGATCGACAGGCCGACGGTCACGAGCACCTGCTCGATGTGGCGGTTGTAGAGGGGCCTGATGAGGATGAGCTCGACGAGGGCCGCGAACACACCGCCGACCAGCAGCCCCATGAGCGCCGCGAGGAGGAAGCGCAGCGTGATCGAGTGCACGCCGGAGAAGAGGTGTGCCTCCGTCCACCACGACGCGTAGGCGCCGACGGTGATGAACGCGCCGTGCGCGAAGTTGAGGACGCCCATCAGCCCGTAGATGAGCGACAGGCCCGAGGCGATGAGGAAGTACATCGCGCCGAGGCCGAGCCCGGTGATCGTGAGCAGGAGCCAGGTGCTCATGTGTGGCTCCCGACGCTGAGCAGGCGCCTGACGAGGTCCGGCTGTTCGAGCAGCTCCTTGGCGTCGCTCGTGTGCACGACCCGGCCCTGGTCGAGCACGATCGCGTCGCGAGCGATCCGGCGCACGACGCCGAGGTTCTGCTCGACGAGCAGCACCGTCGTCAGCTCTGCGAGCCGCTCGAGAACGTGCGCGACGTCGGCGACGAGCGCAGGCGCGAGGCCCTTCGTCGGCTCGTCCACGAGCAGAACGCGGTTGTCGTTCAGCAGCGCGCGTGCGATCGAGAGCATCTGCTGCTGGCCGCCCGAGAGCGTGCCCGCACGCTGGGCGCCGCGCGCCTCGAGATCGGGGAAGAGGTCGTAGACGAGGTCGTAGCGGGGCTCTCCGTCGCGCTCGGCGAGCCGGAGGTTCTCGGCCACGGTCAGCCCGGAGAACACGTCGCGGTCCTCCGGCACGTAGCCGACCCGCCGCTGCACGATGCGATGCGTCGGCAGCGACGTCAGCTCCTCCCCGTCGAGCTGGACCGAACCGCGCCGGCCGACCAGCCCCAGAATGGCGCGCAGCGTCGTCGTCTTGCCCACGCCGTTGCGGCCGAGCAACGCAGTGACGCCGCCTTCCGGCACGTCGAACGACACGCCCTGGAGGACGTGCGACTGCCCGAGATACACGTGCAGGTCACTGACCGACAGCAGCGTCCTCGTCGCAACCGCGCTCACAGCGCTTCTCCAAGGTATGCCGACTGGACGGTCGGGTTCGCCATGACGGCGGCCGGCGTGTCGCACGCGAGGAGCGCGCCGTGGTGCATGACTGCGATCCGCTGCGCGATGCCGGTGACCACCTCCATGTGATGCTCGACCATGAGCACGGTCTTGCGCTCCTCGGTGTGAACCGAGCGGATGAGCTCGACGAGCTGCGGCACGTGCTCCGCGGACAGGCCGGCCATCGGCTCGTCGAGGAGCAGCACCGGCTTGTTCGCGGCGAGGAGCATCGCGATCTCCAGCCGCCGCTTGTCGCCGTGCGAGAGGCCGCCCGCCGGCTGTGCGGCGCGAGCCTCGAGCCCGACACGTGCGAGCGCGGCGCGGGCTCCGTCTACGGCCTTCTTCACGCCGGACGCCCGCTGCCAGAGCCGGAGCGTGCCGCCGAGCGCCGACTGCGCGGCGAGGCGGACGTTCTCGAACGTCGTCAGCAGCGGGAAGACGCTCGACACCTGGAACGTCCGGCCGATTCCCTCCCGCGTTCGCAGGTACGTCGGCTGGTGCGTGATGTCGACGCCGTTCAGGTGGATCGAGCCCGAGGTGGGCCGATACAGGCCCGAGAAGAGGTTGAACAGCGACGTCTTGCCCGCGCCGTTCGGCCCGATGATCCCGAGGAGCTCGCCCTCGCTCACCTCGAGGCTGACATCGGCGACGATGGTCGCGCCGCCGATGTCGAGCCCGAGGTTTCGCGTGGCGAGGATCGGAGGGTTCACCTTGATCCGCCGGTCGCCGCTCCTACTTGAACGGCGTGACCGGAGGCTGGACGTTGCCGGGCGAGATCGTCTTCACGACCTTGGCGACGAAGTGGCCGCCGTTCCCGGGCACGAGCTGCACCTGGAACATCGGCTGGATCATCGCGTGGTCGGCCGCCCGGATGTACTGCTTGCCCTTCGGCGCGAGGAACTGCCAGCCCTCGAGCGCGCTGATCTGCTTCGAGGTGTCGGTGCCGCCCTTGGCGACCGCACGGCAGACCATCTGAGCGGTGACGAACCCGTCCGGGTCGAACAGGTCGGGCACCTGGTGGCGGTTCTTCGCCATCCACTTGATGAGGTAGGTGTTCGCCGCGTTGTGCGGCGCCTTGTAGACGTAGTGCGAGATCATCGTCACGCCCGGGACCAGCGGCCCGATCGCGTCGTAGCTGCCGCGGTTGGCGAGACCCGTGATGAGGGTCATCTTCTTCGCGACGCCCTGCTGCTGCAGCGCCTGCCACATCGCCGCCGCATTGGTCGTGTTGGCCCAGGCGACGAACGCGGCGTCGGCTCCCGAGTTGGCGAGCTGCTGCGCGTACGGCGTCAGATCGGGCGTGCCGAACGGCGACAGAATCTTCGTCACCGTCTGGCCCCTGGCGCCGAAGATGGCCGCGACCGCGGCGTAGTTGCCTGCGCCGAACGCCGTGTCCTCGGCGAAGACGACGACCTTCTTGCCCGTCGTCTTCGGTGGGAAGACGTTGGCGGCGTCGAGGACGTCCTGCAGGGTCTGCCGACCGGCGCGGAACGTGTTCCGGTTGAGCCCGGTGATCTGGTCGGCCGCCGCCGCGCCGGAGATGTACAGCACGTCGTTCTGCGCGGCGAGCGGCCCGAGCTGCAGCGCGATGCCCGACGAGCCCGTGCCGGTGATGATCTTGACGCCCTGGCCGACCTCGTTCTTGAAGGCCGCGATGGCGGTCGCCGGGTCGGTTGCGTCGTCGATGTAGGTCGGCTTGATGGTGTAGCCGCCGCACTTGCCGTTGACGTAGGCAAGCCCGGCCTGGAACCCATCGAGCTCCTCCTGGCCGAAGGCGGCGAGACCGCCGGTCTTCGGGTAGATGAAGGCGACGTTGACGCTTTTCCCGGCGCGCGTCCCCGCGCCGGCGGTGGCCGCGAATGCGGCGCAGAGCAGGGCAGCCGCGCCGAGCGGCAAAGCCCGCTTCCAGCCTCGTGCCATGATGACCCTCCGCTTCGAGAGAAATATGAGACCCGATTCAGGTGTCTTAAATCATGGGATCCGAGACATGTCAAGACATCCGCGAAAGCGGCGGCCACCTACGGGTCTCGGAGCCGAGAGGCTAGGCGGACTTCTCGACGGGCTCGTCGAGATCGGTGTCGGCCCCTGCGCTCGTGACGAGCGTCGGCCGGATGCCCTGCGCGATGCACTCCTTCGTGATCACGCACTTGGTGACGTCGCGGCGCGAGGGGAGCTCGAACATCACGTCGAGGAGCGCGCCCTCGATGATCGAGCGCAGTCCGCGGGCGCCGGTCTCGCGTGCGAGCGCCTTCTCGGCGATCTCCCACAGCCCGTCTTCGGTGAAGACGAGCTCGATGTTGTCGTAACCGAAGAAGCGCTGGTACTGCTTCGCGAGCGCGTTCTTCGGCTCGGTGAGGATCTGCACGAGATCTTCCTTGCGCAGCTGGTGCACTGCCGAGACGACCGGAAGCCGGCCGATGAACTCGGGGATGAGACCGAAGTTGAGCAGGTCTTCCGGCATCACCTGCGTGAGCAACTCGGAGGCCTCGGTCGAGTGCTTCGAGCGCACCTCGGCGCCGAAGCCGACGGCGTTCTTGCCGATGCGGCGCGCGATGATCTTGTCGAGGCCGGCGAACGCGCCGCCGCAGATGAACAGGATGTTCGTCGTGTCGATGGACAGGAACTCCTGGTGCGGGTGCTTGCGGCCGCCCTGCGGGGGCACCGAAGCGACCGTTCCCTCAAGGATCTTCAGCAGCGCCTGTTGCACGCCCTCGCCGGAGACGTCGCGCGTGATGGACGGGTTGTCCGCCTTGCGCGCGATCTTGTCGACCTCGTCGATGTAGATGATCCCGGTCTCGGCTTTCTTGATGTCGAAGTCGGCCGCCTGGATCAGCTTCAGCAGGATGTTCTCGACGTCTTCACCGACGTAGCCGGCCTCGGTGAGCGCGGTCGCGTCGGCGATCGCGAACGGAACGTTGAGGATGCGCGCCAGCGTCTGCGCCAGCAGCGTCTTGCCGCAACCGGTCGGGCCGAGCAGCAGGATGTTCGACTTCTGCAGCTCCACCTCGTCTTCGTCGGTGCCCATCTGCACGCGCTTGTAGTGGTTGTAGACCGCGACCGACAGCGTGCGCTTGGCCTCTTCCTGCGAGACGACGTAGTCGTTGAGGACGGTGTAGATGTCCCGCGGCCTCGGCAGGTTGTCGAGATCGAGCTGGGTCGGAGAGGTGAGCTCCTCGTCGATGATCTCGTTGCAGAGATCGATGCACTCGTCGCAGATGTAGACGCCGGGGCCGGCGATCAGTTTCTTGACCTGCCGCTGGCTCTTCCCGCAGAAGCTGCAGAGGAGCTGCTCGTTTCCTTCGCTGGCCCTTGCCACGGTGCTCTCCTTGTACCTCGGATCCCGCTTTTCGTCTACCGGTGGGCGACGACGTTGTCGACGATCCCGTATTCCTTGGCCTCTTCTGCGGTCATGTAGTAGTCGCGCTCCATGTCCTTCGAGACCTTTTCGACCGGCTGATTCGTGTGCTTACCGATGATCTCCTCCAGGCCGCGCTTGAGATTGATCGTCTCGCGCGCCTGGATCTCGATGTCGGTGCCTTGCCCTTGGAATCCACCGGAGACCTGGTGGATGAGGATCTTGGAGTTCGGCAGCGCCGACCGCTTTCCCTCCGTGCCGGCCGCAAGAAGGAGCGCGCCCATCGACATCGCGATGCCGACGCAGGTGGTCGCGACCTCGCAGCGGATGAACTGCATCGTGTCGTAGATGGCGAGCCCGGCATACACCGAGCCCCCCGGCGAGTTGATGTACAGCTGGATGTCCTTGTCGGGATCCTCCGACTCCAGATGGATCATCTGGGCGACGATGAGGTTCGCGACGACGTCGTCGATCGGCGTCCCGAGGAAGATGATGCGCTCGTTCAGGAGCCTCGAGTAGATGTCGAAGAAACGCTCGCCACGCGAGGTCTGCTCGATGACGGACGGTATGACGAGGTTCGACGGTGTCGGATTCATGTGGCTCCTCAGCTTCCCGGGGTCCAGAGTTTCGCTTCGGTCTGCGGCTTTTCCTTGTCGGGCGTCCAGATCGACTCGCGTGCCGCCGCCAGCTCACGCGGAATCCGCTTGACCTCCGAGGCGACGGTGTCGAGCGCCTTGCGCAGGCGCAGGTCCTCGCGCAGCGACTCGAAGCGGCCCGACTCGCGCAGGCGCAGCAGTTGATCCTCGGGGTCCTCGTCGAACGCCTCCGCCTGCTCGCGGATAAGCGCTTCGATCTCGGAATCCGGAATGTCGATGCCGAGCTTCTCGGCAGCCGCCTCGAGCACGAGCTCACGCGCAACCGAGCGCGTGGCTTCCTCGCGCAGGCGCTCGAGCAGGTCGTCGGCGGACTGGCCCGTCATCGTCAAATACGTCTCGAGCCGCACGCCGCGCGACTCAACCTGGCGGGCCAGCGAGCGCAGCAGCTCGCGCGTGCGCGACTCGACGAGCGGCCCGGAGGCATCGACCTTCGACGCCTCGACGAGCGCGTCGGCGACGTCCGAGCGGAACTGGGCGTCGATCTCGTCCTCGATCTGCTCGCGCAGGCGCGACTCGACGTCGGCGCGCAGATCGGCGAACGAATCGAACTCGCTCGCGGCGCGCGCCAGCTCGTCGTCGAGCGGCGGCAGCACCTTCTCCTTGATCTCCTTCACCGTCACCGAGACGTTCTGCTTCGACCCGTCGACGAGCTCGAACTCGATCTCCCTCGTCTCGCCGGCGTTCAGGCCGACGATGCCCTGCTCGATCTCCTCGACGACAGCGCCGCGATCGAGCTCGACGACGTAGTCGCGCCGCGTCTCGCCCTGGGGCGAGACCATGTCGACGATGACGGTGTCGTCGGGCCCGACGGGCCTGCCCTCGACGGGCACGAGCTCGGCGACGGTGGAGCGAAGCGCGTCCAGCTCTCGCTCGACGAGCTCCTCCGGGACCTCCGGCTCGTACGCGCCGACCTCGAGCTCCTTCCAGTCGGCGACTTCCGGCTTCGCCTGGACGGTCACCGTCGCGGTGAACTGCCAGTCCTGATCCTCGGAGTCGGGAAGCTGAAAGTCGTACTCGGGCTGCTCGACCGGGCGCACGCGCGACTGCGCGGCGGCGTTCCAGAACCAGCCGCCGATGTGGCTGTCGACCGCCTCCGCCATGAGGCGCTCGCGGCCGACGCGCTGCACGAGGACGCCCCGCGGCACCTTGCCTTTTCGGAAGCCGGGGATCTTCGCGCTCTTCGCGAGGTCGGAGGCGGCGTGCTCGACGGCGTGGTGGACGTCGTGCGACGGCACCTGCACGGTAATCCGGACCCGGTTCTCGGGCAGCTCTTCGACCTGTGTCTGCACCCGGCCATTCAAGCAGAGGGGGTGTAGCCTGCGGCCTCGGTTGCGCCTGTTCATCCTGACTCGGCACGCCCATTCCACCCTGAACGTCGAGGGTCGAATCAACGGCGACCCTGCCATCCCCGTGCCGCTGACGGACGAGGGGCGGGCCGAAGCGGCTCGCCTGGGGCACCAACTCGCACCGCTCGGGCTCCAGCTCTGCGTCCACACTCGCTTCGAGCGAACGAAGGAGACGGCCGAGTGCATTCTGCAGGGCAGGAACGTCCCGTTCCTCGTGGAGCCGCTGCTCGACGACATCGACGTCGGCGAGCTCGAGGGAGAGACGCTCGGCGAGTACCGGGCGTGGAAGCACGCGCACACGCGGGCCGATGCGTTCCCCGGCGGCGAAAGCCTCGACGACGCGGCACGGCGGTACGCCCGCGCCTTCCGGCGGCTGCTCGACCGGCACGAGACCGCGACGCTCGTCGTCTGTCACGAGATCCCCATCCGGTATGCGCTCAACGCCGCTGCCGGATCGCCCGACCTGGACGCGCCGGAGCACGCGATCCCGAATGCGACGCCGTATCTCTTCGACGACGACGCCCTGCGCCGCGCCGCCGAGCACATCGAGCGTGTCGTCCGGTAGGAGGACGCAGGATTTCTCCGGCGAATGGATCCAACCGAACGATGAACGCGTTGTCCTGGCTCCTCGTCGGCGTCGTCACGCTCCTCTGGGCGGCGATGGCCGGCGCGGTCGCATGGCGCGCGCGACTCGTCACTAGGCGGTGATCCACCTCCTCCACGAGCTTTGGCGCGCGCTGAGCTTCGCGTTCGGCATGACGTGGGAGATCCTGTGGGCGCTCGTGCTCGGCTTCGCGCTCTCGGCCGCAGTGCAGGCCGTGGTGTCGAAGCGGGAGATGCGCAAGCTGCTGCCGGACTCTTCGCCGCGAACGCTCGTCGTCGCGTCCGCCCTCGGCGCAGCGTCGTCGTCGTGCTCGTACGCGTCGGTGGCGCTCGCGCGGTCGCTCTTCCGCAAGGGCGCCGACTTCACCGCGGCGATGGCGTTCGAGATCGCGTCGACGAACCTCGTGATCGAGCTCGGGATCGTCATGGCACTCCTGCTCGGATGGCAGTTCGTCGTCGGCGAGTTCGTCGGCGGCCCGCTCATGATCGTGTTCGTCGCGCTGCTTTTCCGCGCGTTCCTGCGCCCACGTCTCGTCGCAGAGGCGCGCGCCGAGGCGGAGAAGGGCCGGCTCGGCTCGATGGAGGGGCACGCCGAGATGGATATGTCGATCGGTCCGGGGAAGCGACTGCTGTCGGCGGCGGGGCTGACGTCGACCGCGGACTACTTCGTCATGGACTGGGCGGCGGTCGGCCGCGACGTCTTCGGCGGGCTGCTCATCGCCGGCGCACTCGCCGCATGGGTGCCGGACTCGTTCTGGCGGGGGCTTTTCCTCGAGCACCACGGCACGCTCGGGAAGGTGTGGGGGCCGCTCATCGGGCCGGCGGTCGCGATGCTCAGCTTCGTGTGCTCGATCGGGAACGTCCCGCTCGCCGCCGTGCTGTGGAACGGCGGCATCAGCTTCGGCGGCGTGATCGCGTTCGTGTTCGCCGACCTGCTCATCCTCCCCATCCTCGACATCTACCGCCGCTACTACGGCAAGCGCATGGCCGTGTTCATCTTCGTCACCTTCTATGCCGCGATGGCCGCTGCGGGCCTCGTGGTCGAGTTCCTCTTCCAGGGGCTCGGCATCGAGCGGACGGCGCGCAACGCGAAGGTCATGACCGCGTCGGTGACGTGGAACTACACGACGTGGCTGAACATCGTCTTCCTGCTCGTGGCCGCGTCACTCATGTGGCGCTACTTCCGCCGCGGCGGCGGCATGGCGATGCTGAAGATGATGAACACGCCCATGGACGAGCACGCACACCACCACCACGAGCACGCGAGCGGTGGCTGACCTTCCCGTAGTCGAGGCTCATTCGCTCACCAAGAGCTACGGCTTGCACCGCGGTATCGACGATCTTGATTTCACGGTCGAGCCGGGCGAGGTGTTCGGCCTCCTTGGCCCGAACGGAGCCGGGAAGACGACAACGATCCGTCTGCTCCTCGACCTGATCCGTCCGACGAGCGGCAGCGTGCGGGTGCTTGGCGCCAGCCCCCGCAGTGGCTCCGCCCTCCGTCGTCGTATCGGCTATCTGCCCGGCGATCTACGCCTGTACGACCGGCTCACGGGACGCGCGCAGCTCACCTACTTCGCCGGGCTCCGTGGCCTGGACGGCCTCGGTCGAGCCGAGGAGCTCGCAGAGCGGCTCGATGTCGAGCTCGACCGGCCGTTGAAGACGCTCTCGAAGGGGAACCGGCAGAAGGTCGGGATCGTGCTGGCGTTCATGCACGACCCGGAGCTGCTGATCCTGGATGAGCCCACCTCTGGCCTCGATCCGCTCGTTCAGCAGCTCGTGTACGGACTGCTCGACGAAACGAGGAAGGCCGGCAGGACGGTGCTGATCTCCTCGCACGTGCTTCCCGAGGTCCAGCGGGTCGCCGACCGAGTCGCACTTCTGCGCGACGGACGCCTCGTGCTCGAAGACACCGTCGAGGCGCTACGCGCGCACGCGCTCGTGCGGATCACGGTGACTCTCGCCGAACCGGCTACCCCGGATGCGTTCGCGAGCATCCCTGGTGTGCGCGAGCTCGACCGGCGCGACCGGACGATCGTCTTCGGGTTGCAGGGCGAGCCAGACGCGCTCGTGAAAGCGCTTGCCACCCATCACATCGTCGGACTGGAGAGCCGTGAGGCCGATCTCGAGGACGTCTTCCTCGCCCTCTACCAGGAACCGGTTGATGCCGCGTAGTGTCGTGACCAGGACCCTGCGCGACGGCTTCCGCAGCTTCGTCGGCTTTGCCGCCTACATCATCCTCATGGTGGCGGCAATCGTCGCCATCTACCCATCGATCGGGCACAACCCCAGTCTGAACAAGCTGGTCAAGAGCTACCCCGGCACGCTGAAGGCTTTCCTCGGCTTCGGCGGCGTCGTCGACTACAGCACCGCCACCGGTTATCTCGGCATCGAGCTGTTTTCGCTCGTGCTTCCCGCGTTGATGATCGCAGCGGCGGTCGCTGCCGGAGCACGTGCGATCGCGGGAGAAGAAGAGCAGCAGACCCTCGACCTGCTGCTTGCCAACCCGATCTCACGGAGGCGGGTTGTGCTGGAGAAAGCAGCCGCCGTCGCTGCCCTCGTGACGCTCCTCGCCATCGTCGCCTTCGCCTCGCTCGCGATCTCGACCGCAGCCGCAGGACTCAACATCAACACCGGCCACCTTGCAGCCGCCGCCGCAGCGACCGGACTGCTCGGACTCCTGTACGGCTCGATCGCGCTCGCCATCGGCGCCGCCAGCGGGCGGCGCGGGCTCGCGCTCGCGGTCGCCGGGGCCGCTGCCGGCGCCGCGTACATCGCCAACGCGCTCGGCTCACTGGTCAGCGCGCTGAAACCACTGCGAGACGCATCGCCCTTCTACCAGTACGGAACGGTCGACCCGCTCCGTCACGGCCTCACCTTCGCGCACGCCACACCCCTCGCTGTCGGCACGATCGTGTTCATCGCGGCCGCGGTCACCGCATTCACCAGACGCGATCTCACGTAGCGCAACCGCGCGAAGGGAGTGCGGGCGGAGGGACTTGAACCCCCACGGGCTTTCGCCCACCGGCTCCTAAGGCCGGCGCGTCTACCGTTTCGCCACGCCCGCGCGCGCGACTAACGGTACTCGGCCCGGATCGTGCCGAGCAGCGTCCCGCCGTGGGCGCGCGTCCCATCGCGATGGAGCACGTCCACCTCGAAGCCGGGGTAGCGCCCGCGGAAGCGTCCCTCGCGCCACGCCTTCACGTTCGCCGAGTCCGCCATCGCACGGCGGAACTGGTACGTCGGCATGTGCGTCCGGTCGCCGCGGACGTTCCGCCCATCCAGGTGGCGCACCGCGACACGGAACCCCTCCACCGACCGGACCTTCCGTTCCACCGCCTCGACCGTCGCCATGCGCCAATCGTCTCATGGCAACGGCCTCCGATCTATAGTCCCGCCTCGTGGCCGGAATGCGACCCGAGGACGTCTACGAGCTCACCGGCGTCGCCGATCCCCGCATCTCACCGGACGGGACGCGCGTCGCGTACCAGGTCTGGTCGATCGACAAGGACAAGAACGACTACCGCGGTGCGATCTGGATCACCCGGCTCGACGGATCCGAGGAGCCGGAGCAGTTCACCGCCGGCGACCGCCGCGACGGACTGCCGCGCTGGTCGCCCGACGGCCGGTGGCTCTCGTTCGTGTCCAACCGCGGCGAGGACAAGACGCCGGCGAGCCTCTACCTCATCCCGGCCGAGGGCGGCGAAGCGCGCAAGCTCACCGACCTGAAGGAGAGCGTCGAGAGCGCGGAGTGGTCGCCCGACTCGACACACATCGTCTTCACCGCGCGCGACCGCGACGAGGCCTACGACCAAGAGGACGACCGAAAGCGCACGCCGCGCCGATTCCGGCGTGTCTTCCACAAGCTCGACAGCGTCGGGTGGACAGGCGACCGCCGCAAGCACCTCTGGATCGTCGATCTCGACGGCGACACGCGCCAGCTCACGGACGGCGACTTCGAGGACGACACTCCGGCGTGGACGCCGGACGGGAAGCGCGTCTTCTTCGCTGCGCTACGCACGCCGGATTGGGACGTCGAGCTGGTCACACGGCTCTACGCCGTCGACGCGTCCGGCGGCGAGCCGGAGCAGATCACCGGCGACGACGCAGCGTGCGGCTGGCCGGCTTTCTCGGCCGACGGCCGGCTCGCGTACGACTGGACCGTCGAGGACGGCACCGATCCGCATCACACGCAGGTCGCCGTCGCGGAGATGCCCGGCGCCGCGGCGAAGGTCCTCACCGCCTCGCTCGACCGCCAGTGCGGGCCGTACCCGCCGATCCGCGGGCCGGTGTGGAACAACGACCGCATCGTGTTCGCGGTCGAGGACGGCGGCAATTGCCACCTCTACTCGGTCGCCGCGGACGGGAGCGGCGAGCCGGAGCTGCTCGTCGGCGGCGAGCAGGTGATCGGCGGCTTCGACATCGCCGGAGACGCGCTCGTCTACGTCGGCAGCACGCACACGACGATGCGGGAGCTCTACAGCGGGTGTGACGGCAAACAGCTCACGCACGTCGGCAAGGACTTCACCGCAGGACGCAAGCTGAGCGATCCCGAGCGCTTCACCGCGGTGTCGAAGGACGGCACCGAGGTCGACGCGTGGATCGTCCGGCCCCCGGGCTTCGATCCCAAGAAGCGCTACCCCGTCATCCTGACCATCCACGGTGGCCCGTTCACGCAATACGGCACCGGTTTCTTCGACGAGGTGCAGGTGATGGCCGCCGGCGGCTACGTCGTCCTGTTCTCGAACCCCCGCGGCGGGTCCGGCTACTCGGAGGAGTGGGGACGCGCGATCCGCGGACCGGTCGGAGACGCTGGGCCGGGCTGGGGCACCGTCGACTACGAGGACGTCATGGCCGTCGTCGACACCGCGCTCGAGAAGTTCGACTTCCTCGATGGCGAGCGCATGGGCGTGATCGGCGGCTCATACGGAGGATTCATGACGTCGTGGATCGTCGGGCACACGAATCGCTTCAAGGCCGCGATAACCGAGCGCAGCGTGAACAACCTCGTGAGCATGTTCGGCTCGAGCGACCTGTTCTGGGTGTTCGAGCGGCAATTCGGCGGCCCAATGTGGGACAACGTCGAGTCGCATCTCGAGAAGTCGCCGTCGACATACGCGAAGAACATCGAGACGCCGCTGCTCATCCTCCACTCCGAGAACGACCTGCGCTGTCCGGTCGAGCAGGGCGAGCACCTGTTCTCGCTGCTGCGCCTGCTCGGCAAAGAGGTCGAGCTCCTGCGCTTCCCGGCGGAGAGCCACGAGCTCACGCGCAGCGGTTCGCCCATTCACCGCGTCCAACGATTCGACGCGGTCCTCGAGTACTTCGGGCGCTACCTCTCGCCCTGACTCACCACTGGTCCCAGTGGACCATGGAGTCGAGGGACTTGCGCTTGCCGGGCTTGAAGTCCGTTCCGATCGTGTAGGCGACCGGGATGAGCGCCACCTGCGTGACCTCGTCATACGGGATGCCGAGGATCTCGGCCGCCTCGCGCTCGTGCATGAGATGGAACGTCGTCCAGCACGTGCCGAGCCCGCGCGAGCGAGCCGCCAGCATGAACGACCAGGCCGCCGGGACGATCGACCCGAACATCGAGGCAACGAGCGGGTTCGACTTCCCTTCGTAGCGGCCGATCACGCACGGAATCACATGCACCGGCACTTCGTGGATGTGGTCCGCGAGGTGCACGACGGCGTCGCCGATCCGGGCCATCTGCCCCTCGCGCGGCCCTCCGCCCCGCTGGAGATAGGGGAACGCGACCTCGCGCCAGAGCTCCCCGAGCTGCGCCCGCTTCTCGGCGTCGGTGACGACGACGAAGTGCCAGTTCTGCGAATAGCTCGCCGTGGGCGCCTGCTGCGCGAGCCGGAGGCACTCCTCCAGCACCTCGCGCTCGACCGGCCGGGTGAGGTCGAGGCGCTTGCGGACGGCGCGTGTGGTGGACAGAAGCTCGTCGGGCGTCAGCTCGAGCACGTGCCCAAACTACTCCCTTTGCAGGAGGGCACGCCGCCATACATCCCAGGTGAAAGTCCGGTTTCGGACGGATTCCGCTCGGCGCCGATCGCACACATCATGAGAGCGTGACCGGAAAGCCGATTCTCTGCGTCGACGACGACCCGCACGTCCGCTCGTGCATCAAGCGCGTGCTGAACGCGGCAGGCCACACGTGCGACTGCGCCGGGGACGCCTACGAGGCCCGGCGGCTCCTCGCCGTCCACGACTACGCGGTCGTCCTCTGCGACATCGGCCTCCCCGGGGAGTCCGGGCTCGTGCTCCTTTCCGAGCTCGCCCCCCTGCCGGCCACAGCCACGGTGATGGTGACCGGTGATGACGACCCCCACACGGCCGACCGCGCGCTCGCACTCGGCGCCCACGGCTACCTCACAAAGCCCTTCGTCCCGAACGACCTCCTCATCGCCGTCGCCGGCGCGGTCCATCGCAGCCGCCTCGAGGAGTCCCGCTCCGCGCAGCTCGAGCTGGCGTACGCGGCGATCGCAGTGTCGGAGGAAGAGCTGCGGCGCGCATACGCGGAAACGGTCGCCCGGCTCGGCCGCGCGATGGAGTTTCACGATTTCGAGACCGGCGAGCACGTCGAGCGCGTTGCCGAATCCGCGCGCCTGATCGCGGTCGAGCTCGGACTGACCACCGTCGTCGCCGAGCGGCTACGTCTGGCCGGCCCCCTGCACGACATCGGCAAGATCGCGATCAGCGAGACGATCCTGCGCAAGCCGGGCGAGCTCTCCCCCGACGAGCGCGGCGCGATGGAGCGTCACACCGATGTCGGGCGGGAGCTGCTCGCCGGCTCCGGGAACGAGCTCCTCGAGTTGGCTGCGACCGTGGCCTGGACGCACCACGAGTGCTGGGACGGCTCGGGCTATCCGCGCGGGCTGGCCGGGAACGAGATTCCCCTCGCAGGGAGGATCGTCACCGTCGCCGACGTCTTCGACGCGCTCACGAGCGACCGCCCCTACCGCGGCGCGTGGACGCCGGAGGATGCCTTTGCATACGTCATCGAACAGCGTGGACGGAAATTCGATCCGGCAGTCGTCGACGCGTTCGCGCGCTCGCTCGTACGCCATGAGGAGGCAGTCGCCGTATGACCAAGCCCCGCCCCAACCGGTCGACGATCACCTGCATCGTCGCCGACGACCATCCGCCCATCATCGACTGCGTGGCGCGGTACCTCTCCGCGGCCGGATACGCCGTCGTCGCGACCGCAGGCGACGGGGAGCAGGCGCTCGCGGCGATCGAGCTGCACCGCCCGGCCGTCTGCGTCGCCGACCTCCGCATGCCGCGGATCGGCGGCCTCGAGCTCGCCCGGTCGGCCAAGTCGGTCTCGCCGGAGACCGCGGTGCTCCTGTACTCCGGGTTCGCCGACCGGGGCCTCGTCGCAGAGGCGCTCGAGGCCGGCGCACAGGGATTCGCCCTCAAGGACTCGCCGCTCGACGACCTCACGCGCGCGATCGACCTCATCGCCTCGGGGTCGGTGTACATCGACCCGGTCCTCGCCATCGACCTCGCGCGTACCGACCCGGCCGCTGCCAAGCGACTGAGCGGCCGCGAGCGCGAGGTGCTCCGGCTCCTCGCCGAAGGCGGCTCCTACGGGGAGATCGGCGCAGAGCTCTTCCTCTCTCCGGACACCGTCCGGGCGCACGCCCACCGGGCGATGACGAAGCTCGGCGCGAAGACCCGCACGCAGGCGGTCGCGGTTGCGCTGCGCGACGCCTTGATTGCCTGAGAACGCGGCCTATACTTTTGTCCAAATGGCCTTGCGGTGCTTTGTGGCCGACGACCATCCCGCGATCGTCGATGCGGTCTCCCGCTTCCTCGCGAGCGAGGAAGGGATCGAGATCGCCGGGACGGCAGGAGGAGGAGCGGACACGGTCGCCCGGGTCCAGGAGCTCCAGCCCGACGTCGCGGTCGTCGACGTGCAGATGCCCGGAATCGGAGGCATCGAGGCAGCGCGACAGCTCGCGGCCGCGGGATGCCCGACCGGAGTGATCATCTACACCGGGTACGCGGAGCGGGCCATCGTGATCGAGGCGATCGACGCCGGCGCGCGCGGCTTCGTGCTGAAGGAGTCGCCGCTATCGGACCTCGTGCGCGCGATCCGCACCGTCGCCGGAGGTCAGACGTATGTCGATCCGGTGCTCGCCGGCGTCCTCGCGGGACCGGATGCAACAGCCCGTATCCCCGGGCTGACGAAGCGCGAGCGCGAAGTGCTGCGACTCCTCGCTGACGGCATGCGGAACGAGCAGGTCGGGCTCGAGTTGGGCATCTCTCCGCTCACCGTGCGCACGCACATCGAGAAAGCGATGGCGAAGCTCGAAGCGGACACGCGAACGCAGGCGGTCGCCAACGCGCTGCGCATGTCGCTGATCGACTAGAGGGCTTCGCTAGTTGGCGTCGAGCAGCTCGCGGATCTTCTGTGCGAGCCGATCGGCGCCGAACGGCTTCTGGAGGAACGCGGTCCCCGGCGCGATGACGCCGCGCGCGATCACAGCGTCATCGGTGTAGCCGGACATGTACAGCACCTTGAGGTCACTCCGGTCGGCGAGGAGTCGCTCTGCAAGCTGGCGGCCGTTCATGATCGGCATGACGACGTCGGTGACGAGGAGGTCGAGCCTCCGTCCCGCGGCGAGCCGCAACGCCTCTTCCGGCCCGTCCGCTGCCACGACGTCGTATCCGAAGTCGGATAGGAGCCGCGCGACCGGCCGGCGAACCGCATCGTTGTCCTCGACGAGGAGGATGACGCCGCTTCCTACCGGGCGGTCTTGCGTCACCACACTCTCGGGCGCGCGCTCGGGCGCCGGAGCCGCGCCGCCGATCGGCATATACACCTTGAAGGTCGTGCCGACGCCGGGCTCGCTGTACACGCTGACGCGGCCGCCCGACTGCTCGACGATGCCGAGCACGGTGGAGAGGCCGAGACCGGTTCCCTTGCCGGGCCCCTTGGTCGTGAAGAACGGCTCGAAGACCCGATCGCGCGTCGCCGGCGTCATCCCGCAACCGGAGTCGCTGACGGCGAGCATCACGTGCGGCCCGCTCACGATCCCCGTCATCGTCGGAGCGCGGTCGAGATCGACGCTCTGCGTTTCGATGATGAGGATCCCGCCGTCGTCCGGCATCGCATCGCGCGCGTTGACGGCGAGGTTCATCACCACCTGCGCGAGCTGACCCTCGTCCATCGTCACTGCAGGAAGGTCGGGCTCGAGCGCGAGGCGGATGCTGACATCGTCGCCGAGCAGGCGCCGAAGCAACCGGGTCTGGTCGGAGACGGCCAAGTTGAGGTCGAGCGGCTTCAGCTCGAGCACCTGCCGCCGGCTGAAGGCGAGCAGCTGTTGCGTGACGTCGGCCGCGCGACCGGCCGCGCTGCGAATGCCGTCGACGCTGGCGTACAGCACCGGATTGCTGTCGTCCTCGAGCGCGTCTGACGCGAGGTCGCAGTAGCTCGCGACCGCCGTGAGCAGGTTGTTGAAGTCATGCGCGACGCCGCCGGCGAGCTGCCCGACCGCCTCCATGCGCTGGGACTGACGAAGTTGGTCCTCGAGCGCGCGGCGCTCGGTGATGTCGCCGAGAATGCCGATCGCGAGACGCGGGCCGCCGCCTGGATTGGGTAGCGCGAACGTGGTCAGGTGCCCCCAGACCACCCCGCCGTCCGGACGGAGGTAGCGCTTCTCCAGCTCGTAGTGCGTCCGCCGGCCTTCCATCAGCTCGGTGTAGAGCTCGAGGTCGGCCGCGCAGTCGTCCGGGTGCGTGAACTCGGTGAAATTGAGGCCGACGAGCTCACTCGAGTCGCAACCGAGAATCTCCCCGAGCGCGGCGTTGGTCTGGAGGAGGCTGCCGCCCTCGTCGACAACTGCCATCCCCTGCGGGCTCGACTCGAAGAGCGCCCGAAAGCGCTCCTCGCTCTGGCGCCGCGCGCTGACGTCGTTGATCTGCGTGACGATGCACGTCAGGTCGCCGTTCGCAGCCCGGACGGTCGAGGTCGACCTGCGAGCCCAGACAGCGTCGCCCGACTTGCGCAGGTAGCGCTTCTCCAACGTCTGGCTCTTCAGCTCTCCGCTCGCCAGCCGGGCGAGCGTGTCGCGCGTCTGATCGCGGTCGTCCGGGTGGGTGATCGCGACGACGTCCAGCTCCCGGAGCTCCTCCGGCGTGTAGTCGAGCAGCTCGCACACCGAAGCGTTGCACTGCACGATCCGGCCGTCGGGCACCACGAGCATCATCCCGGCCTCGACGTCTTCGAACGCGGCGCGGAAAAGCTCGCCCGTCTCGCGCAGCGCGGCCTCGACCGCACGCTGCTCGGTCACGTCGAGGATCTGTGAA
Source organism: Gaiellaceae bacterium (assembly GCA_036512155.1). Taxonomy (GTDB): domain Bacteria; phylum Actinomycetota; class Thermoleophilia; order Gaiellales; family Gaiellaceae; genus Palsa-739. The sequence continues at coordinate 34,035 of DATCBD010000038.1, read as the reverse complement.
ATGAACGACGTGACTTCGCCGGTCGCGCTCAAGATCGGCGAGATGCCGATCTGCGCGCGCACCGTTCCGCCGTCCTTGCACCGGTAGCGCTTCTCGCCGGCGAACCGACGCAGCTCGCCGCTGCGCAGCTGCCCGATCGCCGTCAGGACCATTGCTCGATCGTCGGGATGCGTGATGTCGACCATGTTCGTCCCGCGCAGCTCAGCCTCTGCGTAGCCGAGCAGTTCGCAAAACGCTTGATTGGCGCGCTCGATCACACCGTCCGCCGCGGTCACGACCATGCTCACCGCTGTGTCCTCGAACGCGCGCCGCAGGAAGTCGTCGCGTTTGGCGAGCTCCGCCCGCATGGTCCGCAGGTCCTCCTCGGCGGCGTTGCGCTCGCTCATGTCGCGACAGATCGCCTGAACGGCGCGGGGCTGCCCGTCCTCGACGACGACCCAGCTCGACACCTCCACCGGTACCGGATGGCCGTCCTCGGCGAGCAGCTCGAGGTCGTACACGGTCGCGTTCGGACCGCGCGTGAGCTTCGCCGACGTCGCGTCACGAAGCTGCCCGTGCCATGCGGGCATGACGACGCTCGAGAGCGGCCGGCCGAGTAGGTCTGACCGCGAGCGACCCAACGCGCGCTCGAACGCGGCATTGACGCTCGTGATCCGATCGTCGAGATCGACCGTGAAGATCAGGTCGCTCGCGTTCTCCACGATGTCGCGGTAGCGCCCCGCGTTTTCCTCGTGAAGGGTGCGGATCTCCGGAGACAGAGCCACTCCAGAGATCATCGGGCCACGGCCGCCCCCTGACCAGCCGAGAGATCGCGGACCCTCCATCCTCTAAATCGAGGACGGCCACGCGCCACGGGGCGAGAGACGTCGCCCGGTTCCGGGAATCGCCCTGAAGGGCATCGAGGCCGATATTGGCGCCATGGCGGCTGTCTGCGACCTCCCGTCTGTCCTCGTCGTCGAGGGCGGCGACGCTGCGGACGCGCTCGAGCGGCGCCTCACCCACCTCGGCTATCGCGTGTTCACTGCGGCGGACGGCGATGACGCCCTGCATGCGCTGCCCGACATCGACCCCGACCTCGTGCTGCTTCGGCGCTCGCCGTTGCGGCCTGTCGACCCGAACGTCTTCGACGACGGCACGCTCAGGGTCGCTCAGGGCAACCCCGAAGTGGTCGTCCGCGGCGAGCCCGTCCGCCTCACGCCGATCGAGCTGCGCCTGCTGGAGGCGCTTACCGCGAATCCCGGCCGCGTGCTGTCGCCCGAGCAGCTCGGTCATCTCGTCTGGGGCCGGCTCATCGGAGAGGCCGCCGACAGCGCATGTCTGTACGTCAGCTACCTCCGGGCGAAGATCGAGCAAGACACCGCACATCCCGAGCTGATCGAGACGGTGCGCGGGCGCGGCTATCGCTATCGCGCCATGGCCCCGGGAGGAGTCGAACCTCCGCGCGCAGATTCGAAGTCTGCCGCTCTATCCGCTGAGCTACGGGGCCGAGCCGGAGTAGGGTAACCCGGGCGCTAGGCGGCGACGGGGGCGCCGTACTTGCGCTTCAGGTACGCGAGGTACGGCTTCGCGTCGATGCCCGAGCCGGTCGCTCGTCGCAGCGTCTCCTGCGGGGTGAACTTCCGCCCGAGCTCGTGCACGTTGTCGCCGAGCCACTCGCGCAGCGCGATGAAGTCCCCGCGCTCGATGCGGTCCTCGACATCGGGCACGTCCTCCTGGATCTTCTCCCAGATCTGCACCGACATCACGGTGCCGAGCAAATAGGTCGAGAAGTACCCGATGAGCCCCGACGCCCAGTGCATGTCCTGGAGCACGCCGTTCGCGTCGTCGGGGACCTCGACACCGAGGTACTCGTCCATCTTCTCCGCCCACCGCTGCGGCAGGTCGCGCAGCTCGACGCGTCCGTTGACGATGTCCTGCTCGAGCTCGAAGCGGAGGATCACGTGCATGCCGTAGGTGACTTCATCCGCGCGGATCCGGATGAGCGACGGGCGCACGCGGTTGACGGCGGCATAGAAGCGATCGAGCTCGACGCCGCGGAACTGCTCCGGGAAGACCTCCTGCAGGCGCGGATAGAAGAAGCGCCAGAACGGCATGCTGCGTCCGACGAGGTTCTCCCACAGGCGGCTCTGCGACTCGTGTAGGCCGAGCGAGGCGCCGGTTCCGATCGGGAGATTCGCGAAGCGGCGCGGGATCTGGTGCTCGTACAGCCCGTGCCCGTACTCGTGCATGGTCGAGAACAGCGACTTGAGACTGTCCTCGTAGTAGTGCGTCGTGATGCGGATGTCGTCGATGCCGGCACCGCCTGCGAAGGGATGCTCGGTCGGGTCGATGCGCCACGTATCAGGCCGGTGGCCGAACAAATCGACGACCTCGTGGTCGAGGGCAATCTGGCGGTCGAGGGGGAAGTGGCCGAAGAGAAAGGAGTCGTCGACCTCGCTGTCGCGCAGCTCGGCGATCAGCGGCACGAGCTCGGCCTTGATCTCGTCGAAGATGCGCGTGACCTCTCCGGTCTTCATCTCCGGCTCGAAGTCGTCGAGCAGGATGTCGTAGGGCTCGTCCTGCGGGCCGAAGCACTCGATGTACCGCCGGCGCAACTCCACGTTGCGCTCGAGCGGCCCGAGAAACAGCTGGAAGTCCGACGTCTCCTTCGCCTTCACCCAGACCGGGTTCGCCTCGGCCGACGCGATGGCCATCTCGCTCCGGAGCTCGACGGGGACCTGGACGGCCTTGTCGTACGTCCTCCGCGCGAGCCGGAGGAGGCCCGCATCGTCCGACTCCGGGTCGAGCGACCCCGCGTCCACCTCGTCGAGCAGGCGCCCGATCTCGGGGGCGGTCAGCCGTTCGTGCGCGAGGCGCTGGAGGAGCGCGAGATGCTGCGCGCGATGACCGACGCCGGCCGGCGGCATGGTCGTGCGCTGGTCCCAGACCAGGAGAGACGCGACGTCCTGAATGCCGTGCAGGTCGGTGAGGCGTGCCTTCAGCTGGGCGAGAGCGTCAGCCACGGCCTGTCACCCTACTAGAGTCCAACGGATGGCGACGTTCGTCTTCCGCCGCCTGTTGCTCGCCGCGTCGGTCGTCGTCGCGGTCTCCTTCGCGGCCTTCGTCGGGTTCGGTCTCTCGCTCGATCCAAGCTTCCCGCTCGTCTTCAAACCCCGCCAGCAAGCGGTGGTGCGCGCGACCTACCACCTCACCGATCCGATCCTCTCGCGCTACTGGCGCTGGGCGTCCGGTCTCGTCCATCACGGCTTCGGAACGACGGTGTCGACGGCCGTCGGCGGCGCACCTCCGCACCTCGAGCAGCCCGGCTTACCCATCGGCCCCGAGCTGCTTCACGCGACCGCCGTCAGCGCGGCTCTCGTCGTGCTCTCACTTGTATTCGTCGTGCTCGGCAGCACCGCTGTCGGTGTCTTCGCGGCCGAGCGACGTCGGTTTCGCGCGGACGTCGGGACACGCACACTCGCGTATCTCGGCGCTGCCATACCGACGTTCCTCCTCGCCGACCTCGTCCGGCGCGCGGTTGCGCCGAACGAGCAAGCCGCGTTCTCGCACGGGCATTTCACGCTCACAGCGCATGCAGGATGGTTCATCCTCGGGCCGCCGGTAGGAGGGCCGATCGGTTGGCTGCGTCATCTCTTCCTGCCGGCCGCGACACTCGCGGTCGGACTGATCGCCGTGTATGCGCGCTACGTCCGCTCGTCGATGGCGGTCGAGCTCGGACGCCCCTACGTGATGGTCGCGCGCGCGAAAGGGCTCGACGAGCGCCGGGTGCTCCTACGCCACGCGCTACGCAACTCACTCGTCCCGGTGGCGTCCCTCCTGTCGCTCGAGCTCGGCGGCATCGTCGGCGCATCGATGGCGGCCGACGGTGTCTTCGGCAGCGGCGGGCTCGCGTCCGTCTTCCTCGGCGCGCTCGGGCACGCGGACCCGTTCGAGCTCACGGCGATCGTCGTCATGAGCGCCGTCCTCGTCAGCGGGCTCACGCTGGGCGGCGACCTCCTCGTCGGCCTGCTCGATCCGCGCGTGTCTACGTCGTAATCGGGTTGAGCGCGTCGTCGAGCGTGTCGCCGGCGAACGCAACCGCCAGAAGGACGATCACGAGCAACCCAGCCGGGATGACGTAGAGCCACCAGACCGATGCGATCGAGGAGACGCCTGCCGCCGAAGCGGCGTTGGCTGCATCGGCGATGAGGCCACCGAGCGTCGGCCGTTCCGGCTGGTTGTAGCCGTAGCCCAGAAAGTCGACCGTCGCGATGATTGCGATCGATTGACCGACGATCGTCGTCGCAGCGACGATGATCTGCCCGCTCGAGTTCGGCAGAAGATGACGAAAGATCACGCGCAAGTCGGACGCGCCGGACGCGTGCGCTGCCTCGATGTACTCGCGCGTTCGAAGCGATGCCACCGATGCGCGCACGACGCGCGCGACACCGGGCCAGAGGAGCGCCATCAGCCAAAGGCCGTCGGTGATCGGCTTCACGGGGAGCTGCGACCAGATTGCGATGATGATGAGCACGGCGATCGCCGGAACGGCGACCACGACTCCGGTCGCCCAGGTGACGAGATCGTCGAACCGTCCGCCGTAATAGCCGGCGAACGCGCCGACGATGGCGCCGATCACCGTCGCGCCGCCGGCACAGATCAGCGCCGACAGGATCGTCTCGCGGATGCCGAAGAGGAGCTCGGTGAGGAAGTCCCGCCCGAGTGCGTCCGTCCCGAGGAAGTGGTGCGCAGTGAGCGGCGGGTGTGCTTTGCCGATGAGCTGGACGAACTCCTGGCCCGGGTAGTACGGCGCGAGCACCCCGGCGAGCGCGCCCACGACGACGAAAGCAACGAGGATCGCCCCCGCCGCCAGCCCCAGCGGCCGGCGGCGAAACCGAGAGATCGCCTGCCTCCAGGGCCCGCGCCGTTCGTTCACGAGGGTGGCGGACGGGATTCGAACCCGCGACCACCGGGACCACAACCCGGGGCTCTACCAACTGAGCTACCGCCACCGCGAAGCCGCTACAGCGTAACGCCTGGAGTTGCAGGAATCCCGTTATTCCAGCGGTACCCTCTGCGGCACGCGCCCGTAGCTCAGTGGACAGAGCGGCGGACTTCTAATCCGCGGGTCGGAGGTTCGAATCCTCCCGGGCGCGTTAACCGGCCTCGTGCTCCTCGGCGCGGGCCTCCGCCTCCGGCGGAGAGTTACCGCCTGACGCCGAAGTCGGTCGTCACGATCGTCACCGCGAGCCCCTGGTACACGCCAGGGGCTCGATCGGTGTGCACGGCGGAGACGCCGATCTCCTGCCAGTGCGGATCGAGCATGTTCTTGCGATGCTCGGGGCTGTTCTCCCACATCGTCAGCGCCTTCTGCGCGTCGACGTCGGGAGACGACCAGAGCAGGTTCTCGCCCACCGACCAGAACCCGTACTTGCTCGACGGATAGAAGGCCTGGATGCGCTTCCAGAAGGCCGTGCCGTCAAACGAGTTGTGCGCGAAGTAGCCGTCGGCCTCCATCTGCTCCGAGTGGGTGCGCGCCGCGACCGTGAGCGCGGCCGACAGCCGGAGCGGCGCCAGGTGATTCGCCGCACGAAAGGAATTGATGTCGAAGAGCACGCCCTGCTCGAGCGACGAGAGCGCGATGCCCGGGCGGTGCGTCGCCGCCGGAGCAGCCGAAGCCACCACTCCAGCAAGGAGCGCGGCTACCGCTAAGGCGATCCCCCGGCGCATCTGCGCCCCAGCGTGGTCCCTGCTTCGGACGCCGTCTATGGGCCGATCGGCCCCTTCTTGCGACCCACAAGTCCTACTCTCGGGAAGAATGGCGCGATGACCTTGCGCGCCGGCCCGCTGGAGCACGATGCGACGCTGCCCGACGGCCGTTCCGTCCACGTCCGCGTCGGCCTCCCCGAGGACGGATACATCCGGCCGAGAGACATCGAGACGGTGACCGTGGAGCTGTACGGCGACGGCGAGCACCTCGCCGCGGTGAACACGATCCTCGACCCCGATCAGGTCGAGGCGGCCACGCACCTGCTGCGGCGAATCGTCGCCGGCCTCGAGAGCGGCGAGCTCGCACCTACCGCCGGCGCAATCGAGCCGCTCGCGGATAGCCTCCTGTGACATGACCGACGCGACGCTGCACACGAACCAGGGCGCCATCGCCGTCGAGCTGTTCGACGACGACGCGCCGAAGACGGTCGACAATTTCCTCTCGCTCGCGCGGAAGGGGTTTTACGACGGCGTCATCTTCCACCGCGTGATTCCCGACTTCATGATCCAGGGCGGCGATCCGACCGGCACCGGCTCCGGTGGCCCCGGCTACACGTTCGAGGACGAGTTCAACGACCATCCTGTGGAGCGGGGCGCGCTCGCGATGGCGAACGCAGGCCCGAACACGAACGGCAGCCAGTTCTTCATCGTCACCGCGGAGGCCTGCCCGTGGCTGGACGGCAAGCACACGGTGTTCGGACGTGTGACCGGCGGCATGGACGTCATCAACGCGATCTCGGCGCTCGACACCGACGCGCGCGACCGTCCCCGCCAGGACGTCGTCATCGAGCGCGTCGAGCTTCCCGGCTAGCGATGCTGACGTGGCAGGACGTCGTCGAACTCGCTCGGGAGCTCCCCGAGGTCGAGGAGTCGACGTCGTACGGACGGCCGGCGTTGAAGGTGCGCGGCAAGTTCGTCGCGGCACTGCGCAGCGACCCGGCCGCTGTCGTGGTCCGCTGCGACCTCGACGAAAAGCCGCTGTTGCTCGAGGCACGGCCCGAGATTCTGTTCGAGACGCCGCACTACCATGGCTGGGGTTACGTGCTCGTGCGCCTCGAGGCATCACGCGACGACATGCGCGAGTTCCTCACCGACTCGTGGCTGCTCGCCGCGCCGAAGAAGCTCGCGGCAACCATCAGCCTCGACTAGCGCGCAGGTCGTCGAAGACGCCGGCTGTCTGCTCCTCGCGGAGGAAGCGCGACAGGTAGACCGCGAACACGGCGAAGAACACGAGCGCCTCCTCGGCCGCCATCGTGACGCCGGCGATCTGCTGGTCGGCCTCGGGCGACGGTCCCCACGTGCGAGGCGCGTGCGCATAGAACGAGTAGACCGGTCGCGGGAAGAGCGCGAGTGCGAGGCCGAGCGGCGATGCGAGGACGAACGCCGCGAAGAGATATGCCGCCTTCGCGCCCGCCGACTGGCGCCCGTGCACGACGGGCCACCACAGACAGACTCCGGCGAGGAGGTACGTGAGGTGCTCGACGTGCAACAGCGAGTGCGGATGGCGCAGCGCGAGGTCGTAGATCCACGGAAGGTGCCACGAGAAGTACGTGACGAGCCACAGCGGCAGCGCGACGAGCGGACGGAAGAGCGGGAAGCCTCGCGCGCGGGCGACGGCGGCGGAGGGGACGGCGAGGACGAGCAGCGCCGGCGCCCACTCGGCGAGGACGACGTTCTGAAGGAGGTGCGCCCACAGGAACGTGTGCAGCGCGAACGGCTGCAGCTTCGTCGCGAACGCCGCGAAGATCAATGCGAGTGCGGCGACAACGGGGACGGAACGCGCGCGCACGGCGATGGCGGCAAGCGCAAGCACTGGGACGAGGGCGACGGCCTCCAGCGGGAAGTACACAGCGCTACGCTAGTTGCCCCTTGCGGGCGTAGCTCAACGGTAGAGCACCAGGTTTCCACCCTGGGTACGAGGGTTCGACTCCCTCCGCCCGCTTCAGAGCGCGACGAGGCGGATCGCCACGACGTGCTCCACCGCTTCGTGGCTCGGTCCGTGGCCGGTGACGGCGGCGATGAAATCGTCCCGCTCCAACGCGTACAACCGCACGTCATCGAGCGCACGCACGGTCGCCGTGCGCGGCACGTCGCGCAGGAGCGCGATCTCGCCGAAGAACTCCCCGGGGCCGAGCTCGCGTGTCTCTCCGCCTTCCACGTCGACGGCGACGCGCCCCGACGCGATCGCATAGAAGCGGTCGCCCTCGTCGCCGCGTGCGAACACCGTCTCGCCGGCCGGGACCGCCACCGGCACCGCGGACGAAGTGAGACGCTCGAGCACCGGCGGCGGCAGCATCCCGAGAAACGCGATCGAACGGAGCAGCTCGAGCGCCTCGACGGGCACGTGCGCCGCGGCATCGATCGCGCGCAGCTTCGGCGCGAGCAGGAGCACGACGGCGGGCAGGAGCAGTCCGGCCAGCACGAGCGTCGTGCGAATACCGAGCGCCGACACGAGTGCAGGGGCGACCGCCGCGCCAACGGCGAGCGTTGCGAGGATGAGGCTCTCGAGCACGCCGAAGACGCGGCCGAGCACCTCGTCGGCGGCCGAGCGCTGAAGAAGCGTCACGCCGGCGACGTCGACGAGCGTGTTGCCGACGCCGATGACCGCGAAGAGGACGAGCGCAAAGCCGAGGTTCGACCAGACGGCGACGAGCGCCATCGGCACGCCCCAGAGGAGCACGCCGAGACCGAGGTCGGCGGCGAGGCGCTTGCGCCCCGCGAGCGCTGCCACCGCGAACGCACCGAGCACGCCGCCGACGCCGAGCGCGGCGTTCAGCCACCCGACGCCGCCGTTGCCGGCGTCGAGCAGCCGCAGCGCGACGACGACGACAAGCACCTCGAAGACGCCGGTGACGAGCGTCTGCGCACTGTTGAGACCGATGACGACGCGCAACGCCGGCTCGGCGGCGATGGCGCGAAAGCCCGCGAGCATCGAGGGCAACAGCGGCTCGGCCTCCCTGCGCGCAGGCGGATAGTCGAGCCGCAGCTGCAACACGCATGCCGCCGACCACACGATCGTTCCCGCAGTGACGGCGAAGACGACCGACGGCCCCGTCACGGCAAGCAGCGCGCCGCCGAGCGCAGGCCCGGCGAGCATGCCGACGCTCGAGATCGTGCTCATGGCGACGTTCGCCGACGTCAGCTCTTCCGGCGTCCTCGCAAGCGACGGAAGCAACGCCCCCTGCGCGGGCTGGAACGCGGTCGATGCGGCCGTCGACGCGACCGCGAGCGCGTAGACGGCGAACGCCGGCCCGTGCGTCGCGACGATCGCGGCCATGCCGGCGACGAGACCGACGCGGCACACATCGGACGCGAGCATCACTTTCCGGCGGGAGACCCGGTCCGCGAGCAGCGCGAGCCAGGGCGCGAGACCGGCGGCCAGGCCCCAACGCGCGAAGAGCAGCAGCCCGACGGCACGCGCTCCGCCCGCGTCGTACGCGTACACGGCGAGCGCGACACCGTATGCCCAGCTGCCGAGCGTCGAGCCGACGCCGGCAAGCTGCAGCCGGCGGAGCTGCGGGTTGGCGAACGAGGTCGAGAACGCGCGCAACGACTCGGCGATCCGGCTCACCAAGCCAGGATCTCAATCCTCGTTGTGTTTTTGAAGGAGGAATGGGAAGATTCCCGTCCGCAAGCACGTCTAGAGGGGGACAGCGCGAAAGCGCACAGACTTCCGACAAGGAGGGAAACCATGTCCGAGGACGAGAGCCGCAGGGTTGCTGCGCAGGACGACGACTCCGACGAGGTCGAGGCCCACGGGCGTCGCGTCGCCGCCAACGAAGAGGCCGGCGACGACGACGAGAAGAGCGAGGACGACGAGGTCGAAGGGCATTCGCGCCGCGTCGAGTAGCGACCTCTGCACGAAGAAGAACTGACGAAGCCCGGGCTCGCCCGGGCTTCTCTTTGGACCTACCGCTCCGACGTGAGCAGCCGCTCGAGCGAGCGCAGCAGCTCGAGCCCGGCCAACCGCGCTTCCTCGCCCGCCGCTTCGAGCTGTGCGGCGACGCGCGCGAGCGCGCCGAGCTCCCCTTCGCCCGCGAGTACCGCGCGCGCACGACGCGCGCGCTGCAACAGGTCAAGCGAGACCGCCGCCTGGCTCGCGAAGAGACCGAGGAGGTTCATGTCCGCGAGCGAGAACGGCTGCTCGCTCGAGCGGTCGAGCACCTCGAGCACGCCGAGCGCGCGATCTTCGACGAGCAGCGGGACGGCCATGAGCGCCTTCGGCACGTAGCCGGTCGACTCGGCCGCCTCCTGCGAGAACCGGGTGTCCGCCGTGAGGTCGTCGACGACGAGCGGCTGCCGCGTGACGAGGGCCCAGCCTGCGACTCCGGTGCTGGACGGGAACCGTTGACCGACGAGCGTCTGAGCGCCCTCGCCGGCGACCGCCTCGAAGACGAGCTCGTCCGTCTCGGTGTCGAGCAGGAAGATCGACGACGCCCTCGCCTTGAAGATCGCCCGCGCGACCTCGGCGGTCGACTGGAGCAGCGCGCGGTGTCCTTCCTCGGCGCCGAGCACGCCGGCCGCGACCGCCGCCTGGAGATCACTCATCGCGCACGTTCGACGCAGTCAGGTGCAGGACGCTCTTCAGCTGGTACGGCGTCAGCTCCGGGTGCTTGCCGAGGATGAGCGCGCAGATGCCGCTGATGTGCGGCGTCGCGAAGCTGTTGCCCGTCGAGCGCAGCGTGCCGCCACCGAGCCAGGCGACGTCGATCTCGAGCCCGCGGGCGAAGAACTCGACCGGCGGCGTCGGGTTGGAATAGAACGTGAACGGGTCCGACTCCTCGTGACTGCCGACGGAGATGACGCTCGCAAAGCGCCAGGGGAAGCTCTCGACCGGCATGTTGTGCGCTGATGCAACCAGCATCGTGCGTTTGAAGTACGCAGTGTCGGCGAGCTCGTGCAACCTGTCGACGTAGTCGCGCTTCGTCGTCGAGAGACTCATGTTCACGACGTCGAACCCCTGCTCGATCGCCCACTCGAGCCCGCGCAGCATCACCTTGGCGCTTCCGGTGTAGCCGGCGCCGAGCACGCGCACGCTCACGAGCTCGCACTCGGGCGCAAGCATGCGGATGATCCCGGCGCACGCGGTGCCGTGCCCGCACAGATCGCCTTCTGCGTCGTCCTCGCGAACGACGATGCCGCCGTCCTCGCGTACGATCGCGACCGAGTGGTCGACGCGGCCGACGAGCGGATGACCGTGCTCGATCCCACTGTCGAGCACGCATACGCGCACGCCCTTCCCCGCCGTGCCGCCCCAGGCCCACTCGCGCGTCACGGGCTCCGTCCAGGCCTCCGGCAGCCGGATCGACTCGCCGGCGGCGGCGGGCAGGCTCCAGGCCGGAAGCTCCTCGTTCGACTCGTGCGCGAGGATCGACATACCCGTCGATCCTAGTAGGCTCGCGCGGTGGCGACACGGACGGACGCCGAGCTCGTCTCCCGCTGCCGCGCCGGCGACGCCGGCGCGTGGAACGAGCTCGTCGAGCGCTTCTCCCGCTACGTCTACGCCATCTGCATCCAGGGATTCCGCCTGAATCACGACGACGCCGAAGACGTGTTCCAGGATGTCTTCGCGCGCGCGTACGAGCACCTCGACCGGCTCCGGAACGACGAGGCCGTGCGGCCGTGGATCGCGCAGCTCACGCGACGGCTGTGCATCGACCGCCTGCGGGAAGGACGCCGCGAAGGCCTCGCCGACCTGGAGGAGCTCGAGCCGGCCGAGATCGACGAGACGCTTGGCAAGCTCGACGAGGCGTTGACCGTGCGCGCCGGCCTCGATGCGGTCGGCCCCCCGTGCAGCGACATCCTCGACCGATTTTTTTGCCGGGACGAGAGCTACAAGGCGATCGGGGACGCCCTCGGCCTGCCCTCGGGAACGATCGCCAGCAGGATCTCTCGCTGCCTGACGAAGCTCCGCGCCGAGCTGGAGGGAAGATCGTGAGCCCCGCGCCCGTCTTGAGTTCGAGATGACCGGATACGACGAAGAGCGGATCGCTGTCTCGCTCCGCCTGCTTCCGCCGGCGCCGCAGGGGTGGGTGCAGGCCGCGCAGGAGCTTCCGCTCGCCCGGGCCGCGATCGAGTCGATCGTCGCGCGCGGGGAGGCCGACGCAGCCTTCCGCGCCCGGCTCGTCGCGGATCTCGAAGCGGCCCTAGCGGAAGCCGGCTGCGAGGCGACTCCCTCCGTTCTCGCCTCGCTCCGGCTCCGCCTCGGCGCGGAATGACGTCGCAGGATCGCTCGGACGCAGAGCCGATCGGCGCGACCGCGCTCGCCGCGGCCGGCGTGGCCGCCGCGCACGCACTGGCCGTGGTCGCACGCGCCTCCGGCGAGGCGGCGCTCGCGGCGCAAGCCGAGGTGCTGCGGCTCCGGCTCACCGGCGCGGCGCGCATCAACGCCCTGCGCTACCCCCGCGCGCTCGCCGCGCAGGACACGACGGCCTCGCTCCCGGAAGATCGCAGGGACTGGGAGATCGGCCAGGCCTACGCGCGCGCAGCGGAACCGCCGCTCGAGCTCGCGCGCATCGCTGCCGACATCGCCGAGCTCGGGGCGGAGCTCGCCACCCAGGCGGACGCGGGCTTGCGCGCGGACGCAGTCGCTGCCGCACAGCTCGCCGCAGGCGCTGCCCGCGGCGCGGTCGCGCTCGTCGCGATCAACCTCACGGCCGGGCAGGAGGACGGGCGCGTTGTGGAAGCTCGGCGCTGTGCGGAGATTGCGGATCACGCTGCGTCGCGCGCGCTGGCTGCTCTGTGAGGTCGCGACTGCGTTCGATCTCCGCGTCGAGCTCGGCGCCGAACAGCAATGCGAGCGCGGTTAACCACAACCACGTGAGCACGACGATCACCCCGCCGAGCGAGCCCCATGTCTTGTTGTACGAGCCGAACGAGGCCGAGTAGAACGCAAAGGCGCCAGACGCCGCGATCCACACGAACGCCGCGACGAGCGACCCGGGAGTGAACAGGCGCCACGGGCGCACCGGCGAATCTGGTCCGAGGTAGAGCAGCGTCTCGAATGCGACGAGCAGGCCTGCGAGCAGGATCGGCCATTGCGCGATCCACCACAGCCAGCTGACGACGCCGGACGCGGGCCCCGCGTGCGACGCGACCACCCGTTCCACCGATGGCCCGAACAGGAGCAGGATCGCGACGAGCAGGAACGCGAGCCCGATGACGGCGACCATCGCGAGCGCGACGACCCGCTTGCGCAAGAAGGACCGCAATTCCTCCCGCTCGTACGCCAGGTTGATCGCCTTCATGTAGGTCGTCATCGCGCCAGTCGTCGACCACAGCGCAAGCACGAACCCGACCGCGGTGACGACGACGCTCTGCGCGGTATGCGCATCGAGCCGCCTGAGGCTCGAGCCGAACAACGACGTCGCCTGCGCCGGCATGACGTGGCGAAGGTGCTGCATGAGTGTCGTGATGGTGTCCGGCCCCGAGACGAGCGTGAAGACGCCGACGGCGACGAGCAGCACGGACGGGATCGCGAAGAAGGTGCTGTACGCGACCGCCGACGCGAGCATCGTCCCGTTGTCGGCGAGGAGCCGCTTGCCGGCGCGAACGACGATCGAGCGCCACGTCCCCATGCACGGGATGGTATGACCACGGCCGTGGAGAACCATGCACTCGTGATCGTCGGCGCCGGATCGGCCGGCCTCGCCACCGCCGCGCTGCTCCGGAGGACAGGCATCGATCCGCTCGTGCTCGAGGCCGGCCCGGAGCCCGGCGCCGCCTGGCGCGAGCGCTACGACCGGCTGCGGCTGCACACGCCGCGGTTGCTTTCGAGCTTGCCGGGGAGGCGGATCCCGCGGCACTACGGCCGCTGGGTGCGCCGCGACGATCTCATCGACTACTTCGCCGAGTACGTCGATGCACACGGCATCGACGTACGCACCGGCGTGCGCGTGAACCGCATCGATCCCGGCTGGAACCTCGACACAACCGTCGGCCCGATGCAGGCGGAGACCGTCATCGTCGCGACGGGATACAACGGCGCGCCGTTCATCCCCGACTGGCCCGGGCTCGAGGGATTCACCGGCGAGCTGATTCACTCCTCCGAGTACCGCAACCCGGCGCCGTTCCGGGGGCGCGACGTGCTCGTCGTCGGCGCGGGGAACTCCGGCGCGGAGATCGCCACCGACGTCGCAGACGGTGATGCGTCGCGCAGCCGGCTGTCGGTGCGCAACCCGCCCCAGATCGTGCGACGCGCGACAGCAGGGATTCCTGCACAGCTGATCGGTATCGCCATCCGCCACCTGCCTCCGGACTGGGTCGACCCGATCTCGATCACACAGCGACGCCTCTCGATCCCCGATCTCGCTGCGCAGGGCCTGCCGCGTCCCGCGCATGGGATTCGTACGTCGTTCATCACGACGGGCACGACTCCGATCCTCGACGTCGGCATTGTTGGCGCGGTTCGAAGTGGGCGCGTGCAGATCGTCGCCGCGGTCGAGCGCTTCGAGGCCAGCGACGTCGTGCTCGCGGACGGATCGCGCGTGACGCCGGACGCGGTCATCGCCGCCACCGGCTTCCGCGCCGGCCTCGACTCGCTCGTTGGACATCTCGACGTCCTCGGCCCGCGCGGTCTGCCGACGAAGACCGACGGCGAGCCCGTGCTGCCGGGGCTGTGGTTCGTCGGCTTCACGCCGACGCTCGGCGGACAGCTGCGCGAGGGAAGCATCGCCGCGCGCAAAGTGGCGGCAGCGGTGACGGCATCACTGCGCTGATCGGGGCGGGCAGACTCGAACTGCCGGCCTTCCGGTCCCAAACCGGATGCTCTACCAGGCTGAGCTACGCCCCGTACGCAGAGGCTAGCTTGCGCACGTGACCGAGCCGCTGCTGCCGAGCCGGGAGCCGCCGAGCGACCGGCGGCCGGTCGTGGGCTACACCATGGTCGCCGTCGCGGCGACGCTCTTCGGGATCAACGGCCCGGTGTCGAAAGTCGCGCTCTCATCCGGGTTGTCCTCGCTGCGTCTGACCGAGGCGCGCTCTGCCGGCGCGTTCATCGCGCTCACGGCGATCGCCCTCGTGCGCGCGCCGTCGTCCTTGCGCGTCAAGCGTGGCGAGCTTCCGCGGCTCGCGCTCTTCGGCATCGTCGGCGTCGCGTTCGTCCAGCTCTTCTACTTCCTCGCCATCCACCGGCTGCCGGTCGGCATCGCGCTCCTCATCCAGTACATCGGCCCGGTTCTGGTCGCGATCTACGCGCGGACGTTCGGGCACGAGCACGTTCGCCGCCGCATCTGGCTCGCGCTCGCCCTCTCACTCACCGGTCTCGCGCTCATGGTGCAGCTCTGGAGCGGTGTCACGCTCGACGGCCTCGGCGTCACCTACGCGTTGATCGCGGCCGTCGTCTTCGCGGGCTACCTCCTGCTCGCCGAGCACGAGATGAAGAGCCGCGAAGCGATCCCGCTGCTCGCATGGGCCTTCTTCTTCGCCCTCGTCTTCTGGACGATCGTGCAGCCGTGGTGGAGCTTCCCGGCGTCGGCGGCCGCGCGGACGGTCTCGCTGCAGGGACATCTGAGCTCGCATCACCTGCCCGTGTGGGCGCTCGTCCTCTGGGTGATCGTCCTCGGCTCCGCGCTCCCGTTCACGCTCATCGTGGGCGCGCTGCGGCACATCACTGCGACGCAGGTCGGAGTCACGGCCATGCTCGAGCCCGTGGTCGCAACCATCGTCGCGTGGGTCTGGCTGCGCGAGTCGCTCTCGGCAGCGCAGCTCGTAGGCGCGGCCGTCGTGCTGTGCGGCATCGGGCTCGCTCAGACCGCCAGGTAACTCCCCCAGTTGAGGGACGACGATCGCGACACGGCCTGCGACCCTGTTCCAAGGCCGAGGGCTGAAGTTCGTCGGGAGGGCATGAGGGGCGCCGCAAGGCGCCCCTCTTCCATTACTCCGCCTGCATCAAGGAGCGCAGCTCGGCGAGCTTCTCGCCGCGCAGCTCGTCGCGCTCGCCGCGCTCGATCCGGTCGAGGAGCTCGCGCACGAGCGGCGCAAGGTCGAGCGGGTTGAACGGCTTCGTGACGTAGTCGATCCCGCCGATGTCGAGACCGCGCGCTCGGTCGCGGAACTCGGCGCGCGCGGTGAGGAAGATGATCGGGATCTCACTCGTCCGCTCGTCCTCGAGCAGCTCCTCGGCAACGCGCCAGCCGTCCAGGCGGGGCATCATCACGTCGAGGAGCACGACGTCCGGGCGTTGCTCGCGCGCGAGCTCGAGCCCGCTCGGCCCGTCGCCGGCCTCGATCACCTCCATCCCTTCGGCCTCGAGGTTGACGCGGCAGAGCAGCCGGATCGGCGCCTCGTCGTCGATGACGAGCACGCGGATCACGACGAGGCCCCTGCCAGCGGTAGTTCGATTGCGAACGTCGATCCTTCTCCTTCTCGTGAACTGACGGAGATCTTTCCACCCATGGCGGTCACCAGGCCGCGGGCGATGAACAGGCCGAGGCCGGTCCCGCCCGCCCCGACGCGAGCCTCGGCGTCCGTGCCCCGGTAGAACTTACGGAAGATCTGCTCCTGATCGGCGAGCGGGATGCCGAGCCCCTCGTCCTCGACGACGAGCTCAACGAAATCGCGCTTGCGCTCCGCTCCCACGCGGACGGTGCCGCCGGCAGGCGAGTAGCGCACCGCGTTGTCGAGCAGGATCGCGAAGACCTGCAGCAGCTTCTCGGGGTCGGCCTTCGCCGCGACGGGCTCCTCCGGGAGGTCAACGACGAACGATCGCCCGTTCGGTGACCCGACCCGCATGGTCTGCACGGCCTCGCCGACCACCTCGCGCACGTCGGTCGGTGCGATGCGCACCTGAAGGTCTCCCGTGTCGAGGCGCGCAACGTTGAGCAGCGCGTCGACGATCTGCGTCAGTCGCTGCGACTCCGACGCGATGTAGCGGAGGAACGTCGTCCGCTCCTCCTCGCCGAAGAGGACGTCCTGGCGGAGCAACGTCTCCGCGAAGCCGTAGATGGAGGTCAACGGCGTGCGCAGCTCGTGCGACACGGTGGATACGAAATCCGACTTCATCTGCTCGACGAGGCGATCCGCCGAGATGTCCCTGAACGCGAAGATGCGACCGGCGACGGCGCCGACCGGGTCGCGCATGACTGCTTCGCTCACCGAAAGCCACACCTCCTCGCGACCGCGCATGATCGGTACGAGGCGGTCGGCGGGCGGAGTCTCGGGGTCCGACTCGAGCTTCCGCTCCAGCACCTCGACCGGGGTACGGCCGAGTGCGTCCATCGCCGGGACGCCGGTGATCTTCTCCGCGGCTGCATTCCAGAGGACGACAGTACCGTCGCGATCGACCGCGACGATCCCGTCGGCGATGTTGGCGAGGATCGCGACGCTTCGTTCGCGCTCGAGCGCGACGCGCTGGTAGAGCTCCGCGTTCGCGAGGGCGGCGGATGTGCTCGCGGCGAGCGCGAGCAGCGCGTCGATCTCCTCCGGGCGCCAGACGCGCGGGCGCGCGTCGTAGAGGGCGAGCACGCCGCGCGGCGAACGCTCGGAGCCCGCGAGGGGCACGCCGAGATAGGCCGCGTTGCCGGCGGCGAGCATCGGATCGAGCTCGCGCAGCCGCGGATCGGCTCCGGCGTCCTCCAGCGCGACCGGGGCGCGCGACTGCACGACGTCTCCAGAAAGCCACGCGCTCGCCGAGCTGCTCGAGCCGACGGCCGCCTCGGAGCCGAGGCCGCTCGCCGCGCTGACGACGAGCTCGCCGTCCTTGAGCACGCGGATCGCGCAGCCGTCCGCCTTCAAGAGCTCTCGCGCCTGGTCGACGACTTCGTCGAGCACCGCCTCAGGATCGAGCTCGGTCGTGAGCATCCCTCCCGTGTGTGCGAGCTGCTGAGCAAGAGCACGCGCGCTGCGTTCCGCCTCGTACAGCTCGCTGCGCTCCAGCGCACCGCGGGCGGCGCCGGAAAGGTGCCGGGCGAGCTCGAGGTCGTCGTCGCTGAAGGGGTGGGCGTCCTCGAAGAAGACGGCGACCAGCCCGCCCGCGCCGTCACGCGGGCTCACGACCGGCACCGAGAGCAACGCACCGAAGCCCGCCTGCGCAGCGGCAGCGCGCCACTCGGGCGCGACGCGCTCGTCGTCGGCGAGGTTCGGCGAGGCGACGACCCGCTCGTGCGACGCTGAACGGACGAGCGCATCTGCGCCGCGGACAGGCCCTGCGGCGAACAGCTCGCCAAGGGCCGGCGGCAGATCGTGCGAGCCGCTCAGTGCGAGGCCGCCTCCGGCCGGCATCAGCGCGGCCGCGGCGGCGCCGCCGAGCGCCTCGGATGCAGCCTGTGCGACGGCGTCGAGCGTGGCCGCGCGCGAAAGCGACTCGCCGAGCACGGCGGCGATCCGGTAGAAGCCGCGTTGGACACGCGCCTGCCTCGCGCTCCTGCTGAACGTCTCGGCGTTTCGAATCGCCAGCGACGCGAGCGCGGCGAAGGCCTCGAGCACGTCGCTGTCGCGCGGCCCGTACGGCCGCGACTCGCGGCGGCCGACGCCGAGCACGCCGCGCACCTCGTCGCTCCACCGCATCGGCGCGACGATCGCGTCGCTGAACCCCGCGTATGCCGCATGCGGAACCTCGTCAGCGACGGTCCTGTACTCGGTCGCAACGAGTGCGTGCCCTTCGCGGATCGCAAGGCCCGAGAGCCCGCGGTCGGCCGGAAACTCGAAGCCGACGAGCGACGGGTCGAGGCCGTGGACCGCGGCACACCGGAGCACCCCACGTTCGCGGTCGTACAGATAGCAGTCGGACGCGTCAGCGTGAAGCAACGCTGCGACCTCGTCGGCGAGCCGTTGCAGGACCGCCGTCAGCTCGAGCTCCCCGCTCACCACCGTCGCCGCGCGCAGCAGCGCCGAGCGTTCGCCCAGCCGCTCCCGGCTCTCGTCGATCAGCCGGCGAACGGCGCGCAGGCGGAAGACTGTCCCAACCGCAAGCCCGACAAGCAGCGCGCCGAGCGCCGCAGCCAGGGTTTCCCAAGCCACGGCGAGGCCGAGCAGACCTCCAAGCTGCAACTCAGTTGTGCTCATACTGGGCGGCGAAGATCATACGGGGCGGGAAACCCGGCGGAAGGCGTTTTCCGGTCCGAGAACGTGATTCTCACCCGTTGCAAAGATGGGCCGGATGGCCCATTGTCCGTGCTCCGGCGCCCGATTACCGTCCGGAGCACTGGGCGATGCACACTGCGGCGGTGCGTCTAGGCGTTTGCAGCCGCGGTGAGCAACTTGGGAAAGCCCGCCGCACCGACCCCCCCGAGCGGCGGGCTTTTCCATATCCCGGGAACGCGCCAAGCGTTCACAGCCGCCCTTAACCCGGCCCTCACTCCTCGGAGCTACCCTGCCCCTGGTTTGGTGAAGCGGGTCCTTCTGGCCTCTCCAAGGGGATATTGCGCCGGTGTCGAGCGGGCGGTCGAGACCGTCAAGCGCGCGCTCGCGCTGTACGGGGCACCCGTGTACGTGCGAAAGCAGATCGTCCACAACTCGCACGTCGTCCGCGAGCTCGAGGCGGACGGCGCCATCTTCGTCGACTCCGTGCAAGAGGTTCCCGAGGGCTCGCCCGTCGTCTTCTCCGCGCACGGGGTCGCGCCCGCCGTGCGCAACGCAGCGGACGAGCGGCGCCTGACCTCGATCGACGCCACGTGCCCGCTCGTGACGAAGGTGCACACGCAGGCGCGCCGCTACGCCGAGCAGGGCTACCGCATCGTGCTCATCGGGCACGCGAAGCACGAGGAGGTCGTCGGCACGACGGGTGAAGCGCCGGACGCGATTGTCCTCGTCCAGTCGGCCGAGGAGGCCGAGCACGTCGAGCTGAGCGGCAAGCGCCTCGCCTACATCACGCAGACGACGCTGTCCGTCGACGAGACGCGCGAGATCATCGACGTCCTCCGCCGGCGGTTCCCGCACATCGAAGGCCCCGCCCGCGAAGACATCTGTTACGCGACGTCGAACCGGCAGTGGGCGGTGAAGGAGCTGCTCGGCGAGGTCGACCTGCTGCTCGTCGTCGGCTCGCGGAACTCTTCCAACTCGCTACGGCTCGTCGAGGTCGCGCAGGCAGCAGGCGTCGCGGCACATCTCGTCGACGACGCCTCCGAGATCGACGACAGCTGGCTCGCCGACGTGAGCGTCGTCGGAGTCACGTCGGGCGCCTCAGCTCCGGAGCGGCTCGTCAGCGGCGTGTGTGACTGGTTCCGTGCGCGTGACGTGCACGACATCGAAGAGTTCAGATCCGCATACGAAGACGTCGTGTTCCGTCTTCCGGTCGAGCTCCGCCGCGCCGAGCGCTCTGCTGCCTAGGCCTTCGCGATCGAGAGCTCGGCGTCCCCGTCAACGCGGATCTCGACCGCCAGCACTTCGTTCTTGATGTGCTCCTCCCAGCGGAGGAGCGGCTCGAGCTCGGCCGGCACCGTCAGTACGACGCGGTCGGTGAGGTCGAAGCCTTGCTCCTTGCGCATCGTGTTCACCTGGCGGATGAGATCGCGCACGCGGCCCTCGAGGATGAGCTCGTCGTCGAGCGACGTGTCGAGGGCGACGGTGACGCCATCGGCGGAGGCCACGGCGAAGCCCTCGTGCCCGAGACGCTCGACGAGCACCTCCTCCGGCTCCAGTTCGTGGCCGGCCGCTCGGAATCGCCCGCCTGGAAGCTCCTCGAACTCGCCGGCCTGCAGCGCCTGACGCACCGTGGGCAGATCCTTGCCGAGCCGCGGGCCGAGTGCCGGCAGGTGCGGCTTGACGCGCAGCTCCGCGTCGACGACGCCGAACTCGATGCCCTTGACGTTCATCTCGTTGGCGATTTCGTCGGCGTGCGCCGCGACCATGGGAGCACCTTCGACGACGAGCCGCCGAAGCGGCTGCCGTAGCGACATCCCCGCCGACGCGCGCGCCTGGTGCGCGAGCGTGACGACGCGACGCACGGCTGCGATCTCGTCGAGCAGCGAGCGGTCGGGCTCCTCGACCTCGGGCCAGCCGGAGAGATGCACCGACTCGGGACCGTCGAGGACGAGATCGCGCCAGAGACGCTCGGTGACGAAGGGCATGATCGGCGCCATCACGCGCAGTGACTGCACGAGGGCGTACCACAGCGTCTGAAACGCGGCCGGGTCGCCGCCCTCCTGCCAGAAGCGCGGCCGTGAGCGACGGATGTACCAGTTGGAGAGGTCGTCCACGAAGGCCTGATAGCCGCGCATGACGGTGACGGTGTCGTAGGCGTCGTACGCCGCCTGCGCGTCGCAGATGAACGCGTGCGTGCGCTCGGTGAGCCAGCGATCGAGCGAGGCGAGATCGCCCTCCAGGTGCAGCGCACCCCAGGACGGGCGGAAGCCGTCGACGTTTGCGTACTCGACGAAGAAGTTCACCGAGTTCCAGAAGGTGAGGAAGCGACGCTTGACGTCGTCGGCGATCTGATAGCCGAAGCGCAGCGGCTCGCTCGGCGTCTGCGCGCAGTAGAGCCAGCGCATGACGTCGGCTCCCATCAGATCGAGCGCCTCGTTCAGCTCGATCGCGTTGCCGGTCGACTTGTGCATGGGCTTGCCGTGCTCGTCGAAAACCTTCTCGTACGTCAGGACGCTCCGGTACGGCGAGATGCCCGTGAGCGTCACGGACATGAAGGACTGCGCGTAGAACCAGAGCCGGATCTGCTCGCGCATCTCCGAGACCCAGTCGGCCGGGTACCACTTCTCCCAGTACGCGTGATCCGGCAGGTCCGCGCCGGAGAGGCCGGCCGAGGCACCCGTCGCGTAGCCGTGCGGAATCCAGGTCTCGTTGTGCCAGCCGAGCGTCGAGAAGTGGACGATGCCGGCGTCGAGCCAGGCGTCTCCGACTTCAGGGATGCGCTCGAGCTCGCGATCGCACTCCTCGCAACGGATGTGCACGGCGTCGATCCACGGCCGGTGCAGCTCCTCGAGCTGGTCGAGCCCGGAGACCGCGCGGGCCTCGAGCTCCTTGCGAGAGCCGATGACGTTCAAGTGTCCGCACTCGCACGGATAGAGCGGGAGTGGCAGCCCGAAGTAACGCTTGCGCGAGATGTTCCAGTCGCCCATGTTGCGCAGCCAGTCGTCCATCCGTTTCTTGTACTGCGGCGGCGTCCATGCGACCGTGTCGTTCGCGTCGAGCATCGGCTGCCGGACCTCCTCGGCCGAGATGAACCAGTCGTCAACGACGCGGAAGACGAGCGGCGTCTTGCAGCGCCAACAGATCGGGTAGCGGTGCAGGATCGTCCCCTCGCCGACAAGAAGCCCGCGTTCGCGCAGCGCGCGCGTCACGGGCTCCGCCACCTCTCCCGTCGTCAACCCCGCGAACGCGCCGTACGCCGGCAGCATCCGGCCGGCCTCGTCGATGGGGGCGAGCACCGGAAGGCCGTGGACCTTCGAGAGCTCGAAGTCCTCCGAACCGGCGCCCGGCGCGATGTGCACGATGCCCGTCCCCTCGTCGAGCGAGACCTCGTCCCACGGGATGACGCGATGCACCACGCCGTCCTGCGCTGCGAGCTCGTCGAAGGGGCCGCTGTACTCGAGCCCGACGAGCTCCGCACCCGTGACGGTCCGCGTGAAGCTCTCCTCCGGGTAGCGCGCGACGGCAACCCAGCGGCCGTCGGCGGTCAGGCCGTAGTCCGCGTCCGGCTTGACAGCGGCGGCGACGTTCGCCGGCAGTGTCCACGGCGTCGTCGTCCAGACGACGAGCGCCTCGCCGTCTCGGCCCACGAGCGGGAAGCGGACGAAGAGCGACGGGTGCTCCATCTCGACGTAGTTCTCCTCGCCCGCCTGCTCGTGCTGCGAGAGCGATGTCCCGCAACGGGGGCACCACTGGGTCGAGCGGTGGCCCATGTACAGCCAGCCGCGCTCGTGGACCGTCTTGAGGAAGCCCCAGATGTACTCGATGTTCGTGTCGCTGAACGTGTAGTAGTCGTTGTCCCAGTCCATCCACTGGCCGAGCCGGCGGAATTGCTCCGTCATGACCTCGCTGTAATAGGCGACCCGCTCGACGCACTTGCGGGCGAACTTCGCGAGCCCGTACTCCTCGATCTCGCGCTTCGAGCCGAGCCCGAGCTCCTTCTCGACCTCGACCTCGACCCAGAGCCCCTGCGAGTCGAAGCCGTTCTGGTACCGCTGGTCGTAGCCCTGCATGGCTTTGTAGCGCTGGAAGACGTCCTTCAGCGTCCGGCCGTGGCCGTGGTGAACGCCGGCCGGGTTGTTGGCCGTGATCGGTCCGTCCATGAAGCCGAATGCGGGGCCGCCCCGGTTCTGTTCCCTCAGCCGGTCGAACGTGCCGTGCTCGTCCCACCAGGCGAGGACCTCCCGCTCCAGCGCGGGATGGTCGGGTACCGTCGGTAGGGGCTGGAAGACTTGCTCGGCCACTCGGGAAGCGAAGTGTAGAGAGCGACGTTCTATCCCTTGACTGACCGGAAACTGAAAGGACTGAAATGGCTCAAGACGTAACCGATGCGACCTTCGAGAACGAGGTGCTCCAGGCTTCGGAGCCTGTGCTCGTGGACTTCTGGGCGGAATGGTGCGGCCCCTGCCACGCCGTCTCCCCCGTCCTCGAGCGAATCTCGGAAGAGCGGAACCTGAAGCTCGTCAAGGTGAACATCGACGAGAACCAGAGTCTCGCGATGCGGTACGGGATCCAGTCGATACCGAACATGATCCTCTTCGAGAACGGCGAGCCGAAGGCGAACGCTGTCGGCGCCATGCCGAAGGGGATGCTCGAGAAGCAGCTCGGACTAGCGGAATAGGAGAGCGGACGCGGGGAGCGTCAGCTCTCCGCGTGACCCTCGAGGAAGCTGAGGAAGGCCGCGTGCTTGGCGAGGAAGTCCTCGATCTCGGCGACGCCCGCCCCGGCCCAGTCCTCGAGCCAGGTCTCGGCGAGGTCGTCCTCGATGCGATGGAGGCCGCGTTCGCTCATGCCCGGATGATCGACGCCATGCCGGACGTCCGCTATGGGCCGAACGGCTCAACTTCGGGGGCCCGGGGACCCACCGGCACAATGCGCCGATGCCCAGGTCCTCCGCCACCCAGCACGAGCTGAACCGCGTCGAGCTGCTTGCCGGCCTACCCGGCCAGACCCTCGCCCAGCTGGCAAAGCGGATGGAGCGCGAGGAGGTGGCACCGGGGACGGTGCTCGTCCGCGAGGGCGAACCGGGCGACCGCTTCTACGTCCTGTTCGCCGGCATGCTCGCCGTGAGCCAGGCCGGCTTCGGCGGCCGGAACGTGCTGCGGCCGGGCGACTACTTCGGCGAGGTGGCGCTCGCGATGGACGTCCCGCGCACGGCGACCGTGTCGGCGATCACACCGGCGGTGGTTGCAAGCTGCGACCGCGAGACGTTCGACGAGCTCATCCGCCCGCTATTCGCCGACGACGACTGAGTCGCTCAGCGCGGACCACGCCTCCTTGGCCCAGTCGCCGAACTCGCGGTCGGTGAGCACGCCGAGCGCGATGCCTGCGTCCGGATCGACCCAGAGGAACGTGCCCGACGCGCCAAAGTGGCCGAACGTGCGCGGCGACGCCCGCGTGCCCGTCCAGTGCGGCGACTTGGCGTCGCGGAGCTCGAACGCCAGGCCCCAGTCGTTGGGGTCCATCCGCCCCCAGCTCGGGAGAACACCCGCTAGCCCGGGGAACTGCACGGACGTCGCCTCGGCGAGCGTCTCTGGCGCGACGAGCGTCGGGGCGAGCAGCTCGCGGGCGAGCGCGAGCAGGTCGTCCAGCGGACCGCGGTAGCCCCGCGCCGGCGAGCCGTGCAGCGCGCCCGCGAGCCCGAGCGGCTCGAGCACCGACCCGCGCAGGTACTCCTCGAACGGCATGCCTGCCCGCTCGGCGACGAGCGCCGCCGCGAGCTCGATGCCGTAGTTGGAGTAGATGCGCCGCCGCTCGGGCGGCATCAGCGGCGGCCCCTCCTCTGACGGCAGCCCGGACGCGTGGGCGAGGAGATGCCGAAGCATCGAGCCGTCCGGCCCCGCCCGCTCGTCGAGGTCGACCGTCCCCTCCTCCACCGCCACGAGCGCCGCAACGCCGGTCAGGAGCTTCGTTACCGACGCCCAGCGGAGCACCGTTTCGCGCGGCCCGTGCACGCCGAGCTCGGTGTCGGCACGCACGACGCCGGCCGCAGCCGTGCGCGCACCCCACGAATCGATGGCCCGCAGCGCGTCCACGGCGCGATACTAAGTAGATGGAGCGCCAGTTCGTCCCGGCGATCTCTCCGCAGGCGGCGACCGTCGGCTACTCCCGCGCCGTGCGCGACGGCCGCCACATCCACGTCTCCGGTACCGCCCCGATCGGCACCGACTCGGCAGATCCGTACATCCAGGCGCAGCGCTGCCTCGAGATCATCGTCGAGGCGCTCGCCGATCTGGGCGCGACGCCGGAGCACGTTGTGCGGACACGCGTCTACCTCGTCGATGCAGCGGACTGGGAAGCCGTCGGCCGCGCGCACGGCGAGGTCTTCGGCGCGATAAAGCCCGCATCGGCATTCGTCGTGGTCGCCGGGCTCCTCGACCCGGCCTGGCGCGTGGAGATCGAAGCGGAGGCGCTGCTCCCGTGAGCCAGATCTTCCCGCCCTCGATCACCGGCAAGGGCAGCGGCTACGCCGAGGGCGGCAGCGTGCTCGACCACGCGTTCGGCAAGAGCGACGCGTACACGCTCGGCGTCGAGGAGGAGTACATGCTGCTCGACGGGGAGTCGTTCGACCTCGTGCAGCACATCGACACGGTGCTCGAGGCGGTCGCCGGCCACGAGCTGGGAACGCGCATCAATGCCGAGCTGATGCAGTCCGTGCTCGAGATCGCGACGCCGGTCTGCCACACGGCCGGCGACGTCGCCACGCAGCTCCGCACGCTGCGCGGCTACGTGGGCGAGGTCGCGCGCGAGCGTTCCATGCGCGTCGGCTCGGCCGGCACGCATCCGTTCTCGCTCTTCGAGCGCCAGCGGATCACGGCGAAGGACCGCTACCGGGCGCTCGTCGACCAGCTCCAGTACATCGCGCGGCGCGAGCTCATCTTCGGAATGCACGTGCACGTCGCGGTCGACGATCCCGAGAAGGCGATCCAGGTCGTCAACGGCCTGATCGGCCACCTGGCCGAGCTCGTCGCGCTGTCGGCGAGCTCACCGTTCTGGCGCGGCGAGGCGACGGGGCTGGCGTCGTCGCGGCACATGGTGTTCGCAGCATTCCCGCGCTCGGGTCCGCCCCCGCGCTTCCGCGACTACGCGGACTACGCGGAGGTCGTCGGGCAGCTCGAGCGCACCGGTTGCATCGCCGACTACACGCACATCTGGTGGGACATCCGGCTCCACCCCCGGCTCGGCACGATCGAGATCCGCATCTGCGACGCCGTGACGAGGCTCGACGACGTGATCGCGATCACCGCGTTCTGCCAGGCGCTCGTCAAGCACTACAGCGAGCGCTTCGATGCCGGCGAGGAGATCCCGTCGTTCCACCGCATCCTCACCACGGAGAACAAATGGCTCGCGGCGCGCTACGGGCTCGAGGCGCCCGTGATGGACCTGCACACCGGCCGTCGCAACCGTCTGCCGGTCGCGCAGGTGATCCGGCGGACGCTGCGCCTCGTGGAACCCCATGCGCGCGAGCTCGGCTCCGAGGCCGAGCTGGCGGGCATCGAGACGATCCTGCGGCGAGGGAACAGCGCCGACGCGCAGCTGCGCGTCTTCAACGCGAACCGCGACATCGTCGAAGTCGTGCGCGAGATCGCAGTACAGACGGAGAACGTCGACGTTCCCATAGGCTGAGCCAGTGCCCCTTCCGGCGATAGTCAGTGCGTCCCTGGCGGCTGCAAAGCGGCGCGCTGCTGCGTCCTCAGTCTCGTCCGTAGCCACCGCTACGAACGCTCCCTGCGTCCTTGCATCGCTTGCTTTTCGCGCGCCAGGAACGCGAGACCATCACCGGAAGGGGCACTAATGCTGGCCGTCGGCGACCGTATCCCCGAGGCGCGCGTCTGGACGACGCCGCAGGAGAGCGCGACCTTCGGGCAGCTCGTCGGCGACGGGCCGATCCTGTTGCTCTTCTACCTCTTCGACTGGTCCTCGACCTGAACGAGCGAGCTGGAGCTCCTGCGTGACAGGAGCGAGGAGTTCCGCGCCGCCGGCGTGCAGCCGTACGCGATCTCGCGCGACTCGCCGTGGACGCACGTCGCCTGGATGCAGGCGCTCGACCTCGACTTCCCGCTCCTCTCGGACTGGAACGGCGAGGCGACGCACGGCTTCGGCGTCGCGATCGATCACCGCGGCCTCCGCGACGTGTCGCAGCGTTCCGCGTTCCTGATCGACGGTGCGGGAACTATCCGCGGGGCTTGGGGATACGAACCTGCCGAGTTACCGGATTTCGACGTCTTGCTCGAGGCCGCGAAAACGCTCTAGAGCGCCCCAAGTGCGACGCCGACCCAGGTCGTCGCGAACACCGTTCGCGACGACCGCAGTAGCGCGCGGGGATGGCGAAGCCACCACCACGCGCGCAGAACGAAACCGTCGCTCTCACTCGTAAGAGCTCGCGGGCTTCGCCCGCGAGCGCTCCCGCGAAGCGGGAACCTCCCCCGGCTGAAAGTGCGCAGCACTTTCAGCCGGTGTACTACATGCCCATCGCGTGATAGCCGGAGTCGACGTACAGCGTCGTGCCCGTCACGTTCTTCGCGCCGTCACCAAGGATGTAGGCGGCGGCAGCGCCGACGTCCTCCGCGGTGACGTGCCGGTGCAACGGTGCACGCTCCTCGACGATAGCCTCCATCGTCGGGAAGCCGGCGATCGACCGCGCCGCGAGCGTTCGCACCGGCCCGGCCGAGATCGAGTTCACGCGGATGTTCTTCTCGCCGAGATCCCAGGCGAGGTAGCGCACGGATGCATCGAGCGTCGCCTTCGCGACGCCCATGACGTTGTAGTGCGGCACTGCGCGCTCGCCGCCGAGGTACGTCATGGTGACGATCGAGCCGCCGCCGGCCTTCTCCATCAAAGGCTCGGCCGCCCGCGCGCACGCCACGAGCGAGTACGCGCTCACGTCGATCGCGGTCCAGAAGCGGTCGCGCGGTGTGTCGGTGAACCGGCCCTCGAGATCCTCGGCGTGCGCGAACGCGACCGAGTGGACGAGGATGTCGAGCTCCCCACCGAATGCGTCGCCGACTTCGCCGAAGACCCGCGCGATGTTGTCGTCCGAGCACACGTCGCACTCGGTGACGAGTGCCGTGTCGACGCCGGCCGCGAGGTCGCGGACGTTCTGCTCGATCCTCTCTCCCTGATACGTGAACGCGAGCTTCGCGCCGCCCGACGCGAGCTCCTGCGCGATCGCCCAGGCGATCGAGCGCTTGTTCGCGACACCCAGCACGAGCGCGCGCTTGCCTGCGAAGTCTCCGGCCACCCGGCGGATCCTAGTCGGCGTAGGCTGATCGGATGCAGAAGATCGCAGTCGTCACGGGTGCGTCCTCCGGCATCGGCGCCGAGATCGCGCGCGGCCTCGCTCGCAAGGGCTGGCGCTGCGTCCTCGTTGCGCGCCGGGAGGATCGCCTGCGCGCGCTCGCGGACGAGACCGGCGGCGAGATCGAGGTCTGCGACGTCGGCGACCGCGAGGCGGTCGAGGCGACCGCGGCGCGCGTGCTCGAGCGGCACCCGCTGATCCACCTCCTCGTGAACAACGCGGGGATACCGGGCCGCGCGAACTTCCTGAACGCCGACCCGGCCGCGATCGAGGACGTCATCCGGGTCAACTATCTCGGCGGCGTGTGGTGCCTGCGCGCCTTCCTGCCCGGGCTCGAGGCGGCGGCGCCCGCGGACGTCGTCAACATCGTCTCCGTGGCCGGCGACGTCGCCTTCCCGCCGTCCGGCCCATACTCGGCGTCGAAGCACGCGCAGCTCGCATTCTCGCGCTCGATCGCTGCGCAGCTGCGACCGCGGCGGATCCGGGTGCACACGGTCAAGCCCGGATTCATCGAAACCGAAGGCTTTCCGCAGTCGTGGCTACCCCGACCCATGCAACGCCTCGTGGTCGGCCCGGAGGCGGTCGCCGCCCACGTTCTCGCCTCGCTCGAGCACGGACGCGGCGAGACGAGCGTCCCGCGCTACTACGGCATCGCGGGCAGGCTCCAGGCATTCCTACCGAATACATTCGCGCGCGTCCTCGGCTTTTCGCGTCGAGCGGCGTAGGATCATCGGATATGGGCCCCGACGGCCATCCGATTGATGACGTCATCGCTGTCGCCGGCTTCAGAGCGGCGCTCCGTTCGTTCCTGCGCCAGAGCGAGCGCGTTGCACGACAGTCGGGGCTCACGCCTCAGCGCTACCTGCTGCTGCTGATGATCAAGGGGGCGCCCGACGGCAGCGGACAGTCCACCGTGACCGATCTCGCGCGCCGGCTGCAGCTCGCGCAGAGCACCGTCACCGAGCTCGTGAGCCGCGCCGAGGAGAGCGGGCTCGTTGAGCGCGAGCAGTCCGGGCGAGACGGCCGCGTCGCGTATCTGCGGCTGACGCGCGAAGGAGAGCGGCGGCTCGAGATGTCGTTCACCGGCCTCGAGACGGAGCGCCGTCAGCTACGGGAGGCCGTCGACCAGCTCCCGACGCTGCACGAGTCACCCGCGCTGCAGTAGGTACCAGCCCAGTCGGGCCGTATAGACGTCCGGGCCTTCAGGCGCCAACGCACGTGCCCGCGCCCGCTCGTCGCCGCCGCAGGCTGCGAGGTCGAAATACGCGTCGAGGGGCCGACGTTCGACGTCGTGCCGGTCGCGCACGAGGACGAGCTCGTTCGCCTCGAACAGCTGCCGCAGATCGATCTCGGGCAGTAGTCGCGTGTGGCTCGGGTCACGCGCATGCTCGAAGCGATCGAGGTCGAGCGCGGCCAGCGGGTCGACGGGCGCGATCTGGTCGACGACGAGGAGCCGGCCGCCGGCCCGTGTCACACGAACGAGCTCCGCGAGGACGAGCTCGGGCCGCGGCACGTGGTGGAGCGTGCGCAGCGTGCATGCCAGGTCGAAGGAGCCGTCGTCGAATCGGAGATGTTCGGCGTCGCCCTCGACGAAGGTGACGTTCGGATACCCGGCGCCGCGGTCGCGCGCGAGCTCGAGCAGCTCCGGCACGCGGTCGACGCCGACCACCTCGCGCACGAGCGGTGCCAGCGCAAGCGCGAGCGCGCCTGCACCGGTGCCGACGTCGAGTGCCCGCTCGTCGCCGCTCGGCAGGACGAACGCGTGCACGACGCCCCCGAGCGCCGTCGCACGCTCGTCCTGATGCGCTGCCACCTGCGCGGCGGTGCGCGCGAAGCGGTCAGGCATCGAC
Source organism: Gaiellaceae bacterium (assembly GCA_036512155.1). Taxonomy (GTDB): domain Bacteria; phylum Actinomycetota; class Thermoleophilia; order Gaiellales; family Gaiellaceae; genus Palsa-739. Next base: position 4,062 of record DATCBD010000038.1, on the reverse strand, counting down.
GACGGTGCGGCGGGCTCGAAGAGGATTGCTGTTGATCCCGCAGACGAGATCGTGGGGAATGGTCCCGGCCACGCGCGCGTGCTCCTCGGCGAGGACGCCGTGGCCGATGAGCACGACCGGCGTGCCGATCGGGACCTCGCCGTCGAGCTCGACTGCGAACGCATCCATCGACACGGTTCCCACCACACGCCGGGGTGTCCCGCCGACCCGGACGGTCGTTCCTGTCAGGTCGCGACGGAAGCCGTCCGCATAGCCGACGGGGACGATCCCGATCCATGTGTCCTGCTCGGCGACGAAACGCCGGCCGTACCCCGTGCTCTGTCCCGGCCGCAGGAGCCTGCACAGCGCAACGTGGCTCGTCCAGCCGAGCACGGGCTGGAGCCCGTCTTCCGCCGGGTCGGTGCCGAAGGGCGAGACGCCGAGCACGGCAATGCCGCACCGTGCAGCGTCGAACGCGGCAGACGGGTATCGGAGCGCGCCCGCGCTGTTCGCAATGTGCCGCTCGAGATACGTGTATGGGGCGGTCGCGGCACGGAAGCGCTCGATCTGCCACTCCGCGTACGCCGCATCGGTGTCCGCCGTGGCGAGGTGGCTCATCAAGCCGACCACCTCGAGAGAGGGCGACAGGAGCTCCGAGACGCCCCATCGCCCCATGCCGGTGTCGAGCTTCACGTGCACACGGACGCCGGGCGGAACGTCATCCGAGGAGACGACAAGCTCGAGGTGCGCGTCGCGCGCCTGCCCGACCTCGCGGTTCAGCGCCGGTCCCATGACGATGATGCGCGCCGTCGGAAAGTCGCGCCGAAGTGCGAGCGCCTCGGGAACGGTGGCGACGCAGAGTGCCGACGCGCCGGCGCCGAGTGCCGCGCCCGCGATGTCGGTCGCGCCGTGGGCATACGCGTTCGCCTTCACGACCGCCCAGAGCTGCGCGCCCCGCAGCGCGTCGAGCAGAACGCGGACGTTGCGCCGCACGGCACCCAGGTCGACTGTGATCTCCGAGCGATGCATTACTTCAGCGCGCGCGGCAGCGCTTCGATCAGGTCGCTCGCGATGAGCCCTGCGCGCTGCGGCGCCTCCACCGACGCGCGCTGCTGCGCGACGGCCGCCGCGGCAGCGGCGAGTTGGGCGTCCATGCCCTTGGCGAGGAACGCCGCCACGATGCCGGTCAGGACGTCGCCTGTCCCTGCGGTCGCGAGCGACGGAAGCCCGAGCGCGGCGACGAGCAGGCCGCGGCCGGGGGCGGCGACGAGCGTGTCCGCCCCCTTGAGCAGCACGACGCAGCGGAAGCGGTCAGCCGCCTCCTGGACGGAGGCGAGGCGGTGCGCGGCGATCTCCTTCGAGTCGCGACCGAGGAGCCGCGCGAGCTCGCCCTCGTGCGGCGTCAGCACGCGCGGCGCGGGCCAGTCCGCAGGCTCGAGGTCGAACAGCGCGTCCGCGTCGACGACCGCCGGCAACGCGAGCTCGGCGAGCGTGCGGCGCACGAGCGCGTGCACGGCAGCGCTGCGGCCAAGCCCCGGCCCGATCGCGAGCGCCGACGCCTTCGCCGCCAGCTCGGTGAGATCGTCGGGCAGGGGACGTTTCACCACTTCGAGCAGGCGTTGTTCGAAGACGGGCAGCGTCTCCTCGGGGGCTGCGAGCGTGACGTAGCCCGCGTCTGCGCGCAGCGCCGCCATTGCGGTCAGGGACGGCGCGCCCGTCAGGCCCGGCGATCCGCCGACGACGAGCACGTGGCCTGCGGTGTACTTGTTGTCCGCATCGCGCCGGCGCGGGACCGAGCGGAGGATCCCGGCGCCCACCAGCCGGTGCTCGGTGTCGAGCGGGTCGAGCCCGATGTCGGCAACGTGCACGGCGCCTGCGTGGAAACGGCCGGGCGCGACCACGAGGCCAACCTTGCGCCCGTGGAAGGTGACCGTTGCGTCGGCCCGGACGGCCGCACCCGCAACCTCGCCGGTCGACGAGTCGACACCCGAGGGAAGGTCGATCGCGAGCACGCGTGCTGCGGACGCGTTGATGCGCTCGATCAGCGCCGCGGCGTCGGGACGGGGCTCGCCCGCGAAGCCTGTGCCGAAGAGCGCGTCGACGATCACGTCCGGGTCGCCGAGGTCCGACTCCCCCGCCTTCGCGTCGACGACGCGCACGTCCTTGCCGGCGCGCTCCAACTCGCGCGCTGCGATGCGGCCATCGCCGCCGTTCGCTCCGCCACCGCACACGACCGTCCAGCGCTGCGCGCGCGGGTACAGCTCGAGCCCGACACGCGCGGCCGCGTTCCCTGCGCGTTCCATCAGCTCCTCGACGGTGCCGGCGTACCGCTCCTCGGCGGCCCGCATCTCCGCGGCGGTATACAGCGCCTCGAACTCAGTCATGGTTCACGACCGCCACCGCCTGGGCGAGCTCGCGGGAGTGCGTCATGGAGAGGTCGATCGCGCCGGCGCCGACGTGCTCCGCCCATTCTGCGACGCGTCCCGACAACTGCACCGACGGCTTCGGCCGGCCGACGATCTCGATCTCCTTCCACGCGAACGCACGCGCAACGCCGAAGCCGAGCGCCTTCCCGACGGCCTCCTTGCCCGCGAACCTGCCCGCGTAGCTCTGGGCGGGGTTCGGCCTCGAGTCGCAATACGCCTGCTCGGCGGCCGTGAAGCACCGCTCGCGGAACCGCTCGTACCGGTCGAGCGCGCGCCGCACGCGCTCGATCTCGATCAGGTCGGTGCCTACCCGAACGCTCAGAGGTGCTCCTCCAGCCAGTCGGGCAGCTGGCCGATCGACGACACGATGCCGTCCGGCCGCACGCGCGACGCCTCGACGGCGTCCGGGCGGAACTTCCCGGTCCGCACGAGCACGGTGTGCATGTTCATCGCCTGCGCGCCGGCGATGTCGCTCTCGAGGTCGTCGCCGACCATCCAGGTGAGTTCGGGATCGGCGTCGAGCGCCTCGAGCGCCGCCGTGAAGTACGAGACGCTCGGCTTGCCGATGACGGTCGCCTCGACGTCCGCCGCGTACTCGAGACCGGCGACGAACGCCCCTGCGTCGAGCAGCGGCCCGCGGGCGGTCTGCCACCAGCGGTTGCGGTGCAGGCAATAGAGCGAGGCGCCGAGCTCCAGCTCCGCGAACGCGCGCGCGAGGTTCATGTACGAGAAGACGAGGTTCGTTTCGGGCGTCTCGTCGGCGCCGCCGATGAGCACGGCGTCCGCGCTGTCCCCGACGAGCTCGATCCCCTCCAGGTCCCCGACAAGGCCCTGCATGACGAGTGCGAACACTCGGCGGCCGCGAAGCGCGGTGACGGCTGCGTCGGCGGTGGTCTGGACCTCGACGTCGTCGACCTCGATCCCGGCCGTCCGCAGCTCCTCGGCGAGCCGTGCCCGAGAGCGCGTCGTCGTGTTCGTCACGAACCGGAGCCGATGGCCGTCGTCACGCAACCGGTGAACGGCGGCGGCTGCCCCAGGGATGGGCTGACCGGAAACGTGCAGCACACCGTCGACGTCAAGGAGAATCGCAGCCATGGACGGCGAGTCTATTCGCGTCACCCGTTCGGTCGTTCTGCCGCTGCGCGAGATCGTGTTGCGCACGTCGCGGTCGAGCGGTCCCGGCGGCCAGCACGCCCAGAAGTCCGAGACGCGCGTCGAAGCGGTCTTCGACGTTGAGGCCTCGGAGGCGTTGTCGGCGGTGCAGAAACGCCGCGTCGTCGCGAAGGCGGGACCCGTGCTGCGCGCTATCGCACAGGACGAGCGCAGCCAGCTGCGCAACCGCGAGCTCGCCGTCGAGCGTCTCGTCGCAGCGCTGCGCGCCGCGCTGCACGTCGAGCGGCGCCGGGTTGCGACGAAGCCGACGGCGACGTCGCGCGAGCGCCGGCTCGACGAGAAGCGGCGGCGCTCGCAGGCGAAGCGCCTGCGGAAACCGCCACCCGAGTAACTACTCGACCGTGACTGTCTTCGCGAGATTCCGCGGCTGATCGACGTTCAGGCCGCGGAGCCGGGCGATGCGGTACGCAAGGAGTTGGAGCGGGATGATCGCGAGCACCGCCTGGAGGAACGCGGGCGTGCGCGGGACGAAGATGACGTCGTC
>DATCBD010000037.1:0-43187 GCA_036512155.1 Gaiellaceae bacterium | reverse complement strand
GCCCAGGAAACCGGGCATCGCGAGGCCGGGCGTGTGGCTCGGCATCACGAACTGGCCGGTGACGCTCTTGTAGGGGGCGCCGGTGCAGCAGCTGAACCAGGCCGGGCCGAGAATCGCGCCCGCCAGTCCCTGCGAGAACACCGTGTACGGCGCCGGATTGGCCTCGTCGAGCGTTGCCGCCGACTTGGGGGCGACCGCGTCGAAGAAGTTCTTGTACGCGGTGAGCCCGGCGATCGACTGCTTCGAGTTGAGCGCGCCAACCCACTTGTGCGCGTGCGTGGTGGCGATCGTTCCGCCGTAGTCGAAGACCCAGTCGAGCGCGCTGTACCAGTCGGTGCCGGCCATGTACATGGCCGAGAAGCCCTTCACGCCCTTCTCCATCGCCGCGACCTTCTTGAGGTCGGACGTGAACTGCGTGAGGCTGGTCGGCGGCTTCGCGATGCCCGCCTTCTTGAAGAGGTCCGTGCGATAGGTGATCACGCGCGAGCCGGCGTAGTAGGGCACGCCGTAGAGCTTGCCCTGGAACATCCCGGACTTCGCGAGCCCCGCCAGCCAGTGGTCGGAGTTGGGGAACTGCGACTTGCTGGCGGTGATGTCCGCGAACGCTCCAGACGACATGTACGCGGTCATCTCGGTGTTCCCCATCTCGATCACGTCAGGGGTGTCGTTACCGGCGATCGTCGCGTCGAACTTCTGGAGATGATCGCCCCAGTTCTGGTACTGCACGTTGACCGTCCAGCCGGGGTTCTGGGCCTGGAATGCCTGGTTCGCTGCTGCGACGACGTCGGGCCAACCCGACTGTGCGTCGACCTGGAGCCAGACCGTCAACTTGTTGGCCTGCTGATGCCCGCTCGACGCGCCGGCGGATGCCGCCATGACGCCGAGCGCGACGGCGAGAGCGGCCGCCACGACAACTCGTAGTCTCATGCAAGTCTCCTCGAGCCGTCGACGCCCGGCGCATCTGCGCCCCGGTGGCCTGCGGGACTGCACACGGTGGTCGGTGCGTCGATTGGTCTATACCAGTTGGCCACGTTCGGACATTGGCATACCGGACCAACGGTGTCAACCCCGAGTTTCGAAAGCGGACCGGTCAGCCCTGAGCTCAGCCCTGAGGCCGCTGCAGCTCGGTCACGATCCGGTAGCGATCGCCCCGATAGACCGAGTGGACGAACTCGACCGTGCGACCGCGCTCGTCGACGCTCGTCCGCTCGAAGAGGAAGGCGGGTGAGTGGAGCGGGACGCCGAGCGCGGCCGACTCCTCCTCGTTCGTCACCGTCGGCTCGATCGCCTGGGTGCCTCTCGCGATGTGGATGCCGTACCGCTCCTGCAGCAGCGCGTAGAACGACCCGGTCAGGTCCTTGGCGCTGAGGCCGGGCACGAGCCCCTGCGGGAGATGGAGCGTCTCGATCGCCATCGTCTCGCCGTCGGCGAGCCGAAGCCGCTTGATCACAAGGATTGGCTCCGATGGAGACACCTGCAGGAACCGCCCCAGCTGGGCTCCGGCGAGGATCGTCGTCATGGACAAGGTGCGGCTTCCCGGCACCATCCCGCGCCGGCGCATGTCCTCGCTGAACGAGGTGATGGTCAGCTCCTGGGAGATCTTCGGCTGCTGGACGTAGGTCCCGCTGCCGCGGCGGCGGACGAGGTAGCCCTCGCGCGCGAGGTCGTCGAGCGCGGCGCGGACGGTCAGCCGCGAGACGCCGAGGTCGGCGCTGAGCTGCCGTTCCGACGGGATTGCGGTGCCGACGCCGAGCTGCTGGATGAGGTCGAAGACCTGCTGGCGCGTGTGGCTCTGCTTCGTCACCTTGGGCACGCTCATGGCCGGCGCACTATAGCCCAGTGTTCCGAAATTGGTCAATGCCATTGCGTTTCGCGCTGATCCCCGGTATAGACTGCATGCCTGTGGCGGGGATCGTGCTCGAACGTGTCAGCAAGGTCTTCACCGGCGGCGTCGTCGCCGTCGACGACATCTCGCTCGAGGTCGAGAGCGGCGAGTTCCTCGTCCTCGTGGGTCCGTCTGGCTGCGGCAAGTCCACGCTTCTGCGAATGATCGCGGGCCTGGAGGACGCCACCGGCGGCACGATCAGCATCGACGGGCGCGACGTGACCGAGCTGCCCCCGCGCTCCCGCGACGTCGCGATGGTGTTCCAGAGCTACGCCCTCTACCCGCACATGAGCGTCCGCGAGAACCTCGGCTACGGCCTGAAGGTGCGCAAGACGCCGAAGAAGGAGGCCGCGCAACGCGTCGAGCGGGCGGCCAAGCTCCTCGGGCTGGAGGACATGCTCGACCGCAAGCCTGCGGCGCTGTCGGGCGGCCAGCGCCAGCGCGTCGCCATGGGTCGGGCGATCGTGCGCGAGCCGAAGGCGTTCCTCATGGACGAGCCGCTCTCCAACCTGGACGCGAAGCTCCGCGTGAGCATGCGCGCGTCACTCGCCAGTCTTCACTCGCGGCTACGCACCACGACGATCTACGTGACGCACGACCAGGTCGAAGCCATGACGCTCGGGCAGCGCGTCGCCGTGCTCCGCGACGGCCGCGTCCAGCAGGTGGACACGCCGCAGGCCCTCTACGCCCGGCCGACCAACCTGTTCGTGGCAGCCTTCATCGGCTCGCCGGCCATGAACCTCGTCGAGGCCGATCTCTCGGACGGCGTGCTGACGTTCGCGGGCTTCACGCTGCCCGTCGCGCCGCACACGGTACCGGAGGGTGTGCACGGCCGCGTCGTTGTCGGGATCCGGCCGGAGACGTTCGAGGATGCAGCCTTCGCCGACCGCTCGCTGCCACAGGTCGACGTCGAGGTCGAAGTGGTCGAGGAGCTCGGCGCCGAGACGCACGTCATCTTCTCCCTCGATGCCGTGCCCGTGGACGTGAGCGGCGCACGCGAGGCGGACGAGGAAGAGGTGGTCATCGGAGAGTCGCGGACGCTGTTCACCGCGCGCGTCGTTCCGTCGACCACGGCGCGGCCGGGCGCTCCGCTCCGCCTCGCGGTCGATCCTTCTCGGTTCCACTACTTCGATCCCGAGACCGGAGCCCGTTTCGCCGGCACCGCGGCGCCGACGCTGGCTCGCGCGTAGCGTCGCCGCCGGCCTCGCGGCGGTCTGGGCCGGGCCTGCGGCCGCGTCGCCCAGCGGGACCGTGATCATCGCGCCGCTGCGCGGCGCTCCGACTCCGTCGTTGCTCGGACGCGTCGCCGCCGGCCAGGTCGGCGGCGTGCTCCTCCTCGGGAACGGTTGGACGAGCGCACAGACGACCTCGGCGGCCGTCGCTCAGCTGCAGGCGGTCGCGTGCAGGCGGGGCTCGCCACTGCTCGTCGGGGTCGATCAGGAAGGCGGGTCGGTGCGGCGGCTGCCGTGGGCGGCGCCCACGCTCGCGGCGGCGTCGATGGGAACGGCGACCAAGGCGCACGCGCAGGCGGCGGCAGCGGCGCCCGCGCTGCGGCAGGCCCGCGTCGGCATCGACTTCGCGCCCGTGGCCGACACGATCTCGACGCCGCGCAGCTTCCTCGGCACGCGTTCGTTCGGCAGCGATCCCTCCCTCGTCGCCGAACTGACGAGCGCGTTCGTAACCGGGCTCCAGAGCGGCGGCGTAGCTGCCACGGCGAAGCATTTCCCCGGGCTCGGCAGCGCGGTGGCAAGCACCGACGACCGGGCCGTGACGATCAGCCGTAGCGCCGCGTTCCTCACCGCGCGGCTGGCGCCGTTCAAGGCAGCGATCGCAGCCGGAGCGAAGCTCGTCATGGTGTCGAACGCGTCGTATCCGGCACTCGACCCGAGCGGCGTGCAGGCCGTCTTCTCGCACGCAATCGTCACCGGCCTCCTCCGCGACACGCTCGGCTTCAAGGGCGTCGTCGTGACCGATGCGCTCGACGCAGGGGCGGTCGCGCACGTTCCGGACGCGCCGGCACGCGCGCTTGCAGCCGGCGTCGATCTCATGCTCTACAGCGAAACGGCCGCAAGCGAAGCGGGCTACGCGAGCCTCGTCCACGACGCGGCCGCGAGCGCGACCGTGCGGGCCGAGCTCGCGGCGGCGGTGCAGCAGGTGAACGCGCTGAAGGCGTGGCTCGCCGCCCACGGCGGCCCGCGCTGCGGCTAGACGCCGAGGCGGTCGAGCGTCGCTTCGTCGCGTCGCCAGCGTGGCCGCACCTTGACGACGAGCTCGAGGAAGACCTGGTGCCCGAGGAGCGCCTCGATCTCCGGCCGCGCGCGCGTGCCGATGTCCTTCACGATCGACCCGCCCTTGCCGACGACGATCTGCTTCTGCGACTCGGTCTCGACGAGCAGGAACGCGCGAATCGCCTTCTCCCCGATCTCCTCGATCTCGACGGAGATGGCATGGGGGATCTCGTCGCGCGTCAGCCAGAGCGCCTTTTCGCGGATCAGCTCGCCGATCTGCGCCTCGACCGTGAGATCGGTTCGCTGCTCGCGCGGGAAGTAGAGCGGTCCCTCCGGCAGAAGCCCGACCAGCTCGTCGCGCAGCTCGGCGATGCCGTCGCCGGTCTTCGCGCTCACCGGATGCAGCGCGTGGAAGTTCCCCAGCCGCGCGGCTGCGTTCATCTGCTCGGCGATGTGCCCGGCCTTCAGGCGGTCGACCTTGTTGAGGGCGATCACGACCGGCACCTCCAGGGCGAAGACCCGAGAGGCGATGAAGCGGTCGCCGGCGCCGATCCGCTCGCGTGCGGAGAGCACGAAGACGACGATGTCGACCTCCTCGAACGACCTGTCCACCGTGTGCTGCATCCGCTCGGTGAGTGCGTCGCGAGGACGCTGGAAGCCGGGCAGGTCGGCGAGCACGAGCTGGTAGTCGTCACCGTTCGCGATCCCGAAGATCCTCCGCCGCGTCGTCTGCGGCTTGTCGGAGACGATTGCGACCTTGCCGCCGCAGAGAGCGTTCACGAGTGTCGACTTACCGACGTTCGGCCGGCCGGCGATGGCGACGAAGCCGGACTTCACGAGGGAAGATCCCAGGTGTCCGGGAGGAGCTCGTCCGCCGCGTAGTCGGCGATCGTGCCGTCAGCGCGGCGGAACCACACGCGCCCCACGCGCCACTCGTGCAGCCACTGGCGGCATCCGCCGCACGGCGACGCCGTGATGCCGACCGCGTTGATCTCGCCGGGACGCACACCGGCGGTCGCGGCGGCGGCGATCGCGGACTTCTCCGCGCAGACGCCGAGCGGATAGGCGGCGTTCTCGACGTTGACCCCGTCGAAGATGCGGCCGTCGGCCGTCAGCAGCGATGCCCCGACGAAGTACTTCGAGTACGGCGCATACGCGTTCGCGGCAGCCGCCTCCGCGCGCTCCACGAGCTCCGGGCCTGTCACGTCAGCACCTGGAAGACGACGAGCGTCACGAGCGCGCCGAGCGCGCCGCCGTACAGGACCTCGAGCCGCGAGTGGACGCCGGCCTCGACCCGCGTCTGCGCGACGAGCAGGGCCATGACGAACGTGAGCGACGAGATCAGGAAGCGATGGTGGTCGCTGGAGACGTACGTCGCCGCCATCCACCCCGCGAACGCGACGCCCGCATGGCCGGACGGCAGTCCGCCGCGCAGCGGCGTGCCGCTCCGCGTCAGCGCCTTGGTGGTGATGACGACGAGGACGACGAGGACGAGCGCCACGAGCGTGATCTCGGCCGGCGCGTCACGGACACGGTCGAGCACGCGCGCGGTGCGATGCGCGGCAGCGTGCGCGAAGACGAGGTAGCCGACGGCGAGCGCGGTCACCGAGGCGATGAGGACAGCTCCGGCGGCAATGTCCTTCGCGAGCTTCGCGTTCGGGTCGAACGACGTCGTGGAAACGTCGATGGTGCCCTCGATCGCGGAGTTGATCATCTCCGCGACGAGCACGAACGCGATCGCCATCAGGAGCAGGATGAGATCGTCGCGCCCGACGCCAACCGCTGCCGCCGCCCCGATGACGACGATGGCGATGACGAAGTGGATGCGCAGGTTCCGCTGCGTGCGGAGGACGTGGATGATCCCTTCGAACGCGTAGTTGAAGCTGTCGAGCAGCGTTGGCGCTCGCCCCGGCGCCGGAGGCGGCGTCTCGCGTGCGCGCTCGCGTGGCGGCGGCGTGGTCACGGTCACAGGTGCAGCGCCTCTTTCGCCTCCATGATCTCGCCGTGGTCGTACCCGACGAGGTGGAGCACCGCGTGCACGACCGGTGCCCGCCATTCGGCGCCGACGACGTCGGGGCACACGACGACGTCCCCGAGCTGGCGAGGAAGCCCGGCCGGCAGCTCCTCGAGCCCGTCGACCGGGAATGCGAGCGCGTCGGTCGCCTCGTCCACGCCGAGATGCTCGAGCTTGAGCGCACGACTCTCCTCCGGCGAGACGAATGCGAGCCCGATCTCGCCGGCGTCGACACCCTCGGCGGCCAGCACGCGCCGAACCAACTCGACGGCACCGTCCTCGTCGACGTCGGCGCCCGAGCGGTTCTCGACCTCGACCTCGATCACCGGCGCCGCTGCGTCCCGGTCTCTTCGGAGTGTTTCTTGTACGCCTCGACGATGCGCTGCACGAGCTTGTGCCGCACGACGTCCTCGTGCCCGAAGTGCACGAACGAGATTCCGTCCACGTCGCCGAGGATGTCCTGCACCTGGATGAGGCCGGACGCCTGCTCGCGCGGCAGGTCGACCTGCGTGACATCGCCGGTGACGACGACCTTGGAGCCGAAGCCGAGCCGCGTCAGGAACATCTGCATCTGCTCCGGTGACGTGTTCTGCGCCTCGTCGAGGATGATGAAGCTGTCATTCAGGGTTCTTCCGCGCATGTATGCGAGCGGCGCGACCTCGATCGTCCCGCGCTCCATGTACGTGTTCAGACGCTCGGGATCCATCGTGTCGTACAGCGCGTCGAACAGTGGACGCATGTACGGGTCGACCTTCGCGGCGATGTCACCAGGAAGGAACCCGAGCCGTTCGCCCGCCTCCACCGCGGGACGCGTGAGGATCATTCGCCCGACCTGTCGCTCGGAGAGCGCGGCGACGGCGAGCGCGACGGCAAGGTACGTCTTGCCCGTACCGGCGGGACCGATGCCGAACGTGATGGTGCCGTCGCGGATCGCGTCCACGTAGCGCTTCTGCGTGACCGTCTTCGGCGTGATCCGCTTGCCGCGATGCGACCAGACGACGTCCTCGAAGATGTCGCGGACGTCCTCGGCCTGGTCGATCGCGTTGAGGATCGTGTCGATCGTGCCGGCGCCGACCTCCTGCCCGCTCTCGACGAGCTCGACGAGTTCCTCGACGACCGCGCGCGCTTCCGAGACCTTGGCGTCGTCGCCGTCGAGCGTCAGCCGGTTGCCACGCAGGTTGATCGTGCATCCGAGCCGCTCCCGAAGCGCGCCGAGAACACCGTCGCCGATCCCGGCGAGCTCGGCCGCTACGTCGTTCGGAACCTCGAGAACGTCCTGCACACGATCAGTGTAGGAGGACGGCCCCCTGGCGCGGCCCCAGCGTCACGACTGTCACCGGCGCCGTCTGCAGTCTCCATGCGGCCGGGAGCTGCCCCGAGTCGGGCACGGCGCCGCCGCCGGCCGGCGTCACGAGCTGCATCGTTCCCGGAAGCGCGTAGCGCACGGTCGCGTCTCCAGGGTTGGCGAGAACCAGGCCGTTCGCGAAGCGCCGCACGAACGCGCCCTGATCCTGACGAAGCCCCGGAGGGTCGAGCGGCGCACTGAGATCGATGCCGTACTCCGGGAACCACGACACCTGGATTCCTTCGCCGAAGTTGACGTAGGTGTGGGCGCCCTTGATCAGGAGGTACGACGCGAGGTCGAACATCCTGGCGCTCACGTCGGCGGCGTCGGGATAGGACTGGCAGATGACGACCTTGCCCTTGCGCACGAGGCCGACTGCACGCGTGAGCTCGAGCTGCCAGTCGGCGGGCGCGAGGTTCGTGGCGAAGCCTTCGATCATCACGCCGGCGGCGCCGGAGTAGTCGGTGCGTTCCCGTGTCGTCACCCACGAGCCGGCGTTCACGATCACCGGCTTGCCGAGCTTGCGCTGCACGTACGGGAGCCAGCGCTCGATCTTGTGCGACCACATCAGCTCCCACGGCGGGTCGTATGCCGGCAGCGGCGGCGAGAACGTGCTCGCGCCGAAGTCGTTCGGGACGCTCGTCGAGTCCATGAACACGCCGTCCGCGTGCGTGGTCGCGACCTGACGCCGCAGCTGCGTTACGTAGTAGGCGCGCCACGACGGATTGTCGGGGTTCATCAGGTACCAGCCCCAGCTCTGGTGCACGCGCTGCCCGTGCCAGAGGTAGAACCACTGCGCCTGTGGATGCGCGGGCCACTCCGACACCCACGCGTTGCCGAAGCGGATCTGCGTCGTGCGTCCGAGACCGAGGCCGAGCCGGTACTGGATCATGAAGAACGCGGGGTTCTTCGCCTTGAGCTGATCGGTCAGCAACGCGCCGAGCTTCTGCGCGCCGGCGTAGTGCGTAGCCGCGAATTGCACGAGGCCGGGAGAGAGCCCATCCGGGAGCTGGTCCGAGAAGACGCGAATGCGGTCGCTCGTCGGCGCGGGCAGCGCGACGAGCGCGGCGACGGCAGCGGCGAGGAGACGCACACCTGCGTGATGCCCCAACCGGAGCGTTTCCTACGCTACGGGTGGTAGATCTGCGCCATCCGCAGCACGGGCGTGAAGCCCGGCCCCGTCCAGCCGCCCTTCGCCTCGACGTAGAAGCCGAACTCGTGCAGAGCGTCGGCGCCTGTGGCCATTGCCGGGATGTGGTGCGGGTTGTGGCCGTGCGCGAGCGCGTAGAGCTCGGCTGCGGTCACCGTCGGCGCCGTCGAGCTATCACCGACGAGCTCGACCGGCGTCGCGGCCGGCACGAAATCGGTCACGACGAACTTCAGGTCGGTCTCGTACGTGTCGTCGAGAAGGCTCCCTGCCCCCGGCTTGCAGTAGCCGTTGTCGATGCACGCCTGGATCCCGGTCTTGTCCGCCCCGAAAAGGAGGTGGAGGTCGAGGCGGAGCTTGTAGCCCCCGCCGACGGGCGTCAGCGACTTGATGAACCCGAACTGGATGCTGGGCGCGGTCATCCACCACGGTGACGGCGGCGTCGCGGTGCCGCCGCACGCTGCGAGACCGAGTGCGAGCGCCGCGATCGCGATCGCCCGGCGGATCATCGGCGCCTACGCGAGCTTTTCGCGAACGATCTGGCTGACGACCGAGCCGTCGGCGCGGCCGGCGACCTGTGGCATCACGTCCGCCATGACTCGGCCGAGCTGGGCCATGCTCGTCGCGCCCACCTCGGCGATGGCGTCGTCGACGATCTCCTCGATCTCCTCTTCGGAAAGCTGCGAGGGCATGAACTCCTCGAGCACGGCGAGCTCGCGCTCCTCGGAGGCGGCCTGCTCCTCACGGCCGCCCGCGCGGAACGCCTCGGCTGCCTCGACGCGGCGCTTGCGCTCGCGCTGGAGCACCTGAAGCTCCTCGTCCTCGGACAGCGGCCGCTGCAGCTCCTTCTCGGAGCCCTTGAGCGCATTGAGGATGAGCCGCAGCGCGTCGCGGCGCTCGGCGTCGCGGGCCTTCATGGCCTCGCGCAGCTCCCCCTCGATCGTCTCGATCCGACTCACGTCATCCTCCCGGTCAAGCCGCCGCCCAGCACGTGCCAATGGAGATGGAACACCGTCTGGCCGGCTCCCGCACCCGCGTTGACGACGACACGGTAGTCGCTCAGGCCCGCTCCTGCAGCGACGGCGGCGATGAAGTCGAGCATGCGCTTGTCCTCGTCGGCGGTGAACTCGGCGATGTGGTGGAAGCTCTCGACGTGCCGCTCGGGGATGACGAGCAGGTGCGTCCCTGCCTGCGGGTTGATGTCGCGGATGGCGACGAAGCCGTCGATGGCCGCGACGTGGTCGCCCTCCCGGTAGAGCCGGCAGAAGAGGCAATCCTCAGGCACCCTGAGGCTCCTGGCTCGTCGCTGGCAAGCGAGACAAGCGAGCGAGGCGAGGACAGTACCCGTAGTACGGCCGAGCCGAGCGAGCGCAGTATCGCGCCGCCAGCGGCGAGAGCGCACCGCGGAGGGCGGCTCCGCCGCCCGGGCGCGGTGCGTGGCCAGGGGCCTCAGGCAGCGAGGATCCCCTCCTCGGTCACCGAGGCGCCGCGGACGCGCACGAAGCGGCCGACCTCGTGGCCGCCGACGATCCACGGCGAGTAGTCGTCGCCATACCCGCGGCCCGGGCGGTCGACGAGGACGATGTCGTCGCGGCCGATCTTCGTCTGCCAGCGGGCGCGGGATGCGTCGTCGGAAAGCTCGCGCAGGCGCGCGCTCCGCTCCCGCTTCACCGCGGGCGCGACCGGGTCGTCGTGCTCGGTGACCGTTCCCGGTCGAGGCGAGTACGGAAAGACGTGCAGCTTCGTCAGGCCCGCGTCGCGGGCGACGCGGAGCGTGTTCGCGAACGCGGGCTCGTCCTCGGCCGGGAAGCCGACAATGACGTCGCTCGTCAGGTTGAACTCGTCCTGCAGCGGCGCGAGCAGGCGCAGGAACGTCTGCGCGGAGTAGCGCCGCCCCATCGCGCGCAGCACGCCGTCGTCGCCGGACTGGAGCGGCACGTGCAGGTGTCGACTCACGTTCGGCGTCTCACGCAACGCGGCGACGAGCGCCTCGTTGACGTGATTGATCTCGATCGACGACAGGCGCAGGCGCTCGAGGCCGGGCGTCGCGCCCACTGCGCGGACGAGCCGCGGCAGGTCGTAGCCCGCTTCGCGGTCTCGATAGCAGCCGAGATTGATGCCGGTGAGCACGACCTCGCGGTGTCCCTGCTCGACGCGGCGCGCGATCTCGGCGAGCACCGCAGGAGCGCCCCGGCTGCGCGAGGCGCCGCGCACGAGGGGAATGACGCAGAAGTTGCACGAGAAGCTGCAGCCGTCCTGCACCTTGACGAACGCGCGCACGCGGTCGAGTCGCGCATCGGCCTGCACGCAGCCGATCGCGCCAACGTCGCCTGCGACGAACGCGGGTGTCTCCTCACTCCGCCGTGCGACGACGACTACGTTGGAAGGCAGGCCGGCGAACGCGTGCCCGGCGAGGTTGGCGCCGCAGCCGGTCACGTACACGCGCCGATGCGTCCGGGCGGCGCGTGCGGCGGCCTTGCGCGACTTCGCCACCGCTTCGTTCGTGACGCAGCACGTGTTGACGACGGCGACCTCGGAGTCGTCGCACTCGGCGTGACCGCCGGCGAGGAGCGCCTCGCGCACCTCATGCGCGTCGACGTGCGAGACCTTGCAACCCAGGAACTGGACGGAGAACGTCGTCACGAACGGAATTCGAGCACGTCAGCCGCCCAGCCGTCCAGCACACGCCTGTCGAGGCGTTGCCACCCGGCTGCGCGCGGGTCGTCCCGCTCGAGATAGCCGGAGACGATCGCCCGCTCGACCTGCAGCTTGGGCAGCAGGCCCTCGACCACGTCGAGCGCGATGTTCATCACCGCGAGCGCCGCCGGTCGCAGCTCGTCGAGGACGTCGACGCCGGCGCCGTTCCCCGCCGCGTTCGCGGCGGTCGTCTCCGCTGCGACGTCGTCGAGGTCGAACGCGCCGACGGGCGCGAAGCCCAGCTTCGCGGCCGCGATGGAGAGGACGCCCGAGCCGGAGCCGACGTCGACCAGGCTCGTCGGCTCGGCCTCCTGCAGGAGCTCGAGGCAGAGCCGCGTGGTCGGATGCGCGCCGGTGCCGAACGCGCGGCCGGGATCGATCACGACCGGCACCAGTCCCGCAGGTGGCGGCTCCCAGGGCGGCCCAACCCAGAGGCGCCCGATGGCGACTCCGTGGTGGAAGTCCTTCCACGCGTCCTCCCACCCCTCGCGCACGTCCTCGGCCTCGATCATGTCGAAGCCGATGGGCGGCTCCTCCGCGTAGACGGCGAACGCGCCGTCGAGCTCTTCGACACCTTCGGGAAACAGATGCAGCAGCAGTGCGAGCTCCGGCTCGCCGCCGACGATCACGTAGCGCTTCAGCGGAAGGCGCTCTTGAGCTTGTCGAAGAAACCCTCGTCGGGCTTGTACGTCCGCTCGTCGGCGTGCGCGTCGAAGTCGTGGAGCAGCAGGCGCTGCTCGTCACTCAGATGCCGCGGTACGACGACGTTCACGAAGACGCGCTGGTCCCCGCGGCCGAAGCCCTGCAGCACCGGCATCCCCTTGCCGCGCAGCACACGGACGGTGCCGGGCTGCGTCCCGGCCTCGAACTCGATCTCTTCACCGCCCTCGAGTGTCGGAACAGCGACCGTCGCGCCGAGCGCAGCCTGGGTCATCGTCAGGTCGACGGTGGAGAAGATGTCGTTGCCCTCGCGCACGAAGCGCTGGTCGGGGCGCACGCGGACGCGCACGTAGGCGTCACCGGCCTGTGCGCCGAGCGTGCCGGCGTGCCCTTCGCCGCCGAGCCGGATCTGCTGGCCGTCGTGGATGCCCGGCGGGATCTCGACATCGAGGAGCCGTTCCTCGACGACGCGGCCGGCTCCTTCGCACACGGTGCACGGCGTCTCGATCTTCCGGCCGGAGCCGCCGCACCTCGGGCAGGCCTGCGTGCGCACGAACTCGCCGAAGACGCTGCGCGAGATCTGCTGCAGGCGTCCCGCGCCGCCGCAGGTCGGGCACGTCGTGATCTCGCTTCCCGGCTCGGCGCCGTCGCCGCCACAGTGCGTGCACGTCACGGCAACGCGGAACGGCACCTTGCGTGTCGTGCCGCGCGCGGCTTCGACGAGCTCGATCTCGACCTCGGCTGCGAGATCGGGGCCGCGCGACCGGGCGCGCGCTCCGACGAGATCGTCGCCGAAGAACGCGGCGAAGAGGTCGGAGAGGCTGCCGAAGTCGAAGTGGCCCGGCTGAAAGCCGCCGCTGCGCAGCCCTGCGTGGCCGTACCGGTCGTACAGCTCGCGTGTCTCCGTCTTCGAGAGCACCTCGTAGGCCTCGACGACCTCGCGGAAGCGCTCCTCCGCGTCGGGCGCGGCGGAGACGTCCGGGTGCAGCTCGCGAGCGAGCCGGCGAAACGCCTTCTTGATGTCCCCCTCGTCCGCGCCGCGCGAGATGCCGAGGAGCTCGTAGTAGTCGCGCTCCGTCGTGGCCATCAGACGAGGTTAGCGGTCGGTGTAGACCGACTCGGCGAAGCGGGAGAGCTCGGTGGCGGCGGAGCGGACGGCCCCGACTGCCTTCTCGTAGTCCATGCGCACGGGGCCGATCAGGCTGACCGCGCCGAGGACGCGATGCATGACGCCGTAGGCGGCGCCAACGAGCGCGATCTCCTGCAGGCCCGGATGCGCGAGCTCGCGGCCGACGCGGACGAAAGGCCCGCGCGCGTCGAGGCTCGCGTCGCCGAGCACGTCGAGGAGCGCAGCGCGCTTCTCCACGAGCTCGAAGAGGCTGCGGTATGCCTCCAGCTCGTCGCTGCGAACGTCGCCGAGCAGGTCGGCTGCGCCGCCGACGTAGAGCCTTTGCGCGGCCGACACGAGCTCGGTGAACGCCGGCCGTAATGCGGTGAGGAATGCGCGCTCGCGCACACTCAGCCCGGGATCGTCGAAGCGGCGGCGCAGCAACGTCGTCCCGAGCTGAAGGCCCGAGACCGTCTCGTTCAGGTACTCGTTTCCCCACTGCGCGAGTCCGGGATCGACCGCCTCGTCGAAATGGAAGAGCCGCTTCGTGACTCCGCCGGCGGACGTGATGACGACCACCATCACGAGCTCCGGTTGCAGCAGCAGGACCTCGACGCGGACGATCGTCGTCGCCTCGAGCGGCGGCGCGGACACGAGTGCGAGGAGCCGCGTCACCTGCGAGAGCATCTCCGTCGTCGCCTGCAGCGCAGACTCCACCTCGGTCCGGGTGGTGTGCAGGTCGAGCGGGAACTCTGCCGGCTGCGGCGCCATCCGGCCGAGCACCTCGTCGGCGTAATAGCGATAGCCGGCCTCGGTCGGCACGCGGCCGGCGGAGGTGTGCGGATGCGTCAGCAGCCCGAGCGACTCGAGCTCGGCAAGCTCGGCACGCGCCGTCGACGGCGCGATGGGAAGACCAGCGCGGTCGACGAGCGTCTTCGAGCCCACGGGCTCGCTCGTCGCGACGTACTCCTCGACGACGCGTCGAAGGATTTCTTTTTGCCGTTCAGTTAGCTGCATTTGCAGGAATTTTAGCGGTCGCGCCGGGCGGGGCCGCCGCGACCTCTTTTGGTCGGCGTCGCGAGCGCCGCCTTAGCGGGCGAGCAACTCGGTGGTGACCCCGCCGCCGAGGAAGCGCCCGCGCTCCGTGAGCATGAGCGTGCCGTCGCCGCGCTCGGCGAGGCCGAGCTGCTCGACGCGGGCGAGCCCGGCGGGGTCGAGTGCGTGCTCGAGGCCGGTGAGCGAGAGCGGGTCGTCGAGACGGAGGCCGAGCATCAGCCGCTCACGGGCGCGCACGTCGTCGTCGATCGTCTCGAGCTCGCGCTCGTAGTCGCCCGCGAGATAGCGCGCGAGCTTCGGCGTGTTGCGGCGGCGCTCGCCGGCGATCGTCGAGACCGCACCCATGCCGATACCGAGGTAGTCGCGCCCGAGCCAGTAGCCGAGGTTGTGCAGCGCACGCCGGTCGCCGCGACAGAAGTTCGCAGTCTCGTACCAGCGGTAGCCCGCACCGGTAAGCGTCGCGACGACGCGCTCGAAGTAGTCCTCCATCGCCTCGGCCTGCCGCGCGAGCTCGTCACCCCACGCGTGCGTGAACCTCGTGCCCGGCTTCGCCTCCAGCTCGTAGCAGGAGAGGTGCTCGGGCTCGAGCGCCAGCGCGCCGGCGAGGTCGGCCGCGAGGTCCGCGACGGTCTGGCCGGGAATGCCGTAGATGAGGTCCAGCGAGAGATTGTCGAAGCCGGCCTCGCGCAATTGCGCGAATCCGCGGCGTACGTCGTCCGGTTGCGCGCCGCGCTCTAGCACGTTCAGCAGCTGCGGCTGGAAGGACTGGGCACCGAGCGAGACGCGCGTCACGCCGGCGGCGTGCAGCGCATCGGCGAGGTCCGGCGTCACCGTCTCCGGGTTCGCCTCGACGGTTACCTCCGCGGCTGCGGGCAGCGCCTCGAGCAGGCGCACGAGCTCCGGAAGTGCCGTAAAGGTCGGCGTCCCGCCGCCGAGGAAGACGGTCTCGACCTCGTTGGCCAGGACGTGGCGCTCCTGCGCGAGCTCCCGCAGGAGGGCGTCGACGTACGCGCCGTGCTGGTCGCGACGGCCGACTGCCGTGACGAAGTCGCAGTAGCCGCACCGGTGCGCGCAGAACGGGAGGTGCACGTACAGGTGCCGGACACCCGTCATGCCTGGGCTCGCTTCGGCCTCGCCACCAGCTCGCCGCCGCAGTTCGGGCACAGGTGGTCCATCTCGGCGCCGCACGCGGCGCAGAACGTGCACTCATGCGAGCAGATGACGGCGTCGCCGTCCGGTGCAAGTCCCGCGCCGCAGCGCTCGCAGCTCTCGCGCATCTCGAGGCTCACGACTGCTTGCTCCCCTGGCCGATGCTGAGCACGGCGAGGAACGCCTCCTGCGGCACCTCGACGGCGCCGACCTGCTTCATGCGCTTTTTGCCCGCCTTCTGCTTCTCGAGCAGCTTGCGCTTGCGCGAGATGTCGCCGCCGTAGCACTTCGCCAGCACGTCCTTGCGACGCGCCTTCACCGTCTCGCGCGCGATCACGCGCGCGCCGATCGCCGCCTGGATGGGGACGTCGAACATCTGCCGCGGGATCTCCTCGCGCAGCTTGTCGACGAGCAGCCGGCCGCGGTCGTACGCGAAGTCGCGATGGATGATGAGCGAGAGCGCATCGACCGGCTCGCCGCCGACGAGGACGTCCACGCGCACGAGCTCACCCGGCTTGAAGCCGATGAGGTCGTAGTCGAACGACGCGTAGCCGCGCGTGCGGGACTTCAGCTGGTCGTAGTAGTCGAGCACGATCTCGCCGAGCGGCAGCTCGTACGTCAGGTGCACGCGCTCGGGCGAGAGGTACTCGAGTTGGTCGAACGTGCCGCGGCGATCGTTGTTCAGCTCCATCACCGTGCCGACGTATTCCTTCGGGACGATGATCGACGCCTTCACGTAGGGCTCCTCGACCTCCTCGACCTCGCGCGGGAACTCGGCCGGGTTGTGCACCTCGCGCCATTCGGCGGTGTTCGTCTCCTGGACGCGATAGGCGACGTTCGGCGCGGTGACGAGCAGGTCGAGGTCGAACTCGCGCTCGAGCCGCTCGCGCACGATCTCCATGTGGAGCAGTCCGAGGAATCCGCAGCGGAAGCCGAAGCCGAGCGCCTGCGAGGTCTCGGGCTCGTAGAAGAGCGCGGCGTCGTTGAGCTTCAGCCGCTCGAGGGCATCGCGTAGCTCCGGGTAGGCGTCCGAGTCGGTCGGGAAGAGACCGGCGAACACCATCGGCTTCACGTCCTTGTAGCCCGGCAGCGCTTCCTTCGCGCGGCGCGCGACCGATGTGAGCGTGTCCCCTACGCGCAGGCGCGAGACGTCCTTCAGGCCGGTGATGACGTAGCCCACTTCACCGGCGGAGAGGGATGGGACCGGTGTCATCGTCGGCGAGAAGAAGCCGAGCTCCTCCGCGTCGAAGCGCGTGCCCGTGGCCATGGTCTGTAATGCCTCGCGCTCCGTGAAGGAGCCGTCGACGACGCGAACGAACGCGACGACGCCGCGGTACTGGTCGTACGAGGAGTCGAAGACGAGCGCGCGCGACGGTGCGTCCGGCTCGCCCACCGGCGCGGGAACGCGCTCGATGATGGCGTCGAGGACGTCGGCGACGTTCATCCCCGTCTTCGCCGAGATGCGCACGACGTGCGTGGGATCGTCGCCGAGCAGCTCGGCCACCTCGACGGCGGTGCCGTCGGGATCGGCCTGCGGCAGGTCGATCTTGTTCACGACCGGGACGATCTCGAGGCCGTTGTCGATCGCGAGGTACGCGTTCGCGAGCGTCTGCGCCTCGATCCCCTGCGCTGCGTCGACGACGAGGATCGCGCCCTCGCACGCCTGCAGCGACCGAGACACTTCGTACGTGAAGTCCACGTGACCGGGCGTGTCGATGAGGTTGAGCTCGTGCCCCTTCCACGTCACTCGCACCGCCTGCGCCTTGATCGTGATCCCACGCTCGCGCTCGAGGTCCATCGTGTCGAGCACCTGCGCGCGCATGTCGCGCGCGGAGACGGCGTCGGTCAGCTCGAGGATGCGGTCGGCGAGCGTCGACTTGCCGTGGTCGATGTGCGCGATGATCGAGAAGTTGCGGATCTTTCCCTGCTCCACCTCTACTTCTCCCCGTCCCAGTAGTCGAGGTGGTCGGAGCGGCGGAGCATGTAGTGCTTGTCGCCCGCCCAGACGCCGACCTTGTCGCTGTCCGGGTACTCGGCGATGCCGAACTCGTACTTCGTGGAGATGATCGCCACGCGCGCAGGCGCGTCGCTCGCACGGACGAGGTGGGCGCCGTCTGGGCCGGCAGGGAAGCAGACTGTGTCGCCGGGCTCGAGCGTCCGCTCGCCCTCGGGCGTCCGCAGCGTCGGCGTCCCCGCGAGGACGAAGAGCCACTCCTCGTCGGTCCATTCGAAGTGGTACGGGCAGATCGCCTGCCCCGGCGGCAACTCGTACACGGTCATGCCCATGCGCGAGGCGCCGATCCGCTTGCCGATCGAGACGGCGCTGCAGCGAAAGCCGTCCGGCGTCTTCTCGGTCGAGTGGTCGTCGGTCGAGCCGCCGAAGAGGTTGAAGATCTCCATGCCGACAGGCTAACTGCGGTCGAGCCGCATCAGCCGGTGCGAGAGCCCGCCTTCCTCGACATCGCGGACGTGACGGAAGCCGGCCTTCTCGAAGGCCCGCCAGGAGCGCCGGTTGCCTTCTTCGACCGTGGCGACGACGGCCGTCACGCCCGGACGCGCGAAGACCACCTCGTGCGCGAACTTGGAGAGCACCTGGGGGCCGAGGCCGTGACCGATCAAGTCCTCCTCGCCGATGAGCAGGTCGACCTCTTCGTCGTACGACTGGATCATCCCCGCGCGCCGTCCGTCGACGACGATGATCCAGCGTCCGGCCCGATCGTGCGCGAGCTCGTACTCGATCGGCTCACGCCACCAGAGACGCACATGCTCGCGCTCGAGCCACGTGCGCAGGAGCGGTAGGTCGCTCTCGTCGAACGGACGGAACTCGATCACGCGCGTCGCAAACGCGACCGAAGCGAGAGCAGCGTGTCCAGCTCACGGACGTGGAGCGCCCGACAGCCGATGAGGAACGTGACGCCGGCGGCGGCGAGCGCAACGCCGAGCGACACCACCTGCGCGCCGAAGGAGTGACCGAGCGCCGAGTCGAGCGGCTTCCAGATCGCGTACGAGACACCGGCGACGACAGCGGACACGGCGACGACACGTATGACGGTCCTCCCCATCGCGCCCCCGACCGGCCCGAGCCGCCGCCGCAGCAGGACGAGCAGCGCCCACGTGCCGGCGATGTTGCACACGGCCGTGCCAAGCGGGATACCCCACACGCCCAGGCGGTAGAACGCGAAGTCGAGGACCGCATTGAGGAACAGGTTGCCGAGCGCGATCACCGTCGGCACCCAGTTGGACTGGAGACTGAAGAACGCGCGATTGAGCATGAGCATCGCGCCGTTGAAGACGAGGCCGGCGCTGAACGCGGCGAGCGCGCCGGCGACGACCGGCGTCTGCGCCGCGTAAAAGTGGCCGCGCTGGAAGAGGATCCGGACGATCGGCTCGGCGAGCACGGCGCTCACGGTGGCAGCGGGAATGAGAAGGAACGCGATCTGGCGCAAGCCGGTGCTCACCGTCTTGCGAAACCCGTCCATGTCGCCGCGCGTCGCGAAGCGCGACAGCGTCGGGAACAGGACCGTCGCGATCGCGACGGAGAACATCCCCTGCGGGAGCATGTAGATGAGGAACGCCTTCTGGATCGCGTTCGGTGCGAGATTGGGGTTGAGGAAACGCGAGGCAAAGAACGTGTCGATGACGGCGTTCACGTTGATGAGACCGAGGCCGAGTGTCACCGGCACCATGAGTACGAAGACGCGCTTGACCGCGGGATCACGCCAGTCGAGCACGAGCTGCAGATGGCCGTCTCGGCCGCGCAGCCACGGCATCGGCAGAAACACCTGGATCACCGTCGCGACGAGAATCGAGACCGCGTAGATGTAGAGCTTCGTATTGGTCGAGTGCGCCTGCGGCACGCCGATGGCGAGGCCCGCGATGATCGCGAGGTTCCAGAAGACCGGCGAGATGGCCGGCACGGTGAAGTGGTCATAGCTGTTGAGGATCCCGACGACGATCCCGGAGACGCCGAGCAGCGCGACGATCGGGAAGAGCACACGCGAGAGGCCGACCGCGAGCGCGCGATCGTGACCGGGGTTGCCGAAGATGCCGATGATCCACGGCGCGACGAGCACGAAGATCGCCGTGAGGGCGGTGAGCCCGAGCAGCATGAGCCAGAAGAGCGTCGACGCGACGCGCCATGCGCGCTTGCGCTCGCCCTTCTCGAGCAGCTCGCTGAAGACGGGGACGAACGCGGACGAGAGCGCCGCGTCCGCGACGAGCGCGCGAACGAGGTTCGGCACCTGGAAGGCGACCGTGAAGGCGTTGATCTTCCCCGCGGCGCCAAAGTAGTACGCGGCGATCACCTCTCGGACGAGGCCAAAGACGCGCGAAAGCCCGGTCGCGATCGCGAAGATGGCGCCGGAGACCGCGAGCCGGCGCGGCTCCTCGCCCTCCCGCCGCGGCGGCGGCGCCCGCACCACGATGGTCGGCTGCTCCGACACGTCCGCGAGCAGCGGCCACCGGTCGAGCGACTCGGAACGGTCGAAATAGGCGGCCCGGCCCTCCTCGCGTCGGCGGCGGTCGCGCTCCAGCCGGCGGAGATCGCGCTCGCGGTCGGCGTCGCTCACGGCATGAGCATAGGGAGCGCCCCAGTCGTTCCGGCCTCTTGCTACCATCCTGCGGCCCGCGATTGCGGGCCTTTTCACGCCAATGCCCAACATCAAGCAACAGAAAAAGCGGGTCGGCCAGGCGTCACGCCAGCGCTTGGAGAACCTGCGCTGGAAGTCGACGGCGAAGACGCTCATGCGGCGTCTGAAGGAAGCCGCGGACGGCGGCGATGCGACCGCCGTCGGCGAGCGTCACCGCGAGCTCGTCAGCTGGCTGGACAAGGCTGCCGCGCACGGCGGGCTCCACCGCAACACCGCGTCCCGCCGCAAGGCGCAGGCCGCCCGGCTCCTCGCCGGCAAGAAGTCCTAACTCGCGCGCCGCGTCACGTCGACGAGGGCGCGGTCGAGCTCCAGCTCGGCGGGCATCCTCGAGCCGCCCTTCACCGCTGCGTCCACCTCCGCGAGCCTGACCACGGCGGCCGAGAGCTCCTCGGCGGAGAAGTTCGCCGCCTGCGCGAACGCCTTCTCGGCGACGAAGGGGTGCATCTTCAGCGTTCCCGCCGCGTCGCGCGCGCGGACGCCCTGGTCGGCGAGTCGCTGGATCTTGCGCACGCGTCCGACGTGGCCGACGAGTGACGCGACGATGCGCAGGAGCTCACCCGAACGTGTGCGGTGCGTGCGCTCGAGCAACGACTCGGTTGTCGCGAGCACGCCGCCGACGTCGCGCCTCCCCCACGCGTCCGTGACGGAGAAGATCGGCGTCTCCGCGCGTCCGACGGCGAGCTGCTCGACGGCGCCGATGGTGATCGTGTCGCCCCCCGCCCAGGTGACGAGCTTGTCGATCTCGCTCGACAGATCGTCCAGGTCGTCGCCGACGACTTCGACGAGAGCGCGGCACGCGTCGCGGTCGGCCTTCGCGCCGAGCCGTGCGAACTGCTCGCCCACCCACTCGGGCACGCGCCGCTTCTGCACCTCGTAGGTGAGCAGCTCCCCGGCCTTCTTCACGGCCTTCGCGAGCGCCGAGTCCGCTTTCAGCTCGCCCGCGACGAGCGCGAGCACCGTCGCCGGAGCCGGCGACGAGAGGTATTCGGCGACCGCCTTGACGTCGTCCGCCTTCCAGCGCTCGACTTCGTCGACGATGACGAGCCGGCCGTTGCCGACGAAGAGCCCCATCGCGTTGCACGTCGCCGCGGCGTCAACGCCGCTCGACTCGCGTGCGCTCAGCTGCTCGGTGGCGTCGTCGCCGACGCGGTCACGTAGGCGGCGCAGCGCGCGCGCGATCTTCGGCCGGTCGCTTCCGGAGAGCAGATAGACCGGTTTGAGCTCCGTTGCTGCCACGGCGCCAACAATACGCGCCGGCCAGGAGCAGCCCTGAGGCGAGCACGGCGACTGCGGCCGGAGACGTCGCCTGCGCACCCGGCAGGCCGCCGAAGCCACGCGCGCATCCGGCGACGAACCACGCGCCCCAGCCGTTCACCTGCGCGAGCGCGGCTGCGAGCGGCGGCGCGACGGGCGCGATCACTGCGGTCGCGAGGGCGAGGACGAGCATCTCCGCCACGACCGGAACGGCGACGACGTTCGCGGGGACGGTCACCACGGAGATCTGGTGGAACTGCAGCCACGTCACCGGTGCAGTGGCGAGACCGCACGCCGTCGACACGCCGATCAGCTGCGCGAGTCGGCGCGGAACGGGATAGCCCTCGAGCCAGTGCACGACGCGCGGCGTGACGACGAAGATCGCGGCGACGGCCGCGAACGAGAGCTGGAACCCGGCGTCGAGGACGAACATCGGGTTCCACGCGAGGAGGACGAGTGCACCGACGAGTAGCGCATGCCAGCGGTCGCGCTCGCGGGCGGAGAGCCACGCGAGCGAGCCGAGCGCCGCCGCGACGGCCGCGCGCACCACGGCGGGATGGAATCCGACCGCGAGCGTGTACGCGCCAACGGCGGCGAGCGCCGCGAGCTCGGCGGCGATGCGGCCGATGCCGAACAGCCGCACAAGCGCGAGCGCGCCGCCGGCGACAGTTGCGACCTTGAGGCCGTCGACCGCTAGACAGTGATAGAGGCCGGAGGCGCGGAAACGCGCGAGCAGCGTGTCGCCGAGACCTTGCGCCTGCCCGAGCACGACCGCCTCGATGACCGCACGGCGCTCCCCTTGCAGGCGAAAGGCGGAGTCGGCCGCGAGCCAGCGCTGCAACCGGTCCCCGACACCGCCGATCCCGCCACGGCGGCCGACGACGCGCCACTCCTTCACGCGCAGGACGACGTGCACGCCCTGCCGGCGCAGCCACGTTGCCTCGTCGAAGCCGTGCGACGGTCCGCGCGGCAGCTTCAGGATCCCCACCACCGACAGCAACGCGCCCTGCGGCGGCGCGCGCCCGGCGGGGAGCGCGAGCAGCACCGGCTCGTGCGGACGTGCGTCGCCCCACCGCAGCACGAGCACGCGAACGCGCACGCTGAAGCGTCCGACGCGCGGCGGTTCCTCGGTCTCGACGAGCGCGCGTTCCGCCGTTCCCACGCGCGGGAGGAGAACGCTGCGATCGAGCGCGTGCAGGCGCCTGCTTCCCCACCACCAGCCGGCGGCGGCGAGCGCGCACGGCGCGCGGGCGCATGCGAGCGCGGCCACGGCCGGCACCGGCGAGAAACGCGCGACGTTCGCCGCGGCGAGACCGGCACAGACAGCGGCCACGTGGGCCGTCGGCCGGATCAGGGGATCACGAGGCCCTTGAGCTGCGCGAGCTTGGACGGCCCGATCCCCGGGACGCCCTCGAGCTCGTCGATGCTCCGGAACGGCCCATGCGCCTGCCGGTAGTCGATGATCTTCTGCGCCGTGGCAGGCCCGACGCCGGGGAGGGCGTCGAGCTGGTCCGCGCTCGCGGTGTTCAGGTCGAGCGGCGCGGTCGACGAGGGCGCGCCGCCGGTTGCGCCGCCTGCGTCCCCGCGCGCGGGGACGAGCACCTGCTCGCCGTCCGCGAGCGGCGCGGCGAGGTTCACGAGCGTGACGTCGGCCTTCCCGGTTGCGCCGCCGGCGGCCGCGACCGCGTCCGCGATCCTCGTTCCGGCGGCGAGGTGGTAGAGGCCCGGCCGCCGGACGGCGCCGGCGACGTCGACGACGAGCTGCGCGGCTGCCGGCGCGCGTGCGTGCGTCGCGGTTCGCAGTACAGGAATCGCTGCATGCGCGTGCCCGCGGTGCAACACGTTCACGCCGAGCACGACCGCGACGGCGACCGCCAGTCCCGCGACGAGGAGGTGTCGATGCTGCATGCCGCGATCGTCGCGGCGGAAGGGTTACGACAGGGTGTCGTCTTCCACGAGCTCGCGCAGCTGCGGCGCGACCGCGTCCCCGCGTCCGCCGGCGACGTGGAGCAGTCCATCGATCGCGACACGCAGCGCACGCAGCAGCTCGGCGCGTTCGAGCGAGCGCACGAGGGCACCGTCGAAACGGCTGAGAACGCCGGCAGGCAGCTCGTCGAAGCCGCGGCCGTAGAGCGCCGGAAGCCCCTGCTCGACGCACGCGAGACTGAGCGCGTAGTTGCGAACGTTGGTGGTCCAGTACTCCGCAAGCCACAAGCGTCCGCGCTCGATCGAGAAGCGCGCGCGCAGCGCGTGGTGGACGGCGTACCCGAAAAGCTCCTCCGGATCCGGCTGCGGCGGCGGCTGCCGCTCGACGGCGGATCCGAAGAGGAGCCGGAACCTCGGGCTCGTCGCGCCGAACTCGGACGCGGGCGTGAACGACAAGTCGAATTGGAGGCATCCAGGCAGGAGGAACACGCGATAGATACTCGGCCCGACCGGCAGATCGAAGAGCCGGACGCCGCCGAGCTCGGTCTCGATTGTGCGCGTCCAGTCCGCGAGTACGTCGTCGACGGCCACATCGTCGGCGACCGCGAACGTCAGGTCGAGGTCCGACCACGGGTCGCCGTCCGCGAGCGCGAGCGAGCCGACAACCGCACCCGCGACGACGCGCGAATCATCCTCGGCGAGCGCGAGCACGCGCTCATGCGCACGCCGGCGATCCTCGACCGTGAACATGGTCAGCCGACGACGATGTTCACGAGCTTGCGCGGCACGACGATCGTCTTCCGGACCTGCGCGCCATTGAGGTGCGCCTGCACGCGTTCCGACGCGAGCGCGAGCGCGACGAGCTCCTCCTCGGACAGGTCGACGCCGACCTCGAACCGGTCGCGCACCTTGCCGTTCACCTGCACGACGAGCTCGAACGTCTCCTCCTCGAGCGCTGAGGCGTCGGCGACCGGCCACGGCTGCTCCCACAGGCGCTCGTGCCCCAACGCCTGCCACAGCTCCTCCGCGATGTGCGGCGCATATGGCTGGATGAGCGAGACGGCCGTCTCGGCGGCGAAGCGCGCATCGGGAGCCGCCGGATCCTCGGCGAGCGCATGCACGAGCTCCATCAACGCGGAGATCGGCGTGTGGAACTGGAACCGGCGCGCGATGTCGTCGCTGACGCGCGCGATCGTCTGGTGCGTCTTGCGCGTGAGCGGCCCGGGCTCACCGTCGGCCGGCGCTTGCTCCGCGACCTCGTGCACGAGGCGCCACAGCCGGCGCAGGAAGCGCACGGTGCCCTCGATGCCGGAATCGGACCACTCCTTGTCCTGGTCGCCCGGACCCATGAACATGATGTAGAGGCGGACGGCGTCCGCGCCGTACTCCTCGACGAGCTCGTCCGGGCCGACGAGATTGCCCTTCGTCTTCGACATCTTCGTCCCGCCCATCGTGATCCACCCCTGGTGGTAGAGGCGCGCGAACGGCTCGCGAAACCCGAGCATCCCCATGTCGTTCAGCGCTTTCACGAAGAAGCGCGAGTACAGGAGATGGCCGGTCGCGTGGTCGATGCCGCCGATGTACTGCGACACCGGCATCCAGTAATCGACAACGTCGCGGCCGAACGGCGCCTCGTTGTTCGTCGGGTCGACGTAGCGGATGAAGTACCACGACGAATCGACGAAGGTGTCCATCGTGTCGGCCTCGCGCGTCGCCGGCCCTCCGCACTTTGGGCAGTCGACGTGCAGCCACTCCTCGTTCGAGGCGAGCGGCGCCTTGCCCTTGGGCAGGTAGTCGTCCACGTCGGGGAGCAGCACGGGCAGATCCTCGTCGGGGACGGGCACGACACCGCAGGCGTCGCAATAGATGATTGGGATCGGAGCGCCCCAGTAGCGCTGCCGCGAGAAGCTCCAGTCGCGCAACCGGAACGAGACGGCCTGCGCGCCGCGGCCCTGCCGGTGCAGCCAATCGACGATCGCCGTCTTCGCCTCGTTCGCCGGCGTCCCGGTGAACTCGCCCGAGTCGACGAGCACGCCGTCCTCGTCGATGACGGTGCGGACCGGCAGGTCGAACGTCCGCGCGAACTCGCCGTCGCGCTCGTCGTGCGCCGGCACGGCCATGATCGCGCCCGTGCCGTAGTCCATCAATACGTAGTCGGCGACCCAGATCGGAAGCTTCTCGCCGTTCACAGGGTTCGTTGTGTAGTGCCCGGTGAAGACGCCCGTCTTCTCCTCCTCGGCCGCGCGGTCTTCGGCCCGCCGCGCGCCCGCGTGCTTCGCGTACTCCTTGGCCTCCTCGCTCGCGTACGCCTCGACGAACGGGTGCTCGGGCGCCAGCACGAAGAACGTCGCACCGAACAACGTGTCCGGCCGCGTGGTGAACACCGGGATGTCGCGGTCGAGCTCGTCGACACGGAAGAGGATTTCGGCGCCCTCGCTGCGGCCGATCCAGTTGCGCTGGATCGTCTTCGTGCGCTCGGGCCACTCGCCCCCCGGCGGCAGCTCGTACTCGCGCAGCTCGTCGGCATACGCGGTGGTCTTGAAGAACCACTGCGTCATGTTGCGAAGCTCGATGAGCGCGCCGCAGCGCTCGCAATGCCCGTCGACGACGTACTCGTTCGCGACCACCGTCTGGTCGTTCGGGCACCAGTTGACAGGCGCCGCGCGGCGGTACGCGAGGTCGCGCTCGAAGAAGCGCAGGAACAACCACTGCGTCCACTTGTAGAAACGGGGATCGTGCGACGAGACCTCGCGGTCCCAGTCGATCGCCCAGCCGAGGCGCTGCATCTGCTCGCGGATCAGGACGATGCTGGCTTCGGTGATGTCGCGCGGGTGGCCGCCCTCGCGGATCGCCGCATTCTCCGCCGGCAGGCCGAAGGCGTCCCAGCCCATCGGTCGCAGCACCCGCGCGCCGTTGCGCCGGTGGTAGTGCGTGACGACGTCGCCCATCGTGTAGTTGAAGACATGCCCCATGTGCAGGCTCTTCGCGGACGGGTACGGCAGCATCTCGAGCTGGTACCAGCGCTTCTCGTCCTCAGCCTCGGCCCCGGGCTCGGGGTTGGGGACGTTGAACGCCCGCGCGTCGGCCCAGACGCGCTGCCATTTCGGCTCGATCTGCTCGGGTTCGTATCTGTCCATCTGTCCTCTGAAAACGAAAAAGCCTCTCGCGAGAGAGGCCGGGGAACTCGACGCGGCGTCGCCGCGGTCCGTTCCTGCGCTAGCGAAGGAGCTGCCTCTTCACCGCGCCGATCGTAGCAACCAAGCCGGATTCGCGCACTCTCCAGGTACACGCGCGTGTAAGCCGGGTCCCGACTCCCTCCCCCCACCGACCTGAGCGCGATCCTATTGCGGCGGCACGCCGCGATGGTGACGAGAGCGTCCAGCTTTCGCGCCGGTTCTTCCACAGGGCAGACTGCCTCCGTGCTCGACCTCCTCCCACTCACCGCCGAGATCGCCGACGGGCAGCTCTCGATCGGCGGGATGGCCGCGTCGCGACTTGCGGAGGAGCACGGGACGCCGCTCGTCGTCTACTGCGAGGAAACCATCCGAGCGCAGGCGCGTGCGTACCGTGCGGCGGCGCCCGGCGCCTCGATCGTCTACGGGACGAAGGCCTTCGCCAACGTCGCGCTCTTGCGCGTCCTGGCGGAGGAGGGCGTGGGCGCCGACGTCTCCACCCTCGGAGAGCTCGCGTTCGCCCGCGAAGCCGGGCTCGACAGCAACCGGATCCTCTTCCACGGCAACAACAAGTCGGACGACGAGCTCCGCGCGGCGGCAGAAGCGGGAGCGACGGTCGTCCTCGACGCGCCCGACGAGCCGGCGCGCGCGGCGGCCGCCGGCGTCGGCCGCGTGCTCGTGCGGCTGACACCTGGGGTGGAAGCCGTCACGCACCAGTCGATCCAGACGGCGCACGACGAGTCGAAGTTCGGTCTCGCCCCGGACGCGGCGCTCGCCGCGATCGCCGAGGCCCGTGCGCTCGGCATGGACGTCGCCGGCATCCACTTCCACGTCGGCTCCCAGCTCGCTCGCGTCGAGGAGAGCCTCGTCGCGGTCGACCGGCTGGTTGCGTTCTGCGTGCGCGCCGACGCCGAGCTCGGATGGACGCCGCAGGTTCTCGACATCGGCGGCGGCCTCGGGATCAAGTACACGCGCGCCGAGCAGGTCCCGGAGATCGCGGACTTCGTGCCGCCGCTCGTTGCGCGGCTCCCCGCCGGCGTCCAGGTCGTGCTCGAGCCGGGGCGCTCGCTCGTCGGCCGCGCAGGGGTGACGCTCTACCGCGTCGGCGTCGTCAAGGAATCCGGTGGGGTGTCGTATGTCGCGGTCGACGGGGGAATGTCCGACAACCCGCGTCCGCAGCTGTACGGCGCACGCTACGAAGCGCTGCTCGCCAACCGCGCCGACGAGCTCCCGGACGGCGTCTTCCGAATTGCCGGCAAGCACTGCGAGTCGGGGGACGTCCTTATCGATGCGATCGCCCTCCCGCACCCGCGGCGTGGGGACCTGCTCGCGGTGCCGGCAACCGGCGCGTACACGCTCGCGATGGCGTCGACGTACAACGGCGTCCCGAATCCGGCCGCGGTGCTCGTCGCCGGCGGTGTCGCACGGCTCGTGCGCGCTCGGCAGCCTGTTGCCGATCTCCTACGCTTCGAGCGATGACGCAGCGCCTCGCCAACGTCCCGGGCATCGTGCTCGTCAGCATCGCCGCGACGATGTGGGGGCTCGACGGCCTCATCCGCAAGCCGCTGGCGCACACGACGAGCGCGACGACGATCGTCTTCGGCGAGCACGTCGTCCTCGTCGCCTGCACGATCACGCTGCTCGTGCCGGCGCTGGCCTCGCTGTGGCGTGCCGGCCCTCGCTACATCCTCGCAGGCATCCTCGTCGGCGCCGGCGCGTCGGCGATCGCCACCATCCTCTTCACCGAGGCGCTCTTCCACGGCGACTTCATCACCGTCGTCGTGCTGCAGAAGTCGCAGCCGCTCATCGCCGTCGTCGGAGCCTGGCTCGTGCTCGGCGAGCAGCCGCGCCCGCAGTTCGCGTGGTTCCTCGTTCCGGCTCTCGCCGGAATCTGGCTGATCGCGCTCCCGCACCCGCTCGCACCGCACGTGCACGGCATGACGCCGATCGCGGAGACGCTCGGCGCGGCCGCGCTGTGGGGGCTCGGCACCGTCTTCGGCCGCTACCTGGGCCGGAAGCTCGCGTTCGAGCACGTCACCACCGTCCGCTTTGCGTTCGGGCTGGTCGCGAGCGCATGCGCGCTTCCGATCGTCGGAGCGGCCGCTTACTCGGACGCGCACGACAGCTTCTACATCGCCGTGCTCGCACTCGTGACCGGCCTGGCCGCACTCGGCCTCTACTACTACGGGCTCCAGCGCACGCCCGCGCTGCTCGCCGCCCTGGGCGAGCTTGCGTTTCCGGTGACGGCCACGCTCGTCGGCCTGTACGTCTTCAACAGCTCGCTGCGGTGGACGCAGTGGGTCGGCGTCGCGGTCACGGTCGGCGTCGTCAGCCTCCTGCCGGCCCGCCGCCGCGACATCGTCCGGACACCTGACTTGGTGCCCGCTCCCGCGGCGAGCTAGGCTCGGCGTCGTGGACCTGCGCGACACCGCGGAGGAGGGCGCCTTCCGGGCCGAGCTGCGCGCGTGGCTGGACGCGAACCTGCCCGAGGAGCGGCGCGGCTGGCGGGGCGGCGAGCAACGCTTCGGCGACGATTTCGGTCGCGCGTGGAGCCGCAAGCTGTACGAGGCCGGCTATGCCGGGTTGACGTGGCCGGCGGAGTACGGCGGCGCCGGTTCGCCCTACAGCTTCCAGGCGATCTTCTACGAGGAGATGGCGCGCGCGCAGGCTCCGGCGCACGTCGGCGTGATCGGTCTCGGGATGGCCGGGCCGACGATCATGGCGCACGGCAGCGACGAGCAGAAGCAGGCGCACCTGTCGAAGATCCTGTCCGCCGAGGAGATCTGGTGCCAGGGCTTCTCCGAGCCCGACGCCGGCTCCGACCTCGCCGCCGCGCGCACGCGCGCCGAGCGCCGCGGCGACGTGTACGTCATCAACGGCCAGAAGGTGTGGTCGTCGTTCGCGCACATCGCCGACTACTGCATCCTCGTCACCCTCAGCGATCCCGACGCGCCGCGCTACAAGGGCCTCACGTATCTCGTCGTCGACATGCACTCGCCCGGCGTCGAGGTGCGCCCGCTGCGGCAGATCACCGGCGAGGCGGAGTTCAACGAGATCTTCTTCACCGACGTCGAGGTGCCGGTGTCCGATCGCCTCGGTGACGAGGGCGAAGGCTGGCAGGTGGCGATGACGACGCTGCTGCACGAGCGCGGCACGCTCGGCTTCGCACTCACGGCAGCTCTCGACGTCGGCGTCGGCCGCCTGGTCGAGACCGCGCGCGAGCACGCCAACGGCGACGCCGGCGTGCGCGAGCGGATCGCCGCCGAGTGGATCGAGATGCAGGCGTTGCGCTACACGAACTACCGCTCGCTCGGGGCATACCAGCGCACCGGCGTCCCCGGGCCGGAGGGATCGGCGATCAAGCTGCGCTGGTCGGAGCAGAACCAGCGCTTGACGAAGCTCGGCCGCGAGCTGCTCGGCCCCGAGGGCATCCTCGATGACGGGTGGTGGCACTACCAGCAGCTGCGCAGTCGCGGGAACACGATCGAGGCGGGCAGCTCCGAAGTGCTGCGCAACATCGTCGCCGAGCGCGTGCTCGGCCTCCCGAGGAGCAGGTAATGGACTTCGCCTTCACCGACGAGCAGCGGCAGCTGCAGCGCGAGGTACGTGGGTTTCTCGCCGCGAACTATCCGCTCGACCGCGATTGGGAGAACCAGGACGACCGCTGGCAGGAGCTCGCCGAGCTCGGCTGGCTCGGCGGCGCCGATCTGAGCTTCGTCGAAGAGGCGATCCTCTTCGAGGAGAGCGGCTATGCGCTCTACCCCGGGCCGTTCCTCGTCACCGTCGCGTTCGCACTCCCCTGGCTCGGCCCTGAGGATCGCGAGGCGGCAGCGGCAGGCACGACCAAATGGTCGGCGGAGGACCGCGGACTCGTTCCGTGGCTCGGGTCGGTCGACATGGTGGTCGATTCCGACGGCAACGCGCAGCCGGCGCGCGGCGAAGAGCTGCCGACCGTGGATCCGACGCGCCCGCTCGGCCGGCTGGAACGGACGAACGGAACACCGCTCCCGGGTGCGCGCGACGTCCCGCGCGCACGGACGGCGATGGCGGCCGAGGCGGTCGGCGTCGCGCAGCGCGCGCTCGAGCTCGGAGTCGAGTACGCGAAGACGCGCGAGCAGTTCGGCAAGAAGATCGGCGTCTACCAGGCGGTGTCGCACCAACTCGCCGACACGTATGCGGACGTCGAGCTTGCGCGCTCGCTCGCCTACTGGGCGGCCTGGTGTGTCGCCGAGGAGGACGAGCAGGCGCCGCTCGCCGCCGCGGCGGCGAAGGCCTTCGCAACCGAGGCCGCGGTGAAAGCGTGCGAACGGTCGATCCAGGTACACGGCGGGATCGGCTTCACGTGGGAGCACCCGCTGCACCGCTTCTACAAGCGCGCGCTCTGGCTCGAGGGCTTCGGACGCCGTCCCGCCGAGCTCCGCGGCGAGATCGCCGACGCGCTGCTCGGCGTGGCCGTGACTGCCTGATGGACGGCCTGATGATGGACTTCCAGCTAACGCTGCCGCATCTGCTGCGACGGTCCGAGACGTTGTTCGGCAACGGCGAGATCGTCACGCGGCTCCCTGACAAGAGCCTGCACCGGACGAACTACCGCGAGACGATGGCGCGGGCACGACAGCTCGCGGTCGCGCTACAGAAGCTCGGGCTCGAGCGCGGCGACCGCGTCGCGACGCTGTGCTGGAACCACCACCAGCACCACGAGGCGTACTTCGGCATCCCGTGCGGCGGCTTCGTGCTCCACACGCTCAACCTGCGCCTCCACCCGAACGACCTCGCGTACATCGCCGACCACGGCGGCGACCGCGCCGTCATCGTCGACCGGTCACTCGTGCCGCTACTCGACCAGTTTCGCGACCGGACGAAGATCGAGCACGTCTTCGTCGTCGAGGACTCCTACGAGAACCTGCTTGCGACCGCATCGCCGGACGAGTGGCGCGACCCGGAGCTGAACGAGAACGAGGCGGCCGCCATGTGTTACACGAGCGGCACGACGGGTCTGCCGAAAGGCGTCTGCTACTCGCACCGTTCGACGGTGCTCCATTCCATCGGCGTCGCGGCGAACAGCCCGCTCGGCATCGGCATCTCGGTGAACGACGCGATCCTCCCGGTCGTGCCGATGTTCCATGCGAACGCGTGGGGCTACCCCTACGTCGCGACGATGACGGGCTCGAAGCTCGTCTACCCAGGTCCGCATCTCGATCCCGAGAGCCTGCTCGACCTGATGGCAGACGAGAAGGTCGCATGGGCGGCAGGCGTCCCGACGATCTGGATGGGGATCCTGCAGCTACTCGACGCGAACCCCGGACGCTGGGACCTCTCGCCTATGAAGGCAATGCTGGTCGGCGGCTCTGCGGTGCCGCGCGCGATGATCGCCGCGTATCAGCAGCGGCACGGCATCAGCATCGTGCAGGGGTGGGGCATGACGGAGACGTCGCCGGTCGCGTCAACCGCGACGCTGCCGCACGACCTCGCGGACGTCGACGAGGAGACGCGCTTCGACATCGAGTCCTGGGCCGGCATGCCGCTGCCGTTCGTGGAGATCCGCGTGCGCGTGGGTGACGAGGAGATCGCCTGGGACGGCGAGTCGATGGGCGAGCTCGAGGTGCGGGGCCCCTGGGTGGCGGCCGGCTACTTCGAGACGCCCGAGCAAGCAGACCGGTGGACGGACGACGGCTGGTTCCGCACCGGCGACATCGCGTCCATCCATCCGCGCGGCTACATCCAGATCAAGGATCGCTCGAAGGACGTGATCAAGTCGGGAGGCGAGTGGATCTCGTCCGTCGAGCTCGAGAACGCGATCATGGCGCACCCCGCCGTGGCGGAAGCCGCGGTGATCGCCATCCCCGACGAGAAGTGGGCCGAGCGGCCGCTCGCCGCGGTGGTGCTGAAAGAAGGCGCATCGGCAAGCGCGGACGACCTGCGCGCGTTTCTTGCACCACAGTTCGCGAAGTGGTGGCTGCCGGAGCGGATCGAGTTCATCTCGGAGATCCCGAAGACGAGCGTCGGCAAGTTCCGCAAGACCGCACTGCGCGAGCAGTTCGCGCAGGAACCAGCGCCGACGAGTTGAGAGCAGCGCTGCTGCGCGAGGTCGACGGGCCGTTCGAGCTCGCCGATCACCCCGATCCCGCAGCGGACGGACGCATCGTCGTGCGAGTGCGCGCAGCAGGAATCAACTTCGCCGACGTGCTCATCCGGCGCGGCCGTTACCCGCAGATGCCGGAGCTCCCGGTCGTGCTCGGCTCCGAGATCGCGGGCGAGCTCGAGGACGGGACGCGCGTGATGGCGATCACGCCGGGGAGCGGCGGATACGCCGAGCTCGTCGCCGTCGACCGTGCGCAGGTCGTGCCACTGCCGGACCATGCGAGCTTCGCCGAGGGTGCGGCGTTCCTGCTCACGTTCCTGACCGCGTACATCCCACTGACGCGACAGGTGCGGCTGCGGCCGGGATCGACCGTGCTCGTCACGGCGGCCGCCGGCGGCGTCGGCACGGCCGCCATCCAGGTCGCGCGCACGCTCGGCGCGAGCGTCGTCGCGGCTGTCGGCTCGCACGAGAAGCTCGACGTGTGCCGAGACCTGGGCGCCGCCGAGGCATACGTATACGACGAGCTGCCGGACGACCTCCGCGTCGACGCCGTCCTCGATCCCGTCGGCGGCGAGCTCTTCGAGCGCGCGCTCGGCCTGCTCAAGCCGCTGGGCACACTTGTCGCCATCGGCTTCGCCGGAGGGATGTGGCCGGAGATCAGCCCGGCGGCGCTCGTCGGACGCAACGTCGGCGTGCAGGGCTTCTATCTCGGGAGGCTGCTTCGCCATGAGCCCGAGGTCGTCGGCGAGGCGGTCGGTGAGCTGCTCGCGCTCTGGCAGACGGGCGCGCTGAAGCCGGTCGTGGGTGCCGAGTTCCCGCTGGCCGAGGTGGACCGGGCACACGAGCTCGTCGAGTCGCGCACCAGCGTCGGCAAGGTGGTGCTCATCCCGTGAGCTCGCCTCACGTTCCTGGGGCGAGGCTGGCAAGTGAGCCAAGCGCTCGGCGCGAAGGGCAGTACATGACGTACGACCAAGCGCCGAGCGCGCAGGATCGCGCGGCCAGCGTCGTCAGCCTTTCGCGGAGCCCGGCTCCGCCGGGCGGGAGCGAAAGGCGGCCAGGGACGTGAGGGCGCTCGTGACGGGAGGACGCGGCGGAATCGGCCGCGCCATCGCAGCGGCGCTCGACGGCTGGGACGTGGTCGCGCTCGACCTACCAGAGTTCGATGTCGGGTCGACCGAGGCGTGGAGCGCAGTCGACGGGACGTTCGACGCGGCGTTCCTCAACGCCGGGATCGGCATCGGCTATCCCGACGTCGCGGAGCTCCCGGACGCCGAGATCGCGCGCATCGTCGACGCGAACCTCCTTGGCGTCGTGTACGGCGCACGCGAGTGCGCGCGGCGGCTGATGCCGAACGGCGGCTCGATCGTCTGCACCGCGTCGCTCGCGGGGCTGACCGGCATGCCGTTCGACCCGATGTACACGGCGACGAAGCACGCGGTGGTCGGGTTCGTGCGCGGTGCGGCCGACGGTCTGCGAACGCACGACATTCGGATCAACGCGCTCTGCCCGGGCTTCACCGACACGCCGATCGTCGAAGACGAGCTCCGGGGCGTCCTCCCCGTGCCGCTGATGGAGCCGTCGTTCGTCGCCGAGGCAGCCTTGACGGTGATGAACGACGCGGAAACCGGGCGCGCGTGGATCGTTCAGCCGAACCGCGTGCTGCCGTTTCGCTTTCCAGGGATTCCCGGGCCGCGCTGATGACGAGGACGCGTCGCGCCTGGGGCGACGAGGCACCGGCGGCGCCGCACATCTGGCGCACGCTCTCGTATCGCGGTATCGAGCAAGGCGACGGTCGGTCGGTGATCGAGTGGGAGGCTGCACCGGAATACTGCTTCCACGACGGCGGCGATGGCTTCATCGTCCACGGCGGGATGGTGACGACGCTGCTCGACACGGCGATGGGCGGCGCGTGCTGGTCGGTGCTCGGCGACGACGAGAGCTTCCTGACGGCGGACCTGCACTGCGAGTTCATGCGGTCGGCGCGGCCCGGCGTGCTGCGGGCAGAGGGTCGCGTCGTGCAACGGAGCCGCCGCGTCGCATTCTGCGCGGCCGAGCTCTACGACGCAGACGGCGAGCTGCTCGCGTCGTCGCGGTGCACGCAGATCATCCGTGGCGCCGCCGGAGAGTCGTGACACTTTCAGGCCGGTAACTGTTACCGGCCTTGACCCAGTGGTGCCGCGTGGCCGAGACCGGTAACAGCTACCCCGCCGTCGGTGTCACGACTTCTGCACGGCGGAGAGGCGGGCCTCGAGGCTTGCTTTCACCGTCGGCCAGTCGTCGTCGATGACCGCGTACCAGGCGGAGTCGCGCCGCTCGCCGCCGCGCACGAGCATGTGCTTGCGGAAGACGCCCTCGAACTCGGAGGGCAGCGCCGCCAGCGCGGCGCGCGCTCTCGCGTTCGTCGCATCGGTCTTGAACTCGACGCGCAGGAAGCCCTCGTCCTCGAACGCATGCCGCATCAGCAGGTACTTCGCTTCCGTGTTCGCGCCCGTCCCCCACGCCGCCGGCGTCAACCACGTGTTGCCGATCTCCACCACGCGGTCGCCGTCGTTCACGTTGAGGTAGCTCGTGTGCCCGACGAGCTCGCCGTCGAAAGAATGCGCGAACCCGAGCTCGATCGACTCGAACCACTGCCGGAAGAGCTCGCGGCTCTCGTTGCCGCGCACCTTCATCAGCGCCCAGACGCGCGGATCCTGCGCAATCCCCCACAGCGCCTCTTCGTGGCGCGGCTCGAGCGGCTCGAGCCGCGCGCGCGCCCCCTCGAGCGTCACGTGAAGCGCCAGGTTCCCCCGTTCTCGAACGCCTTGAGTATCCGCCGCGCCACGACCATCTTGTGCACCTCGTCGGCGCCGTCGTAGATGCGCGCGCCGCGCGCCATGCGGTACATCATCGCGAGCGGCGCATCCTCGGTCATGCCGAGGCCACCGTGCACCTGCAGCGCGCGGTCGATCACGTCGTGGAGGACCCCCGCCGCGTAGAACTTGATCAGCGACACCTCGACGCGCGCCTCGTCCCCCTCGTCGAGCCGATGTGCTGCCTGCAGGGTCATCAAGCGGCAGGCCTGGATCTCGGCCGCCGACTCCGCGATCCAGTTCTGGATCGTCTGCTTCTCCGCGAGCGGGCCGCCGAACGCCTTGCGCTCGAGCGAGTACGAGCACATGAGCTCGAACGCTCGCTGCATCTGTCCGAGCCAGCGCATGACGTGGTGGATGCGTCCCGGCCCGAGCCGCTTCTGCGCGATGCGGAATCCTTCGCCCGGCGCTCCCAGCGTGTTCTCGACCGGCACGCGCACGCCGGTGAAACGCGTCTCGCAGTGCGTTCCCCACCCGCGACCTTCGTGTCCCATCACGGGCACATTGCGCACGACCTCGTAGCCGGGAGTGTCGGTCGGGACGAGGATCATCGACGCCCGCTCGTGCGGCACCGCGTCGGGATCGGTGACCACCATGACGACGCCGAAGCCGGCTCCGTCGGCGCCGGAGGAGAACCACTTGTGCGCGTCGATCACCCACTCGTCACCGTCGCGCACGGCACGGCCGCGCAGCAGCGTCGGGTCCGAGCCCGCCACCTCCGGCTCCGTCATACCGAAGAACGAGCGCGTCTCGCCGGCCACGAGCGGGCGCAGAAAGCGCTCCTTCTGCTCCGCGGTCCCGTACAGGTGGAGGATCTCGCCGTTGCCGGCGTCGGGCGCCTGGCAGCCGAACACGAGCTGCGCGATGAAACTGCGGCCGATCTCCTCATTCAGGTACGCGTACTCGATGAAGCCGCTGCCGCTGCCGCCCGCCTCCGGGGGCAGGTGGGGCGCCCAGAGGCCGGCCCCCTTCGCCTCCTGCTGGAGGTCGCGGATGAGCGCCTCGGCGGCATCGTCCTCCCGGATGAGCGCCTGCTCGTTCGGGTAGACGTGCTCCTCCATGAACGATCGGACGCGCTCGCGACGCTCCACGATCACATCCGGGATGACAACGGTCGCCATCGACAGCGATGATCGCACAGAGATGCGTGAGGCGCTCGAAGCCCTGCTCGGTCCCGCGACGGAACCCGTCCTCCTGGCCGGCGGTGCGTCGAAGGAGGCCTGGGCAGTGGACGCCGGAGGAGAACGGCTGCTCGTCCGCCGTGCGGCCGGGGGCGTGATCCACCGGCACACGCTCTCGCTGCGGGACGAGTTCACCGTCCTCGAGGCCGCCTACGAGGCGGGCGTCAAGGTGCCCCGTCCGGTGATGTACATCCCGGAGCTCGAGGGCCGCGAGGCGTTCGTGATGGAACGGCTCGACGGCGAGACGATCGGCCGGCGGATCGTCCGCATGGACGTCCCCGCGCAGCTGCCCGTCCAGCTCGCGGAAGAGCTCGCGAAGATCCACGCCATTCCGCGCGAGCGGCTTCCGTTCCTGCAGGAGGCGCGGCTCGAGCGCATGATCGACGAGCTCGACGACGTCGGCGAGCCGCATCCTGCCATCGAGCTCGGCCTGTGGTGGTTGCGCGAGAACCGGCCGACGCCGCGCACACCCGTCGTCACACACGGCGACTACCGGATCGGGAACGTCGTCGTCGACGAGCACGGCCTCGTCGGCATCCTCGACTGGGAGTTCGCGCATCTCGACGAGCCGGTCCGCGACCTCGGCTTCGGCCTCGTGCGCGCGTGGCGCTTCGGAGTGGACGAGAAGCGCTTCGGGGGGATCGCCGACGTGGACGAATACCTCGAGCGCTACAACGAGCTCACCGGCCTCGACGTCCGGCCCGACGAGCTCGACTACTGGGAGCTCGCCGGCAACGTCGGCTGGGCCATCGGCTGCGTGACGCAGGCACAACGGCACCTGAGCGGCCAGGACCGCAGCGTCGAGCTCGCGATCCTCGGGCGTCTCGGCGCAGAGGTCGAGTACGAGATCTGCCACCTGCTGGAGAAGGTGTGGGCATGAGCGAGCGCCCGACTGCGCAGGAGCTGACCGAGGCGATCGCCGAGTTCCTCGGCGGGGAGATCCTCCCCACGCTGACCGACCACCGGCTGCGCTTCCGCATGCTCGTTGCGATGAACGCGCTCGGCATCGTCCACCGCGAGCTCGCCGCGCTTCCGCCGGAGGACGACACCGAGCGGCGCGAGCTCGCCCGCCGCATCCGCGCCGACGACGTCCAGCCGGGAATGCTCGCCCAGGTGAAGGCCGACGTGGAGGCGCGCCTGCGCATCGCCAGTCCGCGCTATCTCGACCGCTACACGTGAGCGAGCTCGAGCACTCGATCCTGGGCACAGCTGACCGCGACGCCGTCTGGAGTCAGCTCTGTCCGGAGGCCGTCGAGTGCTTCGCCTTCGAGGTGGGTGTCGGCGCGCTCTTCGGCCTCGTCGTCCGCGGCGGCGACCGCGTCGCGCTCAAGGTGCACCGCACCGCGACGGCCGAGCGCCTCGGCGCGATGCAGCAGGTGCAGGAGCACCTGTGGCGATATGGCTTCCCCTGCCCGCGCCCACTCGGCGTGCGCGGGCGGGGCACGCTCGAGGAGTGGCGCGACGACGGCGAGCGCCGCGACGCGCACGAGCCCAAGGCCCGGCGCGCGCTCGCGCAGCTGCTCGTCCGCGTGACGAGGCTGACGCGCGGCATCCACCTGTCTGTCGACCTCCCGCCGTTCTTCCCGCGGCGTGACGGGCCACTCTGGCCCGCGCCGCACAACGCCCTCATCGACTTCGATGCAACTGCTGTGGGTGCGGAGTGGATCGACGAGATCGCCGGCGCGGCGAAGGCGCAGCGCGACCAGGGCGGCGGCGACATCGTCATCGCCCACCACGACTGGACGGCGAAGCACGTCCGCTGGGCCGGTATTACGCCGACCGTCGTCTACGGCTGGGGCAGCCTGAGCATCGGGTTCGAGACCGTCTTCGCCGGCGAAGCGGCGGCGCAGTTCACGCGGGACGTCGAACCGCTTCCGTCCGTCGACGAGGCCCTGATGTTCATCGCCGACTACGAGCGCGCGCGGACGAGCCCTTTTACCCGCGAGGAGCAGGCGACCGCCTCGGCGGCGGCCGTCTACGCACGCGCATACGCGACACGGTGCACCCACGCGCTCGGCAGCGACACCGAGGCCTTGAGCCTTCCCGACTACGCAGCCGCGTTGCTCCAGTAGGCTCCGCCCCGTGCCCGATCTGAGCGGCAAGGTCGCGATCGTCACCGGCGCCGGGCGCGGCATCGGCCGCGCACACGCGCTGGCGCTCGCAGCCGCCGGGGCGAAGGTGGTCGTCAACGACCTCGGCGGCTCGCTCGCCGGCGAGGGCGCCGACCTGTCGCCGGCCGAGCAGGTCGTCGCCGAGATCGACGCAGCCGGCGGAGAGGCGATCGCCGACGGCGAGAACGTCGCCGACTTCGAGGGCGCCCGCAGGCTCGTCGAGCACGCGGTCGCCGCCTTCGGCGGCGTGGACATCGTCGTCAACAACGCGGGCATCCTCCGCGACCGCATGCTCGTGAACATGGACGAGGACGAGTGGGACGCAGTCATCGCCGTGCACCTGAAGGGCCACTTCGCCGTCACGCGGCACGCGGCCGCGCACTGGCGCGAGCGCGCGAAAGCCGGCGAGCAGCTGCACGCGCGGGTGATCAACACGTCCAGCCCCTCCGGAGTGTTCGGCAACGTGGGCCAGACGAACTACGGTGCCGCGAAGGCGGGCATCGCCGGCTTCACGCTCATCGCAGCGCAGGAGCTCGGCCGCTACGGCGTGACCGTCAACTGCCTGGCCCCGAACGCGCGGACGCGCATGACCGAGGAGACGTTCGAGATGGGCGAGCGCCCCGAGGGCTTCGACCCGCTCGACCCGGCGAACATGTCGCCCGTCGTCGTGGCGCTCTGCGCTGACGACGCGCAGGAGATCACGGGGCAGGTCCTTCACGTTTGGGGCGGCGCGGTGAACGCGTTGCAGGGCTGGACCTCGGGCGAGCTGTTCCAGCGCGACGAGGGCTGGGACGCCGACGGGCTGCTCGCCGCGATGCTCGAGCGGTTTCCGGACGGAGCCGCCCCCGAGGGAATGGTCGCCGGCATGCAGAAGGCCGGCGGGCAGTCGCTCCGCGCGACGTAGTGCAGCGCCGCCGCATCTACCTCATGCGCCACGCCGAGGTGCGCTACTTCGACGGCGTGCACCCCGAGCAGGTCGTGCTCACCGAGCGCGGCCGCATGCAGGCGGAGACGGCAGCGGCAGAGCTCCGCGAGGTCGCCTTCGACCGCGTCCTGACGAGCGGGCTCGCCCGCACGCTCGAGACCGCTCGGATCGTCGCCCCCAGCCGGGAGCCGGAATCGCACTACGCGTTGCGCGAGATCGAGAGCGGCGACATCCGCGAGCTCTCGCCCGACGAAGTACAGGCCATGATGACCGCCGCCTTCCGCGGGGTCGTCCCGCCGGACACACGGTTTCTCGGCGGGGAGACGATCGGCGCACTCCTCGACCGCGTGCTCCCGGAGCTGGACGCGCTCGTCGCCGACGCGGATTGGGACATCGCGCTGCTCGTCCTGCACGGCGCCGTCAATCGCGCGATCCTGAGCCATGCGCTCACCGGCGACCGAAGCTTCCTCGGCGGGTTCGAGCAGTCCCCGGGCTGCATCAACGTGCTCGACGTCGGCACAGACGGGCGCTGGATCGTGCGCGCGGTCAATCTGCTCGCGTACGACCCGGCCCACGTCGCCGCGTCGCGCTTGACGACGATGGAGCACCTCTGGCAGGAATACCTGGACTCGAGCCCCTGATGGCCCTCCTCTCGCTGCAGAACGCGACGCTCCGCTTCGGCGGAATCGTCGCCCTCGACGACGTCT
Organism: Gaiellaceae bacterium; assembly: GCA_036512155.1. GTDB lineage: Bacteria > Actinomycetota > Thermoleophilia > Gaiellales > Gaiellaceae > Palsa-739. The sequence continues at coordinate 3,038 of DATCBD010000037.1, read as the reverse complement.
CCCTCGCGGTCGAGCCGGGGACGATCGCCGGGCTCATCGGGCCGAACGGCGCCGGCAAGACGACCGCGTTCAACGTCATCACGCGCCTCTACCGGCTCGAGTCGGGCGACGTCACGTTCGACGGCCGCTCGATCCTGCGAACACCGCCGAGCCGAATCGTCAGGCTCGGAATCGCGCGCACGTTCCAGAACGTCGAGCTCTTCCCGACGATGACGGTGCTCGAGAACGTGCTCGTCGGCGCGCACACGACGTCGCTCTTCGAGCGTGAGGCGAACCTGCGTCGCAGCGCGCTCGAGACGCTCGACCTCGTCGGCATCGGTAGCGTCGCGCACCTTCCTGCGGCCGGGCTCCCGTTCGGGACGATGAAGCGCGTCGAGATGGCACGCGCGCTCGTGTCGAAGCCGCGCCTGCTGCTGCTGGACGAGCCGGCCGGCGGGCTGAATCACGAGGAGGTGGAGGAGCTCGCGTCGTTCCTGCGGCGGCTCCGCGACGAGCTGAAGCTGACGGTGCTGCTCGTCAAGCACCACATGAACCTCGTCATGCGCGTGTCCGACCACGTGCACGTCCTCAACTTCGGCCGCACGATCGCGAGCGGGCCACCCGCCGAGGTGCAGCGCGACCCGAAGGTGATCGAGGCCTACCTCGGCGGCGAGCTGGAGGGCGCGGCATGACGGCGCTCCTGGAGCTGCGCGACGTCCATGCGCGCTATGGCCCCGTCAACGCGCTGCACGGAGTCTCGCTCACGGTCGACGAAGGCGAGATCGTGGCCGTGCTCGGCGCGAACGGCGCCGGCAAGACGACGACGCTGCGCGCGATCTCGCACACTGTGCACCGCGACGGCGACATCCGGTTCGCCGGCAACGCGCTGCGCGGCGGCCCGGAAGCCGTCGCCCGCCTCGGGGTGGCACACGTCCCCGAAGGGCGCGGCACCTTCTCGGAGCTGACGGTGTGGGAGAACCTGCGCCTCGGCGCGTACACCCGCCGCGGCAACCTCAAGGACGACTTCGCCCGGGTCGGCTCGTATTTCCCCTGGCTCGAGGACCGGCGCCACCAGCAGGCCGGGACGCTGAGCGGCGGCGAGCAGCAGATGCTCGCGCTCGCGCGCGCGTTCATGCAGCGCCCGCGCCTCCTGATGCTCGACGAGCCCTCGCTCGGGCTCGCGCCGCTGCTCGTCACCGAAGTCTTCCGCATCGTCCAGGAGCTGAACGAGAACGAGGGCGTCACCGTCCTCGTCGTCGAGCAGAACGCGCACATCGCGCTCCAGCTCGCGCAAACGGCGTACGTGCTCGAGGTCGGCCGCGTCGCGCTGTCCGGCCCGAGCGCGGACCTGCAGCAGCACGAATCCGTCCGTAGGAGCTACCTCGGATACTGATGGTCGAGCTCGCGCGCAAACTCCCCCTGCCTCAGCGACGCTTCCCGGCGAGCCCCGTGCTGCTGCTGCTCGCCGCCGCGTGCATCTTCCTCACCGTCGAATCGCTCCGGAGCACGATCTTCGCGCAGCTGACCGTCGCCGGAGTCGCGACCGGCGTCGTGTACGGCAGCCTCGCCCTCGCGCTCGTCCTCATCTATCGCGCGACCGAGGTGATCAACTTCGCGCAGGGCGAGATGGCGATGGCGATGGTGTACGTCGCCTACCAGCTCACGCTCTGGGGCCTTGCGTATTGGGAGGCCTTCTTCCTCACGCTCGCGATCGCATTCGTCTTCGGCGTGGTGACGCAGCGGGTCTTCATCCGCCCGGTTCAGGGGCGCTCCGTGATCGCCGTCGTGATCGTGACGGTCGGGCTCTTCATCCTCATCGACGGGCTCGTGGAGTGGAAATGGAGCGCGAACCAGCGGTTCATGCAAGCGCCGTTCGGCAACAAGATCTACCACCTTGGCAACGTTCCCATCGCGCGCCAGGACCTGGGCACGATCGTCATCACACTCATCTCCGTGTCGGCGCTCTGGGCGTTCTTCCGCTTCACGAAGCTCGGCCTCGGCATGCGCGCGGGGGCGCTGCGGCCGGCCGCGGCGCGCCTCGTCGGGGTGCGCACGAACGCGCTGCTCGCGGTCGGCTGGGGTCTCGCCGCGGTTCTCGGCGCGGTCGCAGGCCTTATGACGGAGCCGGCCGAGTACGTCCTCCAGCCGACGCTGATGCAACCGGTGCTGCTGTATGCCTTCGCAGCCGCCGTGCTCGGCGGGCTCGAGAGCCCCGGCGGCGCGCTCGTCGGCGGCATCGCGCTCGGCATCTTCCTCAACCTACTCCCCAGTCATTCCTGGGGTTTCGTCACGTCCGCGTTGGAGCTGCCGGTCGCGTTCGCCGCACTCCTCGTCGTCCTCCTCATCAAGCCGACAGGTCTCTTCGGCCACCGGACGGTGCGGAAGGTATGAGGCGCAACGCGCCCGCACTCGTCGCCGTCGCAGTCGCAGCGCTGTTCTTCGCGTTGCTGCCGTTCGGCCTCAGCGACTACCATCGCGGGCTCGCGGCCAGTGTCGCGGTCTACCTCATCGCCATTCTCGGCCTGAACGTCCTCACGGGGTACACCGGCCAGATCTCGATCGGGCACGGCGCGTTCATGGCGATCGGCGGCTACACGACCGCGATCATGTCGCACTACCACAACACGAACCTGATCCTGACGTTGCCGCTCGCGTTCGTGATCACATTCGGGTGCGGCGTGCTCGTCGGGCTGCCGGCACTGCGACTGTCCGGTGTCTATCTCGCGCTCGCGACGTTCGCACTCGCCGTATCGATCCCGCAGCTGCCGCTGAAGTTCTCGAAGTTCACGGGCGGCAGTGCCGGCATCTCCGCGAGCAAGAGCGTGTCCAACTCTTGGCTCTACGGCGTCTCGTGGTCGACGGCCGCGATCGCGTTCCTCTTCACGTGGCTCGTCCTCCGCGGGCGGACCGGCCGCGCCTTCCGCGCCATCCGCGACAGCGAAGTAGCCGCCACGTCGTCGGGCGTCACACTCGCGATCTACAAGACGCTCGCCTTCGGCGTCTCGGCCGCGCTCGCCGGTGTGGCCGGCTCGCTCTTCGTCCTGGCGACGAACGGCTTC
>DATCBD010000036.1:0-66118 GCA_036512155.1 Gaiellaceae bacterium | reverse complement strand
CGAGGCTCGCGTTCGAGCATCCGTTCACGGGAGCTGCGGTGGACGTCTCCTCTCCGCTTCCGGGCGACCTCGAAGCCGCTTTGGCAAGCGCCCGCTAGACTTTTCCGTAATCCCATGTCCCACGACCCGGCGGATACGCCGAGGGCGCGGGTGCCGGCCTCTGTGGCCGGTGCGCCCACGAGCCCCGCCGGTGCAACGCAAATCGAAACCGAAAAGGAGTCAGTTATGGCAGTCGCCTCCATGCGCGAGCTGCTGGAAGCCGGAGTGCACTTCGGCCACCAGACGCGACGCTGGAATCCCAAGATGCGCCGCTTCATCTTCACCGAGCGGTCCGGCATCTACATCATCGATTTGACGCAGACGAGCGAGCACCTCGAGGAGGCCGCGCTGTTCGTCCGCAACCTCGCCGAGCGGAACGGCACCGTGCTGTTCGTCGGCACGAAGAAGCAGGCGCAGGACGCCGTCGAGACCCAGGCGAAGCGCGTCGGCATGCCCTACGTGAACCATCGCTGGCTCGGCGGCCTGCTCACGAACTGGCGGACGATCTCCGACCGGATCGAACGGCTGCACGAGATGCGGCGGCTCAGGGACGAAGGCCAGCTCGACCTGCTCCCGGCGAAGGAGCGCATCGCAATGGCCGCCGAGCTCGAGAAGCTCGAGGCGAATCTCGGTGGCGTCGCCGACATGCGCCGCCAGCCGGACGCCATCTTCATCATCGACCTGAAGAAGGAGCAGCTCGCAGTGCGCGAGGCGAAGCGGTTGAACATGCCGGTCGTCGCACTCGTGGACACGAACTGCGACCCGGACGAAGCCGACTACGTCATCCCCGGGAACGACGACGCCATCCGCTCGTGCGGCCTCATCGCGCGCGTCATCGCGGACGCGATCGAGCAGGGCAAGCAGAAGATCGCCGTGAAGGAGTTCAAGCCGGCAAGCAACGGCGCAGAGGCCGAGCCGACCGAGGAGCCTGCTGCAGAGACGGAGGCGCCTGTCGAGGCCGAGGCGACTGCAGAGGAGCCTGCTGCTGAGGAGGCCCCTCAAACTGGGGCGCGTAGCGCAGATGGCTGAGATCTCGGCGAGCCTCGTCAAGGAGCTCCGCGACCGCACCGGCGCCGGGATGATGGCGTGCAAGCAGGCGCTGCAGGAGACGAACGGCGACATGGACGCGGCGATCGTCCTCCTGCGCGAGAAGGGAATGGCGAGCGCGGCGAAGCGGGCCGGCCGCGAGACGACCGAGGGCAAGGTCGGCTATCGCCTCGCGGACGACGGATCCAAGGGAACGATGGTCGCGATCGGCTGCGAGACCGAGCCCGTCTCAGGGAACGACGAGTTCCTCGCGTATGCGAAGGCCGTGCTCGACGCTGTCGACGCGAAGGGCGTCGGCGCGGAGTCCGAGCTCGACGGGCAGCGCGTGGAGCTGTCGGCCAAGCTCGGCGAGAACATCGTCGTGGCCGGCGCGGCGCGGTTCGAAGCGGTGGACGGAGGGCTCGTCTCCGCATACGCCCATCCGCCCGCGAACAAGCTCGGCGTGCTCCTGCAGACGCGCGGTGCGGACGCCGACTTCGGGCGCAAGCTCGCGATGCACATCTCGTGGTCGAATCCGCAGTGGATCGCACGCGAGGACGTGCCGGCCGACGTCGTCTCCGCGGAGCGGGAGATCTACGCGAACTCCGACGAGGTGCTGTCGAAGCCGGAACAGGCGCGCGAGAAGATCGTCGACGGGATGCTGAACAAGCGCTTCTTCGGCGTGAACGTCCTGCTCGAACAGGAGTGGATCCACGACTCCTCCAAGACGGTCGCGCAGGCGCTCGCCGACCCCGGAGCGGAAGTCCTCGAGTTCCAGCGCTTCTCGGTCGCAGGGTGAGCGTCGGCCAAACCGAGCCGGCAGCGAAAGCCGCGCCCTCGGGCGGCGGCTTCCACCGCGTGCTGCTGAAGCTTTCGGGCGAGGCGCTCATGGGCGAGCGCGAGTACGGCATCGACGTCGGCGTCGTGCGCAGCCTCGCCGGCGAGATCGCGGACGTCCGCGAGGGCGGCGTCGACATCGCGATCGTGGTCGGCGGCGGGAACTTCTACCGTGGCCTCGCGGCCGCGGCGGAGGGAATGGAGCGAGCGACCGCCGACTACGCGGGAATGCTCGCCACGCTGCTCAATGCGCTTGCGCTCCAGGATGCGCTCGAGCGGCAGGGTGCGGTCACGCGGGTGCAGTCGGCGCTGGCCGTCGCTGAGGTAGCGGAGCCGTACATCCGGCGTCGCGCCATCCGTCATCTGGAGAAGGGCCGCATCGTCATCTTTGCCGCCGGCACCGGCAACCCGTTCTTCACCACCGACACCGCCGCCTCGCTGCGCGCGCTCGAGATCGGCGCCGACGCGATCCTCATGGCGAAGAACGGTGTCGCAGGCGTGTACGACGGCGACCCGCGGGTCGATCCGAGCGCGGCCTTCATCCCGAAGCTCACGCACCTGGAGGCGATCGAGCGCGGTCTGCGCGTGATGGACACGACGGCGCTCTCGCTCTGCATGGACAACAAGCTCACGATCCACGTGTTCGAGCTCGCCGACGGCAACATCGCGCGCGTCGTTGCGGGCGAGAAGGTCGGAACGGTCATCGAGACGCACTAGGAGGGCGGAGCAGGATGGCAACCGTCGACGATCTGATCCAGGAAGCGCAGGCGCGGATGGGGAAGTCGGTCGAGCACTCGCGCGCCGAGTTCAACACCGTGCGGACCGGCCGCGCGTCGGCTTCGCTGCTCGACCGGATCGAGATCGACTACTACGGCACGAAGACGCCGCTGAAGCAGCTCGCGACCATCGGCGTGCCGGAAGCCCGGATGCTCACCATCCAGCCGTTCGATCCAGGCTCCATCCGCAACATCGAGAAGGCGATCCAGGAGTCGGATCTCGGGCTCACGCCGTCGAACGACGGCAAGATGATCAGGCTTCCGATCCCGCAGCTCACCGAAGAGCGGCGCAAGGACCTCGTCAAGGTCGTGCGCGGGCTCGCGGAGGGGCACCGGGTCGCGGTGCGCGACATCCGTCGCGACGCGATGCGACACCTGAAAGAGCTCGTCGACAGCGGCGACGTGGGAGCCGACGACGAGCATCGCGCCGAGGAGCGAGTGCAGAAGCTGACCGACGACCACACGAAGCAGATCGACGACCTGTTGCGGCACAAAGAAGCGGAGGTCATGGAGGTCTGACCGCCACCGACCTCCTCACCGAGATCCCGCGCGCGGTCGCGATCGTCATGGACGGCAACGGCCGCTGGGCCTCCGCCCGCGGTCTCGACGTGGCGGAGGGCCACCGCGCCGGTTCGCAGGCGCTGCGACCGGTCGTCGAGACGGCCATGGACGTCGGTGTCGCATCGCTCGCCGTATACGCGTTCTCGACCGAGAACTGGGCGCGGTCCGAGGACGAGGTCTCGGCGCTGATGGAGATCTTCGGGGACACCATCGATCGCGAGCTGCACGACCTCGCGCGCGAGGGAGTGCACACGCAGTTCGTCGGTCGCCGCGACCGCGCGCCGGATTGGTTGCGGGACAAGATGGAGGAGCTCGAGCGCGCGACGGTGTCGGCTCGGCGCCTGCACCTCTGGATCGCGTTCGACTACGGCGGCCGGGCCGAGATCGTCGAGGCAGCGCGCCGGCTCGCAGCGGACGGAGGGCCGTTCGACGAGGAGTCGTTCGCGCGCCGGTTGTATGCGCCGTCGATGCCGGACCCGGATCTCGTCATCCGCACTTCCGGGGAGCTGCGGCTGTCGAACTTCCTCCTGTGGCAGTCGGCGTACTCGGAATACGTCTTCACCGACACCCTGTGGCCCGACTTCGGGCCCGAGGAATTTCGCAGCGCGTTGGAGGACTACGCGCAGCGGCGCCGCAGATTCGGCGGACGATGACCAATCTCATCTCCCGCGTCGTCGTGGGCGCCATCGGCCTCCCGGTCGTGCTGGGCATCGTCTGGCTGGGCGGCTGGTGGCTGTACGTCCTCGTTCTGCTCGCGAGCCTCGTCGCCGTCCACGAGTTCGTCACCGTCGCCAGGCCGCTGCGGCCGCTCGCGCCGGCGATCTATCTCGGCGTCGCGCTGGCGCTGACCGTGGCGGAGACGAACGGCCTCGCATGGATGCTCGGCGGCCTGCTCGCGACGTTCCTGTTCGCGTTCGCCGCGAGCGCGCTCGCGAGGACGCGCGCGCCGTCGACCGTGGCGATCGGCGCCACCGTGCTCGGGGCCGCCTGGATCGGGTTCGGGCTGGGCTTTCTGCTTCTCCTGCGTCATCCGCACGATCACGGCCGGCTGCTCGCGTTCACCGTTCTCCTGACCGTGTGGGCGAACGACACGCTCGCGTACTTCGGCGGCCGGCTGCTCGGACGGCACAAGCTCGCGCCGACGCTCTCACCCGGGAAGACGTGGGAGGGCTTCGTCATCGGCGCCCTCGCAGGGATCTTCGTCTCGTTCGTCGCGCTGTACGACACGCGGCACACGTATCTCAACGTGTGGCAGTCGGTGGTCCTCGGCGGCGTCGTCGTGCTCGCCTCGGTGGCCGGGGACCTGTTCGAGTCGATGCTGAAGCGCGACATGCAGGTCAAGGACACGGGACGGCTGCTTGGCGGCCACGGCGGCATCCTCGACCGCGTGGACGCGCTGCTGTTTGCCGCACCGGCGGCGTACTTCCTCCTGCTCGGCCTTGGGCATGCATGAGGCACCTACACTGACTCCGTGAAGCGCGTCGCTCTTCTCGGCGCCACGGGGTCGATCGGGCGCCAGGCGATCGAGATCGTCGAAGCGCACCCGGGGCTTGAGCTCTGCGCCGTCGCCTCCGGCTCCTCGCCGCTGGACAACGTCGACGCGCCGGTCAAGCAGGTCGGCGGCGACCTCACCGAGCTCCTCGACCGGGCCGAGCCGGACGTCGTCCTCAACGCGGTCGTCGGCTTCGCCGGCGTGCACGCGACGCTGTGGGCGCTCGAGCACGGCGTGGATCTCGCGCTCGCGAACAAGGAGAGCCTCGTCGCGGCCGGAGAGCTCGCGCTCGAGGCGCGGCGGCGCGGCGGCGGGCGGATCCTCCCGGTCGACAGCGAGCACTCGGCGCTCTTCCAGTGCCTCGAGGGCCGTGAGCCGGAACAGGTCGACTCCCTCGTCCTCACCGGATCGGGCGGGCCGTTTCGCGGTCGCACCCGCGACGAGCTCACGGCGGTGACGCCGGAGGAGGCCCTCGCGCATCCCACGTGGCGCATGGGGCCGAAGATCACCGTCGACTCGGCGACGCTCGCGAACAAAGGGCTCGAGCTGATCGAGGCGCACTTCCTGTTCGCCGTCCCGTATGAGCGCATCGAGGTCGTCCTGCAGCCGACGTCGATCGTGCACTCGCTCGTGCGCTTCCGCGACGGCGCGACACTCGCGCACCTCGGCTATCCCGACATGCGGGCGCCCATCTCGTATGCGCTCACCTATCCCGAGCGCGCCGCGACGCCTCTGGCGCCGCTCGATCTGGCGTCGCTCTCGCTCGTCTTCGAGGCACCGGATGTCGAGACGTTCCCGATGCTCGCGCTCGCGCGCGAAGCGGGGGAGAAGGGCGGAACCTATCCCTGTGTCTTCAACGCCGCGAACGAAGTCGGCGTGGCCGCGTTCCTCGAGGGCCGGCTGCCGTTCCTCGCGATCGCGGAGATCGTGGCGGACGCCCTCGAGCGCGCGGACGGATCGCCTGCGCGCGACCTCGCCGACCTGGTGGAGGCTGATCGCGCAGCCCGCGCGATCCCCGTCGCATGATCTGGGTCACCGTCATCCTGGGCCTTGTGCTCCTCGTGTTCCTGCACGAGCTCGGGCACTTCACGGTCGCGCTCGCCGTGGGCATGCGGCCGCGCGCGTTCTACATCGGGTTCCCGCCCGCGGTCGCGAAGGTCAAGCGGAGAGGGATCGAATACGGCATCGGCGCAATCCCGCTCGGCGGTTACGTCCGCATCCCCGGCATGCATCGTCCGGCAGGCAGCGACCTCGAAGCGTTCATGGGACCCGCGCTGCACGAGGACGCGTCGCTCGCGCCCGTCATGCAGAAGGTGCGCCGCTTCCTCGATGCCGATGACCTCGAAGGCGCGCGGGCACACATCCCCGAGCTGCGGCAGGCCGTCGAGCAGTCGGAGCTCACCAAAGCCGCACGCCGCTCGGCGAATCGCGCGCTGCGCGAGGTGGACGAGGGAACAAGCTCCGACGCGTACTGGCGACAGGCGACCTGGAAGCGGATCGCCGTCATCGCCGCCGGGCCGCTCGCGAACGTGCTCGTGGCCTTCCTCATCTTCACGACGGTGTACGCGACCGGTGCACCGAGCTCGCAGCCGACTAACGAGGTCGCAGCCGTCACCGCCCACACGCCGGCAGCGGCTGCCGGGCTGCAGGCGGGCGACCACGTCGTCGCCGTCGACGGCAGGCGGGCGACGACGTTCGACACCGTCTCGCGTCTCATCCGGAGCAGCCACGGCAGGGCGATCACGGTCACAGTCGATCGCGGCGGGCACACGATCACTCTCGGGCCGCGGAAGACGATTCGCCTTCAGGGCCGCTGGATCTGGGGCTTCGAGCCGGCGGCGAAGCTCGTGACGTATTCGTTGGGCCACAGCGCGAGCCGCGCCGCATCGGACTGCTGGACGGTCGTCACCGGCACCTTCGCCGCATTCGGCTCCCTCTTTCACAGTCACGGCCACACACAGCTGACGAGCACGGTCGGCATCGTCCGGATCTCGGCGGCCGCGCTGAAGGTTGGGTTCAACTACTACCTCCAGATCGTCGGCCTCGTGAGCATGTCGCTCGCGCTGCTCAACCTGCTGCCGCTGTTGCCGCTCGACGGCGGCCACATCCTCTTCTCGATCATCGAGGGGGTGCGCCGCCGGGCGCTCGCCCGTGAGGTGTACGAGCGCGTGTCCGTGATCGGCTTTGCTCTGATTATCTTGATCTGGGTGATCGCCCTCCAGCACGACCTCGGTGGGAATGCGCCTGGCTAAACTGGCCTGAGATGGCGAGCACACGGCAGATCTCGGTCGGCGGCGTGAAGATCGGCGGCGGCGCGCCCATCGTCGTCCAGTCGATGACGACGACGAAGACGCACGACGTGCCGGCGACGACCGCACAGATCGCCGAGCTCGTCTCGGCGGGGTGCGAGATCGTGCGCGTGGCGGTGCCGAAGACGGAGGACGCTGAGGCGCTCGGCAAGATCGTCCGCTTTTCCCCGGTGCCGATCATCGCCGACATCCACTTCAACGCTTCCCTTGCGTTGAAGGCGATCGAGCAGGGCGTCGCCGCCGTCCGCATCAACCCGGGCAACATCGGCGGGCCGGACAAGGTGGCCGAGGTCGTTCGCGCGGCGAAGGCGAAGGGCATCCCGATGCGGATCGGCGCGAACTCCGGCTCGCTGCCGAAGCATCTCGAGGACATCGCGCACAGCGACCAGGCAGAGGCGCTCATGGAGGCAGCCCTCGAGGAGGTGCGCCTGCTCGAATCGCTCGACTACTACGACTTCAAGATCTCGGTCAAGTCGAGCCACGTGCCGACGATGATCCGCGCGTATCGCATGCTCGCCGAGCGCGTCCCCTATCCGCTCCATCTCGGTGTCACCGAGGCGGGGACGGTCTTCAGCGGCTCGATCAAGAGCGCGGTCGGCATCGGCACGCTGCTCGCCGAGGGGATCGGAGACACGATCCGCGTCTCGCTGTCCGCCGACCCGGTCGAGGAGCCGAAGACGGCGTTCGAGATCCTCAAAGCGCTCGGGCTCCGCGAGCGAGGGCCGGTGATGATCGCCTGCCCGTCATGCGGTCGCGACAACGTCGGCGTGCACACGCTCGCCGAAGAGGTGGAGACGCGGCTGGCGAACTATCCGCAGGCGTTCGAGGTCGCTGTCCTCGGCTGTGCCGTCAACGGGCCGGGGGAGAGCGGCGACGCCGACTTCGGCATCGCGGGCGGGCGCGACGTCGGCTTCATCTACGCACACGGACACGTGCTGAAGAAAGTGTCGTCCGACATCCTCATCGAGGAACTGTTCTTCGAAATCGACAAATGGATCGCGGAGGGAATGCATCGCCCGAAGCGCCTGAAGATGGCGAAGCCGGCTGCGCTCGCGATGGCCGAAGCCTCGCTCATTCCCCTCGAGTAGTCTGCCCGGACAACGCATGATCTTCCGGGCCTCACAGCTCTTTCTCCCGACGCTGCGCGACGACCCCGCGGACGCGGACGCCGTCTCGCACAAGCTCCTCGTTCGCGGCGGGTTCATCCGCCAGGTCAGCGCCGGCATCTGGACGCTCATGCCCCTCGGTTGGCGCGTGCACCGGAAGGTCGAGCAGGTCATCCGTGAGGAAATGGACGCGATCGGCGGGCAGGAGATGCTGATGCCGGTTCTGACCCCAGCGGAGCTCTGGGAGCGGAGCGGGCGGATCAAGATTCCCGAGGTCTTCCGCGTCGAGAACACGCCTTACATCCTCCCGATGACGCACGAGGAGACGGTCACGTTCCACGCGCGCGAGATCCAGTCGTACAAGCAGCTGCCGCAGCTCTGGTACCACTTCTCGGTCAAGGACCGAAACGAGCCCCGTCCGCGCGGAGGCCTTCTCCGTGTCCGCGAGTTCATCATGAAGGACGCGTACTCGTTCGATCGCGACGAGGAAGGCGTCAAGCGCAGCTTCGAGGCGAATCGCGGGGCGTACAAGAAGATCTTCGCGCGTTGCGCGCTGGAGGCGTACGACGTGCTGGCCGAGAGCGGGATCATGGGCGGGAAGTTCAGCGTCGACTTCCTCGCGCCGTCGGGCTCGGGCGAGAACGTCCTCGTCCGCTGCGAGAACGGCGACTACGCGGCGGACGGCGACATCGCGCAGGCAGTGCCGCACGTGCCGACGTTCCCCGAAACCCTCGTCTCGGCGGAGGAGGTCGTCACGCCCGGAGTCACGACGTGCGAGTCGCTCGCCGACTTTCTCGGCATCGACGTCGCGGCGACGTCGAAGGCGATGCCCGTGACGAAGCCCGACGGGTCGGTCGTGCTCGCGCTCGTGCGCGGCGACGACCGCCTGAGCGAGATGAAGCTCTATGACGCGCTGCCCGGCGCGTCGCGTCCGTCCACCGACGAGGAGATCCGCGCCGCCTTCGGCGCGAGCGGCGGGTCGCTCGGCCCGGTGGGCTTCTCCGGCGAGGTGATCGCAGACGAGACGCTGCGCGACGGTCAGTTCGTCGCCGGCGCGAACAAGGACGGCGTCCATCTCCGCGGCGTCCAGGCCGGGCGCGACTTCACGCCGCGCTTCGCCGACCTGCGCGAGCCGAAGGAGGGCGACCGCTGCCCGCTCGACGGCGGGCACCTCCATTTTCAAACGGCCGTCGAGGTCGGTCACATCTTCAACTTCGGCAGCTTCTACTCGAAGCCGCTGGAAGCGACGTTCCTCGACGAGGACGGACAGGAGAAGCCGCTGCTCGGCGGCAGCTATGGCATCGGGCCCGGCCGCGTCATGGCGGCGATCGTCGAGCAACACCACGACGACAACGGAATCGTGTGGCCGGCATCGGTCGCGCCGTACGACGTGCACCTGGTTGCGCTTCCAGGCGCCGAGGAGATCGCCGAGCAGGCCGCGGAAGCGCTGTCGGCACTGGGAAAGGACGTGTTGCTCGACGAGCGCGATCTGCGGGCGGGGGAGAAGTTCGCCGACGCCGACCTCATCGGCTGCCCCATCCGCATAACGGCGGGGAAGAAGAGCCTCGAGGACGGCAAGGTGGACGTCCGCGACCGTGCAACCGGCGAGGAGCGGCGGTTAGCCGTGGCCGATCTCGGTAAGGAGGCTTGGTGATGGCTCGAAAGAGGCGCTTCAGCGAGGAGCCGTTCGGCGCGACGGTCGAATCGCTCATGAACGAGGTCGGGGTGACCTACCGTGAGCTCGCGGCCAAGACGGGCCTCTCCGCGGGCTATCTCAACCATCTCGTCCACGGCAACCGCCCGGTCCCGTCGAACGACGTCGTGCGGACGCTCGCAGACGCGCTCGACGTCGAGGCGGAGCATTTCCGCGAGTTCCGGCTGCGCGCGATCACCGAGCGGCTCGAAGCGATGCCGGAGATGATCGACCGCCTGTACCGGCGGTTGGCGTAGCGACGCCGTAAAGCCTTCGTAAGTCCGAGAGGATCCGTCCAGCGGCCTGCGTACAGTGGCTGCATGAAGAGACTTCTGCTCGTAGCCGCTGTCGTCCTGTCCGTCGGCGTAGCACCCTCACTCGCCGGAGACGCACGTTCAACCGTTGCACCATCGAACATGTCTCCGCCGACTGTCTCGGGGACCGCCCAGATCGGCCAGGCGCTGACGGCGTCGAGCGGGAGCTGGGCCGGCGATAACCCGATCACGTTCACGTACGCCTGGGAGCGCTGCGACACGGCCGGCTCGAATTGCGCCGCCATCGCAGGCGCGACGGCGAGCGTCTACTCCGGCGTCGCGGCCGATGCGGGCCATACCCTGAGAACCGCGGTCACGGCGCACAACTCGTCCGGAACGGCCACGGCGGAGTCGACGCAGACAGCGACCGTCACCGGCGCAACCGCTCCGCAGAACACGGCGCAGCCACAGATCACCGGCACCGCCACAGTGGGATCGACCCTCACCGCGACGAACGGCACATGGTCGGGCTCGACGCCGATCACGTACACCTATGCGTGGGAGCGGTGCGCGACGAACGGCGCCTCGTGCGCAGCCATCGGCGGCGCAACGTCGCAGACGTACGTCGCTGCGAGTGCCGATGCCGCTCACACGCTTCGCGTCGTCGTGACCGCAACCAACGCTGCCGGCTCCGCGCAGGCGACCTCGGCGTTCGTCTCGGTCAACAGCACCAGCGCACCCGTCAACACCGTCGCTCCCGCGGTGAGCGGAACGGCCAAGCAGGGCCAAACCCTGTCCACGACCATCGGAACGTGGACAGGAGGGTCACTCACCTATGCCTACCTCTGGTACCGCTGCGACGCGGGCGAGACCAACTGCGTATCGATTGCGGGGGCGACGGCAGCCACATACGTCGTGACTGCGACCGACGTCGGCCACTACGTCATCTCGATCGTCGTCGCGTCGAACAACACCGGCTCCGCGAGGGCGAACTCGAATGCGATCGGGCCGATGACGGCTTCGGTCGCGACGCCCCCGCCGCCGCCTTCGGGCACGACGAAGCTCCCGAACGGCGAGACGTCCATCCAGGCCTCGAGCGTTCCCGACACGGACCGGCTCACGGTCTCGTCGGTCAAGTTCAACCCGTCGGTCATCACCGGCCGCGCGCCCGTGACCGTCACCTTCAAGGTCATCGAGAACAACAAGTACGACGTCTCCGGAGCGCTCGTCTACGTGCTCGGGCTGCCGTACAGCTGGGCGAAGGCATCCCCGGAGGCGGCAACCGCGGCGGACGGCACGGTGACCCTCACCATCACGCCGACGGCGAAGGCCCCGAAGCGTGGCTCGCTCGTGCTCTTCGTTCGGGCCCGGACGCCGAGCGGCAGCCTGCTCGCCGGCTCGTCGACGCGACGGCTCGTGCAGGTCTTGATGCGTCCGTGATCAGTCGATCTTGAAGGCGGCGTGCTTGATCTGGGTGTACTCCTCCATGGAGTAGATGGACATGTCCTTGCCGTAGCCGGACTGCTTGTAGCCGCCGTGCGGCATCTCGGATGTGATGGGCAGCAGGTGGTCGTTCACCCAGACGGTGCCGTACTGCAGGCGCCGAACGGCGTTCATCGCGCGGCCGACGTCCCGCGTCCACACCGACGCGGCGAGGCCGTAGCGGACGTCGTTCGCCCAGGCGATCGCCTGGCCGTCGTCGGCGAAGCGCTGCACGGTGACGACCGGCCCGAACACCTCGTTCTGGACGATCTCGTCCGTCTGCTTCACGTCCACGACGACGGTGGGCTGCACGAAGAAGCCGCGGTCGCCGTTCGTGCCGCCGCCGGTGAGGATGGTCGCTCCCTTGGCGCGCTCGAGGAAGCCGAGGATGCGCTCCTGCTGCGCCTGCGAGATGACCGAGCCCATCTCGATCTCGTCGCTCTCGAACGGATCGCCGACCTTGAGCGACGCGACCTGCGGCACGAGCGCCTCGAGCAGCCGGTCGTAGATCTTCGGACCTGCGATGACGCGTGAGCCGGCGGTGCAGTCCTGCCCCGAGTTCCAGTACCCGCCGAGGCGGATGCCGGCGGCGACCGCCTCCGGGTTGGCGTCGTCGAAGACCACCATCGGCGCCTTGCCGCCCAGCTCCAAGTGGACGCGCTTGAGCGTGTCGGCCGCGTTGCGCGCGATCGCCTTGCCCGTCGAGACGTCGCCCGTGAGCGACACGAGGCGAACGTCGGGATGCGCGACGAGGCGCTCGCCGACGGGGACACCGTCCCCGGTCACGACGCTCAGGACGCCGGCGGGGAGCACGTCCTGCGCGAGCTGGGCGAAGCGCAGGAGCGACAGGGGCGTCTGCTCCGAGGGCTTCAGGATCTGGATGTTGCCGGCCGCAAGCGCAGGCCCCATCTTCCAGACGGCCATCATCAGCGGGTAGTTCCACGGACAGATGCCGCCGACGATGCCGAGCGGCTCGCGTCGGATCATCGAGGTATAGCCGGCGATGTACTCGCCCGCCGACTGTCCTTCGAGATGGCGCGCGGCGCCGGCGAAGAACCGGAGGTTGTCGGCCGAGAACGGCATCTCGTCGCGCGAGGCCATCAGCGGCTTGCCGACGTTCCGGGATTCGAGCTGCGCCAGCTCCTCCGCGTTCTCCTCGAGCACGTCGGCGAGCTTGTGCAGGAGCTCGGAGCGCTCCTTCGGCGTCGTGTCGAGCCAGGCCGGCAGCGCCTCCTTCGCAGCGGAGACGGCGCGGTCGACGTCCTCCGCGCCGCAGCGCGGGACGGCGGCGATCGTCTCGCCCGTGGCGGGGTTGATGACCTCCATCGTCTCGCCGGACGCGGCATCGACCCACTCGCCGCCGATGAAGCACTTGTAGCTCGTGGTCGTGGCGCTCATGCGTGCCTCCTGTTCAGACGGCGGTGATCTGCGCCGACTCTACGGCTTCCGTGACGTCCCCGGCGGTGCGTCGGAGGACGCCGGTGTCGCGCATCAGCCGTTGCGCAAGCAGAACCGGGATCGCGGTCACCACGATCATCGTGAATGCGATGACGTTCACGACCGGAAGCTGCTGGCCGAGCCGGATGTACCCGAGGATGAGGAGCGGGATCGTGTTCTGCGCCCCCGCAGTGAACGTGGTGACGATGACCTCGTCGAACGACAGTGCGAACGCGAGGAGGCCGCCGGCGACGAGCGCGGTGGAGAGGACCGGCCATACGACAAAGCGGAACGTCTGCCATCCGTCGGCGCCGAGATCCTGCGACGCCTCGATGAGCGACGGCGATGCGCGTCGCAGCCGGGCGAGAACGTTGTTGTAGACGATGACGACGCAGAACGTCGCATGGCCGATCACGATCGTCCACAGCGACAGGTTGATGTGGCCGGCGATGAAGGCCGAGCTGAGCGCGATGCCGGTGACGATCCCCGGCAGCGCGATCGGCAGGACGAGCAGGAACGACACCGCCTCGCGTCCGAAGAAGCGGAAGCGGGCGACGCCGAACGCAGCGGCGGAGCCGAGCACGAGCGCGATCCCGGTCGCGATCAGGCCGACGCGGACGGACAGCCACAACGACGTCCTGACCTCGGCCGTCCACGCCGCATGGAACCAGTGGGTCGTAAAGGCCGGAATTGGCCAACTCTGCACGTTCGACTTGTTGAACGCGTAGAGGACGATGAGCGCGAGCGGAATCCAGAGGAACAAGATGACGAGCGCCGACCAGACGCCCATCGCCATGCGGGTCGAGCGCCGCTCCATCAGTGGGTCGCCCGGTGGGATTTCTGGATGCTCGGGTCGCGAGCACCAAGCGATGCAAGGACGCAGGGAGCGGTCATAGCCGCAGCTATGGCCGCGACCGAGGACGCAGCAGCGCGCCGCGTGATCGCGGGCCGAGCGCCGGAGGATTCCGCCGGGCGGCCCACTAAAGCGCCTCGAACGCGCCGAGCTTGCGCGCGAGCAGGAGGTAGAGGCCCATGACGGCGAGCGGCACCGCGGCGAATGCGGCCGCGAACGGCACGTTGTTCGAACCGATCGTGTCGTACACGACGTTGCCGATGAACTGCGAGGACGCACCGCCCGCGAGCAGCGGCGTGACGTAGTCACCGAGCGTCAGCGAGAACGTGAAGATCGAGCCGGCGACGACGCCGGGAAGCGCGAGCGGCAGGACGATGCGACGGAACGTCGTCAGCCCGCCGGCGCCGAGGTCGCGGGACGCCTCCAGGTACGACTCGGGAATGCGCTCGAGCGCGCCGTACACGGGCAGCACCATGAACGGGAGCCAGACGTACGTGAAGATGAGCCAGACGGCCCAGTTCGAGTATCCGATGTTGGCGGCCGGAAGACCGACCTTCTGCAGCGTCCAGTTGAGAACGCCCTTGTCGTCGAGGATCAGCCGCCAGATGTAGACGCGGATGAGGTAGCTCGACCACAGCGGCAGGAGCACGGCGACGAAGATGAACGCACGCGAGCGGCCACCCGCGATGCGCGCCATGAAATAGCCGAGCGGGAAGGCAAGGACCGCGTCGGCGAGCGTCACTCCCGCGGCGATGCCGATGGTGCGTAGCGCGATCGACCGGTACGCGGTTGAGTCCCAGAGCGTCTTGTAGTTCTGGACGTTCCAAATGTGCTGGATCTCCGTCGTGAACGGGTTGACCGTCCAGAACGAGGAGATGAAGAGCGCGACGAGCGCCGTGATGTAGACGAGCGTGAACGCCAGCAGTGGAGGCGCGAGGAGCAGGAGCGCCTTCGCCCACGGATGCCGCCAGAAGAGCCCGGTGAGCCGAAGCCGGGCCGCCCGCGAGGGGCGGCCCGGCGGTCTTTGACTCAGCCCTTGAGCTGGGTCCAGGCTTGCTGCCACTGGGTGTAGTCCATGCAGTTGTTCTGGCCGTTGCCGCACGCTGCCACCGGCGTCTTCCAGAAGTGGATCGAGTCGAAGTACTTGGCTGACGCGCCGCAGTGATACTGCGCCGCGGACCCGGGAGAGAGCTTGTTCATGATCGGGCACGCCAGCGGATTCGCGGGCGTCTCACCGAAGTAGATCGCCTGCTCCGCCTGCACCTTCGGCGTGGAGACCCACGCCATCCACTTGTACATGCAGTTCGGATGCTTGGCGTGCGCCGACATCATCCACGTGTCGGCCCAACCGGTCGCGCCCTCCTTGGGGATGAGGTCCTTGACCGGGGCCTTCGCGGCGATGAGCGTGTTCGTCTGATACGGCCACGATGCGCCGACGACCGCGTCACCGTTCTTGAACAGGTCGATCTCGTCCGACGCGAGCGCCCAGTACTTCTTGATCAGCGGCTTCTGCTGCGTGAGCAGCTTGATCGCCGCGCTGAACTGGGTCGGGTTCAGCTCGTACGGATCGGTGATCTTCAGCGACGGCTGCGACTTCGACAGGTAGAGCGCCGCGTCCGCGATCTGGATCGGGTTGTCCGGCACGGTGACCTTGCCCTTGTACTTCGGGCTGTAGATGACCGACCAGCTCGTCGGCGCAGGCTTCACGAGCTTCGTGTTGTAGAGGAGCGTGTTCGGGCCCCACTGCAGCGAGATGCCGTAGTGCACGCCCTTGACGGTGTTGTGCGGTGGCGACTTGAGCGCCGGGATGAAGTTCTTCCAGTTGGGGATGAGGTTGGGGTTCACCGGCTGGACGTCGTGCCCGTAGATCAGGCGGAGACTTGCGTCGCCCGACGCCGAGACGCCGTCGTACTGCGAACCGCCGCCCTGACGCATGAGCGTCACCATCTCGTCCGACGAGCCCGCGTACTTCGCGTTCACCTGGCAGCCGGTCGCCTTCTCGAACGGCTTCACCCATTGCGGCTGCGTGTAGCCCTCCCATGCGATCAGGTTGAGCTGCCCCTCGCCCTTGCCGATCGACGTCGGCAGCCCTTGGCCCGAGCTGATGCCCGCCGCGGGAACGCACAGTGCGACCGCCATCGCGGCGAACAGCACGTGCACTCTCTTGATCCTGGTCACTCGCCCTCCTTGCCTATTTCGTAGGTGTGCTCCGGCCGCCACGACAGGCGGACCCGTCGGCCACGAGCCTCGAGCGCTTGCTGTGAGGACGTCTCGAGGTTTTGCTGGACGACGACGAGCGTGCCGCCGGCGTCGAGGTCGACCGCGTAGCGCGTGACCATGCCGACGTAGACCACGTCGCTGACGACGCCGGGCTCGCCCGTGCCGTCTTCACCGCTCATCGCGATCTTCTCGGGCCGGATGGTGAATCGCCTGCCATTCCGCTCGAGCACGTTGGAGACACCCACGAACCCGGCGACGAACTCCGTCTCCGGGTGCTCGTAGACGTCCGCCGGCGTCCCGATCTGCTCGATGCGGCCGTTGTTGAACACTGCGAGGCGGTCGCTCATCGTGAGCGCCTCCTCCTGGTCGTGCGTGACGTAAACGAACGTGATTCCGAGCTCGCGTTGGAGCTGCTTGAGGAAGATCTGCATCTCCTGGCGCAGCTTGAGGTCGAGCGCGCCGAGGGGCTCGTCCAGGAGCAGGACGGACGGCGAGTTCGCGATTGCACGCGCGAGCGCTACGCGTTGGCGCTGCCCGCCGGAGAGCTGCGCGGGTCGGCGCGCGCCGACGTGGGGGAGACGCACGCGATCGAGTACCTCGCTCGCCTTCGCCCTGCGGTCCTGCTTCGCGACGCCGCGGACGCGCAGCCCGTACTCGACGTTCTCGAGCACCGTCATGTGCGGAAAGAGGGCGTAGTCCTGGAAGACGGTGTTCACGTCGCGCTCGGACGGAGCAACCCGCGTCACGTCGACGCCGGAGAGCTCGACGTGGCCGTCGTCGGGGCGTTCGAAGCCCGCGATGACGCGCAACGTTGTCGTCTTCCCCGAGCCAGAAGGGCCGAGCATGGTGAAGAACTCTCCCGTGGCGATGTCGAGGTCGACGCCGTCGACGGCCAGGACGTCCCCGTACGCGCGCCGTATGCCAGAGAGGCGAACCGCGGGAGCGGTGGCCGGGGCGGCGACGTCGTCCCTACTCGGGGCTTGCGTCGCCAAGTGCTTCCTCGAGGATCGCGAGCCCACGTTCGAGCTCGTCGTCCGTGGCCGACAGCGGCGGCAGCAGACGGATGACGTTGCCGTCGAGCCCGCACGAGAGGAGTACGAGGCCGCGCTCGCGTGCCCGCGCGACGACGCGCTTCGCAGCTGCGGCGTTGCGCTCGGCCAGCTCGAGCGCCAGCATCGCTCCGAGACCGCGCACCTCGCCGACGGCCGGGCGCCGGCTCGCGATCTCGTCGAGCCGTTTGTGCAGCAGCGTCGCGATCTGATCGGCGCGCTCGCGGAACCCCGGCGCGGTGAGCTCGTCGAGCACGGCCGCGGCGGCGGCGCACGACACCGGGTTCCCTCCGAAGGTCCCGCCGAGGCCGCCCGGGTGCACGGCGTCCATGATCGAGGCCTTGCCCGTCACCGACGCGAGCGGAAGGCCGCCGCCGAGCGTCTTGCCCGCGACGAGGATGTCCGGCTCCACCTCGAGCCGCTCGATCGCCCACAGCGTCCCGGTTCTCCCGCAGCCGGACTGCACCTCGTCGTCGACGTAGAGGATGCCGTGCCGCTCGCACCGTTCTTTGAGCGCGCGCACGAACTCGGCCGGCATGGGGATGAAGCCGCCCTCGCCCTGAACCGGCTCGAGCACCATGCATGCGACCTCGCCCGGGTCGACGTCCTGCTTGAAGAGGAGGTCGAGGCCTTCGAGCGCGTTCTCGGTCGTGACGCCGCGATAGGGATACGGCGCGGGCGCGCGGTAGACGGAGGGCGCGAGCGGGCCGAAGCTCTGCTTGTAGACGAGCTTCGACGTCATCGCCATCGTCAGCATCGTGCGGCCGTGGAACGCGCGATCGAAGACGACGACGCCCGGCCGTCCCGTCGCGGCGCGCGCGATCTTCACCGCGTTCTCGATCGCCTCCGCGCCGGAGTTGACGAGGATCGACTTCGTCGCCGCCTCGCCCGGCCAGAGCTCGTCCAGCCGCCGGCAGACCTCGATGTACGGCTCGTACACGCCGACCATGAAGCACTGATGGAGGTACCGGTCGACCTGCTCGTGCACGGCGCGGACGACACCGGCCGGGCCGTGGCCGAGATTCTGGCAGGCGATGCCGCCGGCGAAGTCGAGGTACTCGCGGCCGTCGGCGTCCCAGATCCGTGCGCCCCAGGCGCGGGCGACGACGAGGTCGGAGGCGGAGATCCCGCGCGGGACGTAGCGATCCCGTGCGGCGAGCACGTCAGCCGCCGAAGACTTCTCCTCGACCCTCACACAGCGAGCCTATCGCTTACTGTCGCCAATGGAATGGGTGTCGCCGCGGGAGTAAACCACGCAATGCGCAGCGCGATCCTCGCCGCCGCGGACAGCCCGCGCGTCCGCCGATTCGTAGGGAAACACGGCATGCGGCTTGGCGCAGGCCGATTCGTGGCCGGCGAGACCCTGGACGAGTGCATCCCCGTATTGCGCAGCCTGAACGACCGCGGTCTCGCGGCGAACACGACGCTCCTCGGCGAGGGTGTGCGCGACGAGGCGGAGACCCACGCCGTCGTCGCCGCCTACGAGCAGGTGATCTCGCGGCTCGTCGACGAGGGTCTGCGCGCGAACGTCGCGCTCAAGCTCACGCATCTCGGTCTCGAGCTGGACGAGGAGCTCGCATATGCGAATGTGAAGCGGCTCGTCGAGCATGCACAAGGGCTCGGGAGCTTCCTCCGCATCGACATGGAACAGTCGGCGTTCGTCGACCCGACGCTGCGCATCTACCGGCGGCTACGGGGCGAGGGTCTCGACGGCGTCGGGACGGTGCTCCAGGCGTACCTGTACCGGAGCGAGGCAGACCTGGCGGACCTGCTCGAGCTCGACCCGAACCTCCGGATCGTGAAGGGCGCCTACCTCGAGCCTGCGGAGATCGCGTATCCGAAGAAGGCCGACGTCGACGCGGGATACGTCCGCCTCCTCGAGACGTCGCTCTCGGGCGGCGGGTACACGGCGGTCGCGACCCACGACGAGCGTCTGATCGAGCACGCGATTCGGTACACGGACGAGCACGGCATCGGGCGGGACCGCTTCGAGCTCCAGATGCTGTACGGCGTTCGCCCGCGCCTGCAACAAGCGCTCGCCGACCGCGGGCTGAAGGTGCTCGTCGCGACGCCGTACGGGCCGGAGTGGTACCCGTACCTCATGCGGCGCCTGGCCGAGCGGCCGGCGAACGCGCTCTTCTTCCTCAAGAACCTGCTGCGCGGCTGACGCGGAAGAGCAGCGCGTGCTTGTCGGAGGCGACGAGCACGAGGCGCGCGTCTTGGGCCGCACGGCGCCCCGCGTGTGACGTCCGCTCGACGAGCACGAACGCCGCATGGCCAATGGCCGGAGCGCCGGCAGCTTTGCCGTCCAGCCAGTCGACGTAGAGCTGCTGGTCGGAGCGGCGGAACGCGTCGATCGGGTTGTCCACCCACACACGGCCGCCGGCGAGGACGAGCTGCTGGCCGAGAATCGCATCTGCCAGGACAGGACGTCCGGTTCGCGCAGCGAGGCCGGCGAGGCGCTGCGATCCCGGGTCGGCCGGCCCCTTCACGAGCAGGGCGACCGAAAGCGCTGCGAGTACACCCGCGACGAGTGCGACGAGTCGCGGCCGTGGCGCACGGATCCGCCACACGCGCGCAGCCGGATACGCCGCGAGGAAGAGGAACGAGCTCCCCGTACGTGCGACGTGCACGGTCTCGGCTGCGAGACCGAGCATGGCCACCGCCTCCCACAAACGGATGCGCGTGCCGCGCACGACTGCGATCGCGACGAGCACGAGGGCCGCGGCGACGAGCACGAGATCGAACGGCGCGGTCCCGAGCGGCATCCAGAGGCCCTCGCCCCGTCGAGCGACGACGGTGCGGAACACCGACTCGTAGTACTGCGGCGTGTGCCAGAGCTCGGGATTGGCGAACGCCGCAATGACGGAGGCGCCGAGAACGGGGAGATCGCGCGGGCGGCGGAAGAGGACGTAGCACGCGAGCAGGGCAAGGCCCGCGAGCACGCCGCCGTGGAGGTTTCCCCAGAGTGCGATGAGCGGGACAGCGAGCCAGACGCGGCCGGAGCTCGACTCCAGGAGCAGCAGCAGGAGCGAGAAGAAGGCGAGCGAGAAGATCTGGACGCCGGTGACCGCGACGACGGGGATCGAGCCGACGAGGACGACGACACTGAGGATGATCGCCTCGCCGTCTCCCGCTTCGCGGCGAAGGCCGGCCGCGAGCGCGCCGAAGGCGAGGGCTGCGGCGGCTGCCTGCCCGACGACGAGCCCGCGCATGCCGCCGAGCGCCCGGTACAGCGCCCAGAACACGAGCTGCGCGCCGGCCGGTACGTCGTGCCAACCGTGCGTCGGCGCAGTGGCGAACGGGAGGGAGTTCGGGAGGTGGCCGTGCGCCACGAGGTGCCCGAGCGGAACGAGCCACAGCGCGTCGGAGCCGATCAGGCCGAGCGCCGCGACGGTGGCGGCAAGCATCGCGGTGGCCCAGGGGACGGAGAGGCGCATCGGCATTAACTATGAAAGAAACGAGGTGCCTCACAATCTCACTCAGCGATGAGGCGTGAACCGCTCGAGTGGACGCTCCTGGGCGTCCTTCCGGTGCTGCTCGTGGTCGCGTTCGCGCTCGGTGCCCGTCACCACCAACCCGCGTTCGACTTTCGCGCCATCTGGCAGGCGGGTCGCGACGTCGCCCACGGTCACAATCCATACCCGGCGGTTGCGACCATCCCGTCCAACCCGGCAGCCCATCACGACGAGTTCATCTATCCGGCCGTCGTCGCGGTCGCGATGGTGCCGTTCGGGCTGATGCCGTTCGGTATTGCCGCCGGCCTGTTCTTGGCCATCCTCGTCGTCTCCGTGGCGGCGACGCTCCGCGTCCTCGGCGTACGCGACTGGCGCTGCTACGGCGTGGCGTTCGCATCGATACCCGTGCTCGAGAGCATCCGGCTCGGCGCGCTGTCGCCGCTGCTCGCGCTCGGGCTCGCCGGTGCGTGGGTCGCACGCGGTCGGCGGTGGAGGCTGCCCGCCATCGTCGCGGCCGTCGTTCTCGCCAAGCTCTTCCTGTGGCCGCTCTTCGTGTGGCTGCTCGCAACGCGGCGCTGGGGAGCAGCGGCTCGAGCGGCGCTCCTGACCGCGGTCGTCGGCGGGCTCGGGTGGGCGGTGGTCGGCTTCGGCACGCTCGGCTCGTATCCCGCGCTGCTCGGGAAGATGGCCGACGTCCAGCTCCGCGACACCGTCGGTGTCGCCGGGCTCCTCACATCGCTCGGAGCCGGGGCGGCGTCGGCTCACGCCGGCGTCATGCTCGCCGCGATCCTCGGATCTGCGGGCATCGTCGCCGCAGCACGCTGGGGCGACGGGCCCGAGCTCGCGTTCGGGGTCACGGTCCTCGTGTCGCTCCTCGTCTCGCCGATCGCGTGGCTGCACTACGACGTCTTGCTCCTCGTCCCGCTCGCGCTCGCTTCCCGGCGGCTGTCGGGGTGGTGGCTGCTGCCGCTCGCGCTGTGGGTCGCGCCGCAGCCGCTGAGCGACGGTTCCACGTGGCGAATCGCCGTCCCCATCGCCGTTGCCGCGGCCGTCGTGCTCGGACGGCCCCTCGCCGACGGCTTGATACGGTGGAAGCCGTTGCGGGGCGTGGCGCAGCCTGGTTAGCGCGCCAGTCTGGGGGACTGGAGGTCCCGAGTTCGAATCTCGGCGCCCCGATTCGAACGGCTAGCGATCGAGTACGAGCCGGTCCCCCGGCTCGATGCCGGCGGCCGCGCCGACCGGTAGCTCGATCACGACTTTCGCCCCGCGCGCTGCCGCTGTCTTCCACGGCTTGAGGTCGCGCACAACCTTCACCACCTCGAGCTCGCGGTCGCAGAACACGACGTCGATCGCAAAGCGCATGAAGAACATGTGGATCGATCCGGTGCGCGGGAAGAGCAACCCCTCGCCGGCTTCGAGCGACGAGCGCCCCAGCAGCCCCTTCAGCCGCGCGATCGGCGTCGACGCGATCGCGCACTGCGTGCACACGACGGTCCCGTCCACCGTTCGCAGCTGAGCCACGCGCACACCTTAACCACTGCCCCTTTCGGGTGATCTTTCGCACAAGGCGAAAGAGAACGAATCGCGCCTACCTCATAGGGACATCCACGCGTTCGGTCTCATCCGCAGATGGTCTCGCTCGAAGGGAGGTGCAGGTATTCGCACGAAGTTGTGCGTCGTTCGCGAAGAGGGCCAGGCGATGGTCGAGTACGCAGCAATTCTCGGGCTCATCGCCGCGACACTCGTCCTCGCTTTTTCGTCTCTCGGCGCGACGACCTTCCACCTGTTCGACGAGGTCGTCACGCAATGGCCGTAGGCAAACCACGAACATCGAGGTGAATCAGATGGTCGCTACGTTCCTGTTCAACTGGGTGAAGGACAACATCAAGCGCCAGGAAGGCCAGGCAATGGCCGAGTACGGCATCATCCTCGCCCTCATCGCCGCAGTCGTCATCGCAACGCTCGCGATCCTCGGCGGCAAGGTCCTCGCCGCGCTTCAGACGGTCGTCAACGCGCTCTAGGACTCCCAACGAGACGTGGTGGGCCGGCTCCGAGGCGGCCCACCACCCTCACGGGCCGCCGCACATGCCGACGCCGCGCCGCATCCCCACCACCAGCCTTCGCAGCGAGGGAGGACAGGCGGCCGTCGAGTTCGCGCTCGTCGTGCCGCTCCTCCTTGCGCTGCTTCTCGGAATCGTCCAGGCCGGCGTTGCGTTCAACCACTACCTGGCGATCACCGATGCGACGCGCGCAGCCGCTCGTCAGGCGATCGAGGCGCGTGTCTCGGCCGTGACGGTGAGCGACATCCAGCAGGCGGCGCAGAGCGCCGCGGGCGGGCTGGACCTGACCGGCCGCGTCACCGTCGCCGATCCGTCCGACCCGACGTTCACGCAGGCCGGCAGCACGTTGACGGTCACCGTCGTCTATCCGTACTCGATCAACGTTCTCGGCTGGGCGGTCTCGTCCGGAAACCTCCAGAGCACGATGACGGACCGCCTCGAATGACCGCACGGCTCCGCAACCGGAACGGCCTCGACGGCGGACGCAGCCGCGCTCGGAGCGGTGACTTGCAGTCCAACACCAGCCAGAACCTGTCCGACTTCGGCGTGTACAGCGTCGAGCTCGTCAACTGAAGGAAGGCCATGACGTATCGCGTCCGAAACATTCTCATCGCCGTCGGCCTCGCCCTCGTGGCGATGCTGCTCACGCTCTTCTACGTCACGAACTACAAGCGCTCGGTGCAGCACTCGACCACGGGCGTCTCCGTCTACGTCGCCGCGCGCGACCTCACGGCCGGGACACCCGGGGCTGACATCATCAAGCAGCACGATCTGCGCGTCGAGAGCATCCAGCAGCGTGACGTCGTGCCGGGTGCGATCTCGGCGCCGCAGCAGGTGTCCGGCCTGGTTCTCTCGGCACCGGTGTACGCCGGCGAACAGGTGACGCTCCGGCGGTTCTCGGACGTCGCCGCGCAGGGGATCCGCAGCCAGCTCACGGGCACGTTGCGCGCCGTGCAGATCGCCGGCGACCCGAATCAGCTCCTGGCCGGGACCCTCACGGCCGGGGATCACGTCGACCTCGTCGCCAATCTGAGGCTGGACACGAACACGGCGGCGACAGCGACGCGCATCGTCCTGCGCGACCTGACGGTGCTGAGTGCGCCGAACGATCCAGCGCTCGGGAAGGTCTCGACGCCGTCGGGCAGCGACTCGGCGATCCTCGCCGTGACGGATACGCAGGTGCAGCGTCTCTTCTTCGTCCTCAAGAACGCGGACTGGACGCTCGAGCTTCGGCCTGTCGTCGGCGCTGTGGACAGCGCCGAGCGCATCGACACGCTGAGCACGGTGATGCAGGCGGGTGCGAAATGAGCGACCGCGTCCGCATCTACTTCACGGGTGACTGCGAGGGCTTCGACACGCTGCGCGGCGCTCTTGCCGCCAGCGAAGAGGTCGACGTCGTCGGTGCGAGCGTCCAGGTCGGCGCCGCGACGACGCCCTTGGCCGGGGGCCACCTCGACTGCATCCTGCACGCGACTCGCGACTCCGTCTTCCCGGGGGCCGACGTCGCCGCCATCCGGGAGCACACGAGGGCGCCGATCATCCTCGTCGCGTCCGGCGCCGAGGCGGCCGCGATGCTCGAGTCCGCGATCGAGATGGACGTCGCCGACGTCCTGCTCCTCCCGCAGATGACCCACAACGTCGTCTTCGCGATCCGGAAGGCGTCCCACGCACGCCGCCAGCTGCAGACGGCAGCGCACCGCGGACGTGTCGTCACCGTGTTCTCGCCGAAGGGCGGAACCGGCAAGACGGTGGTCGCCACGAGTCTCGCGGCGATGCTCGCGAAGAGGGAGGGGAAGCGAACGCTGCTCCTCGACCTTGACCTGCAGTTCGGAGACGCAGCGATCATGCTCGGCCTGGAGCCGGCGAAGACGGTCTACGACCTCGTCGTCGCACCGGGCGAGCTCGACTCGGAGAAGCTCGCGGGATACGTCACTCGGCATGCGTGCGGGCTCGACATCCTGGCCGCACCGATGCGGCCCGAGGACGCAGAGCTCGTCGTCGAGAGCAAGGTGACCGCGCTCCTCGACGTCGCGCGCTCGTCCTACGACGCCATCGTCGTCGACACCTCGCCGTTCTTCCACGGAGCGGTGTTGGCGACGCTCGATCGCACCGACCAGCTCATCGTGCTCTGTGGACTTGACGTGCCGACGCTGAAGAACGTGCGCCTCGCACTTCAGACCCTCGAGCAACTCTCGTTCCCAGCCGGCCGGATCACGTACGTCATGAACCGGGCGAGCACGAACGTCGGCCTCAAGACACGCGAAGTCGAGGACGGCTTGCACGTGAAGGTCGCCCATGAGCTGCCGCTCGACCGCACGGTGCAGGTGTGCGTGAACCGCGGCGAGTCGGCCGTCCTCGCGCAGCCGCGCTGCGACTTCTCGCGAGCGATGGTCGGGCTCGTGAAGCAGATGGCACCCAAGACGCAGGCGCCGACCGCGGCGCAGCGTAAACGCCTCCTCTCGTTCGCTCGGGCCTAGCATGGGGCTGCACGACCGTCTCTCCCGCACCGCCGAGGGCGTGCATGCTCTGAGCGACGCGCCCGAGGAGGTGCGCACCGACCCGTACGCGGAGCTCAAGGCCGCCGTGCACCACGCGTGCATCAACAAGCTCGGGCAGGAGCTCTTCAAGGAGGAGGCCAGCGACCTCAATGACCGCGTGTACAAGGCGGTCACCGAGGAGCTCGTGCTGGCGGGCACGCCACTCACGCGCGAGGAGCGCCGCGAGCTCGTCCGTCAGCTCACGGACGACATCCTGGGCTACGGACCGCTGGAGCGCTTCCTCTCGGACGACACCGTGACCGAGGTCATGGTCAACGGGCCGGAGCACATCTACGTCGAGCGTGCCGGCAAGATCGAGCGGACGAACGCGCGCTTCGTCGACGACGCGCACCTCATGCGCATCATCGAGAAGATCGTGTCGCAGATCGGGCGCCGCATCGACGAGGCGTCTCCCATGGTCGACGCGCGTCTTCCGGATGGGAGCCGCGTCAACGCGATCATCCCGCCGCTGGCGCTCACCGGCCCGACCCTGACCGTGCGCAAGTTCGCACGCGACCCGTACACGATCAACGATCTCATCTCCTTCGGGACGGTCTCCGCGCGCGGAGCGCAGTTCCTCGGCGCGTGCGTCAAGGGCAAGCTCAACATCCTCATCTCCGGCGGTACCGGCACCGGCAAGACGACGACGCTCAATGCCATCTCGGCGTTCATCCCCGGGGACGAGCGCATCGTCACGATCGAGGATGCTGCCGAGCTCCAGCTCCAGCAGGAGCACGTCATCACGCTCGAGTCGCGGCCGCCGAACATCGAGGGAAGCGGTGAGGTGAAGATCCGCGAGCTCGTGCGAAACGCATTGCGCATGCGCCCCGACCGGATCATCGTCGGCGAGGTCCGCGGCGCGGAAACGGTGGACATGCTTCAGGCGATGAACACCGGTCACGAAGGATCGCTGACCACCATCCACGCGAACTCTCCGCGCGATGCCTTGTCCCGACTGGAGACGCTCGTCCTCACCGCCGGCGTCGAGCTCCCGCACCGTGCCATCCGCGAGCAGATCGCAAGCGCGTTCGACGTTCTCGTGCAGATCGTCCGGCTCGTGGACGGTTCACGTCGCGTCAGCCACATCGCGGAGGTGGTGGGAATGGAGTCGGACATCGTCACGCTGCAGGATCTCTTCGTTGCGTCGTCGCCGACCGAGGCGGACGCGGCTCGCGCGAAGCGGCTGCTGACTCCGCTGCAGGCGACGGGCCTCAGACCGCATTTCCTCGAGAAGCTCGCCGCGAACAACGTGGTGCTTCCGCCCGCGTTCTTCTCCCAGGATGGAGAGGACGTGCGCGCAGCATTCGCCGTCAACAGTTTCGGAGGCGGGCAGGAGTGAGAGCGCCGGCGGCCGCTGTAGCCCTCGCTGCCCTCGTCCTCGCTCCCGTCGCCGGCGCCGGGGTCCGGATCGCGGGAGTCGACACGAGTGGGTACCCGCAGGTGCGGGTGACCGTTGTCGCGTCCGCAGGAGCAGCCCGGCCGCAGCTGGACGAGAACGGCATTCCCGCGGCCGGCCTCCAAGGGGTGAACCTCGGCCGCGCGAAGAGCGTCGTCCTCGCCGTCGACCGCTCGCAGTCGATGACCGGCGCCTCGCTGCGTAACGCCACGGCGGCCGCGCGCGCGTTCGTCGCGGCGAAGGGACCGAACGACCAGATCCAGGTGGTGACGTTCGGTCATCAGGCCGTCGCGCTCACCGGCTTCTCGAGCTCCGGCGCCGACGCCGATGCCGCGCTCGCGGGCCTCACCGCCGATCCGCACACGGGAACCGCCCTCTGGGACGCGGTCGTCCGCAGCGCGACGGCGCTCGCCCGGCAGGGTCAGCCCGGACGCGTCATCGTGGTCGTCACCGACGGGCAGGACGTGTCGAGCTCGGCGTCGTTCGCCGGCGCCGTCGCGGCAGCGCACGCCGCGCACGCGGCGGTGTACGCAATCGGCATCCTCGGTCCTGGCTTCACGCCCGGCCCGCTGCGCGAGCTCGCCGCCAGGACCGGCGGCCTCTACCGCGAGGCGTCGTCGAGCGCCCAGCTCTCCGCGCTGTACGCGTCCATCAGCCGCACGCTGGCGCACACGTGGCAGCTCCGCTACGTGACTGCTGCGCGCCCGGGAGCGGAAGTGCGGCTGTCGGCGACCGTGCCGGGCGCCGGCGCGGCGGAGCGCGCGGTGCGCGTGGTCGCGGACGGTCTTGCTGCCCCGACAACCGCTCCTCCGTCGAACGTTCTCCCTTCGTCGGCGTGGAACTCCAGGCTTGCGCCCGTCGCCGTCGCGGGCGCAGTCGGCCTCCTCGTACTCCTCGCGTGCTGGTTCGCAGCAGGCGCCCGTCGCGGCTCATGGCTCCGCGCGCGGCTCGCTCCGCACCTGGGGCCGAGCGAGCGGCGGTCCAAGACACCGCGGCGGAGGCAGGGACGGGCGTTCATGCGCGGCGTCGTCGCCGCCACGGAACAGGCCTTCGCGAATGTCAAGCAGTTCCGGGCGGTGCAGCGATTGCTCACGCGCGCCGACCTGCCGCTGCTCGCCTCCGAGCTGCTCTACATCTGCCTCGGTGCGGCGCTCGCTGTTGCCGTTGTGACCGCGCTCGCCGGCCTTCCGCTCGTGCTGGTCCTCCTGTTCTTCCTCGTCGGCGGCGCAGCGCCGCTCGTATGGGTCGTGTCGAAGGCCCGCCGGCGGATGAAGGCGTTCGACAACCAGCTTCCGGATCTTCTGATCACGATCGCCGCGTCGCTCAAGGCGGGCCATTCGTTCCGGCACGCAATCCAGGCTGTCGTGGATGAGGGTGCGGAGCCGACGGCACGAGAGCTCCGTCGCGTCCTCACCGAAACGCGGCTCGGGCGACCGATGGACGAGGCGCTCGCGGAGATGGGAGAGCGCATCGGGTCGAAGAACCTGTCGTTCGTCCTCAACGCGGTCACGATCCAGCGGCAGATCGGCGGCTCCCTCGCAGGCCTGTTCGACGTGGTCGCCGAGACCGTGCGCCAGCGGCAACAGTTCGCGCGCAAGATCAAAGGCCTCACTGCCACCGGCCGCATGTCGGCCTACGTCCTCGGAGGGCTTCCGTTCTTCGTCGCCGCGCTCATCAGCGCCATCAGCCCCGCATACATGCGCCCCCTCTGGCACTCCAGCACGGGTCACGTGATGGTGGGCGTCGCGCTGGTCATGATGGCAATCGGGTCGGTCATTCTCAAGAAGATCGTGTCGTTCAAGGGCTGATGGCGATGCTGCTTCTCCTCGCCGTCTTCTCGTTCGGGCTCGCCGTCTTCCTCGTCGGCGAGCTGGCGACCGCACCGCAGCGGCGCAGGCATCTCGCCCTCAAGCAGGCCGCGACGTATGGCGCGCGCCGTGTGCAGCCCGAGAGTGCGCTTCCGCGGTTCGGCGAGCGCGTCGTCGCTCCCGCGGTGGAGCGGCTCGCGACGCTCGCGCTCCGGCTGAATCCAAAGACGTCGGCGGACGCGATCGGCTCGCGCCTCATCGCTGCCGGGCTCGGGCAGCGGATCTCGACGTCGCAGTTCCTTGCCGTGAAAGCCGGCATGGCCCTCGTCGGCGTCGTCGTCGGCATCGGGTCCGGCGCGACGATCGCGGTCATCGCCGGCGTGTTCTTCGCGCCGCTCCTGGGCGTGCTGGGCTTCATCTTGCCGGACGCGATCCTGACCCTCAGGATCCGCGAGAGGCGGGAGCGAATCCGGTCCGAGCTTCCCGATGCGCTCGACCTGCTCGCAGTGTCGGTGGAGGCCGGCCTCGGTCTCGACGGCGCGATCGCGAAGCTGACCGAGCACATGGACGGCGCGCTCGTGGACGAGTTCGCGCTGACGCTCGGCGAGATGCGCGTCGGCGAATCACGGCCCGAGGCGCTGAAGAAGCTCGCCGAGCGCGTGCCTGCTCCCGAGGTGTCCGCGTTCGTCCGTTCCGTCATCCAGGCGGAGCAGCTCGGCATCTCGCTCGGCCGCATCCTCCGCGTCCAGGCATCCGACTCGCGGCTGCGGCGCCAGGCCGCCGCCGAGGAACGTGCGATGAAAGCGCCGATCAAGATGCTGTTCCCGACGGCGCTCTTCATCTTTCCGGCGATGTTCGTCGTCATCCTCGGGCCTGCCCTCCTGAACATCACGAGCTCCCTCAAGTTCAATTGACGCACGAGACCGAAACCGGGTTTGGCACAGGGCTCCGCGCGCAGCTCTCGCGCAAGCACGGGAACGAGGCACCCGACGTCGAGGTCGAGTCGGCGGCGTCCGTCGAGCTGCCGGATCCGTTCCCGATCGGCGACGTCTTGCCGCTCGTCCCGGAGCCCGTCGTCGACGAGCCGGCGGAAGTGACGGCGCTGCGCGGCGAGCTCGAGGGTTCGTTGACGCGCGAGCGCTCGCTCCGCGAAGCGCTCGAGCACCAGGTGGAGGCGTACGAGCGCGAGGTCGCCTCGACGCGCGAGCTGGCGGTGCGCGAGGCGGAGGTCGAGCAGCACATCGCGCGCGCGGAGACAGCCCGCGCCGATCTCGAGGAGCAACAGCTCGTCGTGAAGATCCAGCGCGACCAGGTCGAGAGCGAACGCGCCGAGCTGGCGCGCATGCGCGCGGAGATCGTTGCGGAGGAAGCACGCGTGACCGAGCTCGCCACGCACGTCGATTCGCAGTCGGTCGCGCTCGAGTCCGTACACCAGGAGCGCGCCCAGGCGGGTGCGCACCTCGCGCAACAGCTCGCCGGCCTCGCCGAGCGGGAGCGAGAGCTTAAGCGCGAGCGGGTGGCGCTCGACGCTGTGAGGCATGAACAGGAAACCGGCTTCCTCGCCCGTGAGGAGAGCCTGAGACAGCTCGACGCCGCAACGCGGCAGCGGGAGCGCACCGTCTCGGAGCGCGAGGTCGGCCTTCGGGCCGGCGCGGCCGAGCTCGAGCAGCAGCGGCTGCGGCTGCAGGACCACGCCGATGAGGTGGCGGAGCGCGACTCGACGCTGGAGAGGCGCTACGACGCGCGCGAGAAGATGCTTGCGAACGGCGAGGCCGCGCTGGCGGCACGTGAGGCACGACTGCGCGAGGACGGCGAACGGCTCGAGCGTGAGCGCAACGGGCAGGGGCAGGTTTCGCAGGAGGCGTTCGCTCTGCTCGCCGAGCTCGAGCAGCGAGAGCACCGCGTGCAATCGCGTGAGCAGCGGCTCCTCGAGAGCGAGGAGCGGCTGGCCGAGCGCGCGGGACAGCTCGGACAGGCAGACGAGGAGCTGCGCCTCCGCGAGGCCCGACTCGTGGCGGACGTGGAGCTGCGCGAGGACCGCGTCGAGAAGCGCGAACGAGACGTCGCGGAGCGCGAGGAGCTCATCGAGTTCCGCGAGCGCGACGTGTCCGCGTACGTGGGTGAGCTGCAGGGACGCATCAACGATCGGAACGTGGCGTGACCGGCGCCGTCGACCTCGTCGTCGCAGTGTTCTTCGTCGCCGTCCTGATCGTCGTGTCGGTCATCGACGTGAAGCACCGCATCATCCCGAACCGGATCGTGCTGCCCGCGGCGGCCATCGTGCTCGCGGCGCGCACGCTCGTGCATCCATCAGTCGTCTGGCTCGCCGCCGGCGCAGGCGCCGCCGCGTTCCTGCTCGTGGCGGCCATCGCTCGTCCGGGCGGGATGGGAATGGGGGACGTGAAGCTCGCGTTGCTGCTCGGCGTCGCCGTCGGGAGGACCGTGCCGCTGGCGCTCATCGTCGCTCTCCTGGCGGCGTTGGTGCCGAGCGTGGCGCTCCTCGCGCGCTACGGCGCCCGCGGCCGAACGATGGGAATCCCGTTTGCGCCGTTCCTGGCGCTCGGAGGCCTGGTGGCGCTGATCGCGGGCGCGCCGCTCGGCTAGGAGATTTAGGGAGAAAGAGGCAGGACCCTAAGGAGCGAATACCGCAAACGGGTGACAGTAAATCTGAGAGACAAATCGCACAATTGATCTCCGCACCAGACCGGGGGACGAGGGAAACCAGTGGCCGCAGCAGGGGATGCAGGTCGCGCAAGCGATTCCGTCGCAAACGCGACGCACGATCTATACCGGCAGTACGGCAAGCAGATCTACGCCTATTGCCTGCACCAGCTCCGCTCACGCGAGGAGGCGGAGGACGCCGTCCAGACGACGTTCCTCAACGCCTTCCGCGGACTGCAGCGTGGAACGACCACGCGGTTCGAACAGGCGTGGCTGTACAAGATCGCGCAGAACGTCTGCATCGCGCGCCGCTCGTCGTCCGGCAAGCGCCTCCGGCTCGAGAGCCCCGACGACTTCGAGATCCTTGAGGAGGTCGTGCCGTCCGGCAGCAGCGCGGCCGACAGCGACACCCTTGAGCTGATTGGGCTCGAGACCGCGCTCGAGCAGATGCCCGAGAACCAGCGTCGCGCGATCCTGCTGCGCGAGTGGCAGGGCCTCTCCTACCGCGAGATCGCGGAGCAGCTCGACCTCTCGCAAGGCGCCGTGGAGATGCTCATCTTCCGCGCGCGGCGAACCCTCGCATTGGCGCTCGAACAGCCGGCGGCGGAGCAGCGGCGTACCGGCATGGCGAACACGGGCTTCAGTTTCGGCTCGCTCATCGCCGCGATGAAGGGTCTCTTCTCCACGGGCGCGGCGCTCAAGATGGCGGCGGTCGCAGTGACTGCCGCGGTCGTCAGCACGAACGCCGTCCACTCGGTGGTGCATCGAATCACGACGCAGAAGCACACGCGCGCGGCCGTGGCGCCGCAGGTCCGGGAGGGGACCACGGCGTCCCTCGTCGTCCCGAAAGCATCGGTGCAACTCGTCTCCTGGAAGGCCGCGCGGACGAAGGTCGTCACCGCCCGCGGCGGCGAACCTGCGTCCGTCACGTCAACGGTCCCAGCAGGATCAGGCCCCATGCCGGTCATCGCTTCGGACGCATCCGCTCCAGCGCCTACCGCGCCGCCGGCCGCGAACGAGCCTGCTGCGCCGGGCTCTGGGAGCACGGGTGGCGGAGTCGTCTCCCCCATCGCATCAGCAGCGCCGGTGGCGACTCACCCCGCGGCGGAAACAGCCTCATCGAATCCACCGCCGCCGCCTCCGCCTGCGCCGAGCGGCTCCGGTACGTCCGAAGGGTCGGGCGGCCAAGGATCGGGAAGCTCGGGCGGCGGCGGTCAGCACCACGGACATGGCGGCGGTAACAGCGGCGGCTCGTCCCGCACCACGAGCGGTACCGGCGGAACCGGCGGCATGGGCGGAAACGACAGCGGCGGGAAGGGAGCAGGGCACAACAACCGAGGCGGCGGCAAGGACTCGAGCACATCCGACACGACGACGACCGACCCCACAACGACCACGACTTCGACTACGACGACTGATCAGACGACGACTGATCAGACGACGACTGACACTACGACCACGATCGACACCACGACCACGCCTAACGCCACGACGAGCGACTCCTCGACCTCGAGCGACGCCTCCGGGACCACCACGACAACCACCACGCAGACAACCACGACGCAGACGACCAGTGACGGCGGCGGCTCCGACGGCGGCTCGTCGTCCTCGGGCGGCGGCGGTGGTCATGACCACGGCCACGGCGGCGGAAACGCCGGCGGCGGTGGAAACGGTGGTGGCGGCGGAAACGGTGGTGGCGGCGGTGGCGGTCACCATCACGGTGGCGGCGGATGACGTCGGCGCAGCTAGCGAAAAACGTCGGCTGAGCAGCCGGCGACGAGCGCGCACAGCGGCGCCGCCACGCCGCGCAGCTGCCGATGCGACGCGTTCACCGTGACGTCCGGCCAGTCCTCGATGCCGATCGACGCTGCGCCCTCGTCGGAGCCGATCGCCAGGAGGTCGTCGACGCCGAAGACGTCGCGGCGGCCCGACTGACGGCGGGCGATCCCGTCCAGCTCGCGTAGCTCCTCGAGCGGGTCGATGCGCACGTTCGAGTCCGAGCCGATGCACAGGCGGATGCCGCGGTGCAGGAGGCGCTCGACCGGGAGGAAGCCGTCGCCGAGGTTCGCCTCGGTCGTCGGGCACGCGCAGACGCGCGCTCCCGCCTCGCCGAGCAGGTCGAGCTCACGGCCGTCCGCGTGGGTCGCGTGCACGACGGTCGTGTGCGGGCCGAGGCAGCCGCAGTCGGCGAGCAGCTCGATGGGGCGGACGCCGTGCTCGGCGAAGCATTCCTCGATCTCGCGCGGCTGCTCGTCGGCATGCACGTGCAGCGGGAGCGCGTGCTCGGACGCGTAGGCGCCTAGCTCGACGAGCCAGTCGCGCGGGCACGCGCGCACCGAGTGCGGGGCAACTCCGACGCGGATGCCTTCGTCGCGCAGACCCTCCAGCTCCCGGAGATAGTCCGCCACCGAGCTCTGGCGGAAGCGCGCGATGCCTCCGCGCGCGTAGGCGACGTAGAGGACGACCAGCTCGACGCCGGTGTCTCCCGCCGCATCGGCTGCGGCCTGTGCTTCCTCGACTCCGAGGTAGTGGAACTCGCCCACCGCCGTGTACCCGGAGGCACGCATCTCGGCGAAGACCGACCGGTAATCGGTGTGCACGCCGGCAGCCAGCTCGAGCATCGCGTCGCGCCAGGCCCAGAAGTCGCCGCCCTCGACCCGCCCCCGCAGTGCCCTCTGGAACGCGTGGCTGTGCGAATTGACGAAGCCGGGGATCTGGAAATCGTCCGGCACGTGGGTGAGAATACGTCTGCATGCGTCGCCTCCTCGCGGGGGGGCTCGTAATCGCATATCTCGCTGCTCCCGGTCTCGCCCGGGCCGGAACGGTGGCGATCTTCTATTACCCCTGGTACGGGACGCCGCTGCATGACGGCACCTGGATGCACTGGAACCAGAACGGTCACGTGCCGCCGACCGACGTGTACTCGAGGTACTTCCCGGCGAGCGGCCCCTACTCGAGCGGCGATCCGCGCACGGTCGATCGCCAGATGGCCGAGATCGCGGCCGCCGGCGTGAACGAAGTCGTGATCTCGTGGTGGGGGAAGGGCTCGGTCGAAGACACGCTGCTTCCGATGGTGCTCGTCGCAGCGCGGGCACACCATCTGACTCCGGCCATCCATATCGAGCCGTACACGGGGCGCTCGCCTGCGTCGGTGGCGCAGGACCTGACGTATCTCGCGTCGTTCGGGATCCGCGACGTCTACGTCTACCACCCGCTCGACTTCGCCGCATCCGACTGGGCGACGGTGACGGCGCAGAAGCCGGCGGGCATGCGCATCTTTGCCGCCACCCAACTCGTCGGCTTCGCCGCCGCGGGCGGGTTCACCGGTTTCTACACGTACGACTTCGTCGACTATGGCGGTGCGAAGTTCGTGCGCCTGTGCGCCGAGGCGCACGCCCGCGGGCTCCTCTGCCTCCCCAGCGTCGGCCCCGGCTACAACGGCGTGCGAGCGGGCGAGGACTCCATTTCACGGCCCCGTCGCGACGGCGCGACGTACGACGCCCTCTGGAAAGCCGCGATCGCCTCCCACCCCGACGGCGTCACGATCACGAGCTTCAACGAGTGGGGCGAGGGGACGCAGATCGAGCCGGCCGCGGCGCACAGCGGCTACCTCTCGTACAACGGGTCCTGGGGCCTCGAAGGCCCCGCCGCGCAGACGGCGTACCTGACCCGCACGGCGTACTGGACCGCGCGCTTCCGGTCCGTGAAGTAGCGCCTCCGTACACTTGTGCGGGATGGCCACCCGCGCGGTCCCGGCTCCGCTGGCGCAGCTGCCGAACGCACTGACGCTCGGCCGCCTCGCGGTCATTCCCGTGTTCGTCGTGTTGATGGTGCAGGCCGGCGACGCACACACGTGGCCCGCCGGGCTCCTCTTCGGCGTCGCGGGCGTCACCGATCAGATCGACGGGTTCCTCGCGCGCCGCTGGCACGTCGAGTCGCGATTCGGGAAGATCGCCGACCCGCTCGCCGACCGGCTCATGATCGACGCAGCCGTCATCCTCCTCGTCGCGTACGGCCGCCTGCCGTGGGAAGGCCTCGTCGTCGTCGCCGCGCGCGACCTGTTGCTGCTCGCCGGCTGGCGTGTGCTCGCACCGCGGGGGATCGACCTCGACGTGAACTTCGTCGGCAAGGCCGCGACGTGGGTGCTGTACCTGGCGATCGGCTGTCGCATCGTCACGCACGACGCCACGTCGTGGCCGCTGTGGCTCTTCTGGATCGGCCTCGGCGCGGCCGTCGTCGCGGCGATGTTATACGTGCGCGCAGCGCGGAAGGTGATGAAGCGATGAAAGCCGTCGTCATGGCGGGCGGCGAGGGCACGCGCCTGCGCCCGCTCACGTCGAATCAACCGAAGCCGCTCGTGCCGATCGTCGGCAAGCCGTGCATGGAGCACATCGTCGAGCTGCTCAAGCACCACGGCTTCGAGGACGTCATCGTCACCGTCGCGTTCCTGCCGCAGGCGATCCGCAGCTACTTCGGCACAGGGGAAACGCTCGGCATCGACCTCGCGTATTCGGTAGAGGAGTCGCCGGCGGGAACGGCGGGCTCCGTCCGGCTCGCGGCCGGACGGCTGGACGACACGTTCCTCGTCATCTCCGGCGACGCGCTGTGCGACCTCGACCTCGGCCGGCTGGTCGAGTTCCATCGCGAGAAGCAGGCGTCGGTCACCATCGGGCTGAAGTCGGTCGACAACCCGCTCGAGTTCGGCATCGTCGTCACCGACGAGGACGGACGAGTCGAGCGCTTCCTCGAGAAGCCGACATGGGGCCAGGTGTTCTCCGACACGATCAACACCGGCATCTACGTGATCGAGCCGGAGGTGCTCAAGCACATCCCGGCCGATCGTCCCTTCGACTTCTCCAAGGAGCTCTTCCCGCTGCTGCTCGAGATGGGGCGTCCGATCTACGGGTGCGTTCTCGACGGCTACTGGCAGGACATCGGGAACCTCGACCAGTACAGGCAGGCGAACTTCGACACGCTCGACGAGAAGGTCAGGCTCGATATCTCGGGCGTGCGACTGCGCGGCAACGTCTGGCTCGGCGAGGGCGTCGACGTGCACGACCTCGATGCGATCGAGGGGCCGGCGTACCTCGGCAACTACTGCCGTATTGCGCCGGAGGCGACGGTCGGCCCGTACTCGGTGCTCTCGACAAGCGTGACGCTACGCGAGCGCGCACGCACGACGCGCTCGATCGTCGACGCGTCCACGTACATCGGGCGCAGCGCACTCGTCGAGGGAGCGATCGTCGGCCGCTCCTGCGATTTGCGCGCGCACGTGCGTGTGCACGAGGGCGTCGCAATCGGCGACGAAGTGACGATCGGCGCCGAGAGCGTGATCATGCCCGGCGTCCGGATCTACCCGTACAAGGAGGTCGAAACCGGCGCGCACCTGTTCGAGAGCCTCATCTGGGAGTCGCGCGGCACGGCCCGCATCTTCGGGAAAGAGGGCGTCTCGGGGCTCGTCAACGTCGACCTGACGCCGGACGTCGCCGTCCGGCTCGCGGCGGCGCTCGGCACGGCGCTCAAGCGCGGCGCGCGCGTCGTCGCCTCACGGGAGGGGACGCCCGCGTGCCGGATGATCAAGCGCGCGATGATCTCCGGCTTGTCGTCGACGGGCGTCGACGTCGCAGACCTGCGCGTCATACCTGCCGCGGTCGCGCGCCATCTCGTCAAATCGGAGGGGTACGACGCCGGTGTGCACGTCGGAGTCAGTCCGAGCGACTCGGAGGCGATCCGCATCCAGTTCTTCGAGCCGCCCGGCATCGAGATGAGCGCAGCGACGCAGAAGGAGGTCGAGAAGCACTTCACGCGCGGCGAGATCCGCAGGGTCGCGTCGACCGACGTCGGCCGCATCTCGTATCCCGCGCGCGCGAGGGAGACGTATGCGAGCGACCTTCTCTCCACGCTCGATGTGTCGTCGATTCGCGAGCGCCGCTTCCGGATCGTCGTCGACTACGGCTTCTCCGCGGCGTCGTACGTCCTGCCGCTCGTGCTCGACCCGCTCGGAGTGGAGGTGGTCGCCGCGCACGCGTTCCCGAGCGACGGCAATGCCGACGCAGACGGTGCCGGGCCGCTGGCGGCGTCCATCGGGCAGGCGAAGCGTCTCGTCACCGCCGTCGGCGCCGACCTCGGTGCGGTGTTCGACCGGCCCGGCGAGCGGCTCTACCTCGTCGACGAGCAAGCGCGCGAGATTCCGGTCGAACAGGCGCTGCTCCTGTATCTCCGGCTGATCGGCTCGAACGGGCGCACCGGCCGCCTCGCGTTCCCGGTGACCGTGACGAGCCAGGTCGACCGGCTCGTCGAGGGATCCGGCCTCGAGATCGTGCGCACGGCGGCATCGCTCCAGGAGTTGACGCGGACGGCGGCCGAGAAGGGCGTCGTCTTCGGCGGAGCGGTCGGAGGCGGGTACGTGTTCCCCGAGTTCCTGCCCGGCTACGACGCCGTCGCGAGCCTCGTCAACCTGCTGGAGCTGCTCGCGCCGGTGCGCCGCCCGATCTCGGAGATCGTGGCCGAGCTGCCCCAGCCGACCCTCGTCCACCGCCAGCTCGCACTCGCGTGGTCGCTCAAGGGGCTCGTCATGCGCGTCCTGAACGAGCGCATGGCCGGCCGGGAGCTCGACCTCACCGACGGGATCAAGGTCTTCGACGACCGCGGGTGGATCGAGGTGCTGCCCGATCCCGACGAGCCGTTCCTGCACCTGTACGCCGAGGGAGGGACCGTGGAGGCCTCCGAAGAGCTCATCGACGAGCTGCGGGGCATGGTCGAGGAGATCGCGCAGGGGGAGACGGCCGAGGCCCGAACCTAGACGGAGGCCCGAGAAAGGCTAAAGTTGAGGTTGACCCTCCCGAGCGAAAGGCCCACGTGGAACTGCTGCCTGACCTTGCTTCGCTGACGGACGCCGATCTCAAGCAGCTCATCAAGAAGCTGCAGGAGGAGGAGCGCGAGATCTCGTACGAGCGCCGCCTGCTGCACGGAAAGATCGACATCCTGCGCGCCGAGTACCAGGCGCGGCTGAAGGCAGCCGGGCCGGAGACGATCCTCAGCCAGGTCGACGTCGAGTCCCTGACCGAGATCCTCGCCGGCAAGGCCAGCCCGCCGGCGAAGTAATGACGCGCTACGCGCCCGAGTGTGACGCGCAGAAGCGCTTACTCACCGATGCCCTGATGCCGCGATTGCGAGTTCTCCAATGAGTCATATCTATTGTCCGGAGTGCGGCTTCCAGAATTTGGAGGCGGCGAACTACTGCACCAAGTGCGGTGCGCTGCTGCACACACCCGAGCCGGCGGAGCAGACACAGACGTTCAGCCCGGAAGAGGTCGGTGACGAGCTCGACCAGCTCGACGACATGCGCATCGAGGGCCCGGCGCTTGTCGTCCGCTCCGGGGGCGGCCGCGCGGGGGAGACGTTCACCCCGCAGGGCGACCGGACGACGATCGGGCGCTCGCCGGACTGCCCGGTGTTCCTCGACGACGTGACCGTGTCGCGGCGCCACGCCGTTCTCGTGCAGCGCGACGGCCACTGGTTCGTCGAGGACCAGGGGAGCCTGAACGGAACCTTCGTCAACCGGGAGCGCGTCGAGTCGTCCGAGCTCTCCGACGGCGACGAGCTCCAGATCGGCAAGTACCGGCTCACCTTCCTCGCGCGCTGATGTCGACCGCCGAAGCCCGCACCCGCCCTCGCCTGCTCACGATCGGAGCGGTCTGTCGCAGGCTGAAGGCCGAGTTCCCCGACGTCTCGATCTCGAAGATCCGGTATCTCGAAGGCGAAGGCCTGGTCACGCCGCGGCGGACGCAGGGCGGCTACCGGCTCTTCTCCGAGGACGACCTCGAGCGGCTGCAGACGATCCTGCGCCTGCAACGCGACGAGTTCCTGCCGCTGCGCGTGATTCGCGAGGAGCTCGCGGCCGGCGCTGCGAAGGCGCGCCGCAAGCGCGCGACCGCCACGCTCGGCGAGCACGACGAGGATGGCGTCGACGTGGACGACCTGTGCGAACGGGCGGGCGTCGATCCCGCCAGAGCGCGCGAGCTCGAGCAGTACGGGCTACTCGAACCGCCGTATACCGAGCTTGACGTCGAGATCGCCGCAGTGTGCGAGCGACTCGCGCGGTACGGGATCGCGCCGCGCCACCTACGCGCGTTCCGGACTGCCGCCGACCGCGAGGCGGGACTACTCGAGGCGCTCGTGCTCCCATCGCTGCGCTCGCGCAACCCGGAGCGCCGCCGCGCCGGCCTCGACGACCTGCGCGCGCTCACCGAGGCGGCGCAGGAGCTCTCGCAGTTGCTGCTCGGGCGAACAGTCAGGAGGCTCGCCGGATGAAGACGGAGATCGACCTCAGGTCAAAGATCCGGGAGGTCCCGGACTTTCCCGAGCCCGGAGTCGGGTTCAAGGACATCGCTCCGCTGCTGGGCGACTCTGCCGCGCTGCGGCAGGCGGTCGCCGAGCTCGCGGACTGGACGGCCGAGCGGAAGCCCGACCTCGTCCTCGGCGCGGAGGCGCGCGGCTTCTGGCTCGGCGCCGCGATCGCCTGTGCGGTCGGGTGCGGGTTCGTGCCTGCCCGCCGCCCGGGCAAGCTCCCGCCGGAGACGGTGTCGGCCCGGTACGCCCTCGAATACGGCGAGAACGCGCTCGAGGTGAACGCCGACGCCATCGCCGACGGGGCGCGGGTCGTCATCCACGACGACGTGCTCGCGACCGGCGGCACGGTGAAGGCGATCGCCGGCCTCGTCGAGCAGCTCGGCGGCCACGTCGTCGGCATCAACTTCGTCATCGACTTGACGTTCCTCGGCGGCCGCGACCGCCTGTCCGACTACGACCTGCACGCGCTCATCTCGTACTAGCTCTCCGGCTCCGTCCGTCCTGCCGATTACAAGATGGACATGTACGACCCGCTGACGAGCCGGTACACGTTCTCGTGCCCCAACCGGGGTGAGGCAAAGGTGCCGCTGTCCGCCTTCCGGAGGATCGAACAGCTCGAGGGCGCGGCGCACCCCGTCGTCTACCGCGTTCGCTTCGCGTGCCCGTGCGGGGAGGAGCACGACGGCCTCGTCAGCCACGACGATCTCGACTGGGCGCCGCTCGGTCTCGACGGCGGTGTCTTCCTCAATCTCATGACCTCCCGGGTGGAGCCGGTGGCCGACGAGCTGAGCGACCTCGCCGCCGTCCACATCGGGGCGGGGGAATGGCCGTGGAGCTTCTTCTGCTACCCGGAAGAGCGGCCGCGACCGGTGTTCCCGTCCGCGTTCCTCCTCCTCGCGCCCGGCGACGGGCGGCTCGGGCTCGCCGTCCACTGCCCGGCGTGCGAGTGCACCTCGGTCAATCTCGTCACGCACGAGCACGTCGACGTGCCCTTCCACAACGACCGTGAGGTGGGCGTCGTCGAGCACGTCTTCACCGGGGACGTCCACGCGACGGTGGAGGAGTTCCGCGCGGAGCTCTGGTCGTCGGCCTTCGACGCCCGCCGTCTGGCCTTGTAGCGCACCCGTACGGGGGGTTCGCGCGTTTCTCCTGCAGGTCTGGCAAACGCGGAACGAGGTGATCGGATGCGACGGTACGGTCTGTACGACACGACGCGCGGCCTGACGACGGTCGCCGCCGTCGGGACGGCGGGCGTGCTCCTGTGGGCTGCGACGCTCGTGGGACAGCGCACCGACGGCCGTTTCTGGGCAGAGATGGGGATCGTCGCGGGGGCAGGCCTCGTGCTGGCGATCTCGCAGGTG
This sequence comes from Gaiellaceae bacterium, assembly GCA_036512155.1. GTDB lineage: Bacteria > Actinomycetota > Thermoleophilia > Gaiellales > Gaiellaceae > Palsa-739. The sequence continues at coordinate 25,351 of DATCBD010000036.1, read as the reverse complement.
GTCGGCGGCTGGATGAAGGGCCTCCGGCTGCGCATGTCGCTGGGGACGCTCGCACTTGCGTTCCTGCCGGTGCTGATCGTCGTCGGGTGGATCCTGATGGCGAGCCAGCCGGCGCACGGCTGGTACCAGGGGACGTTCGAGACCTGGAGCCGGCACGCCGGCCTCCTGGGCGTCGTCCACGACCTGGCGCTCTGGCACGGGGTGCTCGCGCTCGGCTTCGGTCTCGTGCTCGGGATGTCGTTCGACACGGTCCCGGCTGATGCTCCGGCTCCGATAACCACGCCGATGGCGCTGGGGACCGCGGAGGAGCCGCTGACGGCGGAGCGCCGCGAGATCGACACGCCGGCCGGTCAGCCGCACGAGGTCACGGTCGGCCCGCAGAGGGACTGAAGCGGGGGAGGGGTCGCTGCGCCGGCGCGGCGACCCAATCCCTGCCGTCAGGGATCGGGGTGGCATCGCCCGAAGGCCGATAGAAATGGCGGATGGAGCTCGCAGGCATCACGCAGCGCGAGAGGGGGCTCGATCTGCTCGCCGCACATCTGGCCGGTCTGGACCCGGATACCGAACGGGCCCGCGACCGCCTCGAGCGGACGATCGGGTCGGATCTCGCCAAGCTGCTCGTCGCCGCTCTCAGCAGGCGGAGCGTCAACCGCCGCCCTTTGGCCCGGCCGGTCGCGGCCGCGGCCTGAGCTCGTCCTGACGGACTAAGCGCTGTTGCCGCGGGTGCGGACGAACAGCCAGATACCGGCCGTCGAGACCATCGCGATCACGATCGCGAACGCGCCCGTCGTGCCGACGGCGAGCAGCCCGAAGTAGATGAACGTCCCGAGGGCGAGGGCCCACACGAGGGCGATGATGCCCGGGTCGATGCTCGGCGGATGAAAGTGCACGAGGGCTGATCCTAGACGTACGGGACCAAAAAAATTCGCCGAGCCCGTCGCGGTTTCGTCCACGGAACCGCTCGACTTTCCGCCTCAGCCCTCGCGAGCTTCCTCGTACGGCCTATCGGCTCCGCTTCAACCTACTCCCGCGCCGCGCTCGGCGCACTTGTGAATCTAGGGGGTGCGCAGGGACCGTACAAGGGGATCGAAACCGAAAACGTTCGCATTTTGCGAATTTTGAATAATCAACATTTCCACAGCGGACCGTGCAGCCTGTGGAAAAGCCCTTCGCGGTCGTAGCCGCTTCCCATCGAGCGGCAGGACAGTTCTCAGAGCTCTTTACCGTCACGACCAGGAACGGTTTCCGGCGCGACAGCGGGGGTGGGGATAGCGACCGCCGGGGCGTTTGGCCATTTCTGTTCCGGCTTTACATAACGCTCGTTCTCGTGCACTGGCTCTGAGGCCCTCACACGAGCGATGCGCCGGCGCCGTCCTGGAGCCGATGGAGCCCGCATGGTCGGCCGCACGACCACGAGGGGCGCGCAGGCGCACCCGATCTTCATGTCCCACCGCTCGCGCGTTCGCGCGCCGATGCCGGAACTGCTCGTACTCGTGCTGCTACTCGCAGTCGCGATCGCACTGCGGCTTCTCTGACTTGAGCGGCTCGAGATCGTCGCCCCATTCATGGGCGAAGCCACGCGCATCCATCAGCGCCTCGACGCGAGCTTCCAGCTCCCGCTGGAACCCCGGCTCGCCGGAGTCCAGGAGCCTCAGCGCAGCGGCGCGAAGGAAGCCGTCCTCCCAACCCTGCGCTCGCTCGATCGCCGGGAGCTCGGGCTCGAGCCTGTCGAGGTACGGCAGCCACCGGTGCTCGAGCCCAAAAAGCGCCTGCAACAGATAGACCGCCGACTGAGCCGCATGCAGCCGGCCGCCGAGCTCGTCGTCGCGCCGCCATGCCTTGAGCGACCGCACCCACGAGTTGAGATATCCGTCGTATGCCTCCGGGACGGCGGCGTAGGCGACCTCATTCGCCTTGTCGACGATCGCGCGCACGAGGCCTTCGATCTCGCCGGTCTTGTCGACGAGCACCTCCGCCGAGAGGAACGATGCAGTCCACCAGCCGCGCTCATCGGCGAGCCGCCGCAGACGCGTGGGCGTCTGGAGGATCACATCCGTGTTGTCACGCTTCTCGTGGACGGCGCGCCGCTCGTACTCCTCCTCGGTGACCACGCGAACGAGATCGAAGTCTGAGTCCGGACGGCCTACGCCGGAGGCACGTGAGCCGTGCAGCACGAGCCCCAGCGTCGACGGATCCGCCTCGACCTCACGCAGGAGCTCGTCCATCGCGTCGGATCGTAGGACGACACCCTTGATTTAGGGATGCCTCGCGTGTTTTGGTCCCCCTGCTGCGCGGAACATCGCCCAGACAAACTGATCGGGGGGAATTTGACGGTCGAGATCGACATCATCCTCAGGAGCGAGGATCTGCTCGCGCTCCTGGAAGCGGCGGAGTCCAGCGGTCAGCTCCGGCAGACGGAGCTGCAGGACGTGCTCGAGCCGCTCGAGCTCGACCCACTCGAGGTGGACGCGGTCTACATCGAGCTCGACCGGCGCGGCATCGAGCTGGTCGAGGAGCCGAAGGAGGAGCAGCCCCCTCCCCCGCCGCCCGCCTTTGTCGAGACGACGACCGACGCGCTCCAGTTGTTCCTCCGCGAGGCCGGCAAGCACGCGCTGCTGACCGCCCCGCAGGAAGTCGAGCTGGCGAAGAAGATCGAGCGCGGTGACATGAGCGCGAAGACGCGGATGATCCAGTCCAACCTGCGCCTCGTCGTGTCGATCGCGAAGAACTACCGCAACCAGGGACTGCCGTTCCTCGACCTCATCCAGGAAGGGACCCTCGGCCTCATCCGCGCCGTCGAGAAGTTCGACTGGCGCCGCGGGTACAAGTTCTCGACGTACGCGACGTGGTGGATCCGCCAGGCGGTCGCGCGCGCGCTCGCCGACAAGGCTCGCACCATCCGCATGCCGGTGCACATCGTCGAGCGCATGCAGAAGATGAACCGCGCCGAGCGAACGCTCTGGATGGAGCTCGGTCGCGAGCCCACGTTGGAGGAGATCGCGGAGGAAGCATCGCTGCCGGTCGAACAGGCGCGCGAGGTGCGCGCCGCCGCCCGCGCGTCGGCGAGCCTCGACCAGCCGGTCGGCGAGCACGAGGACGCCGTCTTCGGTGACTTCGTCGCCGGCGACGACCCGCTGCCCGAGGAACACGTCGAGGTGTCACTGCGGAGCCAGGCGCTCATGCTCGCCCTGCAGTCGCTGCCCGACCGCGAGCGGCAGGTGCTCGTGCTGCGCTACGGCCTCATCGACGAGGAGCCGAAGACGCTGGAGGAGATCGGCAGGCGTCTCGGGCTCACACGCGAGCGGGTCCGGCAGATCGAGCTCGAATCGCTACGCCGCCTCGCCAACCTGCGCGAAATGCAGCTCGTCGCCTCGAGCTAGCTACGTGAGGTAGAGCTCGAGATCGGGCGCGCTGTTGCGCAGCTCGCGCAACGCACGCGACTCGAGCTGGCGGACGCGCTCACGGGTGACGCCGAGCTCGGAGCCGATGTCCTCGAGCGTGCGCGGACCTTCGCCGTCCAGCCCGAACCGCAGCACGAGCACGCGCTGCATGCGGGGAGCGAGCTGGGCGATCGCGTCTGAGAGCTCGCCGTGGCGATGCTCGATCGCGGTGCGCTCGTGCGGCTGCGCCGAGTTCTCGTCCTCGATCATGTCGGCGAAGAAACTCTCACCGTCACCGACGGGAGAATCGAGGCTGACGGGATCGTCGACGAGGCTGAGGAGGTCGACCACCTTGTCCTCCGGCTCGCCGGTCTCCTTGGCGAGCTCGGCGGGCGTCGGTTCACGACTGAGCTTCTGCGCCAGCTGGCGGCGAACTCGGAGCAGCCGGCGCACGCGCTCGGCCACATGCGTCGGGAGGCGAATCGTCCGTCCCTGATCGGAAAGCGCGCGGCTCACCGACTGCTTGATCCACCACGTGGCGTAGGTCGAAAGCTTGAACCCGAGGCGATAGTCGAACTTCTCCACCGCGCGGATGAGACCGAGGTTGCCCTCCTGAATGAGGTCGAGGAGCGGGACGCCCGCGCGCGTGTAGCTGCGCGTGATCGACATGACGAGGCGGAGGTTCGCCTCGATGAGCTGCTTCTTCGCCAGCTCGTCGCCGGCGTCCTTGCGGCGGGCCAGCTCGCGCTCTTCCTCGCGCGTCAACAGCCGGCCGTTGCCGATCGACCGTATGTACAGCTTCAGGGGATCATCGAGCTGGCTGGCGGGCTCTTCGGCCTGCTCGACATCTCCCTCCGCAGCGAGGACAGGCTCCACAAGGCCACATATCGGCTTTCGGCCGTGCAGGCTTGAGGCCGGGTGCGCCGAACTGTCCGCTACGGTTGGAGGTGACCTAGATCGTGTGCGGAATCGCCGGATACAGCTTCTCTTCCCGTAGCAGCGTCGATCGGACGCTGGCGGCGCAGGCTCTCCTGGCCGGGATCGCCGAGCGAGGCGCGGACGCGGTCGGGTACGCGCACCGCGGCCCGGGCAGCTCCTACCCCGTGGTCACGAAGCAGAGGACGCCGGCCAGCCGGCTCCTCGAGCGGATCGAAGTCCCCCAGGCGGCGACCGAGCTCCTGGTCCACGTGCGCGACTACACCAAGGGCCACCCCTCCATCTCCGCCAACAACCACCCGGTCCGGCACGGGCCGGTGGTCGGCATCCACAACGGGATCATCGTCAACGACGACGAGCTCCTCGCCGAGTTCGACTGCGCCCGCGCCGAGCCGCGCATGACCGTCGACTCCGAGGCGATCTTCGCCCTCGCCGCGCATTCGCGGAACGACCCGGCAGCCCTCGAGGCACTGCTCGGCTCAATGGCCACCGCATGGCTCGACGAGCGCGAGCTGGGGACTGTCTTCGCCGCCCGCGGCATCGGCCGGCCGCTGTGGCTCGGCTCCGGCAAGCACGAGCTCTTCTTCGCCTCGACGCGCACGGCGCTCGAGGTCGTCGAGGAGTACGCGCACGTCCGCCTGAAGAAACAGGAGCTGAAGGACGGCACGTTCCTCGCGCTGCACGGCGCGAAGGTCGTGCGGCACGAGCACTTCCGGCCGAACCCGCGCTACGAAGAGCCGGGCAAGCCGCTACCCGCCGTGCGCGCACCCGGCGAAGGCGCGTCGTGCCTCAAGCAGCTCTCGAACCTCGCGGCGGCCTAGCTTCCTACACCCAGGGCAGCGTGTCCCAGTACGAGGGACGTTCGCGCCGTGACGGCTCGAAGCGGCCCGGGTACACCTCGTCCGGGTTCGATGTCTCCTTGTGGGCACTCGCGTCGTAGCGAGCTGCAAACTCCGACAGCGGGTAGTGCAACGCGACGTCCTCGGAGCGAATGCCGGCCATGAGGAGCGCGCACGGCCCGTCGCCGGCGCCGACGAAGATGTGCTCCGTCCCGGCGGGGCTATGGAAGAAGTCCCACGCATGGAGGGTCCGGGCCTCGCCCTCGACGAGCAGCATGCACTCGCCCGACAGGACGAGGAAATCCTCCTGCACCGACTCGGAGTGGTAGAGCCCGTTCGGCTCGCCCGGCTCGAGGACGTGGATCCGGAAGCCGAGCTCACGGAACCAGAACTCTCCGCTCTCGAAGACGCACTCCGCTCCCGACGACTTCTTCTCGCCGCCCGCCGACGTCAGCCATTGCGCGTCGCGCACGTTGACGACGAACCAGCCGGCGCCGACAGGCGCGAGCCCCGAGCCTTTGTCCTCGAGCGGCGCCTCGTCCACGGCCGCGAGTCTACTCAGCGCTTCTTCTTGATCGTCCCGTCACCCGCGACGGTGACGCTCTGCTGCTCGAGCAGCTCGCGCACGAGGAACTGGAACGTCGACCACGCGCCGCGGCGCGCGTCGAGCAACCGGTAGACCTGCCACTCGGTGAGGAGCGAGTCGTCCGCCTTCCGCGCCTCGGCCCAGTCGGCGAACTTCGGCAGGCGGCCGAGCCGGCGCGCGAGCGCGGCGCCCTGCTCGACCGCGCGCTCGAGGCGCTCCTCCCCCACCGGCACGTCGAAGCCGGCTTCGCGTAGAGCGGTCGTCAGGGAGCCGAACGTGTGCCAGTACAGCGACTTGGAGGGAAGCTTGCCCTTGTGCTCGTCGATGTCGCGCGCCGTCGGCGGCCGGCCGAGCTCCTCCCCGAGGTCGCGGAGGAGACCGAGGAGCTCGTCCCGCGTCGCGAATCGCCGGGGCACGAGACCCGCGGCCCGCTTGGCCGCGTTCCACGAGCCGAAGTGCTCGATCACGGTCTGCGGATGGACGGTCGTCTGTGTGTCGGCCGCGAACTCGCGCATCGTCGGCGAGCGTCCCAACCTTTCGGCGCTCGCCTGGAGCTCACCCACGATCTGATCGTCGGTGTAGCGCTTGCGGATGCCCGCCTGGAACTCGGCGAGCTTGCGCGGGTCGATCTCCGCCACCGCGCGGAAACGGGGCTTCCGGGGCACGACAAGTATGGTAGATCAGGTTGGAGGATCCGCAAGTGAATCCGCGCAGCGGTAGATTCGGCCGGATGGCCGTTCCGCTCGCCGCCGAGATCGCCGCCGCCCGCGCGGTCGCGGCCCTCTCCCGCCTCGTCGGCGCCGGCGGAGGGACGACGGTCCCGGGCAAGCTCCTCTCCACGCTCGACCCTGGCGCGGTCGATCGGCTGGCCGCCCGGCTGCCGGCCGGCACCGCGACGATCTCGGCCACCAACGGGAAGACGACAACCACGGCGATGGCGGCCGAGATCCTCCGCCCCCGCTTCCGCCTCGCGCACAACCACTCCGGCGCCAACCTCCTCTCCGGCGTCGCCTCCACGCTCCTCGCCGCGGGCGACGCACAGCTCGGGCTCCTCGAGGTGGACGAGGCCGCCCTTCCGGAGGTGATGCGGCGCGTCCGGCCGCGGGCCGTCTGCCTCGGCAACCTCTTCCGCGACCAGCTCGACCGCTATGGCGAGCTCGAGCTCGTCGCCGAGCGCTGGCGCGATGCCGTCGCGGACCTCCCCGTGAGCACGACCCTCGTCGTCAACGGCGACGATCCGCTCGTGGGCGACCTCGCGAACGCCCACGGCCCCGCGCTCGTGTTCGGGCTCGACGACCCGCGCGTCGCGCGGCCTGCGCTCCAACACGCGGCCGACTCGAAGTACTGCTTGCGCTGCGGCATGCCGTTGGAGTACGCCGCCGCGTACGTCGGCCATCTCGGCGACTACCGCTGTCCCAACGGCCACATCGTCCGCGCCCCGCTGGACGTCGTCGCGCGCACCATCGAGCTGCATGCACTCGAGGGCGTCGCGTTCGACCTCGACCTGGCGGGCGAGATGCGGCGCGTCGAGCTGGCGCTCCCCGGGCTGTACAACGTCTACAACGCCGTCGGCGCCGCGGCGCTCGCGCACGCGCTCGGAGCGACCACGGACGAGATCGTCGCCGGTCTCGGACGCTTCAGCGCGGCGTTCGGCCGCTTCGAACGCATCGCCGTCGGCGAGAAGACGATCCTGCTGCTGCTGATCAAGAACCCGGCCGGCGCGAACGAAGCCATCCGCACGCTCGTCGACGGCGGCCCGCCGCGGATTGCCGTCGTCGCGCTGAACGACGCGATCGCCGACGGACGCGACGTGTCGTGGATCTGGGACGTCGACTTCGAGCCGCTGCTCGCCGGCTTCGACCGCGTCGTCGCGACCGGCGACCGGGCTGCCGAGCTCGCCCTCCGCTTCAAGTACGGCGGGCTCGCGGAGGATGCGATCGAGGTCGAGCCGAGCCTCGAGCGCGCGCTCGACCGCGGTCTCGAGCTGACGCCGAACGGCGGCGAGCTCGTCGTCCTCCCCACGTACACCGCGATGCTCGGCCTGCAGCGGATCGTCGCCGCGCGTGGGCTCGTGCGTCCGTACTGGGAGCGCGCCGCGTGAACATCCGCGTCGCGCATCTCTATCCCGACTACCTGAACATCTACGCCGACCGCGGCAACATCGCCGTCCTCTCCGCGCGTGCCGCGTGGCGCGGCCACGAACTCGAGGTCACGGAGGTCGGGATCGACGGCCGTATCGTTCCCGGCGCGCACGACCTCTACTACCTCGGCGGCGGACAGGATCGCGAGCAGCTTCTCGTCGCCGCCGACCTCGCCACGAAGGCCGAGCCGCTGAAGGCGGCCGCAGCCGGAGGCGCCGCGTTCCTCGCGGTCTGCGGTGGCTATCAGCTACTCGGGCGCGGCTATCGCGGTCATCACGGCGACGACATGCCGGGCGTCGGCCTCCTACCGCTCGAAACCGTCGCCGGCGATCGGCGGATGATCGGGAACGTGCTGCTCGAGTGCGAGCTGGAGCCCGGCGTCCGTCGCACCCTCGCGGGCTTCGAGAACCATGCCGGCCGGACGCGCCTTGATCCCGGCGCCGAGCCGCTCGGCCGCGTCGTGTCCGGGTTCGGCAACGACGGCGAGACCGGCTACGAGGGCTGCCGCGTCGGCCGCGCGATCGGCACATACCTCCACGGCCCGCTCCTGCCGCGCAATCCGTGGCTCGCCGACTGGATCCTCGCGCAGGCGCTTGCGCATCGCACCGGCGGCGAGCCATCGGAGCTCGCGCCGCTCGATGACGAGCTCGAGGCGCAGGCGCACGCGGTCTCGTCTGCGCGCGCTCGACGACGCTAGGTCCGCGCCGCGCGATATCCCTGAATGGAGATTCGAGCTAGGGGGCCCACAGTGCGCCGAGGTATGCCGCCGGGTCGCCCGGCTCCCAGCGCCGAAGGAAGCGCTGGATCGGCGGATGGAGCACGACGCCGTCGAGATCGGCGGTGTCGAACAGTCGGTGTCCGCGCACCGCTGCGTCTTGCGAGGTGACCGCCTCGAGCGACCGTCCTGAGAGGTCGCCGGCGAAGATGATGTGCACGACGTGCTTCGCGCCGAGCCCGCGCTGCGGTGAGATCGAGTCGACGAGCGCGACGGGGCCTTCGACCGGAAGATGATCGGGGATCCCCACCTCCTCGTACAGCTCACGGTGGAGTGCGGTGACGAGGCTCTCGCCTGCGTTCACGCCGCCGCCCGGCAGCAGCCAGTACTCGCCGCGGCCAGCCTTCTCGTGCCGGCAGAGCAGGATGCGATCCTCCCAGCGCAGGACGGCCGAGACGCGGATGCGGGGCTCCTGCATCAGTGGCTCGACGACCCGAAGCCGCGCACACCACGCTCGCTCTCGGGGAGCGCCTCCACCTCGACCGGCTCGACGCTCGCGACAGGAACGACGACGAGCTGGGCAATGCGCATGCCCGGCTCGACGACGAACTCCTCGCGCGCGTCTGTGTTCAGCAGCACGACGCGCAGCTCGCCGCGATAGCCGGAGTCCACGAGCCCGGGCGTGTTCACGATCGTGATCCCGTTTCGCATCGCCAGACCGGACCGCGGCTGGACGAAGCCCGCGTACCCATCGGGGATCGCGACGGCGAGCCCCGTGCCGACCGTTGCGCGCTCCCCCGGTCCGAGCACGGCGCCCTCGCACGCGGAGAGGTCGAGCCCCGCGTCGCCGTCATAGGCGCGCACGGGCACGACTGCGTCGTCGCGCAACTTTCGGAATGCAACTTCCATTACGCGCCTACGAGGTAGCGGGCGAAGCGATTGATCTCGCGACGCGGCAACCGTGCGAGCACGAGCACGCCCTCACTCGTGTCCTCGCGCTCCTCGATCGGCGCCCCGAGCGCGTAGAGCTCGTTGAGCTTGGCGCCATCCTTGTACGGCAACAGAAGGCGCACGGGCTCGAAGAGGTCCGCGAAGCGATCGGCGATGCGTGTGCCCAGGTCGTCCAGCCCTTCGCCGGTGAGCGCCGAGACCTGGAGCGCGTCGGGATAGCGGTTGGAGAGGGCGCGTCTGCGTGCGTCGTCGGCCGCGTCCACCTTGTTGAGCACGAGCTCGACCGGCAACTCGTTCGCACCGATGTCGTGCAGCACACCGTTCACGGCGCCGATCATCTCGACGAGTCGCTCCTCCGGCGCCGAGGCGTCGACGACATGGAGGATGAGATCCGCAACGAGGGTCTCCTCCAGGGTCGCAGCGAAGCCCTCGACGAGCTGATGCGGCAGCCGCCGTACGAAGCCGACGGTGTCGGTCACGAGATACTTGCGCCCTTCGTGCTCGAACCCGCGGGTCGTCGGGTCGAGCGTTTCGAAGAGGCGGTCGCGGACGGACACCTCGGCGTCGGTGAGCGCGTTCAGGAGCGTCGACTTGCCCACGTTCGTGTAGCCGGCAAGCGCGACGGTGGGCGTCTGTGTCCGGCGCCGCTCCTTGCGGCGCACGTCACGCTGCTTCGAAAGCTCCTCGAGCCGCTCCTTGAGCAGCGTCACGCGCCGGCGCGCTTGCCGGCGGTCGGACTCGAGCTGCGACTCGCCGGGTCCTCTTGTGCCGACGCCGCCGCCGAGGCGCTCGAGGTGCTTCCACATGCCGCGCATGCGCGGGAGGTTGTACTCGAGCTGCGCCAGCTCGACCTGGAGCTTCCCCTCGGCGCTCGTCGCGTGCTGCGCGAAGATGTCGAGGATCAGCTGCGTCCGGTCGACGACCCGCGCTTCCAGCGTGTTCTCCAGGAGCCGCTGTTGTGACGGCGAGAGCTCGTCGTCGACGAGGAGGACCTCCGCCTTGACGCTGCCGAACTCGCTCTTCAACTCGTCGATCTTCCCCTTGCCGACGTAGGTGCGCGGATCCGGCATCTGGCGGTGCTGGAGGACGCGGGCCACGGGCCGCACGCCCGCCGTGCGCGCGAGCTCCTCGAACTCTCCGATCTCGTCGTCTGCGTCGACACCTTGTGCGAGCACGGCGAGGACGAGCCCGCGCTCGGGCTCGAGGCCCGGCGTGGGATCGGGCTGTCTGACTGTCACCGAACGTCATTATGACCTCTGCCGTGCCGACTCCCGATCTCGCCGCCAGGACGCTGCAGCTCGTCGACGTCCCCTCCGAGAGCCGTTCGGAGGCGGCAATCGTCGAGCTGTTGCGCGATCTCGTCCCGGGTGGACCGATGTACGACGACGGCGAGGTGCTGCTGTACGGCGACGGCCCCATCGTCCTCGCGGGACACCTGGACACGGTGCCTGCGCAAGGGAATCTCCCCGGCCGGATCGACGGCGGCGCGGTACACGGTCTCGGGGCAAGCGACATGAAGGCCGGCGTTGCCGTCATGATCGAGCTCGCCCGGGCGGGCGTACCCGCGCGCTACCTCTTCTTCACGCGTGAAGAGGTGCCGGTCAGCGAGAGCCCGATCCCGGCGCTCTTCGCGACCGACCTGCTGCACGACGTGGAGCTGGCGGTCGTGCTCGAGCCGACGGACTGCGAGTTGCACGCCGGCTGCCTCGGCAACCTGCAGGCGAGTATCACCTTCCACGGCGAGAGCGCGCACTCCGCGCGGCCGTGGACGGGCGTGAACGCGATCCACGAGCTCGTGCGTGGTCTGCAGCCGCTCGTCGGCCTCGAGCCGGTCGACGTCGACCTCGACGGCCTCGTGTACCGCGAGGTTGTGAGTGCCGTCCGCGTAGCGGGCGGCACTGCGTCGAACGTCGTTCCCGCGACTGCCTCCGCGGAGCTGAACATGCGCTTCATGCGTCCCGGCGCCGAGGCGCGCCTGCGCGCGCTTCTTCCCGAAGGCGAGATCGAGGTGCTGAGCGAGTCGCCGTCCGCGCCGCCCGCGCTCGACAACGCGCACACCGCGCGGCTGCGCGACCTCGTGCGGGCCGTGAAGCCGAAACAAGCGTGGACGCCGGTCGCGCAATTCGCCGAGCAAGGCATCGATGCGATCAACTATGGCCCCGGCGCGACCGCGTATGCGCATCGCGTCGACGAGCAGGTGCCGATCGAGAACCTCGAGCGCTGCTATGAGACGCTGCGAGACTTCCTCTCGTGATCAACCCGACGCTCACGGAGATGGCGACGTATCCGTTCGTTCGCCTCGAGGAGGCACGGCGGCGGCTCGTCGCGTCCGGCGTCGAGGCGATCGACTTCGGCAAGGGCGACCCGAACGAGCCGACCGATCCGATCATCCGTCAGGCGCTGATCGATGCGGTGCCCGAGCGCGCGCCGTACCCGCTCGCGCAGGGCCTCCCGGAGCTGCGGCAGGCGGCGAGCGACTGGTGCAAACGGCGCTTCGGCGTCGCCGTCGACCCGGACACCGAGATCGTGCCGACGTACGGATCGAAGGAGGCGATCTTCTCGCTCGCGCAGGTGCTCGACACCGCCGGCCGGACCGTCGTTTTCGGGGAGCCGGCGTATCCCGTCTACGAGCGCGGCGCCCTCTTCGCCGGCGCGAAGGTCCAGACGCTGCCGCTGCTGCGCGAGAACGGCTTCCTGCCCGACGTCGACGCGATCCCCGACGACACCGCGATCGTCTGGGTCAACTACCCGCACAACCCGACGGGAGCCGTGGCCCCGCTCGAGTTCTACGAGCGGCTTGCGGCGGCCGCGGCGGAGCGCGGCTTCTACATCGCCTCCGACGAGGCGTACAGCGAGCTCTGGTTCGACCAGTCTCCGCCGTCGGTGCTGCAGCTGGCCGACCGCTCACGCGCGATCGTCTTTCAGACGCTGAGCAAGCGATCCTCCATGACCGGGTACCGCTCCGGCTTCGTCGCGGCCTCGGCAGAGATCGTCGCCGCGCTGAAGGCGTACCGCCCGACGGTCGGCACCGCGCCGCAGGAGTTCATCCAGCGCGCCTCGGTCGTTGCCTGGAACGACGAGCGCCACGTCGACGAGACGCGCGCGCGGTACCGCGCGAAGCGCGACGTGATGATCCCGGCGATCGAGGCGAAGGGCTGGGAGATCGTCGCGAGCGAGGCGACGATGTACCTCTGGGTGGTCGGGCCGGATCCCGACGCGCTCCTCGAGCGGGGCATCCTCGTCTCCCCCGGTGAGTTCTTCGGGCCGAGCGGCGCCGGATACGTTCGCTTCGCACTCGTGCCGACCCTCGACGAGTGCGAGCGCGCAGCGGCGATACTCGCTGAGCTGTGAATACCGAAGAGACCATCGCGGCGCTCGACCGGGGCGATATCCGCGTCGCCGAGAAGGTGGACGGCGAGTGGCGCGTGAATGAGGACGCGAAGGCCGCCATCCTCGACTACTTCCGGATCAGCAAGCTCGAGCCGATCGAGGTCGGTCCTTACGAGTACGTGGACAAGATCCCGCTGAAGCACAACTACGCCGAGCTCGGCGTCCGCGTGGTGCCGCCCGCGACCGCGCGTTTCGGCTCGTTCCTCTCGCGCGGCGTGGTGATGATGCCGAGCTACGTGAACATCGGCGCCTGGGTCGGGCCGAACACGATGATCGACACGTGGGCGACCGTCGGATCGTGCGCGCAGATCGGAGCAGACGTGCATCTCGCCGGCGGCGTCGGCGTCGGTGGCGTCCTCGAGCCCATCCAGGCGCGCCCCGTCATCGTCGAGGACGGCGCGTTCATCGGGTCGCGCTGCATCCTCACCGAGGGTGTGCTCATCGGCGAGCGCGCCGTGCTCGCGCCGAACGTCTCGCTCACCGGCTCCGTCCCCGTCATCGACGTCACCGGCCCCGAGCCCATCGAGCACCGCGGCTACGTCCCGCCGTACTCCGTCGTCGTTCCCGGCACGCGGCCGAAGGAGTTTCCCGCAGGGACCTACCAGCTCGGGTGCGCGCTCATCATCGGCCGCCGGAGTGAGCAGACCGACCTGAAGACGTCGTTGAACGACGTCCTGCGCGAGTATCAGATCGGCTGAGCAGGACCGGTGAGCGTCGCGCGGCCGCCCTCGAGGCGCACGCGCAGGTCGCCGCCGGGAAAGTGCACGACCACGTCACCCTCGCCGTGCGTCGCCGCCGCGACCGCGACGGCGCTCGAGCCGGACGCGGTCGTCTCCCCCACGCCGCGCTCCCAGACGCGCGCGGTCACCTCGCCGGGCGCGTCGACGCGTGCGACCTGGACGTTCGTCCGATTCGGAAAGCGCGGATGCGTCTCGAGCAGCGGGCCGATCCGCGGAAGGTCGTCGGGATCGCCGACGACGACCGCGTGCGGGTTGCCGACCGACACGCAGACGACGTCGAGATCCGCGATGCGCTCCGGCTCGGAGACTTCGACGTCACCGAGCTCCGACTCGTACAGCTCGCCTACACGCCGTACCTCGACCACGCGCGGCCCGACACGGACGTGCGCGACGTCATGACCGGTGCGCTCCATGAGCCACGCACCGGCGATGCGCGTCCCGTTGCCCGACATCTCGGCGTGAGATCCGTCCGGATTCACGATCGCAATGGTCATGTCGTCCCCATCGACCGACAGGACGTCGACCGCTCCGTCGAGGCCGTCCTCGTGCACGTACGGCTCACCCTCGAGGACGAGGTACACGTTCCCGTGTGCGTGCCAGCGCGACGATGTCATCGGCGATCTCGCCCGGCGGGCGATCCGCATCGACCATAGCGATGCCGGGAATGCGGCGCATCCATTTGCGCTGGTACGCGGCATAGCGGCGCGTGCGCACGACGAGCGCCGCGATCGCTTCCTCGCGCGGCAGGGTCGCCACCTCCTCCAGGCCGAGAGCCTGCCGCGCGGTGATCGAGATCGTCCCAGTGAGCGCGAGCCGAACTTCCTCCTCCACGCCCGCCTCGAACATCGCTCGCGTCCGCTCTTCGATGCGCGCCTCGAGCACGGCCTTCGGGACGTCGAGCCCGACGACGACCGTCGGGTGGCGCGTCGGGCCGGCCCAGAGCCGATCCTCACCAGGCGCGAGGGACGCTCCCGCCTCGGCGAGCTCGAGGGCGCGGACGACGCGCCGGCGGTCGTTCGCGTGCACTGCCGCAGCCGCCGCCGGGTCGAGCTCCTCCAGCCGCGCATGCGCAGCCTCGGCGCCGTGTTCGTCGTAGACGCCTTCCCATCGCTCCCGGGCGCCCGGCGCAGGCGCGGGTGGCAGCGAGAGCTCGGCGAGCGCGGCCCGGAGGTACAGCCCGGTGCCACCGACGACGATCGGCGTCCGGCCGGCCGCCAGGATCTCGTCCACCGCGGCATGGGCCAGCGGGGCGTATTCGCCGACCGAGGCCTCCCGGTCGAGGGGCCAGATCCCGACCATCCGAGTCGGCTCGCTAGGCTGGTTCGTCAGAATCGGGATTCCCCGATAGACCTGAAGGGCATCAGCAGAGACGAGCTCGGCTGGAATCCGGTCGGCGACTTCCGCAGCGACCCTCGATTTGCCGCTCGCGGTCGGCCCGAAGATGCCGATAACCGTCACCGGAGGATTCTCCCCTGCGTTACCTGAACTTCGAACCGAAGAGCCATCTGCACCGGTCGACGACGGAGTCGTCGTTCTTCCTCGTGGCCGCCTCGCTCCTCGCGCTGGCGACCCTCTTCGCGCTGAGCGAGGTCGCCGGCTTCGAGCGGGTCTGGGATCGGATGCAGCACGTGCAGCCGATCTGGTTCCTCGTCGCGTTCGGCGCGGAGATCGTCGCGTACCTCGGGTACATGCTCGGGTACCGCGAGGTGTCGCGCGTCGACGACGGGCCGAAGATGGGGAACGGCCGCGCGGCCGCGGCAGTCGCCGCCGGATTCGGCCCGTTCGTCACCCAAGGCGGGTTCGCGCTCGATCTGCACGCGTTCAAGCAAAGCGGAATCTCAGACCGTGAGGCGCGCGTGCGGGTGCTCGGCCTCGGCGCGCTCGAGTACGCACTGCTCGCGCCGGCCGCCTGCATCGCGTCGATCCAGCTGCTCGCGAGCGGCGCACACACGCCGACGATGGGCCTGACGCTCCCGTGGGCGATCACCGTGCCGCTCGGCTTCGCCGCCGCGCTGTGGGCGGTCGGCCATCGCCAGCGGTTCCGCAACAAGGGGTACTGGCGCGACGGGCTCGCGCAGGCGCTCGACTCGATCCACGTGCTCCGCTGCCTCTTTGCGCGCCGGCACCTCGCCGGCCCGCTCGGCGCGGCCGTGTACTGGTTCGGGGAAATGGCGTGCCTGTGGGCGTGCCTGCATGCATTCGCGCACGGCGCTCCCAACGTGGAGCTCCTGCTGCTCGGCTACGCGACCGGCTACGCGCTCACGCGGCGGACGCTGCCGCTCGGCGGCGCCGGCGCAGTGGAGGCGCTGCTGCCGTTCGCGCTCTCGTGGACCGGCGTGCCGCTCGCGGCAGCCGTCCTTGCCGTCTTCACGTATCGCATCTTCAACTTCTGGCTACCGGTCGTTCCCGCCATGGTGGGAATGCGCAGCCTGCGCGCCGCCGAGGCCTAAGCGGCCGCGCCGGCCAAGCCGGCACGGCCTCTTCTGGTCGGCATCGCAAGCGACGCCTAGGCCGAAACGACGGCGAGCTGCGCGCCGCCGAGCGTCTGCGACGTCGCACGCTCGATCCGCACGTTCACGAGATCGCCGGGAGGAGCGTCGCCCCTGAAGTTCACCGCCATGTTGCGGCGCGTGCGTCCCCGCAAGAAGCTCGGGTCGGTTCGGCTCGGCCCTTCGACGAGCACTTCTTCGACGTTTCCGACCCGGGTCGCATTGCGCTCGGTTGCGACGCGCTGCACGACCTCGACGAGCCGCTCGATCCGGTCGCGCTTCACGTCGTCGGGAACCTGGTCCGTGCGCGCCGCCGCCTCGGTGCCGGCGCGCGGCGAGTAGACGAACGTGAACGCGCTGTCAAACCCGACCTCCTCGACCGCCGTTAGCGTCTCGCAGAAGTCCGCCTCCGTCTCGCCCGGGAACCCGACGATCAGGTCGGTCGACAATGCGAGATCGGGGATGGCGGCGCGCATCTCGCCCACCAGAGCGAGATAGCGCTCACGTGAGTACGTGCGGCGCATCGCCTTGAGCACACGGGTCGAGCCCGACTGGAGCGGAAGATGCGCGTGCTCGCACACCGCAGCGCACTCCGCCATCGCCTCGATGACGTTCGCGCGGAAGTCCTTCGGGTGCGGGCTCGTGAACCGGATGCGCTCGATGCCGTCGACGGCGTCCACGGCGCGCAGCAGCTGCGCGAAATCGGTGCCGAGGTCGCGCCCGTACGAGTTGACGTTCTGGCCGAGCAGCGTCACCTCGCGCACACCCGCTGTCGCGAGCGACTCGATCTCGGCGAGGACCTCGCCCGGCCGTCTCGAAACCTCGCGGCCGCGCACGGCCGGAACGATGCAGTACGAGCACACCGAGTTGCAGCCCATCGAGATCTGGACCCAGGCCTGGAACGTCCGCTCGCGGTGCATCGGCAGCGTCGCGGCGAACACCCGCTCCTCCCCGGTCCCCCACGCACCACGCGCGACGCCGAAGCCTCCTGCGCCGAGCCACTCCCCGAGATGCGCGATCGTCCCCGGCCCGAACGCGACGTCGACCTGCGGATAGAGCGAGAAGATGCGCTCCTGCTGCGCCTCGGCGTAGCAGCCGCCGACGGCGATCACGGTGTCCGGACGCTCGCGCTTTCGCGCGCCCGCGTCACCGAGATACGCGGCGAGCTTCGTGTCCGGCTTCTCCCGGATCGTGCAGGTGTTGAAGACGACGACGTCCGCGTCCTCCGGAGCCGCCGCCTCGCCGAGCCCGAGCTCTTCGAGCATGCCCTTGATGCGCTCGGAGTCGTGAGCGTTCATCTGGCAGCCGAAGGTGGTGACGTGGTACCGGCGCACCCGCGTAGGGTAGCCGGGCCATGAGCGCCCAAACCGCCGTCGCGGTCGCACTGGCGCTCGCGGCGACCACGCTGACGAACGTTGCCTACCTCCGCGAGCACGACGCGGTGAAGGCCCTTCCGGACTTCTCCCCGCGGCGGCCTGTGCAGGCGGTGCGAGTCGTGATCACCAATCGCGACTGGCTTCGCGGCTTCGCGCTCGAGAGCACGGGCTTCACCCTCTACGTCGTCGCACTCGCGCTTGCGCCCCTGACCCTCGTGCAGAGCCTCGCCGCCGGCGGAATCGGCATCCTCGCCTTCGTCTCGGCACGGGTGAGCGGTAGGTTGCTTCCGCGGCACGAGGTCGTCGGCGTCGTCGTCTCCATCGTCGGGCTGATCGCGCTCGCGGTCTCCCTCGCGGGCGGGAGCGGCGAGGGCGGCGGCGGCTCGGCACTGGAGGTCGAGCTGTGGCTTGCAGCGACCGCTGCCGCGGCGGTCATCGTGGTGGCCGTCGGCCGCAGGTTCGGCGGGCTCGCTGTCTCCGAGGGCATCGCCGGGGGGCTCTTCTTCTCCATCGGCGACCTCTCGGTGAAGGTCGCGACGCAGGGCGGCGCCCGCGCCGCTTTCGGGATCACCGTGGTCGCCGGGTACGCGCTCGGCACCGCCCTCCTTCAGCTCGGCTACCGGCACGGCGGTGCGCTCACCGTCGCCGGGCTTGCGACGCTGCTGACGAACGCATTGCCGATCGCCGCCGGGACGGTCGTGCTGGGAGAGCCGGTGCCGACCGGTGCGCTCGGCGTCGTCCGGGTGCTCGCCTTCGTCGCCGTCACCGCCGGCGCCATCCTCCTCGCGCGGCGCAGCCGCGGGTAGCCGTGAAACGCGCCGTCGCCGTCGCCGCCGCTGTCGCGCTCGTCCTGCCTGCGACAGCCGGAGCGCACTTGCGGACCGGCACGGTCGCCGTCGACTACCGCCCCCGCATCACGCACCGCCCCGCGGGGCCGTTCACCATCGGTGTCTATCTGAGCGATCGCGCGCTCCATCTCAGCGTCCAACGCGACGCAACCGTCGTCGTCTACGGCTACCTCGGCGAGGCGTTCGTGCGCGTGAGCGATTCTGGCGTCGTCGTCAACACGGATTCGCCGACCGCCGCCGCGACCGGGCTCGTCCCACGCGGGACCGCGCACACGGGTTGGATGCTCCGCTCGAAGGGCCGCTCCGTCGTGTGGCACGACGTACGCACGAGCCGCCGGCAGTGGCGCGTCCCCATCGCGGTGGACGGTCGGCGGGGAGCGATCGCGGGTGAAACGCAGAGGTTGCCGCGACCGGCGCTGTGGCCCTGGCTCGTCCTCCTCGCGGCGATCGCAGCGGCTGGGGCCGCCGTCCGCCGCTCGACAGCGCTCGGTTTGCTCTCATCATCGGCCGCGATCGTCGTCGCCGCCGGGTTCGCGCTCAGCGCGTATGCCGACCCCGGAACGTGGATCGCCGGCGTCGACGAGCTCTTCTTCGCCGCCGCCGGCATCGGCGTCCTGCGTTGGGGGCCGCCGGTCGCGCGGCTGCCGAGCGCGTTGTGGCTCAGCGTCCTCGGCCTCGCAGTCGGGCTGAGCAAAGGCGCAGTGTTTCTCCACGCGCTCGTGCTGGCGCCGCTGCCCGGCACTGCGATGCGTGTGGCCGTGGTGATCGCCGTCGCCACCGGTCTAGCCGGAGCGGTGAGTGCCTGCGTCACGTATGCACGAGCTGGCTAGGCTGGGCCGGTGGACCATCCGAACACGATCGAGGCGGAGAAGCTGGTCCGCGAGTTCAAAAAGGGGCCTCGCGCCGTCGACGGGATCGACCTGCACGTGGAGGCCGGAGAGATCTACGGCTTCCTCGGCCCGAACGGCGCCGGCAAGTCGACGACGGTGCTCATGCTGACGACGCTGCTGCCGCCCACGGCGGGCACGGCGCGCGTCGGTGGCTACGACGTCGTCCACGAAGGCCCGCAGGTGCGCTCGCGCATTGGCGCCGCGCTTCAGGAGGCAGCGCTGGACGGGCTGATGACCGGCCGCGAGCATCTGCGTCTGCAGGCGGCTCTCCAGGCGTTGCCGCGCAACGAGCGCGCCGCGCGCGCAGATGAGCTGCTCGAGCGCGTCGGCCTGACCGAGGCCGCCGACCGCAAGGTGCGCGGCTATTCCGGCGGGATGAAGCGCCGTCTCGACCTCGCGATGGCGCTCGTCCACAGACCCCGGATACTGTTCCTCGACGAGCCGACCACCGGCCTGGACGTTCAGAGCCGCACTGCACTCTGGAGCGAGGTCGGACGGCTCGCGCGCGAGGACGGCGTCACGGTCTTCCTCACGACGCAGTACCTCGAGGAGGCCGACGTGCTCGCCGACCGCGTCGGGATCATCGACCACGGGCACATCGTCGCCGAGGGCACGCCGGACGCTCTGAAGGCGGAGATCGGCCGTCCGACGGTCGAGGCGACGGCGTCCGGCCCCGACGGCCGCGCCGAGCTGACCGAGGTCCTCGAGCGCTTCGGCACCCTTGTCCCCTCGTCCCGCGGGGTCGCCGTGCGCCTCGACGCGGGCGAGGCCGGGTTGGCCGACGTCGTGCGAGCGCTCGACGCGAAGGGGTGCAGCGTCGCGAACCTCGAGCTGCACCAGCCGAGCCTCGACGACGTCTTCCTCGCGAAGACGGGCCGCTCGCTCGAGGGCCACGGCGGCGACGCATCCGAGCCTGAATGAGGACGATGGCCGACCAGGTCCTGCTGCTCGCGCAGCGCTCGATCGTGCACACCGCACGGCAGCCGGCTGCAATCGTTTTCCCGCTCCTCTTCCCCATGTTGCTCCTCGCCGTCAACTCCGGCGGCTTGCGCGCCGAGACGCACCTGCCCGGCTTCCCGACGAAGTCGTTCGTCGCGTTTGCGCTCGCGGTCCCGTTCATCCAGGGAGCGCTCTTCGCGACGATGAACGCCGGAACCGACCTCGCGCGCGACGTCGAGACGGGATTCCTCAGCCGGCTGTCCCTCACGCCGCTACGCGGGGCGGCGCTCCTCGCCGGCCAACTCGGCGGAGTGGTCACGCTCGGCGTGATCCAGGCGTGCTTCTACCTCCTCGTCGGCGTCGTCGTGGGCGTGCGGCCAGCGGCGGGAATCGGCGGCGTCGCCGTGCTCCTCGTCTTCGCCGCGATGATCGCGCTCGCGTTCGGGAGCATCGGCGCGTGGGCCGCGCTGCGCACCGGGTCGCCGGAGGCGGTGCAGAGCCTCTTCCCCGTCTTCTTCGTCTTCCTGTTCATCTCGTCGATGAACATCCCGCGCAACCTCATCTCGACAACCTGGTTCCGCTACGCAGCGACCGCCAACCCGGTGTCCTATCTGCTCGAGTGCGTCCGCAGCCTCATCATCACCGGCTGGGACGGCGAGGCTCTCCTCCTCGGGTTCGGCATCGTCACACTCGTGGCGATCATCGGGCTCTCGCTCGCTTCGTACACGCTGCCGCGGAGGCTCGCACGATGAAGCGGAATCTGTCGGTCGCGCAGGGCGTCGCCTGGCGCACGCTGCACAACGTGTTCACGAACCCGTCTCTCGTCATCCCGCAGCTCGCGTTCCCGCTGTTCTTCTTTACCGCGTTCGTCGGTGGACTGTCGCGGATCCACAACGTCCCCGGATTCCACTACGCCCAGGGCTACACGGCGTTCCAGTTCGTCTTCGTCCTGCTGCAGTCGGCGGCGTTCGGCGGCGTCTTCACGGGATTCGGGATCGCCCGCGACTTCGAGACCGGGTTCGCCCGGCGCCTGCTGCTGGCGGCGCCGCATCGCACGGGCATCGTGATCGGATACGCGGTCGCCGCACTGTGCCGTTGGCTCGTCACCGCCATCTTCCTCACCGTGATCGCGTTCGCCGTCGGTATGAAGGTCGGCGGGAGCGGCATCGACCTCCCTGCGCTGTACGTCCTCGCAGCGATCGTCAACTCTGCAGCGGTCCTGTGGGCGTGCGGCGTTGCGATGCGGTTGCGGACGATGCAGGCCGGGCCGGTCATGCAGATGCCCGTGTTCCTCGTTCTCTTCTTCGCACCCGTGTACGTCCCGTTGAACCTGCTCACCGGTTGGATCCACGGCGTCGCACTCGTCAATCCGCTCACGCGCGTGCTCGAGGCCGGGCGCAGCTTCGTCGCCGGCTCGCCGGCGCAGGTCGCGGCCGCGTACGGTGCAGCGTTCGGGCTGGCGGTGCTCTTCGCGTGGTGGGCCATGCGCGGCCTGCGCAAGGCCGAGGCCGCCGGCTGAAGCAGCTCGTACGGCCGCGACTACGCGACGTCAGCGCCCTGGCGCTCCTCCGAGTCCGCCAGGCCCAGCTCGTCCAACACGCCGTTCTGCCCTCCGTGGTTGCGTGCGACATCGACGGCGCGGCTCTCGCGGATCACGGTCACCTTCACCTGGCCGGGATACTCGAGCTGATCCTCGATCTCGCGCGCGATCTCGTGCGAGAGCAGGGCCGCCTCCTCGTCGCTCACGTCGCCCGGGGCGACGATGACACGGATCTCACGACCGGCCTGGAGCGCGTAGACCTTCTCGACCCCCGGCTTCGCGGCTGCCAGCTCCTCGAGCGACTCGAGGCGCTTGATGTAGTGCTCCAGGCTCTCTCCTCGTGCGCCTGGACGCGATGCGGAGATAGCATCCGCCGCGATCACGAGGACGGCCTCGACCGTCTGCGGCTGTACCTCGTAATGGTGCGCCTCGATTGCGTGCACGACGCCCTGCTGCTCTCCGTACCGGCGCGCGAGCTGCGCGGAGATGAGCGCGTGCGATCCCTCCATCTCGTGGCTCATCGCCTTGCCGAGGTCGTGCAGCATCGCCGCGCGCTTCGCGGTGCGCACGCTCGCGCCGAGCTCGGTCGCCATGATCCCCGTGAGGTGGACGACCTCGAGCGTGTGCTTGAGGACGTTCTGTCCGTAGCTCGTCCGGAAGCGGAGCCGGCCGAGGATCTTCTGCAGCTCCTCGTGGAACGGCCCGCAGTTGGCCTCGAACACGGCCTGCTCGCCGGCCTGCCGGACGATCTCCTCGAGTTCGGCCTTCGACTGGTAGTACGTCTCCTCGATGCGGGCCGGGTGGATGCGGCCGTCCTCGATGAGCTTCGTCAGCGTCAGCCGCGCAACTTCGCGACGCAGTCCGTCGAACGACGAGAGGACGACTGCGTGCGGCGTGTCGTCGATGATGAAGTCGACGCCGGTGAGGTGCTCCAGCGCGCGGATGTTCCGGCCCTCGCGGCCGATGATCCTGCCCTTCATGTCGTCGGATGGAAGCTCCACGACGGTGACGGTCGTTTCGGCCGCATGGCTTGCCGCCACGCGCTGCAGCGCGTCGGCGACGAGGTTGCGCGCACGCCGCTTCGACTCCGCGCGCGCCTCCTCCTCGAGCATTCGCACACGCCGCGCGAGATCATGGCGAACGAGCTCCTCCCCACGCTGGAGCATCTGCGCCTTCGCCTCTTGCTGCGTCAGGCCGGAGACCCGCTCGAGGGCGGCCTGTTGCGCGCGGTTCGCCTCCTTCAGCTCGTCCTGGAGCGCACGCAGATGCGTTTCGCGATCCGCGACGCCCTGGTCCCGGCGGGACACCTCGAGGAGCCGTCGCTCGACGTCCTCCTCCTTCGCGAGGACGCGCTCCTCGACCTTCACGACCGCCTGACGGCGGTCGGCGAGCTCCGCGTCGATCTCCGCCCGCAGTTTGACCGCCTGCTCGCGCGCCTCGATCTGCGCTTCGCGGCGAACGGCCTCCGCTTCGCGCTCGGCGTCCTCGACGATCTGCCGCCGAACGCGACGGGCCTTGCCGACACCGGTGACGCCGAATACCTGCACCGCGACCAGCGCGAGGATCGCTCCTCCGACGATTCCGGCGGCGACTCCGATCGCGATCAGCACGGGCTGCTCCTCGCTCAGGTGGAGATGAGTTGTCCGCGCCATCCGCCGGTCACCGGCAGACGGGGTGTCCCCGAAGTCGCTCAGCTGTCGGCGCCCACGTCCGTGCGCGCCACCGTGCGCCGCCCTACCTCTGCGGCAGCCTCCGGTCGTTCGAGTCGGTTGCGAAGTCGATTCTCACAGCGTGGGATGCGTTTCGGAAAAAGCCCGTATGCAGGAAAAACGTCAGATGGAACGTGGAGGGATCGTAGCGCCGATCACGTGTCGGACGCAACTTCGAAGCCCCGCGCAGCCAGCCAGCGCTGCGAGCGGCCGGCGGCCAGGAACGCTCCAGCCCGCTCGTGCTCGGGCATGAGGCCTCCGATCGCCGCTTCGAGCGCCTCTCCGGCGAATCCCTCCCCCTCGAGCGTCAACCGCACCGCCGCGTCTCCGTATCCGCGGCCGGCGAGCCCTTGCGCCCGGGTCGCCGCCGCCCGGGCATCGTCGAGGATCCCGCTCCGCTCCAGGGTCGCGATCGCATCGTCCGCGGCCTGCCCGGGGATGCCGGCGGCCGTGAGCCGGTGCCGGACGGCCGCCTGCGACCGGTCGCGATGCGTGAGCGCCCGCGTGGCCCGTGTGAGGGCGCTCGACCGACGCAGCTCACGCGCGAGTGTCCGAGCCGCCGTGCGATCGAGCGCGCGGCCGACGAGCAGTCCGCTGCGCACGACCGCGTCGGCCGGGAGCGTGCGCCACGGCACGCCGTCGAGCTCGACGTCCACGCAGCCGCGCGGACGCTCCCGGAGCGCCGTGACGGTGGCCACCTACGCCGTGACGGGCTCGGTCGCTTCCTCGGTCTCGACCTCAGCCTCGGCTTCGGCTTCGGCTTTCACCTTGGGAGGCTTCTTGCCGTTCGTCGACGGTTCCTCCAGCACCGGCAGGAGACGCGCGGACACGACCTGCTCCGGCCCCAGATCGATCTGAATGCGCTGCAGGATCTGCTGCGTCACGTCCGGATGCTCACGCAGGAACGCGGACGCGTTCTGCCGGCCCTGGCCGAGGCGCTCGTCGCCGAAGCTGAAGTACGAGCCCGACTTCGTCACGACCTTCCGGTCGATGCCCGTGTCGAGGACTGTGCCCTCCCACGGGATGCCGGTGCCGTAGATGATGTCGAACTCCGCCTGCTTGAACGGCGGGGCAACCTTGTTCTTCGCCACCTTCACGCGCACGCGGTTGCCGTATGCCTCGACGCCTTCCTTGAGCGTCTCGATGCGGCGGATGTCGAGGCGGACCGAGGCGTAGAACTTCAGCGCACGGCCGCCGGGCGTCACTTCGGGATTGCCGAACATGACGCCGATCTTCTCGCGCAGCTGGTTCGTGAACAGGCAGATGGTGTCGGTGCGATTGAGCGTGCCTGCGAGCTTGCGCAGCGCCTGGCTCATGAGCCGCGCCTGCAAGCCGACGTGCGAGTCGCCCATCTCGCCCTCGATCTCCGCCTTCGGCGTGAGCGCAGCCACCGAGTCGATGGCGACCACGTCGAGCGCGCCGGAGCGGATGAGCAGCTCCGTGATCTCGAGCGCCTGCTCGCCCGTGTCTGGCTGCGAGACGAGGAGGTTGTCGATGTCGACGCCGATCCGCTTCGCGTACGCCGGGTCCATCGCGTGCTCCGCGTCGATGAAGGCGCAGATGCCGCCGCGGCGCTGCGCCTCGGCGATCACGTGATAGACGAGCGTCGTCTTGCCGGAGGACTCCGGCCCGAAGACCTCGATGATGCGCCCACGTGGCAGACCACCCACGCCAAGAGCAAGGTCGAGCGCGAGCGATCCCGTCGAGATCGAGCCGATCGACACGGCGGCGCGGTCGTTCATCTTCATGACCGAGCCCTTGCCGAACTGCCGCTCGATCTGGCCGAGCGCGACGTCCAGTGCTTGATTCTTGTCCACGGTTACCCTCCTATTGCAATTCAGCTAACGCGAGTTCAGCGAAAGCTCGACTGATTCGAGAATCT
>DATCBD010000035.1:0-8519 GCA_036512155.1 Gaiellaceae bacterium | reverse complement strand
CTTCAAGCTGAACCGGACAGGCTCGGTCGCGCTCGTCACGATCGACAACGGCGAGGACTACCGCGTGCCGACGACGCTGGGGCGCTCCGCGTTCGCGTCGGCCGTCGCCGTCATCGACGAGCTCGAGCGCGGCGACTGGAGTGCGGCCGTGTTCACCGGCAAGCCGTTCGTGTTCTGCGTCGGCGCCGACATCGACGAGTTCGGCCACATCGAGGATCCGCGCGAAGGCATCCGCGCCGGCCACAGCCTGTTCGCGCGCATCCGCGCCCTGCCGTTCCCGACGGTGGCGGCGATCAACGGCGGGTGCCTCGGCGGCGGGCTCGAGCTCGCGCTCCACTGCGACGCGCGAACGATCGCGTCGAATGTCCGTCATGTCGGCTTCCCCGAGGTCGCGCTCTCGATCATCCCCGGCTGGGGCGGGACGCAGTTGCTCCCGCGGCTCGTCGGCCCGGAGACGGCGGCGCGGGTGATCGTCCTCAACCCGCTGCGACAGAACAAGCTGCTGACAGCGCCGGAGGCGGTCGAGCTCGGCATCGCCGACCGCCTGCTCGAGCCGGTCGAGTTCGTCGACGAGTCGCTCGCGTTCGCGGCGTCACTGTCGATCGAGCGCAGCGCGCCCGACTGGTCGGAGCTGGAGACCGTCCTGCGCAAGACGCGCGCACGCGTCGACGACGCCGTGCACGGCGCCACGCGCGCGCCGTACGCCGCGCTCGACCTCATCGCCGGCGCACGCGACTGGACCGTCGAGGAGGGCTATGCGGCGGAAGAGCAGGCGATGGCGGAGCTGCTGGTCAGCCCGCAGGCGCAGGCGTCGGCCTATGCGTTCACCGTCGTCGAGCGCCGCTCGAAGCGCCCGCCGAACCTGCCGGACGCGAAGCCGCGCGCGGTGCAGAAGGTCGGCATCGTCGGCGCCGGGCTGATGGCGACGCAGCTGGCGACGCTCTTCCTGCGCCGGCTCGAAGTGCCGGTCGTGCTGCGCGACCTCGAGCAGTCCCGCGTGGACGATGCGCTCGCATCGATTCGCAGCGACGTCAAGCCGTTCCTCGGCACGATCGTCGACGGCGGAACCGGCTGGGAGCAGTTCGAAGGCTGCGACCTCGTCCTCGAGGCGGTGTTCGAGGAGCTGGACGTGAAGCGCGAAGTGCTCGGCCAGGTTCGGAAGATCGCGCCGGACGCGATCCTCGCCACCAACACCTCCTCGCTGTCGGTCGAGGCGATGGGCGCGGACGTCGGCCTGCACTTCTTCAACCCGGTGGCGGTGATGCCGCTCGTCGAGATCGCACGCACGCCAGGGACGACGGACGAGCAGCTCGCGACCGCGTGGGACGTCGTCAAGAAGCTGCGCAAGCGTGGCGTGCTCGTGGGCGACGCTCCCGGCTTCGTCGTCAACCGGCTCCTCACGCGCATGACGACCGTCCTGATGGACGCGCTCGCGAACGGCAACACCGTGGAGGAGGCGGACGAGGCCATCCTTTCCCTCGGCATGCCGATGGCGCCGTCGGTGCTGCGCGAGATGGTCGGCCCAGCGGTCGCCCAGCACGTGCTCGAGACGATGCACGCCGCCTGGCCGGATCGCTTCCCGCTCACAGCGCCGTCCGGCGGCGAGCCGCGAACGCTCGAGGAGATCCGCGACCAGGCGCTGGCAGCAGTCGCGGACGAGGTCCAGCATCTGCTGGCCGAAGGCGTCGTCGGCGACCCGGCGGACGTGGACGCCTGCCTGATCCTCGGCGCCGGCTGGCCGCTCTTCCTCGGCGGCGTCGTCACCCGCGCACGCACGACAGCCGCCCTATCGTAGGAGGCGTGAGGATCCCGCAGCCGTGGCGCCGGCTCGTCGACTGGACCGTGAGCATCGCGCTCGCGATCGGGTTCGTGCTCGTCTTCGAGACCGAGGTCGCCAAGCCGTACCGGATTCCGTCCTCCTCGATGGAGCCGACACTGCATTGCGCGCGGCCGGGGGACTGGTGTCTCGCCGGCTCCAACGACCGCGTGCTCGTCAACCGGCTCGCGTATGACTTCGAGAGCCCGGAGCGCGGGCAGATCGTCGTCTTCACCGCACCGCCGACGACAGCGAGATGCGGACCCGGCGACAGCGGGTCCACCTTCGTCAAGCGGCTGATCGGGCTTCCGGGCGACACCGTCTCGGAACGGAACGGCTTCATCTCCATCGACGGAAAGCCGCTGGCGGAGCCGTACGTCGACCCGGCGCTCCGCGACCGCGAGTCGGGCACCTGGCACGTCCCCGCCGGCCACTACTTCTTCCTCGGCGACGACCGCGTCCACTCGTGCGACTCGCGCGTCTGGGGCTCGGTGCCGCGGGGGAGCCTCATCGGCCCTGTGCTCCTCACCTACTGGCCGCCCGGCCGCATCGCGCTCCACTAACGGTAAGCTCGCCGCCCGTGGCCGACGACTGGCGCATTCGCATCGAGGTCGAGGAGACGCACGCCGGCGGTCTCCTCGACCGGCTCGGCGCTGACCTAGGCGAGGAGGCGCGCGAGCTCGCGCAGGCCCTCGAGCAGAGGCGGCTCGCCGTCTCGCGCGACGGCGACGAGATCTTCGTCTACGCCTCGTCGCGCGCCCAGGCGGAGCGCGCCCACGGCGTGATCGACGCCCAGCTGCGCAGCCTCGGCTGGAAGGCGCAGGCCAGCAAGGTCGAGCACTGGCTCGAGGACGAGGAGCGCTGGGACGACGAGCCGGCCGCCGAGACGTGGGAAGACGAGGAGCTCGACCGCGGCTACGCGCCGTGGGAGGTCCGCGTGCAGTGCGCCTCGCGGGACGAGGCGAAGTCCCTGGCGGAGGCCCTCGAGGGCGAGGGGTACAACCCCGTGCGCCGCTTCCACTACCTCATCGTCGGCACGGCGTCGAAGGACGACGCCGACGCGCTGGCCGCCCGCCTGCACGGGCAGGTCGAGCTAGGCGGCGAGGTGGTCTGGGAGACCACTCCCCAGAACCCGTTCGCCGTCTTCGGCGGCCTGGGGAGCTAGCCCGGACAGGTTGACGCTCCCGCAAGGCCGGGTATGCTGCGTGGAGCGCGGCTCGGTCCAGGGGACTCATCGAGCGGCGCCACCTTTGGAAAGCCTGCAGCACCGCTGGTGCTGCGCATATGCAAGAAGCCATTCAGCACACGACCTTTGCGGAGGCGAACGACCCGCTCGCCGCCGCGGCATTCCGCGCAGAGGCGTGGGCCGGTGAACCGTTCCTTCGTGACGGCGAGAATCCGGCGCAGGCCCTCGCCCCGGGCACCGCGCGGCGCCGCGCGCTGGACGACGCGATCGCGGAGATCGAGGCCGGAAACCGCGCCCCGAGCCCGCAGTGGAAGGTGCGCTTCGGCCTCATGCTCGGCCTCGAGCGCATCCTCGCCGAGCCCGAGCCGCGCACGAAGGGTGGCACGGCGCTCCGCCGCCATCAGGTGGACGCGCTGGCCGGGATGCTCACCGAGCTGATCTCCGCCGCGCAACGCACGGAGGAGAAGGAGAACGGAAACGGGAACGGCCACGCGGTCGCCGAGGTGGAAGAGGAGGACGACGAAGACGACGTGATCGTCGCCGACGACGACGAGGAGGAAGAGGAGCCCGAGGAGCTGACGCCCGAGCAGGACCCGGGCGCGATCCAGCGCTATCGCTTCCGCCATCCCACCGCCTCCGGCAAGACGATCGCCGCGGCGGGCTTCGTCGATGCGGCGCGCACGCTCGGCGTCCTCATCCTCACGCACCGGCGCCTGCTCGTCTCGCAGTTCACGCGCGACCTGACCGACGAGGGCTACGGCGACCGCTTCACGGAAGCGATCGTGAGCGGCAAGGAGCCGGCCCACACGAACCCGCTCACCATCCAGACGTATGCGTGGTTCGCACGGCACGTGGACTCGATCAGCCGCGAGGCGTACCAGCTCGTCATCTGCGACGAGGCGCATACCGCGCTCGGCGAGAAGACGTCCGCCGCGATCCGGTCGTTCCCGGAGCCCATCTACATCGGGATGACGGCGACCGAGCAGTTGATCGCGAAGCAGGTCTCCGACGTCTTTCCCGCGTCGGTCGACGACCTTCCCCTGCAGGACGCCGCACGCCGCGGCCTGATCGCGCCGCTCCGCTGCCTCCGCGTCCCGCCGGTGGCCGCGATCAACTCGGTGCCGATCGTCGGCGGCGACTTCGACCAGGAGATCCTCGCCAAGACGCTCGACCACCAGGCCTTGAACCAGGCGGCCGCGAGCCTGTACCGCGATCGCTTCGACAACACGCCGGGCATCGTCTACGCCGCCGGCGTGGACCACGCATACAACCTCGCGCAGGAATTCCGCGCCGCCGGGATCAAGGCGGAAGCGGTGTCCGGCCGCACGCCGCCGGTGAAGCTCGCAGAGACGCTCGCCGCATATGAGCGTGGCGAGATCAACGTCTTGATCAACGCGCAGCTGCTCGCGGAAGGATGGAACTCTCCGCGCGCGACGGTGTGCATGCACCTCGCGCCGACGGCGTCGAAGCGCGTCTACCAGCAGCGCATCGGCCGCATCATGCGCATGCATCCGCGCAAGGAAGCGGGCATCGTCGTCGACTTCGTCCCGAAGGGCGCGACGCACAACGAGCGCGTTGTCTCGCTCCACTCGCTGCTCGACGCCGACTTCTACCGTGAAGGCGCACGCGTCACGCCGGCGCCGCGCCGCCGTGCGCAGCGCAGAGCACGCCGCCGCCTGACGCCGGCGCCGTGGCTCGTGCCGGTGACACCGGACGTCCGGCGCCGCATCGCGGTCATCCTGCGGGAGTGGCAGCGCGTCGACCCGCGCTACCTCGACGAGGACGAGCAACGCTACTGGGCGACGATCGCCGGCCGGCAGATCCGTTTCGACGAGCGCTCGTCGTTCGTGCAGAAGCTGACCGAGGGCCGCGCGAGCAAGGGCGCGATGGAGCAGTTCCTGTCCACCGCCGCAGCGGAGAACCCGAACCGGCGCCTGCGACTGATGGCGTTGCAAGACCGCGTCTCGATGCGTGTCGAACGCGCAGACTTCGACGATCTCGTCACGCTCGTGACGCAGGCGCCGACGTGGGAGAAAGAGCGCCTCGCGGGTATCCGCGTGCTCCTGCGCGCGATCGCCGATGGCAAGCCCGACGCACCCGATCAGATCCTCGAGCGCTGGACCTGGCGGCTCGCACGCGCGACGCGCAAGGTGCAGGATCGACGCGCCTCGACCGAGTATCCGGAGGCGAAACGCCTCCTCGGCGCACTCGCGAACTCGCGCGGCCATCGCCACGAGGAGAACGCGGCGAAGCTCGTCCAGACCGCGCTCGAGCAGCCGGTCCAGGTGGGCGCCGCGCTCCTCGCGTCCGCGGAGGGCTACACCCCGCGCGCGACGAAGCTGCTCGAGGACGCCCGCGAGAAGCTCGGCGCGGTCACCGAGGTCGCGCTCGCGCTCTCCGAGAACCTGCCCGCGCCGAAGCAGCCGTCGAACTCGCGCCGCCGGAGGCGGCGTCGCAAGAAGCCCGGCACCGGCGCTGAAGCGACGGCTGCGACCGCGACTGCGGCGCAAGGAGAACAGCAGCAGGCCTCGTCCGGTGCGCCGAAGCGGCGGCGGCGGCGCCGCAAGCCGTCAGCGACCGCTGCGGAAGCGGGCGGCGGCGAGCAAACCGGCGCCGGCAACAACGAGCACGGCCCCGATGACGGCCCACTTCGCGCTGCCGCTCATGAAGGACCCGCCGATCACACCGATGCCTTGAAAGAAGAACACCACTCCGGCCAGGACGAGCACGAGGCCGGCGGCGCCCGCGACGGCGCGAAGGACGAGCACTCCTAGACGGCAGGCCCTTCCGGGCCCTCGTCTTGCTCTTCGCGCTCGCGGAGGAAGCGGGACAGCTCCGCCGCGAGCGACTCGCCCGACGGCAGATCTCCCTCCGATGCCAGCGCGTCGACGCGCTGCTCGAGCTCTTCGACGTACGCCTGCGTCTCCGCGTCGGTCGAGACCGCCTCGCTGACCTGTTCGGCGTACTCCTCCGCTGCGTGCTCGAGCTCGTCGAGGTCGACGTCGACGTGCATCAGCTCGCCGAACCGCCGCACGAGCGCGAGCGCTGCGCGCGGGCTCGGCGCGAGCGACACGTAGTGCGGCACGGCCGCCCAGAGGCTCACCGATGCGATTCCGGCTTCGCGGCACTGGTCGTGCAGGATCCCCACGATGCCGGTCGGGCCTTCGTAGCGGGACGCCTCGAGGCCGAGCTCTGCGACGAGCTCGGAATCAGTCGCTGCCGCCGTCACCGGCGCGGGTCGCGTGTGCGGCACGTCGGCGAGGAGCGACCCGAACGTGACCACCATCTCCACGCCGAGGTCCTGCGCAAGCTCGAGCACGAGGCCCGAGAACGTGCGCCAGCGCAGGTTCGGCTCGATGCCGAGCAGGAGCACTGCGTCACGACCCGCTTCCGGGATGGACGCGTGGAAGAAACCGTTGTCGGGCCAGTCGACCCGCCGCGTCTCACCGTCGACGAGCGACACGTGCGGACGCACGGACTGGAAGTCGAAGAACGACTCCGGCTCGATCTCCGCGAAGCGCGCTGCGTTCCACTGCTTGGCGAGGTAGGCGGCGCCGAGCGACGCGCCCTGGCCTCCGTCGTTCCACCCGCGAAACGCGGCGATCAGCACAGGCCGCTTCAGGCTCGGCGTGAACGAGACGTTCAGCTCGGGCATTCACGAAGTCTAGTGACGCACTGGACGCCACAGCCTCGCCACCAGGCCGACCGTCCAGGCGAAGAGAACCGCTGCCGCGGCGACGTGCGCGACCACCACCCACCACGGCACGGTGCCGTACGTGCGGTACTGCCATTCGCCGATTCCCATCTGCACGAGCAGGATGGCGAGCAGCGCAGCGCAGCCGCGGAGGAGCCACGGCCATTGCGCCCGACGGGCCCACGCCCATACGGCGAGCACGAGGAAGACGATGCCGAACGCCGCCACCGCGCGCACGTGCAGCCACACGGCCGGGTGGAAAGTGCCGAGACGGGGAACGACCTTCGAGCCGGAACTGCCGGGGAAGCGGCCCGCGGCCGTCGCCAGCGTCCCGGTCACGACGAGCACGCCGACGGCGAGCAGGAGCACCGCGCCGCCCGCGCGCGCGAGGGTGGGAAGCATGGACGCGCCGCCGCGCACGAGCCTCGACGCCTCGAGCAGCGTCACTACGGCGATCCCGAGGACGGTCAGCGACAGCAACAGATGCGTCAGGACGAGATACGGGTTGAGGTCGTAGTACACGGTGATCGCACCGAGCGGCGCCTGCGCGAGCGTGCCCGCGAAGACGATGGTCGCAAGCACCTTGCCGCGGCGTCCGAGGCCGCGCGTGCGCCAGGCGGCGATCGCGAGCGCCAGCGTCGAGATGACCGTGATCGCCGAGACGATGCGGTTCGAGAACTCGATGTCGGAGTGGTAGCCCTTCGGCAGCGCGTGCGTGCTGTTGCACGTCGGCCAGTGCGGGCACCCGAGACCGGAGCCGGTCAGGCGCACGGTCGCGCCGGTGCCGACGATGACGATGAGGCAGCCGACCGCCCACCAGGCGACCCGCCGGAAGCCTGCCGGGCTCAGCTCCCGCCGGGCTGCTAAACTGACGTTGACGTAAGAATGAAGTTTCTTCGGAGTCGCAGACATAGCCGTCAGTTCAAGTGGTGGGTGCTCTCCTGCACCAGCCTGGGGATGCTGCTGGCGACCGTCAACTCGGGCACCCTCATCATTGCGCTCCCGGACCTCGAGCGCAGCCTGCACACGACGTTGCTCCAGCTCGTCTGGGTCATCCTCGTCTACATGATCGTCTCCACCGTGCTCGTCCTGACGGCGGGACGGTTGTCCGACCTGTTCGGGCGCAAGCACGCATACGTGCTCGGCTTCCTCGTCTTCTCGGCCGCGTCGCTCGGCGCCGGCTTCTCCGGCAGCGGGACGCAGCTCATCCTCTGGCGCGTCCTCCAGGGCGTCGGCGGCGCGTTCCTCTTCGCGAACGCGGCCGCGCTCGTCACGGATGCGTTCCCGAAGGAGGAGCTCGGGCTCGCCATGGGCACGAACACGATGGTGGCCGCGGTCGGGCTCGTCATCGGCCCGGTGCTCGGCGGCGCGCTCGTCGCCATCAACTGGCCGTGGGTCTTCTGGTTCAACGTCCCGCTCGGCCTGCTCGGCTCCGCGTGGGCGTATCTCGTGCTGCACGAGATCTCCGGTCGCGACCAGGAACGCGGGCTCGACCTTGTCGGCACGTCCACGTTCGTGATCGGGTTAACGGGGCTCGTCCTTGCCCTGTCGAAGGGCGGACTGTCGGGCTGGAACAACTGGCTCGTCATCGCCGGCTTCGCCGCCGCGATCGTGTTCCTGCCGATCTTCGTGCTCATCGAACGGCACGGGCGCGCGCCGATGCTCGACCTCTCGCTCTTCCGGAACAAGCTCTTCGCAGCGGCGTCCGGCGCAGCGTTCATCAACGGTCTCTCCCGCTTCGCGCTGATGTTCCTGTTCGTCTTCTACTTCCAGGGCCCGCAGGGGAAGTCGCCGATCGTCGCCGGCCTCGAGCTTGCGCCGCT
>DATCBD010000034.1:0-13058 GCA_036512155.1 Gaiellaceae bacterium | reverse complement strand
GTCATCACGCCGCCCTTGGTCTCGATGCCGAGCGACAGCGGCGTCACGTCGAGGAGGAGGATGTCCTTCACCTCGCCCTTGAGCACGCCCGCCTGCAGCGCGGCGCCGACGGCGACGACCTCGTCCGGGTTGACGCCCTTGCGCGGATCCTTGCCGACGATCTCCTTGACCTTCGCCTGCACCGCAGGCATGCGGGTCATGCCGCCGACGAGGACGACGTGGTCGATCTTCGATGCGTCGAGACCTGCGTCGGTGAGCGCCTGCTTCGTCGGGCCGACGGTCCGTGCGAGCAGGTCGGCTGTGATCTCCTCGAGCTTCGCGCGCGTCAGCTGCAGGTCGAGGTGCTTCGGCCCCTCCTGCGTCGCGGTGATGAACGGCAGGTTGATCTGCGTCGTCATCGTGGACGACAGCTCGATCTTCGCCTTCTCCGCGGCCTCGTAGAGACGCTGCAACGCCATGCGGTCGGCCGCGAGGTCGATGCCCTGATCCTTCTTGAACTCGGACACCATCCAATCGACGACCGCCTTGTCGAAGTTGTCGCCGCCGAGGTGGTTGTCACCCGCGGTCGACTTGACCTCGAAGACGCCCTCGCCGAGCTCGAGCACCGATACGTCGAACGTGCCGCCGCCGAGGTCGAAGACGAGGATCGTCTGGTCGGAGCCTTCCTTGTCGAGCCCGTACGCAAGCGCTGCCGCGGTCGGCTCGTTGATGATGCGCAGCACGTTGAGGCCGGCGATCTTGCCGGCGTCCTTGGTCGCCTCGCGCTGTGCGTTGTTGAAGTAGGCCGGGACGGTGATGACTGCTTCGTTCACCGGCTCACCGAGGTACGCCTCGGCGTCGGCCTTCAGCTTCTGGAGGATCATCGCGCTGATCTCCGGCGGGGCGTAGTCCTTGCCCTCCGCCTTCACGCGCACGTCGCCGTTCGGGCCCTTTTCGACCTCGTACGGGACGATCTTCATCTCCTCGGAGACCTCGTCGTACTTGCGCCCCATGAAGCGCTTGATCGAGAAGATGGTGTTCGTCGGGTTCGTGACCTGCTGCCGCCGCGCCGGGGCGCCGACGAGCCGGTGGCCGTCCTTCGTGAACGCGACGACGGACGGCGTGGTGCGCCCGCCCTCGGCGTTCGGGATGACCGTGGGCTCGCCGCCCTCGAGGACAGCCATGCACGAGTTGGTCGTGCCCAGGTCGATGCCAATCGTCTTTGCCATGCTGGTTTTAACCTCCTATGAGAAAATCTAAGCCTCTTTATATCAGATATGGGAGAACCCTGCCGGTGACGAAGCCGCGACACCGCCGTGCGGGTACCTGGTACCGGCCTTAGGGCCCTGAGCAGGGATTCTTGACCCCCGCAGCCACGACCGGTACCAGGTACCGCTACGTGGTTGTCACCGGAATGCGCCGATCAGGGCCCCGCCGGCGACGATGAACACCGTGCCGAGAGCCAGCCGCCGGCCGACGAGCTCCGTGTGGCGGAGGAGCAGCGCCGAGAGCCCGACCGCGACGAGCGACTCCGTGGCGACGAGCGGCGACACGATCGTGACGCGCCCCCGGTAGAACGCCTCGAAGAGCGCGACGTAGGAGAGCCCGAAGAAGATCCCCGCGGGGACGAACGGCAGCGCCCGCCGGGACAGGCGCGGCCGCGCGATGACCGTGATGAACACGAGGCCGCCCAGGAGCGCGGCGGTCGCGCTCACGGCAGGCGGGGCACTCGTGCTCTTCGCGAGCCAGCGGACGAGGTTGTCCCGCGACGCGAAGAGGACGACCGTGACGAATGCGTACGCGAGCCCGATCCGGCGGAAGTGCGCCGGCCGGCCCCGCTCACGGGCGAGCTCGACGCTGCCGCCGACGATCAGCACGGCGCCGATGATCAGCGGGACGCTCACCGGCTCGCCGAGGAAGACGAGCGCGATCGCGACCGCGACGAGCGGCGCCGTTCCGAACACCATCGACGCGCGCGACGAGCCGGTCTCGCGGATCGCGAGTGTTCCGAACAACTGCCCCACGCCGGGCTGCAGCAGGCCGGCAAGCGCGAACGGCCACGCCGCAGCGACGTGCACGCCGCGCGACGGCGCCTCGGCCGCCGCCCACGCGAGCGCGACGACGAGCGCGGTCGCGACCGTGACGAACGTGCCGAGCATGACGTCGCGCTCGCGATCGAGCGCGAAGCGGAGCGCGACGCTCATGCTGCCGAAGAGCACGGCCGACAGCAGCGAAAGGCCGACCGCGATCAATTGCCTTCGATCACCGGCGCCGGCGCGCGGCCGCGCGAGAAGAACGGGACGAACACGTGCGCGAGCGGGCCGATCGACAGCGCGTACAGCACCGTCCCGACGCCGACCGTCCCACCGAGCAGCCAGCCGATCACGACCACGCTTGCCTCGAGCGACGTCCGCACGACGCGGATCGAGTGCCCGCGCCTGGCGAGCCCCGTCATCAAACCGTCGCGCGGCCCGGGCCCGAGGCCGGCGCCGATGTACGCCCCCGTCGCGACGCCGTTCAAGAAGACCCCGACGCCGAGGCACACGATCCGCAACGCCAGCTCGTGCGGCGGCGAGAGGTGCGCAAGCACGACGTCCATCGTCCCGCCGATGAAGACGACGTTGCTGACCGTTCCGATTCCCGGCCGCTCTCGCAGCGGAATCCACAGCAGCAGAACGAACAGCCCGACGATGATGCTCCACGTGCCGATGGCGAGGTTCGAGTGCTTCGCGAGGCCCTGGTGGAAGACGTCCCACGGAGCGAGCCCGAGACCGGAGAGCACGAGCAGTGAGGTACTGAACCCGTACAGGACGAGCCCGAGGTAGAGCTGTACGAGCCGCCTGCGCATCAACTGCAACCGTAGACTCGAACCCATGGAGCTTGCCACTCAACTCGCAGCAGACGCCGCCGAGAGGCTGTTCCGCTACGTCCAGATCGACACGCAATCGGACGAGGACTCGACGGCCTACCCGAGCACGGAGAAGCAGCTCGACCTGCTGCGGCTCCTCCTCGACGAGCTGCAGCAGATCGGCCTCACCGACGCGCAGATGGACGAGCACGGCTACGTCACCGCCACCATCCCGGCGACGGTCGAGGGCGACATCCCGACGATCGCCTTCTTCGCGCACGTCGACACCGCGCGCGAGGTGACCGGTGCAAACGTGCGCCCGCAGCGCTTCCGCTACGACGGTGGCGACATCCCGCTCGGCGACTCCGGGAACGTCATCCGCCCCAAGGAATCGCCGCAGCTCGCGGCGCACGTCGGGCACGAGCTGATCACGACCGACGGAACGACGCTGCTCGGCGCCGACGACAAGGCGGGCGTCGCGGAGATCATGGCCGCGACCGCATATCTCGTC
Source organism: Gaiellaceae bacterium (assembly GCA_036512155.1). GTDB lineage: Bacteria > Actinomycetota > Thermoleophilia > Gaiellales > Gaiellaceae > Palsa-739. Next base: position 9,720 of record DATCBD010000034.1, on the reverse strand, counting down.
GCGTACCCCGAGGTGCCGCACGGGACGATCAAGGTCGCGTTCAACCCGGACGAGGAGATCGGGCGCGGCGTCATCCACTTCCCGGTCGAGTCGTTCGGCGCGCACGCCGCGTACACGATGGACGGCTCAACCATCGGGGAGATCCAGGAGGAGACGTTCTCCGGTGCGCAGGTGCGCATGCACGTCCACGGCCGCTCGATCCATCCCGGTCTTGCGAAGGGCGAGCTCGTGAATGCGATCAAGCTCGCAGCCGAGATCGTCGCGCGATTGCCGAAGGACCGGCTCTCGCCCGAGACGACCGGCGACCGCGAGGGTTACGTCCACCCCGTGCTCGTCAGCGGCGACTCGAGCGAGGTGGAGCTCCGCCTCATCGTCCGCGACTTCGACGACGGCGAGCTCGACCGCAGCGTCGAATTCCTGCGCAACCTCGCCGAGGAGGTGGCGGCGACGGAGCCGCGCGCGACGATCGAGGTCGAGTCACGCATCCAGTACCGCAACATGCGGGCCGTGCTCGAGCGCCATCCCGAGATCGTCGAGAACCTCGAAGAAGCCGTCAGGCGCATCGGCTTCGAGCCGAGACGCACCGCGATCCGCGGCGGCACCGACGGCTCCGCCCTCACCGAGATGGGCCTGCCGACGCCGAACATCTACACGGGCGGGCAGGACGCGCACAGCGAGCGGGAGTGGATCTGCGTCGAGGACATGGGCATCGCCGCTGCGACGATCATTGAGCTGGCGAAAGTCTGGGCGTCCGAAAGGCATCATTAGAGCGTGAGCACCGATCCGGCACGCGCCCCGGGCCCCGCGAAGCCACAACGGCCACGCATCCGCGTCGGCTGGTGGATCGGCTGGGTCGCCGTCCTGCTCGTCGTCAACTTCTGGGCCGCATCACGGGCGACGAAGAGCGCGCCGCGTGTGCGCGTGCCGTACAGCCCGTACTTCCTGAAGCAGGTGCAGGCCGGCCACGTCGCAGCCATCACCTCGAAGGGGACGGCCGTGCAGGGCACGTTCACCGTCTCCCAGAGCTACGCGGGCTCGAAGAAGACAACGCTCTTCCAGACCGAAATCCCCGCGTTCGCGAACGCGAACGCACTTTCGTCGCTGCTCCAGAAGAAGAAGGTGGTCGTCAACGCGCAGCCGCTCGACACCGGTTCGCCGTGGTGGGAGAGCCTGCTCGTCGGGTTCGGGCCGACGCTCCTCTTCATCGGCCTCATCTACTTCGTGATTCGACGCGCGGGAAGCATGCAGAACGCGCTGGGCGCGTTCGGCCGCTCGCGCGCGCGCAAGTACGAGCCGGGCGGCGACAAGGTCACCTTCAAGGACGTCGCCGGCATCGAGGAAGCGAAGCAGGAGCTCCTAGAGGTCGTGGACTTTCTCCGCGACCCGGAGAAGTACCGCAAGCTCGGCGCGCGCATCCCGCACGGCGTCCTGCTCAGCGGGCCGCCCGGCACCGGCAAGACGCTGCTCGCGCGCGCGGTCGCCGGCGAAGCGAACGTGCCGTTCTTCTCCATGGCGGCGTCCGAGTTCGTGGAGGCGATCGTCGGCATCGGCGCGTCGCGCGTGCGCGACCTCTTCACAAAGGCGAAGGAAGCGGCGCCGTCGATCATCTTCATCGACGAGCTCGACGCCATCGGCCGCTCGCGCACGTCCGGCATCGCCGGCTTCAGCGGCGGCAACGACGAGCGCGAGCAGACGCTGAACCAGATCCTCACCGAGATGGACGGCTTCGACTCGTCCACCGGCGTGATCGTCATCGCCGCGACCAACCGGCAAGACGTGCTCGACCAGGCGCTCCTGCGACCGGGGCGGTTCGACCGCCGCGTCGCCGTGCAGCCCCCGGACCGCAACGGCCGCGAGGCGATCCTGCGCGTGCACACGCGCAGCGTCCCGCTCGCGCCCGACGTCGACCTCGGCGGCATCGCGTCGACGACGCCGGGCATGGTCGGTGCCGATCTCGCCAATCTCGTGAACGAGGCGGCGCTGCTGGCCGCGCGGCGCGGTCACGACCAGGTCGAGGAGGCGGACTTCACCGACGCGCTCGAGAAGATCGTGCTCGGCGCCGAGCGCAAGGTGCTGATGAGCAAGGAGGACAAGCGCCGCACCGCGTACCACGAGGGCGGGCACGCGATCGTCGGCATGCTCACCCCCGGCGCAGACCCGGTGCGCAAGATCTCGATCATCCCGCGCGGGCTCGCGCTCGGCGTGACGTTCTCCGCGCCCGACGCCGACCGCTACAACTACTCGAAGGACGAGCTGATGGCGAAGATCAAGGTCGCGCTCGGCGGCCGCTCCGCCGAGGAGGTCGTGTTCGGCGACCTGACGACCGGCGCTGAGTCCGACTTCCAGCAGCTGACGCAGATCGCGCGGCACATGGTGGGCCGCTGGGGCATGAGCGACACGATCGGGACGATCACCGTCATCCCGCAGGACGGTCAAGGCCCGTTCCTTCCCGGCGCGGCCGGCGTCTCCGAGGAGACGGTGCGGATGATCGACGACGAAGTGCGGAAGCTCGTCGCGGAGGCACGCGAGGAAGTGCTCACGCTGCTGCACGACAACCGCGACAAGCTCGACTCGCTCGCCAAGGCGCTGCTCGAGCACGAGACGCTCGACCAGCCCGACGCGTACGCGGCCGCGGGGATCGACGTGCCTGCTTCGGCGGTCGAGGGCCCGTTCGCGGCCGCTGCCACGGTCGCGACGTAACCTGATTCCCATGGAGCCGCTGCTGGACACGCTCGGACGGCCGCTCGAGACGCTGCGCGTCTCGATCACCGACCGCTGCAACTTCCGGTGCGTCTACTGCATGCCGAAGGAGGTCTTCGGGCGCGACTACGCGTTCCTCGACCGACGCGAGCTGCTGAGCTTCGAGGAGATCACCCGTGTCGTCGGCGTGTTCGCGGCACTCGGCGTGCGCACGGTGCGGCTGACCGGCGGCGAGCCGCTCGTCCGCCGCGACGTCGAGCGGCTCGTCGAGCAGCTTGCAGCGATCCCCGATCTCGAGCTGGCGCTGACGACGAACGGCGTTCTCCTGCCGCAGAAGGCGCAGGCGCTCGCCGACGCCGGGCTCAACCGCGTGACCGTCAGCCTCGACTCTGTCGACGACGCCCAGTTCCGTGCGCTCAACGACGTCGACTTCCCCGTCGGCCGCGTGCTCGAGGGCATCGACGCCGCCGCCGCGGCCGGGCTCCCGGTGAAGGTCAATGCCGTGATCAAGCGCGGCGTCAATGACGACGGCATCGTCGCCCTCGCCGAGCGCTTCCGCGGCACGGGCCACGTGCTGCGCTTCATCGAGTACATGGACGTCGGCCACACGAACGGCTGGCGGCTCGACGACGTCGTGCCGGCGGAGGAGATCGTCCGCCGCATCGGCGCCGCGTGGCCGCTCGAGCCCGTCGCGGCCGGACCCGACTCGACCTCGAGCCGCTGGCGCTACAAGGACGGCGCCGGCGAGATCGGCGTCATCGCCTCTGTGACCCAGCCGTTCTGCGGCGGCTGTTCGCGCGCACGGCTCTCGGCCGAGGGAAGCCTCTACACCTGCCTCTTCGCAGTGCGCGGCCACGACCTGCGCGCGCCACTCCGCGCCGGCGCGACCGACGAGGAGCTGGCCGAAACCCTGCGCGGCATCTGGACGCGCCGCACCGACCGTTATTCCGAGCTCCGCACGGCCGAGACGGCGTCGCTGCCGAAGGTCGAGATGTCTTACATCGGCGGCTAGTCCGGCGTAGGCTCTGCCTCTATGCAGGCCGAAACAGTCGAAAGGAAGCGCATGAGAGGGAAGACCACGATCGCCGCCGGGCTTCTCGCCCTGGCGGTTCTAGCGATCGTCGCGGCGCCGGCGTCCGCGGCGAAGAACCCGAAGATCGCCGCCGAGGTCCCGAAGGCGATCGCGGCCAAGGGCACGCTCATCGTCGCCTCCGACGCGACGTACGCCCCGATGGAGTTCGTCGCCACGAACGGCAAAACAGTGGTCGGCGTGGACGCCGACCTCGCCAAGGCGATCGGCAACGTCCTCGGGCTGACGTTCAAGATGAAGAACGCGACCTTCGACGGGATCATCCCCGGTCTGCAGGCGGGCAAGTACGACATCGGCATGTCGTCGTTCACCGACACGAAGGCGCGCCAGAAGGTGGTCGACTTCGTCACCTACTTCTCGGCCGGGACGTCGTTCTACACGAAGGCTTCCGGCGGAACGACTGTCAAGGGCCTCGCCTCGCTGTGCGGGCTCACCGTCTCCGTCGAGAACGGCACGACCGAGCAGTCGGACGCGACGGCGCAGAGCGCGAAGTGCAAGAAGGCCGGCAAGGCCGCGGTGAAGGTCTCGGCCTTCCCCGACCAGAACGCCGCCAACCTCGCGATCACGAGCGGCAAGGCGCAGATCGGCATGGCCGACTCGCCCGTCGCCGCGTACATCGTCAAGCAGTCGCACGGGCAGTTCAAGCTGACCGGCACCTCGTATGGGACCGCGCCGTACGGCATCGCGCTCCCGAAGGGGAACGGCATGACGAAGCCGGTCCTCGACGCGGTCAAGCTGCTGATCACGAACGGCACGTACAAGTCGATCCTGGCCAAGTGGGGTCTCCAGGGCGGCGCCATCTCGAACCCGAAGATCAACGGCGCCACCAGCTGACGTGACGTCGGGCGGGGCCGCTTCGGCGGTCCCGCCCGACCAGATTCGCGCGATCCCCGTCCGGCACACCGGCCGTTGGGTCGCGGGCGTCGTCATCGCCTTCCTCGCATACGCCGTCGTGGCGTCGATGGCGACGAACAAGCGGTTCCATTGGTCGGTCGTCGGCCACTACTTCGGTTCGAGCCCGATCCTGCACGGGCTCATCCTGACGCTCGAGCTGACCGCGACCTCGATGGCGATCGGCATCACGCTCGGCATCGTCCTCGCCGTCATGCGGCTCTCGCCGAACCCGCTCGTCTCCGGCGCGAGCTGGATGTACATCTGGTTCTTCCGCGGCACGCCGGTGCTGGTCCAGATCTTCTTCTGGAACTTCATCGGTGCGCTGTACCCGCGCTTTGCGATCGGGATCCCGCTCGGCCACCAGTTCACACACGTCGACGTCGCGTCGCACATCACCCCGTTCATCGCCGGCATGCTTGCGCTCGGACTGAACGAGGGCGCGTACATGGCGGAGATCGTGCGTGCCGGGATCATCTCCGTCGACGAAGGCCAGACGGAGGCCGCCCACGCGCTCGGCATGACGCGCCTCCTCACCATGCGCCGCATCGTCCTCCCGCAGGCGATGCGCGTGATTATTCCGCCGACCGGCAACGAGACGATCTCGATGCTGAAGACGACATCGCTCGTCAGCGCAATCGCGGTGACGGAGCTGCTCTACTCGGCGCAGATCATCTACGCACGAACGTATTACGTCATCCAGCTCCTCATCGTCGCGAGCATCTGGTACCTCATCATCACGACGATCCTCTCGTTCGGGCAGTACCACGTCGAGCGCCACTACGGGCGCGGCGTCTCCCGCAACGAGTCCGGCAGCGCACTTCTCGGGTGGTGGAGCAACGTCACCGACGTCCCCTTCTTCCGCCGATGACCGCAATGGTGAAAGCCGAAGGCGTCCGCAAGCATTTCGGCCGGCTCGAGGTGCTGAAGGGCGTCTCGCTCGACGTCGCTCCCGGCGAGGTGACCTGCATCCTCGGGCCGTCCGGCTCCGGCAAGACGACGTTCATCCGTTGCATCAACCACCTGGAGAAGATCGACGGGGGGCGTCTCTGGGTCGACGGAGAGCTCGTCGGCTATCGCCAGTCCGGCGACAAGCTCCATGAGTTGCGGGAGGGCGAGGTTGCGCGTCAGCGTGCGGAGATCGGCATGGTCTTCCAGCGCTTCAACCTCTTCGGTCACATGACCGCGCTCGAGAACGTCGTCGAGGCGCCAATCCGCGTGAAGAAGATCTCCAAGGAGAAAGCCGTCGCGAGCGCGAAGGCGCTGCTCGACCGCGTCGGTCTCGGGGAGAAGTACGAGAGCTATCCGTCGCAGCTCTCCGGCGGCCAGCAGCAGCGCGTGGCGATCGCTCGCGCTCTGGCCATGAACCCGAAGCTCATGCTCTTCGATGAGCCCACCTCCGCCCTCGACCCAGAGCTCGTCGGCGAGGTCCTGGACGTGATGCGCGGCCTGGCCAACGACGGCATGACGATGATCGTCGTCACCCACGAGATGGGCTTCGCCCGGGAGGCGGCCGACCGGGTGGTCATGATGGACGCGGGCGTCATCATCGAGGAGGGCACCCCGGAGCACTTCTTCCAGGCGCCCGAGCACGAGCGGACGAAGCAATTTCTGTCCAAAATCCTGTAAATGCTCAGGAAACCTGTGGCTCAAAAGGCCACGGGCGGTCTAGACTCCCCCTGTGACCGCAGTCGTCGCAGCAGGACGGCGGGTTCTCCCGCGTGGCTGGACCGATTTCGGGCGTCAACTCGCGATCTGGTTCGGCTTCTACGTCGCCTACCTGGGCGCGCGCAGCTTTGCCGACCGGAACCCCGCCCAGGCCTTCTGGAACGGCTGGCGCGTCCTCAGCTTCGAGCAGCGGACAACCCACGACATCGTCGAGACGACGACCCAGCAGGTGGTGGCCTCGTCCCACGCGCTGCTGACGCTCGCCGCGTGGACGTACTGGAACTCCGAGTTCACCGTCGTCGGACTTGCTCTCCTCTTCGTCTATGTCCGACACCACGAGCGCTTCGCGCGCTTCCGGAACACGGTGCTGCTCGCGAACGTCCTCGGGCTCGTCGGCTACGTCGTCTGGCCCACGGCGCCCCCGTGGATGTTCACGACCTACTTCCAGGACGGGGTGAACCACTCGAACGGCGCGCTCGCAGCGCTCGCCAACCCGTACGCGGCCATGCCGAGCCTGCACGCGGCGGACGCCCTCATCGTGGGCGTCTTCCTCGTCTCCCTGAGCCGGCGCTGGTGGGCAAAGGCCCTGTGGGCGCTCTGGCCCGCCTGGGTCTGGTTCTGCGTCCTCGCCACCGCCAACCACTTCCTGCTCGACGTCCTGGCCGGAATCTGCGTCGCGATCCTCTCGATCCTCGTCGTCCGCCAGGCCCCGCGGCTCAGACCGCTCATCGCAAACTTGCTATAGTCGCCCCATAGCAGGATTGCGCTTGGAAACCGCTCCGGCCCGGGTCAAGGCGAGCTATACGACCGGCGCGCGCTCGCTCGCGAGCCGCGCGGTCACCCGCCTCCTCGGTACCCGCATCACGCCGAACGCGCTCACCGCGACCGGCGTGTCGCTGTGCCTCGTCGCGGCGGTCCTCGTCCCGTTCGAGAACCGCGACAAGCTCCTCTTCTACTGGCTCGGCGCGGGCGTCTTCGTCGTCGGCTCCGTCCTCGACATCTTGGATGGCGCGCTCGCGAGGGCTGGCGGGCTGACGACGCCGTTCGGCGCCTTCCTCGACTCCACGACCGACCGCGTCGGCGAGGGAGCCATGCTCGCCGCGATCGCACTCGTCTTCGCCCGGTCGGGGAACGACACGGCGGTCGTCGTCACGGTCGCCGCAGTCGCCGGCTCCTTCCTCGTGCCGTATGCACGGGCGAAGGCCGAGGCCCTCGGGCTGCGCGGCGACGTCGGTCTCGGCTCCCGCGCGGAGCGCGTGATCGTCATCACGGCGGGCCTCGTGCTCGCTCCCTGGGGCGCGCTCCAGTGGGCGATCGTCGTGCTCGCCGCCACCGCCTGGTTCACAGTTCTGCAGCGCATCCTGCACGTCCGCAAGCAACTGATTCACGGAGGAACGAATGTCGACCAACGGTAGTTCGAACGGCCACGGGCGCCTCGACGACGGCAAGGTTCGCGTCGCGATCATCGGCGTCGGCAACTGCGCCAACTCCCTCTTGCAGGGAGCGCACTACTACAAGGACGCGCCGGACGACGAGTTCGTCCCCGGCCTCATGCACGTGAACCTCGGCGGGTACCACATCCGCGACATCGAGTTCACGGCCGCGTTCGACGTCGTGAAGGGCAAGGTCGGAGAAGACCTCGCCGACGCGATGTGGGCGCACCCGAACGACACGATCAAGTTCGCCGACGTGCCGAAGACCGGCATCAAGGTCGCACGCGGCATGACGCACGACGGCATCGGCAAGTACCTGTCGGAGATCGTCGAGAAGGCGCCCGGCTCGACCGCCGACATCGTCGGGATCCTCAAGGACACGAAGACCGACGTCGTCGTCAACTACCTGCCGGTCGGCTCGGAGATGGCGACGAAGTGGTACGCGGAGCAGATCCTCGAGGCGGGCTGCGCGATGATCAACTGCATGCCCGTGTTCATCGCGCGCGAGGACTACTGGAACAAGCGCTTTCAGGACGCCGGCGTGCCGATCATCGGCGACGACATCAAGTCGCAGGTGGGCGCAACCATCACGCACCGCGTGCTGACGTCGCTCTTCCGCGAGCGCGGTGTGCATCTCGACAAGACGATGCAGCTGAACGTCGGCGGCAACTCCGACTTCCTGAACATGCTCGAGCGCGACCGCCTCGAGTCGAAGAAGATCTCGAAGACGAACGCGGTCACGTCGATGCTCGACTACGACCTCGGCCCGGGCAACGTCCACGTCGGCCCGTCCGACTACGTGCCGTGGCTGACCGACCGCAAGTGGGCGTACATCCGGATGGAGGGCACATCGTTCGGCGACGTGCCGCTCAATCTCGAGATGAAGCTCGAGGTCTGGGACTCGCCGAACTCGGCCGGCATCGTCATCGACGCCGTCCGGCTCGCGAAGCTCGCGCTCAACCACGGCGTGTCCGGCTCGCTCGTCGAGCCGAGCTCGTACCTGATGAAGTCGCCGCCGAAGCAGATCCAGGACGACGACGCGCGCGAACTGACCGAGCAGTTCATCGAGAAGTACCGCCGCGGCGCGCCGGTCGAGGCGCCCACTACGGCAACGAGCTGAGCCAGGTCACATCCGCCGGCTGGTAGCGGGACTCGGTCGAGAAGCGAATCTCGATCGGGCCCCGCTCCTGGCCGTGCGACGCAAGCCACGGATCGTCGCCCGGTTCGAGCACGACGGCGCAGTGGTGGCCCGGGTACTCGCCCCAGACGACGATGTCGCCGGGGAGCATCGCCCGCCGGTCGACGTTCTCCATCGCCTCCAGGAGCGTCCCCGTCCAGCCGCTTCCGTCGTAGCTGCGGCCGTTCGGGTCCGGCGCGCCGGCGAGGAAGTAACAGAGAGTCGCGAAGCCGGAACAGTCGGTCGTGAGGGGCAGCGCCCGCGCGAGCGGGATCGGCCGGACGGCCCCATAGTGGATCCGGCGCTCGTTCCGGATCCCCCACCGTGCCGCAGCGACGATCCCTCTTCGGACATCGCTCACTAGACTCGACCCGGAACGATGGCATTTCGGATCGCCCTCGTCACCCCCTTCTCCTGGTCGCAGCCGCACGACGTGAATGAGCACGTCGCCGGGCTCGCACGGGAGCTCCGCGCGCGCGGTCACAGCGTGACCGTCCTTGCGCCCTCAAATCGAGCGCGCGATCTCGCCGCGGGGCGCCGCGCCCTTGCCACCGGGCTCGAGGCCGACTTCGTCGCGCTCGGGCCGGCCGTGCCGATCTCGCGGCGCAGCCGGATGGGCGTCCCGGTCGGCGTTCGCGCGAACCTCGCGGTGGCGCTCGGAACGGGCGGCTTCGACATCGTGCACGGCTTCGAGCCGGGCCTGCCGAGCCTGTCCTACCTCGCGCTCCGCGATGCCGGCGCGCTGACGGTCGCGACGTTCT